>NZ_BOMN01000041.1 GCF_016862215.1 Winogradskya humida
AAAAATTTCCAGCTGCGCGTATTCCATCCCTTAATTCTTCTCAGGGAGTCGCATGATCGGAAGGGGTGGGCGTGCCATTGCTGGGTTGAGATAGATCATAGGGGCGTGAATGGCAGATGGTGAGTATTTAGTAGGTTGAAAAATGGTGGCGGGTGGAGGGCGACCATTGTCACACTTTGACGCACCGTCCCTATTGGTGCGTTGGAATTGATTCGCTGAGCTTCACACGCAGATCCCGCGCGAGCTGACCGCGGTAGGAACTGAGGACCTCGTAGAGAACCTCGCGGACCTCCTCGTCCGGGTGGTCGACCAGGTAGGCCAGTTCCTCGGCGTCGCCCCGGGACCGCGCGCCCAGGTCCCACAGCACGTCGATGATTTCCTCGGCGGTCTCCGCGACCTGCAGCTTCGCCATGAGCTGGGGTTTTGTCGGCCGCGGCGAGTCGTACGGGTAGCGGCGGCGATCCCGGCCGGCAGCTGGCGTGCCCCGCTGGATACAGCAGGAGCACGGCCGGGTGCCATGGGCGTTCGGCTGATAACGCCAGCCGAGGCCCTGGGGGACTTGGCGGACGTGGCGGACCTCGCCGGCCTTGATGGCGCGGGGGACGAAGATCTCGTAACCGCGGGGGTCGGCGAGGTCGCGGATGATGGCCACTGCTTGGGCGGCCGTGACCCGTTGCGGTTCCGCGTTGTAGCGGCCGACCAGGACCATCTCGTTGTCGGGGATCCTGATGTGGACGGCGGCCAGCACTCCGGGGTGCCAGCGGCGCAGTTCGCGTACCCACTGATGGGTGAGGGTGAAGGAAGGCAGCACGGCCATGCAGTAGACGCCGCGGCCGCGGCTGCGGGCCGCCACCCCGGAGCGGAGGACGCGGGCGGCGTTGCGCTGCGGCGTGAGATGCATGAGACCGGCCATGGTCCGGCGATGCTATCCGTGCGGCCGGAAAGTTTTCGAGAGAATTCTGGGCGGGTGGTGTCGGATCGGGGTTGAGGTGTTCGTTGCAGGGGTGAGAGGCCGCCCGGCAGGGGCGGCCCGGGGTGAAGGAGACGAGCCGAGATGCAGTATCTGATTTCTGTGATCGACGACAGGACCAACTCCGGCACCGAGGAGGAGATGGCCGCGATCGACGTGTTCAACGAGAAGCTCCAGAAAGAGGGCTACTGGGTCTTCGCCGGCGGTCTCGCGGCGCCCAGCTCGGCCACGGTCATCGACAACCGGAACGACGCGGCGGTGTTCACCGACGGCCCGTTCGTGGAGTCGAAGGAGCACATCGCCGGCCTCTGGATCTGGGAGGCGCCCGACCTCGACGTGGCGCTCAAGCTCGCCACCGAGGGGTCGAAGGCCTGCAACCGCAAGCTCGAGGTCCGGCCATTTCACTAGACGCGGCGATCACCCGTGCTCACCGCGAGGAGTGGGCGCGGGTCGTTGCCGCCCTGAACAGGCGCTTCGGTGACCTCGACGTCGCCGAGGAGGCCGCCGCCGAGGCCTTCGCGGTCGCCGTCGAACGGTGGCCGGTCGACGGCGTACCCCCGAATCCCGGTGCCTGGCTGACCACCACCGCGAACCGCAAGGCCATCGACCGGATCCGTCGGGAGAGCAAACGCGACGACAAGCACAAGGAGGCTCAGGTGTTCGACCACGACGACCCGCCTGAGCCCACCGGCGCCATCGACGACGACCGGCTGCGGCTGATCTTCACGTGCTGCCACCCGGCGCTCGCCATGGAGACCCGCATCGCGTTGACGCTGCGCATGGTCGGCGGGCTGAGCATGCCCGAGATCGCCCGCGCCTTCCTGGTGCAGGAGACCGCGATGGGCCAGCGGATCACCCGCGCGAAATCGAAGATCAAGGCGGCGCGCATCCCGTACCGGGTGCCGGCCGCGGAGGATCTCCCGGGCCGCGTCTCGGGCGTGCTGGCGGTGCTCTTCCTCATCTTCAACGAGGGCTACCTGGCGACCGGGCCCGACACGGATCCCGTACGCCACGACCTCACCGCGGAGGCGATCCGGCTCACCCGCCTGATCCGGGCCCTGCTGCCGGACGACGGTGAGACGGCCGGGCTGCTCGCGCTGATGCTGCTCACCGAGGCCCGCCGCACCGCCCGCGTCTCCCCGGGCGGCGAACTGGTCACCCTCGCCGAGCAGGACCGCGGCGCCTGGGACCCGGCCCTGATCGCCGAGGGCCACCGGCTGGTCCGCGAACGCCTGGCCGCGCGGGTCGCCCCGGGCCGCTACCAGATCCTCGCCGCGATCAACGCCGTCCACACCTCGGCCCGCGACGTCCGCGACACCGACTGGTCCCAGGTCGTCGCCCTCTACGACCAGCTCGTCAGAATCGACCCGTCACCGATCGTCACCCTCAACCGGGCCGTCGCGGTCGCGGAGCTGGACGGCCCCGACGTCGCCCTGGCCACCGTCGACCGGCTCGCAGCCCGGCTGGCCGACTATCACGCCTTCCACGCCACTCGCGCCGACCTGCTCCGCCGGCTGGGCCGCAGCCAGGAGTCCCGGGCGGCGTACGACAAGGCCATCGAGCTGGCAGGCAACACCGCCGAGACCGCCTACCTCACCCGCCGCCGCGACCAGCTCGGCTAGTTACGCGCAGGGTTCGGCGGCGGGCCAGTTGCCGGCGCGGAAGGCGGCGGGGGGAGTGCCGACCAGGCGGCGGAACTCGGCGGTCATGTGGGACTGGTCGTAGTACCCGGCCAGGGTTGCCAGCTCGGGCAGCGGCAGCTCTGGATGGTCGAGGACGGTGTTCACGCGGCGCAGGCTGAGGTAGCGCAGTGGGGGCATGCCGAGCGCCGCTGTGAACAGGTTGCGCAGGTGGCGTTCGCTGAGGTGCAGACGCCGGGCGGTGTCCTGGACGGACATGCCGTTCTCCAGCAGCGCTGTCGCCTTCTGCACCAGCGGGGATTGCTGCGGCGGCAGGACCGGGGCGTGCGATCGCAGCGGGACGATCCGGTCGGTGAGATCGTTGAGTGGGATGCCGAGGAACTGCGCCGCGGCCCCGGGGCGGAAGCGCAACGACCGGCACACCGCGTCGGCACGGGTCGAGTAGTAGCGGGCGCGCGTGCGGGGACCCATCACCACGGGGCCCGGTGCGTCGGCCGGCCAGACGAGCAGCGTGCCCGGGTCGGGATGCTCCATGGCGGTGGTGCCGCGGACATGGTGCCGGATGACGCCGGGACCGCTGAACCAGGTCGACATGCCTCCACCGTAGAGCGTGTGCCGATTCCTCCTAGACCCCGCGCTCCCCACGCTGACACCGTCATCACCATGATTCTGGTAACCGGCGCGACCGGCACGATCGGCCGCCATCTTGTCCCGCTGCTGCTCGCCGACGGCCACGATGTCCGCGCGATGACCCGGGACCGGGCGCGGATCGAACCGCGGGCCGGGCTGGAGATCGTGGAGGCGGACTACGACGATCCGGGCTCGTTGCAGGCGGCAGTGCGCGGTGTGGACGCTGTTTTCCTGGTGACGGCATCATCTTCGGTACGCCACGACGCAGCGATGATCGAAACGGCGGCCGGGCTGCGCGTGGTCAAGCTCTCCGCGATCGGGACGGGGGCGCGGGTCGGCTCTGCGGTGCTCGGCGCGGTGCATCTCGCGGCTGAGCAGCTCGTGCGGGAACGGACCCGGTGGACGATCCTGCGGCCGTCGGTGTTCGCGTCCAACTCGGCGCACTGGCGTGACGAGGTGCCGAACGCGACGGGTGACGCCGGGAGCGCGGTGATCGACCCGCGGGATGTGGCTGCTGTTGCGGCGGTGGTGCTGGGCTCTTCGACGTACGAACACCGGATTTTGACTCTGACCGGGCCGCGGGCCTTGAGCGTGCCCGACCAGGCCGCGTTGATCGGCAAGGTCCTGGGCCGCAGCCTGACCGTCCGGGAGTGGGAACCGGAGGTGGAGGAGTGGCGGCTCGGTGCGGCATGGACCCGGGCCGGCCACAACGCCGTGGTCACCGGCGACGTCGAGGAAGTACTGGGCCGCCCGCCACGCAGCTACGAGGACTGGCTCAGTTCTGTGCGGGCCGATGGTTGGTAATGGCGGTAACCAGGTCATCCCAGAGATGTCTGGGGCGGTCATGACCCATGTCGGGAACCAGCATGAGTCGCGCACCGGGGATGAGCTTGGCCGTCCGCTCGCCGCCGCTCGGCTCGATGAGGGTGTCGTCCAATCCATGGATGACCAGCGTCGGGACCTGCAGTTTCGCTAGATCTTCGGCGCGGGAGCCGTCCAGGATCATGGCGCCGAGCTGACGAGCGATCCCGGCCGGGTAGTACGCGCGGTCGTAGCCGGCCGCAGCCAACTCCCGAAGCGCCCCGACGTCCGCGTAGCGGCGCGATGCCCACACCAGGTCGCGTTCGGCGGCCGCGATGTAGCCGTCGCGGTCGGCCGGTCTCGGGGCGAACAGGACCTGCTGGGCCTGCGGTGTGGACTGCCCGACGCCGGGCTCGCCGGTCGACGACATCATGGAGGTCAGCGTGAGGACCCGGGACGGATGCTCGATGGCCATCCGCTGAGCGATCATGCCGCCCATCGAGGCTCCGACAACGTGTGACTGGTCGATCTCCAGCGCCATGAGCAGGTTGATCCCGTCGGCAGCCATGTCCGAGAGCGTGTAGGGAATCATCTTCTGAGCTGCAGGGAAATCACCGCTGCTGACCGCGGCGATGAACGCCCCCAGATCGACCGGGTACTGGTCCCACCTCGATGACAGCCCGCAGTCGCGGTTGTCGTACCTGATCACGTAGCGGCCGCGGTCGGCGAGCAGCCGGCACAGGTCTCCGTGCCAGGCGATCATCTGCGCTCCGAACCCCATGACGAGCAGCAGCGCGGGGTCGCGAGGATTCCCGAACGTCTCATAGGCGATCTGAACGTCCTGGGACACGCGGGCTACGGGCACCCCGCGACCCTGCCACAACCACTCCGCCCACGCCTCCGATTTCGGCTCAGCGCGGTCGGGCGCAACATTCACCCTTGCGCGAGGACGTGATATCCGGCGGTCTCACTCTGCGTCGGGTTGCGACGGCGCGGAAATGGGTTCTGAGGATTCGGGGTGGTGGGGCAGTGTGTAGGGCATGAGTGACTACGCGTACTCGACCGCGGCCGAGTTGGTGGCCGCGATGGACGGTGGCGAGGTGTCGGCGGTTGAGCTCACTACCGCTGCGATCGCCCGGATCGAGCGGCTCGACGGTGACATCAATGCGGTTTGCGTGCGTGACTTCGATCGGGCGCTTGTGGCGGCGGGGGAGGCCGACGCGGCGCGGGCCGGGGGTGCGGTGGGGGCCGTGCTCGGCGTACCGATGACCATCAAGGACTCGATCGATGTTGCGGGGTTGCCGACGACGTGGGGGTTTCCGCGGTTCAAGGATTACGTGGCGGCTGCTGACGCGGTCGTGGTTGCCCGCCTCAGGGCGGCCGGGGCGGTGATCCTCGGCAAGACGAATGTGCCGTTGGCGCTCGGTGATTTCCAGTCCTACAACGGGATCTACGGCGTGACGAGCAATCCGTGGGACCTCGGGCGTACGCCGGGTGGCTCGTCCGGGGGGTCGGCTGCCGCCCTCGCCGCCGGTTTCGGGGCGCTGTCGATGGGGTCGGACATCGGTGGCTCGTTGCGGGTGCCGGCGCATTTCTCCGGGGTGTACGCGCACAAGCCCTCGATCGGCCTGCTCCCGTTGCGTGGGCACACGTTCCCGGGCGCCCGGCCGCTGCCCGACCTCGGTGGCGACCTGGGCGTCATCGGACCGATGGCCCGCGGCGCGGCCGACCTCGCGATGATGGTCCGGCTGCTCGCCGATCCCGACGAGGCCGGCCTGGGCGTCGCCTACCGGACGGCATTGCGCCCGGCGCGGCACGACGATCTGGGCTCTTTCCGGGTCCTGATCCTGGACGCGCATCCGCTCGTCCCGGTCTCGTCCGAGGTGCGCGCCGCGATCGACGACCTGGCCACGCGGCTGGAGGCGGCTGGGGTGACGGTCCGGCGGAACAGCCCGCACCTGCCCGATCTGGCTGAGGGCGCCCGCTCCTACATGCGCCTGCTCCAGTCGGGCATCGCAGCCGGTTTCCCGCCCGAGGTCTACGCGGCCGCACTCACGGCCGCGGCCGCCCTCGACCCCTCCGACACGTCGCTGTCCGCCGAGCGGGCGCGGGGTGTTGTCCTGAGCCATCGCGACTGGGTCGCGGCCGACACCGTCCGCGCCGTCCAGCGGGCCCAGTGGGGCGAGCTGTTCACCGATGTCGACATCGTGGTCGCGCCGGTGTTCTCGACCCCGGCCTTCCTTCACGACCACAGCGAGCCGATGACGATGCGCACGATCCCGATCGACGGCGAGGAGCACAACCATCTCGACCAGCTGGCGTGGGGCGGTATCGCGACGGCACCCGGTCTCCCGTCGACCGCGGTGCCTGTCACCCGCTCGGCGCAGGGACTGCCCATCGGTGTCCAGCTGATCGGCCCGCTCTTCGAGGACCACACCCCGATCCGCTTCGCCGAGCTGCTCGACCGCGAGTTCGGCGGAGACCGAAAGGTTGCGCCCATAGCCTCTCCGGCATGAGGGATATCGAGGTGGTGCTGGCGGATGTGCCCGGGGCGCTGGGGGAGTTCGGGCGGGTGCTCGGCGCGGCCGGGGTCAGCCTGGAGGGCGGCGGTGTCTTCGCGGGTGTCGCGCATTTTCTGGTCGAGGACGCCGACCGGGCCCGGGATGCCCTGCACGCCGCGGGGATCGGGCCGGTCAGCGTGCACGACGTCGTCAGTCTGCGGCTCGACCAGGAGTTGCCGGGCAGCCTCGGCATCGTGGCCGCCCGCTTCGGTGAGGCCGGCCTCACCATCAACACCCAGTACAGCGATCACGCCGGCAACCTGATCCTGGTCGTCGGGGAAGGCTGAGCGTCGGGTCGCGGCCACACCCAGGCCCTGCCTGCCGTGATCAACTCCCAGGCTGAACCCGGGCTCAGTCGAATTCCTCTATGTACTCCTCGGGCGGGCCGAGGGAGGGCTCGGCGCACAGCTCCAGCACGCCGCCGAGTTTCTCCAGCTCCAGGATGGTGACCGTGTTGGAGCCGGGGTGGAGCAGCGGGCCGGGGCAGTAGAGGGTGAGCTGCGGGCCGATGTCCCAGTAGCGGCCGAGCAGGAAGCCGTTGACCCAGAGCAGGCCGCGTCCCGAGCCGGGCAGGGCGAGGAATGTGTCCGCCGGCTCATCGACGGAGAAGGTGGCGACCGCGAAGCCCGTGCCGGTGGTCGGCGGGCTTGCGGAAAGGGCGCTCCGCAGAGACTCCGAAGACCACTCCTGCAGGGCGACCGGCGTGCACTCCCAGCCCTGGACTGTGCGGCGGTCGATCAGGACCGGCCCGAGGACTCCCTTGTGGCCGCCGAGGGCCGGACCGTAGTTGACCCGGCCCAGGTTCTCCACGAGCAGTTCAAGACGGACGATGGCGCCGTTTCCGCGTACCCGCAGGCTGGGATTTGTGGGGGTGACCGTGCCCAGCAACGTGTCGTCGGCAAAGACCAGAGCCCGGTCCCGCACGTCCGTCACGGTCAGTTGGTGGTCACCCGTCGGAATTCTCGGGTACGCCCGGAGCAGCGCGATCCCCGCGTCCAGCCCCAGCCGTTCGAAGCTGGCCGGGCGTGGTCCACTCGTGGTCGGCGCGGGTACGGCGCGCAGGCCGGCCAGCAGGTCGGAGCGGTGTTCGAGCGGCAGCCGCGCGGCGGGCAGGACCGGAAGGCGCGCCGATACCCGCAGCGGGCCCGTCGCGCCCAGGACCGCGCGCATGGCGTGGAACTTCGGGGTGAGGGAGCCGTCCTCGGCGATCGGGGCGTCGGAGTCGTAGCTGGTGACCGTGGGTTGCAGGCGGCCGTCCTGGTCGTTGGCGCCCGCCCAGAGGCCGAAGTTGGTGCCGCCGTGGGCCATGTAGATGCTGACGCTGCCGCCGTCCTCGATGATGCCGCTGAGGGTGCGGACGGCGCTGTCGACACCGCGGACGTGGTGTTTCTCGCCCCAGTGGTCGAACCAGCCGTTCCAGAACTCGGCCACGACGAACGGCTCGTCCGGGCGGCGGCCGGCGAGCAGTTCGCGGGCCGGGCCGGGCTTGGAGCCGAGGGTCGCGGCGGTGAGGGTGCCGGGCAGCGTGCCGCCGTCGAGCATCAGGTCGGTGGGGCCGTCCGCGGTGAAGAGCAGTTCGGTGATGCCGCGTTCGACGAGGGCGGTGTGGTTCCAGCGTACGTAGGCCTGGTCGTCGCCGTAGCTGCCGAACTCGTTCTCCACCTGGACCGCGACGACCGGCCCACCGGCGGCGGCCTGCAAGCCGGCGATGCGGGGGATGAGGTCGTCGAACCAGGGGGCGACCGCGCCCGTGAACGCCGGGTCTGAACTGCGCAACGCCACGTCACGGCCGGTGAGCCAGCTGGGCAGGCCGCCGTTGGACCATTCCGCGCAGATGTACGGCCCGGGCCGCACGATCACGTCGAGGCCCTCGTCCCCGGCGGTGCGGATGAACTCCTCGAGGTCGTGCCAGCCGTCGAAGCGCGGGGTGGTGCCCTCGCGGGGCTGGTGAAAGTTCCACGGCACGTACGTGTCGACCGTGTTGAGCCCGAGGTCGCCCAGGCGCTGAAGCCGGTCGCGCCACAGCCGGGGATGGACGCGGAAGTAGTGCAGGGCCCCGGACAGGATCTGGTGCGGCACGCCGTGGCGGTAGAGCCGGCGTTCGTTCCAGGAGAGGGCGGGTGGTTCGATCACGGCGCGAGCCTATGTTATCGATGCCATGTGTAACAACGGCAGTATGCTCTGCCCTTCAAAGAGGTTCGAAGGAGCGTTATGACCGAGGCCGTCGCGCGATCCGTCAGGCAGCCGAGCATGGCTGACGTGGCACGCACCGCCGGGGTGTCGGCCCAGACCGTGTCCCGGACGCTGCGGGATTCCCCCAACGTCAACCCGGAGACCAGGCGGCGCGTGCTCGACGCCGTGGAACAGCTCGGATACCGGCTCAACAACGCGGCCCGGGTGCTCTCCTCCGGGCGCAGCTTCACGATCGGGCTGGTCCTGCTCCAGTCCGGCGGCTACTACTCGCGCTCCGCGGTGACCGCCGGCGTCGAGGCTGCGGCGGGGCACGCCGGGTACGCGGTCAACATCGCGACCATCGCCGGGCTCGACACCGGGCTGATGGAACGTGCCCTGTCCAAGCTCGCAGACCAGGGCGTGGACGGCATCATCATCGCCGTCCCGCTCATCTCGGTCACGCAGAAGATGGAGGACATCACCCGGGACATCCCGACGGTGACGCTGGACGGCTCGCGTACGGCCGGGGCCCGGGTGCTGGGAATAGACCAGCTGGAAGCGGGCCGCCTGGCCACGCAGCACCTGCTCGACCTGGGCCACCGGCAGGTGTGGCACGTCTCCGGCCCGGACGAGTGGATCGAGGCGCGGCAACGGCTGCAGGGCTGGCAGGAGTGCCTGGCCGCGGCGGGGATCGACGCGCCACCGGCGCTGGAGGGCGACTGGTCGCCGGATTCCGGGTACCGCCAGGGGCAGATCATCGCGATGATCCCGGACGTCACGGCGGTGTTCGCGGCCAGCGACGAGATGGCCTTCGGGATCATTCGCGCGCTGCGGGAGCGGGGCCGCTCGGTGCCCGAGGATGTCTCCATCGTCAGCGTCGACGACATCGCGCTGGCCGCGTACTGTTCGCCGCCGCTGACCACCGTGCGGCAGGATTTCTACCGTTCCGGGCAGGCCGCGGTCGAGTTGCTGCTGGACCCCGACGGAGCCAACGCCTCCGTGGTGCCGGCGTCACTGTCAGTACGCGCATCGACCGCCGCGCCGCGCTCGCACTGATCAGCCGATGTTCAATTTTCGTAACACCTCTTGCGTGATCATGTTATCGATGCCACCGTAACATCGTCCGGCGCGACCGGACCCCTCAACGCCTATCGGTGTGGGCTCCTGTCCCCGGAAGGACATAGACAGATGCGTAGAAGACTCGTCCTGGTGGGTGCCGCGGTCACGGCGCTCGGGCTCGTCGCCGGATGCTCGGGCGGCGGGGGCGGCCCGGACTCCGGCAAGACCACCCTCAAGGTCGCCGCGCTCGAAGGTGGCTACGGCCGCGACATGTACACGCAGGTCATCGACGCGTACAAGGCGAAGAATCCCGGCGTCGACGTGCAGCTGCAGATCTCGAAGAGCATCGAGGACGAGATCTCGCCGAACATGAAGGCCGGGAAGTTCCCCGACGTCGTCGTGCTCGGCCAGGGCCGCAAGGCCGCGCTGACCGAGACCCTGGTCAAGGACAAGGCGCTGGAGAACCTCACGCCGCTGCTGTCCACCAAGGTGCCCGGCGAGGAGAAGACCGTCGGCGACAAGCTCACCGAGGGCATCGTCGGCAACCTCAACACCAACCCGTACGGCGGCGGTGACACGTACCTGATGCCGATGTACTACTCGCCGACCGGGCTCTTCTACAACAAGGGACTCTTCGCGTCGAAGGGCTTCAAGGTCCCGGCGACCTGGGACGAGATGTTCGCGCTCGGTGAGCAGGCCAAGGCGCAGGGGCTGCCGCTGTTCACGTACCCGACCGCGGGCTATCTCGACTCCTACTTCTTCGCGCTGCTCGCGGATGTCGGCGGCGAGCAGTTCTACACCGATGTCATGACCTACAAGCAGGGCGTGTGGCAGACCCCGCAGGCCAAGCAGGTCCTCGACATCACCACGAAGCTGCTGGGTTACGCCGCGCCGACCACCGTCGGGTACGCCAACGAGCAGGACTTCACCAAGAATCAGCAGTCGATCCTCGAGAACAAGGCACTGTTCATGCCGAACGGCACCTGGATCGTCGGCGAGATGAAGGACGCGCCCCGCGCCGCCGGCTTCCAGTGGGGCCTGACACCGTTGCCGGCGGTCACGGCGGGTGGCAAGCGGTACATCACCACGTCCGTCGAGTCGGTGTGGATCCCCAGCTCGGCCGGGCACAAGGACGCGGCGAAGGACTTCATCGCGTACCTCTACTCCGACGAGGCCGCGGCGATCTTCGCCAAGTCGAACGCGATCCAGCCGATCGCGGGCATCGCCGCGAAGCTGACCGGCGAGAACGCCGACTTCTACAAGGTGTACGAGGACCCGGCGGTCTCCGCGCTGGTCGGCGGTTTCGCCAGCACCGCGCCCGTCGAGGGCGTCGACATCAAGGGCACGCTCTTCGACACCGCGAACAGCGTCATCAGCGGTGACAAGACCGAGGCGCAGTGGCAGACCGCGCTCGACGAGGCCAGCGAGAAGCTGCGCCAGGCCGGAAATTGACAGCGGCGGCCAAGCGGCGCAAGCGCGGCAACGGCGGCTTCGTGCTTGCCTGCTTGGCGCCCGCACTCGTGCTCTTCGCGGTCTTCATGATCGTGCCGACGGTGAACGTGTTCCGGATGTCGCTCTATACGTGGAGCGGCTTCTCCCCGGACATGCGCTTCGTCGGGCTGGACAACTTCCGCCGGCTGCTCGACGACGACCAGTTCGTCCGCGCGTTCCAGAACACGGTCGCGCTGCTGGTGGTCGTGACCGTGGTGACGATGGGCATGGGCCTGTTCCTCGCCGCGATCATGACCCGGCAGAAACTGAGCGGGCGCAACCTCTACCGCTTTGTTCTGTACGTGCCGAACGTGCTCTCCGTCGTCGTCATCGCGGCCATCTTCTCCGCGGTGTACGACCAGGAGAACGGTCTGCTCAACGGCGCTCTGCGGGTGCTGTCGCTGGACGGGCTGCAGCAGGTGTGGCTCGGCGACCAGCGGATCGTGCTCTACTCCGTGGCGATCGCCATGGTCTGGCAGTCGCTCGGCTACTACATGGTCCTCTACATGTCGAGCATGTCGAGCATCCCCGAGGAGCTGTACGAGGCCTCCTCGCTCGACGGCGCGTCCGCCGGGAAGCAGTTCTTCTCGATCACCCTGCCGCTGATCTGGCAGCACCTGCGCACGACGCTGACGTTCTTCGTGATGAGCGCCGTCAACCTCAGCTTCGTCCTGGTCCGCGCGATGACCGGTGGCGGCCCGGACGGCGCCTCGGAGGTCCTGCTCAGTTACATGTACAAGCAGGCGTACACGAACTCGTCGTACGGCTACGGCATGGCCATCGGCGTCGTCATCTTCGCTTTCTCGTTCCTCGTCTCGCTGCTGGTGAGCCGGGCGACGAAGCGTGAGCCCCTCCAGTTCTAGAAGGACGCACCATGACCATCACCAGGCTCGGCCGCACGCTGACCTACGTGCTCGTCGCGGCGATCGCGCTCGCCATCGCCGTGCCCGTGGCATGGGTGCTGCTGGCGTCGTTCAAGGCGAAGGGCGAGTTCTACGACAGCCCGTGGACGCTGCCGGACGGCCTGCGGATCCAGAACTACGTCGACGCGTTCGTCACCGCGCACATGGGTCAGTACTTCCTGACCTCGGTGCTCGTGACCGTGCTCGGGCTGGTGTTCGTCCTTGCCGTGTCGATCCCCGCGGCGTACGTCATCGCCCGGTACGAATTCCGGGGCCGCGGATTCGTCGAGGTGCTGCTGCTCGCCGGCCTGTTCGTGAACGTCAACTACATCGTCGTCCCGATCTTCCTGATGTTGGTCGGCTGGGACCGCTCGCTCGCGGACGTCCTGCCCGGCGGGTTCTTCATCGACAACCCAGCAGTGCTTTCCCTGGTGTACGCGGCCACGTCGATCCCGTTCAGCATCTACCTGCTGACCGCGTACTTCCGGTCGATCCCGGTCGACTACGAGGAGGCGGCGTCGCTGGACGGCGCGTCCCGGTTCCTCGTGATGACCCGGATCATGCTGCCGATGGCCCGGCCGGCGGTGACGACGGTGATCCTGTTCAACTTCCTGGCGTACTGGAACGACTTCATCATCGCGTTGACGCTGCTGCCCGGTGACGGCAAGACGTTGCAGGTCGGCCTGCTCAACCTCATGACGGCGCAGAAGGCCGCGGCCGATTACGGGCGGCTCTACGCCGGAATGGTCATAGTCATCGTCCCGGTCCTCATCCTCTATGCGCTCATCCAGCGCCGGCTCATCGAGGGCATGGCCGCGGGCGGGGTGAAGGGATGAACCTCGTGCTGATCCTCGTACGCGCACTGGTGGCGGCCGCCTGCGTCGCCGTCGTCGTGATCGCGCGGACCACGGTCGGGTGGCCGAACCTGCTCACCATGCTCGGCGCGCTGCTGGTGCTGCTCGCCGTGCTCGCCGCGTACAACCGGAGGCACCGATGAAGGCTGCGACGATCCGTCCGAGCGCCCGGCAGCTCAGCTGGCAGCGGATGGAGTTCTACGGCTTCATCCACTTCGGCATGAACACGATGACGGACCGCGAGTGGGGCGAGGGCCACGACGACCCGGCCTTGTTCGATCCGTCGTCGCTCGACGCCGACCAGTGGGTGACCGCATTGAAGAGCGCGGGCATGACCGGCGTCATCCTCACGGCCAAGCATCACGACGGATTCTGCCTGTGGCCCAGCGATGCCACCTCCTACACGGTCGCGTCCTCGCCGTACCGGAAAGACATCGTCGCGGAGGTCGCCGAGGCCGCCCGCAGGCAAGGGCTCAAGTTCGGGATCTACCTGTCACCCTGGGACCGCACCGAAGCCTCCTACGGTTCGGGGGCCGGCTACGACGACTTCTACGTCGCCCAGCTCACCGAACTGCTCACCCGCTACGGACCGGTGTTCACGGTGTGGCTCGACGGCGCGAACGGCGAGGGTCCCAACGGCAGACGTCAGGTCTACGACTGGGACCGCTACTACGCCGTGGTGCGGGAGCTGCAACCCGGCGCGGTGATCAGCGTCTGCGGGCCGGACGTGCGCTGGTGCGGCAACGAGGCCGGTGAGACCCGCCCCGACGAGTGGAGCGTGGTCCCGCGGTCGCTGCAGGACGCCGAACGGATCGCCTCGCTCTCGCAGCAGGCCGACGACGGGACGTTCGCCACCCGGGTCCGCAGCGACGACCGCGACCTCGGCAGCCGCGCGGCGCTCACCGGGCACGACGATCTCGTCTGGTACCCGGCTGAGGTCAACACGTCGATCCGCCCCGGCTGGTTCCACCACCCACTTGAGGACGTGCGCGTTCGCAGCGCCGACGAGTTGTTCGCCATCTACCTCCGCTCGGTCGGCGGCAACTCCACGTTCCTGCTCAACGTCCCACCCGCCCGCGACGGCCTGATCTCCCCACCCGACCTGGCCGTTCTCTCGTCGCTGGGGGAGTTGATCACCGATTTTCACTCCCGCCAGATCCCGCTCGAGCTCACCGACCCCGAAACCATCGAAGCAGTTGTCGTACGCGAGGACATCGCTCACGGTCAACTCATCGAGCACGTCGTGGTCCGGGGGCGCCGTGACGGGGAATGGACGACGCTGGCCGAGGCGAATGCGGTTGGCTACCAACGGATTCTGCTCTTCGAACCGGTCGAGGTCGACGCCGTCCGGATCGAGATAACCGCGTCGCGGGGCGAACCCGTCATCGATCGGGTCGCGGCAGTCCGGGCGGCGCGATGAAGAAGATCCTGGCCGGTCTGGCGCTGGTCATAACCGCGCTCGTCGTCACCGGCGCTGTCCTCGCGCACCGCAGTGACGTCGTCGGTTCGATCGACGGGCACGACGTCACGCGGGACGAGCTGGTCTTTCATCGGGACAACGACCGGACCCTCGCCGACGTCTGGACCGACAAGACGATCTTTGTGCTCGCGCAGGAGCAGGGGCTCACCGATTCCGTCGATTACGACGATTTCCTCGACGAGGTGGAGCGGGAGAACAAGCGCCGCGCCGACGCGATCGCCAAGGGCGAAACCGTCTACGGCGTCACGGACTTCTCGCCCGAGGAGTACTACACGCACCGGCTCGCCGAATTGCGGACCGGGCTCGAGAAGAAGCTCGGCGACGGCCCGCTCCTGATCACCGATGCCGAGGTGCGGCAGAAGTTCGAGGCGTCGAAGGCGGACTGGAGCGCAAACGCCACCACGTACGCGTACACAAAACTTGTCGTTCCCGGCTCGGCCACTACCGCGATCAGTGGACGGCTGGCGGACGTGCGGATTCCCGGCTCCAAGCTCAGCAAAGAGACGTACGGCGGCGCCGCTGCGACGACCGGGCTGAGTACGCACGACCAGGACCTGATGGCGGTGCTCACGAAGCTCGCCCCGGGTCAGATCTCCTCCCCGGTTCCCGGCACCGGGCAGACCACGTACTACGAGCTCGACGGCACCACCGTCGACGAGAGTGCGGCGTTCGCCACCTACTCCCAGCGGATCAGGGCGGCGCTCGTCGAGGAGAAGTTCGACCGGTACATCCAGAACCGGGTGCAGAACAGCCACATCGAGGTCGACATCAACCCAGAGGATGTGCAGTGAGAAAACCTGTCGGGACGGCTCTGGCCGTGTTGCTCGCCGTGTTGCTCGCCCCCGCATTGCCGGCGTCCGCTTCTGCCGCCCCTGCCAAGAAGCAGTGGCCGGGGAACTCCAAGAACGTGACGGGCGGCCGGGACTTCTACATCGACTCCGCGCTCGGTAACGACAGAGCTGCCGGGAACTCGCCGAAGGCCGCCTGGAAGACGCTGGGCAAGGCGAGCGCGACGACGTTCAAGCCCGGTGACCGGATTCTGCTCAAGGCCGGATCGCAGTGGAACAACGAGCAGCTGTGGCCAAAGGGCTCCGGCACCACGCGGCAGCCGATCACGATCTCGGCGTACGGGGACGTCAAACGGGGGCGGCCGTACATCGCGACGAACGGCAACGTGCCCAGCCCGTTCAACGCCGACGGCACGAAGAACCCCGAGACCGTCGGGCTGACCGGTGCGATCGTGCTGCGCAACCAGCAGGGCTTCGACATCAACAACATCGAGCTCTCGAACGACGACGACTTCGCCACGGACATCACCACCGGCACGTACGTTCGTGATGGCATCATGGTGTCGATCAATGCGGACAAGCTGGCGGCAGGCGCGGACACCGTCATGGACCACTTCCGGATCCACGACATCTACGTGCACAACACCGACGGCCCGAGCAGCTGGCAGAAGATCCACTACGGTGCCGTCAACTTCCAGGTCTTCGGGAGCAAGTCCTACAAGGAGTACGCGACCGGCGGCTACTACTTCAAGGACGTCCGGATCGAGGACAACACGTTCGTCAACGTGGAGCTGCACGCGGTGCAGTTCGCGTTCAACTGGTTCGCCGCGGACGGCGCGGACGCCGGGCAGTACGACGAGGCGGGCAAGTTCCATGAGGGCTGGGAGCAGCTCTGGGTGCGTACCCGTGATCTCTACAGCCGTGATGTCTACATCGGCCACAACTACGCCGAGAGCATCGGCCAGGGTGCGTTCCAGCTCGCCGACACCAAGAACATGACGGTCGAGTACAACGAGGTCAACGGCTTCCTCGCGCGCTACGACGCGGTGTCCTGCGGGCTCTACCTCTGGGCCGGCGCCGACTCGGTGATGCAGTACAACGAGGTGTACGGCGGCCCCGACAACGAGTACGACGGCACGCCCTGGGATCTCGAGTACACGAACTTCAACGTCACCTACCAGTACAACTACTCGCACGACAACGCCGCGGGCTGGATGGCCTACATGGGCAACAGCTCCAACTCGGTCGCTCGCTACAACCTGAGCGTCAACGACAACGGCGTACTCGTGAAGAACATGCTGTCGACGAACTACTCGCCGACGTACTTCGTCAACAACACGTTCGTCTACGACGGCGGGGACCTCGCCCAGGTGCACGACGAGACGTTCCTGAGCCGCGTCTACTTCCTGAACAACATCTTCTACAACACGTCGCAGACCACGCCGACCACCTGGTACCGCAAGACCGGTGCACTACGTCAGGCGGTGTTCTCGAACAACGACTACTACGAGGCCGGCGGCGTCCACTCCACCCAGGAACCGGCCGACCCCGACGGCCTGCGCGCCGACCCTGAATTCGTCGGCAACCCCGCCACTTACAGCACCGGTGACGTCAAGAAGGCCGCGGCTCAGTTCGCGCTGCGCAAGAGCTCGCCGCTGATCGACGCCGGCCGCTACAACCCGCACCTCGGCACCGCGGACATCCTCGGCACCCAGCTCTACTACGGCGACGCCCCGGACATCGGCGCCGTCGAGGCTCGTCGCGGCCCGCGCGTCCCGAACCCGGTCGACACCGACCCGATCGAGAACGAGGGCCCCGACCGGGTCTCCCTCGCCCTGGGCAAGCCGGTCACCGCCAGCTCCACCCACCCGGGCGCCAACGGAACGCTCGGCGCGGTGAACCTGACCGACGGCAGCCTGAGCACCCGGTGGGCAGCCGCCGACGACGCGACCTACCCGATCACGCTCGACATCGATTTCGGCGCGGACACCGCGTTCAGCGAGGTCTACCTCGACGAATACACCGACTCGGGCACCAACCCGCGGGTGCGGACGTTCTCGCTGCAGCGCTGGGACGCGGCCACCGGCACCTGGGTCACGTTCGCCGATCAGACCAACGGCATCGGGCACGACCTGACCGTCACCGGCTTCGGCAGCGTCACCACCAGCAGGCTGCGGGTCGCCCTGACCAGCCAGATCGCGACGGAGATCTACACGCCGTCACTCACGGAGATCAGCGTCTACTGATCCCCTGAACGGGAGGCGGGGTGGCGCCGGGCCGCCCCGCCTTCTTCTACGCTGCTGTTTCGGTGCCTCCCGGCACCAGCGTGACCGTGCCGTTCTCGTGGTCGACCGTGAAGAGGGTGCCCGGCGGGAAGCTGCCCAGCACCTCGGGCGGCAGCTGCACGGTGCCGTCCCCGGCGACCACGGCGAAGTCCTGACCGTCGCGGCCCTCGGCGCCGACCCGGCCGTCGCGGATCGTCACCGCGCGGCCCAGCCGGGAACCCACCTCGTTGTCATGGGTGACCACCACGATCGTGGTCTGCCGCTCCTGGTTCACCGTCTCCAGGGCCTCGAGCACCTCGTCCCGCCCGGCCGTGTCCAACCGGCTCGTCGGCTCGTCGACCAGCAGCAGCCCCGGGCCCGCGGCGATACCCACGGCCAGCGCGGCGCGCTGCCGGCCGCCCGGGGTCAGCTCGGCCAGCCGGGACCGGCCCATGCCGGGCAACCCGACCAGGTCGAGGATGCGGTCCGGGTCGTCCAGCTTGATGCCCCGGGTGTGTGCGGCGCGGCGCTGCGCGAGCCAGATGTTGCGATGCAGGGATGCGTACGGCAACAGGTTGCGGGCCGCGCCCTGCAGCACCACGCCGATCTCGGTGCCCCGCAGCCGGGACACCTCGGCGTCGGAGAGCTTGCCCATGTCGTACGTGCCGATGTTGATCCGGCCCGCCGAGGGGCGCATCATCCCGGCGAGCAGCGAGATCAGCGTCGACTTGCCGGACCCGGACGGCCCGACCAGCGCGAGCGTCTCCCCGGGAGCGATGGAGAGGTCCACGCCCGCCAGCGCGACCACGTCACCGGCCTCCGCGCGATAGATGTGCACGACGCGCCGGCAGGCCACCGCAAGACCGTTCATGACGCACAACGTAGCCGCTAGCGTCGACGAACGGGAGCCCAAGGTCGATTAGGACGAGGGCGCCCATAAGTGACGTCCGCTAATTGTCTAGGGTGAGCCCGTGCGTGACATCGCAGTCTTCACCGGCAGTGCCCATCCCGAGCTGGCGGCGGAGATCTGCGAGCACCTCGGCGTGCCGCTGCTGCCGACCAAGACGTCCCGGTTCGCCAACGACTGCATAGAGGTCCAGCTCCAGGGCAACTGCCGGGAGCGGGACGTCTTCCTGATCCAGCCCCTGGTGCCCCCGGTCCAGGAGAACCTCGTCGAGCTGCTCTTCATGCTCGACGCGGCGCGCGGGGCGTCGGCGGGACGGATCACGGTGGTGCTGCCGCACTATGCCTACGCGCGGAGTGACAAGAAGGATGCCCCGCGGATCTCCATCGGAGGCCGGTTGGTCGCCGACCTGCTCCAGACCGCCGGCGCGCACCGCATCCTCGCCATGACGCTGCACTCCCCGCAGGTCCACGGCTTCTTCAGCGTCCCCGTCGACCACCTGCACGCACTGCGGGAGCTCGCGCACCACTTCCGCGGCTACGACCTGAGCAACACCGTCGTGGTCTCCCCGGACCTGGGCAACGCCAAGGAGGCGGCCGCCTTCGCCCGGATGCTCGACATCGAGGTCGCGGCCGGCGCCAAGCAGCGCTTCGCCGACGACAAGGTCGTGATCAGCTCGGTGATCGGCGAGGTGGCCGATCGCGACGTGATCATCCTCGACGACGAGATCGCCAAGGGCAGCACCGTCTTCGAACTGCTCGGCCGGCTGCGGGAGCGCAACGTACGCAGCATCCGGGTGGCGTGCACGCACGGGCTGTTCGCCTCGCAGGCCGTGCAGCGGTTGTCGGCGGAGAAGGACGTGGAGGAGATCGTCTGCACGAATACCGTGCCGATCCCGCAGTCGACCCGCTCCGACAAGCTGACCGTGATCTCGGTGGCGCCCGCGCTGGCCGAAGCCATGCGGCGTATCCACAACGGCGAGTCGGTCAGCGCGCTCTTCACCTGACGCTAAGTGACAATCCTTCATCTTCTGACTGTCACTCTGGGTTGTTGATACGGCACGATCGCCGTCGGTAACTACCGGCAGAGTGCCTGTTCAACGGACATTTGACGCCTTTGTTTGTGCGCACGCTGCGTTGACAACCCGGGCTTAATGATGATTACATTCGGTGTACGCCGGGACGGGTTGTGACCGCCTCGACCGGCGCCCGGGAGATCGTTGAACGGGGGATCGCGCGGGGCGTAGCAGGCCCGCCGAACTTCGATCTGCCGGGGACGGGCGACCTTCGCAGGTGTGTATTCGATGGCACACAGTGCTTGTTGTGGCGGCATAAAGGGCCTTCCACCTGCGTCGATTCGATCCCTGGGCATGTGCCGTTTGTCCATCCCCCGGTCGGGGGACCGATTAACCTATGTTCAGGTTGATCTCCCGGGGTATGCGGGCAGCGCTGTGCTAATCCGTGCAGACCTGTGCGACGCTGGCCGTCGCAAGATCCGAAATTGCTTCGTTCCGATCACCGCAGGTCACAGCGCGCGGAGCGAGGCCATGAACACATCGGAGGACACGTGGCAAACATCGAGACGTCCCTCAAGGAAGCGATGGCCATCGATGGCGCCATCGGCGTCGCACTGGTCGACTACACCAGCGGACTCACGCTGGGCGTCCTGGGCGGCGGGGCGACCATGGACATGAACGTTGCCGCGGCGGGTAACACCGACGTGGTCCGCGCCAAGGTGCGCACCCTGGAGATGCTCGGCCTGTCCGACTCGATCGAGGACATCCTCATCACGCTGGACACCCAGTACCACCTGATCCGACTGCTGAAGTCCACCCGCAGCGGCGACGCGTTCTTCCTCTACCTGGCGCTCAACAAGAGCCGCGCCAACCTTGGGCTGGCCCGGCACCAGCTGCGCAAGATCGAATCAGACCTCGAGGTATGACGGCCGCCACCCGGAGCATGTCGGAAACCGTCACCAACGCGGTGGCGGATTTCCGGGCGCTCGTACCAGACTGCGTAGCCGCGGGCCTCGTCGACATGTCGACCGGCATGATGCTCGCCGTCGACACCCTCGACAACTACCCGAGCGAGCTGCTCGACCTGCTCGCCGCGGCCACGTTCGACCTCTTCCAGGGCCGCAACGTGACCATGATCGAGGAGATCTTCAAGGCCCGGCGCGGTGTCGAAACCGTCCGGCACTACTTCCAGGAGATCGTGGTCAACAGCGACAACCTCGTCCACCTCTTCCTGCGCAGCCAGGCCAACCAGGACTTCGTCGCCGTGATCGTGTGCCGTCGCGACACCAAGGTGGGCATGGTCTTCGCCCAGGCCAGAATCGTGATGAAGCAGCTGGAAGCCGGCTTCGCCAGCTGACCCGCAGGAGGCTTCACATGAGCTTGGACGAAGCACTGCGAATACCCGGCGCGTACGCGGTAGCCCTCATCACCGCAGACGAGCCGGCCCTGACCTGGTGGGGCCGATCCCCCACCGACCGGGAAGCCCAGGCCGCCTCCCAGGTCGGCCGAGCCGCGGCCGACCTGGTCCGCCTCAGCACCGTCAACATCCTCACCGACACCCTCGACGACGTCCTGGTCACCAGCGCCCAGGCCTTCCACGTCCTCCGCCTCATCCCCACCCCCCACGGCCAGGACCGCGTCGCCCACCTGATGCTGCGCCGAGCGGGCGCCAACCTGGCCATGGCCCGCCACGACTTCCGCCGCCTCACCGCGGCCTACGCAACCGAGGCAACCCCGGCACCTGCCGTGGGGGAGCCGCCGGCGGTGGGTGACGCGCTTACGGTGGTCGGTGGACCGGCGGTGGGGGAGACCTCTGCGGTGGGCTCCGCGCCTGCGGTGGAAGTTGCGCCTGCGGTGGGCTCTGCGTTTGCGGCGCAAGTTGCGCCTGCGGCGGAGGAGACGTCTGCGGTGGACGGCGCGACTTCGGTGGAGGAGACGCCTGCGTCGGATGTCTCGTACACGGAGACAGGGGCGGACGCCGCGTCGGAAACGCCTGCGGTGGAAACGCCCACGGTGGATGACGGGCCTCCGGGAGGTGGCGCCGACGAAACGGCAGCTGTTCCGGAAGTGCAGATGATGCAGGATGCATCACCGGACGTGGACGCGGACAACGCGGTCGTCACCGGGCGCGAGGCTGCGCCCGAGCCGGTTTTGCCGGTCCAGCCGGAACGTTCCGCGGAAGCTGAAGTGCCGGCCGAGCCTGAGTTGTTCGCGGGGCTCGAGGCTCTGGTCGCGCAGGGGTCGTCGGCCGGGTCTGAGGCTGACCACGGGATGCCGGTAGCGGACGTGGAGGCGTTGCCGGTCTTCTCAGCGGCTCTGGAAGGCGAACCGGAGATCTTCCGGGACGCGGTCGCCGAGTTCGCGGCGGCATCCGAGCCGGACCTAGCATCCGAGGCTGGGCCGGACCTCGCACCCAAGGTCGGCCCGGACCTAGCATCCGAGGCTGGGCCGGACCTCGCGCCCGAGGCTGAGTCGGACGTAGAACCCGAGGCCGGGGCGGATGTGGCAGCCGCGGTCGGGTCTGAGGTCGTGCCGCAGGGCGGATCTGCGGACGGGCTTGAGGGCTGGCGTGAGGTTGAGTCGGAAGGCGGGTCTGAGGGCGCGGGTGACGAGTGGCCGGAGCTTGAGGCGGAGCTCAGTGACTTTGACGAGGAGCCGGGGGCTGTCGCGGAGCTTGAGGCGCTGGACGTACCGGATTTCGGTGATGAAACGCACGGTTCGGCAGGTCACGAACCGGGGGCCGATGCGGGCGGGTATGAAGATGACCTTGGTTCAGGGCTCGACGAGGCGTCCGATCCGGAGCAGGATTCGCTGGTGGAGACGGAGAAGCCGGTTCTTCCTCGCAGGTCGCCCGGGACGGAGAATTTGCCGGCGGCTGCGGTGACGGCTAAGGCTTCGCCGGCTGCTTGGCTGGATCTGCTCGGCCAGCCGTATTTTAACGATGAGACGGTGTTGGAGCGCGTTCTCGGCTCGCTCAAGCGCCTGTAAGACCCCCCGATTGTCAGACGCGCGAGAAGAGACCCACCGGTGCAGAGCACGACCAGCGATCAGCAGTACAACGCCGTCCGCGCGGAGCTTGCCGCGCTTCGGCATCAGGTGACCGGCGTGCAGGGGTGTGTCATCGCCGGCGTTGATGGGCTGCTGATTCTTCATGACACGATGTCCAACACCGAGCCGCACGACCTGGCCGCGCTGGCGGCGGGGGCGCACGGCATCAGCCGTACCTGTGGGAGTGCCCTGAACCAGGGTGGTTTCCATGAGTGCACCATCCATAACCACCAGGGTTATCTGGTGGTCTACGCGGTGGGTGAGCTTGCCCTGCTCGCGGTGCTCGGCGACGAGAAGATGAACGTCGCGCGGCTGCACCTCGAGGCCCGCTCGGTGACCGCCCGCCTGGCCGCCCTGCTGGAGATCAAGACGGTCCAGCAGGCCCACCCGTTCGACCAGCGCTGACCAGGAAAGTCAGCGCGGACCGGGAAAATCTGTCGACAGGGTCACTTCTTCCCACGAGAGAAGGTCGGCGTCGACGGCCGCGCGGCCCGCTCGGACCAGGCGCAGGGCGTCGGAGCCGAGGACGAGGTGGCGCGGCGGCTCGGGCGCTTCGATGACCTTGAGGACGGCGGCTGCCGCGCGGGCCGGGTCGCCCAGTTGGCGGCCGCTGGCCTGGTGGCGGGCGTCGCGAATGGGACCGAAGAGGGTGTCGTAGTCGGAGATCGACCTGGGGGCCCGGGTCATGGAGCGGCCGGCCCAGTCGGTGCGGAACGAGCCGGGTTCCACCGCGGTGACGTGGATGCCGAAGGGCGCGACCTCCTTGCCGACGGCTTCCAGGATGCCCTCGAGGGCGTACTTGCTGCCGCAGTAGGCCGAGACTCCCGCGAAGCTGGCCAGGCCACCCATCGAGGTGACGGCGAGGATGTGGCCGCGGCGGCGTTCGCGCATGAAGGGCAGCACGGCCTGGACCGTTGCCGCCGCGCCGAAGACGTTCACGTCGAACTGGGCGCGCAGGGCGGCCAGCGGCGTCTCCTCGAAGGTGCCCTCCAGGCCGTAGCCGGCGTTGGCGATCAGTACGTCAACCGCGCCGACGGTCCGCTCGACCTCGGCGACCACGGCGAAGACCGCGCGCTCGTCGGTGACGTCGAGGACCCGGGCGTGGGCGCGGTGCGGGTCGAGGGCAGTGAAGGCCGTGGCGTCGGCGTCCTTGCGTACGGTGCCGATGACGGTGTGGCCGGCCTCCAGGGCGGCGACGGCGAATGCGCGGCCAAGGCCGGTGCTGACACCGGTGATCAGGAAAGACTTCATGCGGCAAGCTTGTGCGCGGGCGGCGACGGCAACCAGGACACGTCGTACCCAGGCTCCGCGCGGCAAAGAGCCTTAGCCTCGGGTGATGACCGGCAACAACCTCGGCGAGTTCCTGCGCGCGCACCGTGGCAGGCTGCGGCCCGATGACGTGGGCCTGCCGTCGTACGGCACGCGCCGGGTGGCAGGTCTGCGCCGTGAGGAGGTCGCCGCGCTCGCGGGCATGAACGGCGACTACTACGCCCGGCTGGAGCAGGGCCGCGAGCACAGTCCGTCAGCGCAGATCCTCGAGGCGATCAGTGCCGCGCTGCGGCTGGACGGCCCGGCCCGCGAGCACCTGTACCGGCTGGCGGGGACGGCGCCGGATGGACGGCGTACGCCGAAGGAGGCGGTGAGCGCGCCGTTGCAGCGGCTGCTGGACGCGTACACCACTGTGCCGGCTTTTGTCCTGAACCCCGCGAAAGACTTCGTTGCGGCAAACGCCCTGGCCGAGGCGTTGTTCTGCCCGTTCGAGACGGTGGACAACCTGGCCCGCATGACGTTTCTCGACCCGGCGGCCAAGCACTTCTTCGTCCACTGGGAGAAGTTCGCCGAGTCGATCGTGGCCGGTCTGCGGCACGCCACCGGTATCGACCCGGGGTATGCCCGGCTGAGCGAGGTGGTGCGCTCGCTGAGTGAGCGGAGCGAAGCCTTCGAGACGCTCTGGTCGTCGCACACCGTCTACGGCAAGACCCAGGACGCCACGGAGTTCGATCATCCCGAGGCGGGGCGGCTCGCCCTGATCTCGCAGTCCTTCGACGTGCGCGCAGCCCCGGGTCAGCTCATGGTCGTCTATCAGCCGGAGCCGGGGGACTGCTCAGGCGCGGGGCGGCTGCGGGCCGCACAGGGTCCTGATCGCGGCGAGCAGCGTTGAGCGGGTGAACGGCTTCTCGACCAGCATGCTGTTGGCGTCCAGGTGCAGCTGCGGGCCGAGCGACGCGGCCGTGTAGCCGGACATGTAGAGCACCGGCAGGTCCGGGTGGTGGGTGCGCAGCGCGCCGGCGAGCTCCGGGCCGGTCATCGTCGGCATGACCACGTCGGTGATCAGCAGGTCCGGGTGGGCACCCGCGGCGACCTGGGTGACCGCCGTCAGCGCGTCCGTGGCGACCGTGATCTCGTAGCCGGCCGGTTCGATCAGACGCTGCACCAGCTTGGCGACCTCGGGCTGGTCCTCGACGATCAGGACCCGGCCGATCACCTGCGGGGTGGTCTGGCGGTCGATCGCCGGCGCGGTGCGCTCCTCGGCGGCGGGCAGGTAGAGGTGGACCGTCGTGCCCATCCGGGGCGCCGACTCCAGCACGATGTGACCGCCGAAGCCCTGCACGATGCCCGCCGTGGTCGCGAGACCCAGGCCGGACGCGGTGGGCCGGGTGGTGAAGAACGGTTCCAGGGCGCGGCGGCGGGTCTCGTCGGTCATGCCCGTGCCGGTGTCCTGGATGACCATGTGCACGATCCGGCCCGCGGGCGCGTTCTCGGCGAGCTGCCCCGGTTCGACGACCTCGTTGGTGGCGGCGACCCGCAGCATGCCGCCGTGCAGCATGGCGTCGCGCGCGTTCGCCGCGAGGTTGACGAGTGCCTGTTCGAGCGGGCCGCGCTCACCGCGTACCGGCCAGATGTCGGGGCTGAAGGCCAGATCAAGGCCGATCCGCTCACCCAGGGTGCGGGAGAACAGGCTCTGGACGTCGGTGAGCAGGTCCGGGATCGGGATGATCTCCGGCCGATTTCCCTCGGTACGCCCGAACGCCAGCAACTGGTGCGTCAGCGTCCGCCCGGTCCCCACGGCATCCAGGATGTCCTTCGCCATCTGGTGCTGCGGCGTGCCCTCGGCGGTCGTCGTCGCGATCATGTCGGCGGAACCGGCCACCACGGTCATCAGGTTGTTGAAGTCGTGCGAGATGCCACCGATCAGCTGGCCCATGCTGTCGAGCCGGCGGAGATGGTCGAGCTGGCGCTTGAGCCCCTTGGCGTCGATGTGGTCGGTGGTGTCGGTGACCATGCAGAGCACGCCCATGTAGCGGCCGTTCTCGTCCTCCAGCGGCATCATGCTCATCCGCACACTGCGGTGCGAGCCGTCCGCGCGCAGCAGCCGCGTCGCGCCGACCGTCGACCGGCCGGCCTTGCACTCGGCGAGGCGGCGGGTCAGCTCGGCCTGGCCGTGGTCGTCGAGGAAGCCGCGCAGCGAGACGTTGATCAGCTGGTGGCGCGGCATGCCGAGAACAACACCGATGGGCTCGTTCGCGTAGGTCGCGCGGCCCTCGTTGTCGAGTTGCAGCACACCCTCGGGGATGGTTTCCAGGACCCGGCGGTAGCGTTCCTCGCTGGCGCGCAGCCGCTCGATCGCCCGCGCGGACGACACCGCGAGCGACAACTCGCCGGCGATGTCGCGGGCCAGCTCCACCTCGGCCTCGGTGTAGATCGAGTCGGGCGTCGAGCGGGTCAGGATCAGATAGCCCATGTACGTGTTGTCCACGATGATCGGGCAGAGCACCGCCGCGTGCACCACCGGCAGATGACCACCCGGATCCAGGTACGCCGAGTGCCGCGGCCGGGGCAGCCCGGTGACCGGCTCGCCGTCGTCACCGGAGAGCACCACGGGACGGCGGCTCGCGGCGAGACCCGTGGAGAAGTCGTCGTCGGGCTGCTCGCCACTGCGGTCGAGCAGGCGCGCGTACGGCACCGCGAGCTCGTCGTCGGCGTGCAGATAGGTGATCGGCTCGTAACGGCCATCGTCGCCCAGCAGCTGCACCCCGGCGCCGTCACCGATCATGTCGGCGGCGGCCCGGGCGGCTGTGGCGCGGACCTGGCCGGCGTCCTCGGCGGCCCGGCTCAGTGCCAGTGCCAGATCTGCCAGCGCGTACCGGAGCGGATAAGCCATGACACCCATGTGGCAACTATCGGCTGAATGGCCACGCGGTGCGGGCGGTTCAGGAGGAATGCAACCGACCGGACGAGGTTGGTCCCACCAGTCTCATGCGCAACGAGGCAGTACGGCACCGGTGACGGCGGCTCGCGGGGGTCTCCGCCTGCCGTCAACTCAGGCGTCGCGGGTTGCGCCGCTAAACCGGCGGACATAAGGATTTCTCGGTGGATGAGGAAAAGAAAGAGATCGAGCATCCCGTACGCGCCGAGATCGTCAAGGTGCCCCCGCCACGCCGGGTGAACCAGCCGGCCGAGTGGCGCTGGACCCGGCCCCGGGAAGGGTTCGCGACCGAGTAGGGTCGCGGACCATGCGGAGACTGCTTGCGGCCGGGCTCGCTCTCGGAGCCGTTGTGTTCGCGCTCGGAGTGGCGTGGACGGCTGAGGCCGCGGCGGTGCCGGCCTACCACCCCACCAAGTTGAAGTACGTCGGCGACGCGCAGCAGATCGTGGTGGTCACCGGGACCGGGCGCAAGACGACGACCGGGACGCTCCGGGCGTACCAGAAGAATGCCGATGGGTCCTGGACTCAGAAGTTCGCGGGTATGGCGGCACGCAACGGATACGGCGGCTGGGTGTGGGGGTCGCAGCGGGTGCAGAACACCGGCACCACGCCGATGGGCACGTTCCACATCACGACGGCGTTCGGGCTGAAGACCAACCCGGGCACGAAGATCAAGTACACGAAGGCCGACAGCGGCGACTACTGGGTCGGCGACAACAAGGACGCGAAGACGTACAACCTCTTCCAGCCCTGGGCCTCCGGCACCCGGACCTGGCGGGTGGGCGAGTCCGAGCGCCTGGCGGCCTTCCCCACGCAATATGAGTACGCCGCCATGATCGATTTCAACCGCCCGGTGGCCGCGTCGATCAAGTGGGACTCCGCGCACTCGGAATACGTCACGACCAAGCCGGTCAGTGTGAAGCGGGGCTCGGCGATCTTCCTGCACATCAACGGCTCGGGTTCGACGGCCGGCTGCGTGTCCGTGTCCCGCGCCAATATGATCAACCTGCTGAAGTGGCTCGACCCGGCCAAGAAGCCGCGCATCGTCATGGCGCCGCTGGCCGACATCCAGAACGCGTGAAATAAGCTCGCGCGTTCCTGCGTTACCGCCTACCGTGATCGCCATGTTCGCACTCGGTCTGCAGCTGCCCGCGGGTTCCCCCGCGGTGGCTCCCGTGTGCTCTTCGCTGAACAGCGGCGCTGATACCCGAATCTGACCCTTCCCCACCAGCTCTGAAGAACCCAGGGGAAGGGTGGTTCGACCCTGCGTGGGTTCTCCCGTTTCTTACCGCCAGTAAGGACATTTCCATGGCCAAGAGCCAGTACACCCGGACCAAGCCGCACCTGAACATCGGCACGATGGGTCACGTCGACCACGGCAAGACGACCCTCACCGCCGCCATCACCAAGGTCCTCGCCGACAGGGACCCGGCCACCACCCGGTACGTCGCGTTCGACGGGATCGACAAGGCCCCGGAGGAGCACGACCGCGGCATCACCATCAACATCTCGCACGTCGAGTACGAGACGCCCGCCCGCCACTACGCCCACGTCGACATGCCCGGGCACGCCGACTACGTGAAGAACATGATCACGGGTGCGGCGCAGGTGGACGGCGCGATCCTCGTCGTCTCCGCCCAGGACGGCGCCATGCCGCAGACCCGCGAGCACGTGCTGCTTGCGAAGCGGGTCGGCGTGCCGTACCTCGTGGTGGCGCTCAACAAGAGCGACGCCGTCGAGGACGAGGAGCTGCTCGACCTGGTCGAGCTCGAGGTCCGCGAGCTGCTGAGCGACTACGGCTTCCCCGGCGACGAGGTGCCGGTCGTCCGCGTCAGCGCGCTCAAGGCCCTCGAGGGCGACCCGCGCTGGGTTCAGTCCGTCGTGGACCTGCTCAACGCGGTCGACGCGTACGTCCCGATCCCGCCCCGCGAACTCGGCGAGCCGTTCCTGATGCCCATCGAGAACGTCCTCACCATCAGCGGCCGCGGCACGGTCGTCACGGGCAAGGTCGAGCGCGGCATCCTGCGCATCGGCGACCAGGTCGAGGTCGTCGGTCTCGGCGAGACCATCAGCACGGTCGCCACCGGGCTCGAGACGTTCGGCAAATCGCTGCCGACAGCCGAGGCCGGTGACAACGCGGCGGTCCTGCTGCGCGGCATCAAGCGCGACCAGGTGCAGCGCGGCCAGGTCGTGGCGCTGCCCGGCAGCGTCACCCCGCACAAGAGCTTCAAGGCCCACATGTACGCGCTCAGGAAGGAGGAAGGTGGCCGGCACACGCCCTTCGTCGCGAACTACCGCCCGCAGTTCTTCTTCCGCACCACGGACGTCTCGGGAGCCATCGACCTCGGCGACCTCCCGATGGTCATGCCCGGCGACACCGTGGACCTGACCGTGCACCTGGGCAAGGAGGTCCCGATGGACGTCGGCCTCGGCTTCGCGGTCCGCGAGGGCGGCCGCACGGTCGCCGCCGGCACGGTCTCCGAACTGCTCGACTAGTTCTCCCCGGGTTTCCCCCGGCGCGGGCCGGTTCGCCTTTCTGGGGCGGGCCGGCCCTTTCGCCTTTCTGAGGCAACCCTTTCGCCTTTCTGAGGCAACCCTTTCGCCTTTCTGAGGCAACCCTTTCGCCTTTCTGAGGCAGCTCTTTTGCCGGGTGCGGGCCGCCGGCCGCGGGTCGTTGGCTCAGTTGGTGTAGTGCGCGCCGGGAACCGGGTACGCCTGCGGCGGCACCGGGACCGACTCATGCCGAGAAGGCGCCCGGAACTGCAACGTGTCGCGGACGTTCTTCTGCACCGCCACCCCTGCGAAGACGGTCATCGCGAACGCCAGGCCGTAGAAGCCCTTCTCGCTGAGCGCCATGTCACTGTTCCAAAGCCCGATCACCAGCATCAGTACGGCCAGAGCGACCACCGACCACGACAGCCCCAGATACAACGCGGACACGGGCAACCCGTCCGCCCGATCGCGCACCGACTTCTGCAACGACACCGCCGCGAACACCCCGAGCACCAGCACCGCCGCGTAGAAGCCCTTTTCGCTCTTCGTCATCGTCGCGTTCCAAAGCCCCACCGCGAACGAGCCGAATCCGATCACCAGCACCGCCCAGGAAGCGCCGACGAACGCAGCGGTGGGCTTGCTAGGGGAGGACGCTTGATTTGCCACGGCGGACTGCATCGGCGGAAAGTCAGTCTTCCTGAGAGGTCTTCTTCCGCAGCTCCTCTTCCCGGCGGCGCAGGTCGGCCTCCCACTTCTTCATCATCGACTCGTCCTCCTTGAGCGAGCCCGCGAGATTACGCAGAAACTCCGGATCGTCGTCGGGCGCGAGCGGTCCCTTGCGCGTGGGCCGCTCATCCTCGGGAAAGCCGCTCCCGGGCCGCCACGTCTCCCCGTTGCTCATCCGGATCGCCCGCGGGGGACGGCCCGCCACGAACCACGCGATCGCCCCGATCGGCGAGAACAACAAAATGAGGAAGACCCAGGCCACCCGGGGCAGCGCCCGGATCGCGTATTCCTCGGAAGAAAGACAGTCGATCAGGGCAATGACCAGCAGCGCCAGGTCGACAAGCATGAACAGCGAGTAGAGGCGGAACATGACGACGATGTTCTCAGACTTCTCCCAGCTTCGCGGTACCCCCGAACGGACATTCCGGACCGCTCCGCGGCCAATCAGCCGGGGCGCTGGGGCGTCGGGGTGCCGGGGTGTCGGGGGCGCTGGGGCGCTGGGGCGCTGGGGCGCTGGGGCGTCGGGCGTCAGGCGTCAGGCGTGTCAGAGGGCGAAGTCGGCGGTGGCGATGCCGAGGAAGACGTCGCCGTTGAATGCTCTGACGGTTACCGTCGTTGTTCCTGTGGTGAGGGTTACGTCGGCGGTGGCGACGTTCCAGAATGCGCGGGCCGGGATTTCGTCGGCGTCGCCGATCCGGTAGCGATAGGTCGTCACCTCGTCGGCGTTGGGCAGGAACATCAGCAGGGTGCTGACCTCGCCGGGGGCGGTGGGGTTGAGCACGATCCTGGGGGCGATGCCGGCCGGGGCCAGGGTTCCTCGTCGAACGCTCATGGCGCGACGGTAACGGCAGAACAAGACATCGAAGTCCATGCACGGCGAACTCCCGGCGGCGGGCAACCGGATATGCGGCCGCCGGCCTGAGGAAATTCGGGGCTTGCCGGACCTGGGGCGCATGCCCGATGCGGCCCGAACGCGGACGGCAGCGCGAACGGTCGGCGCTCGCTCGACCTCACGGCGTGTTGGCGAGCGGGAGTGCGGACCGAGCGGGAGTGCGGACCGAGCGGGAGCGCGGACCGAGCGGGAGCGCGGACCGAGCGGGAGGGCGGACATGGAGCTGCCGGCGCGGGGAGTCCAGGCCGGCAGCTCCGGTCCTCAGAGCGTGTAGTCCGTGGAGGCGACGCCGAGCAGGATGTCGCCGTTGAAGGCTCGGACGGTGATGGTGGTTGTCCCTGCGGGCAGGACCACCTCGGCGGTGGCGAAGTTGTCGATCGCGGGGACGAGGATCTCCTCGGCATCGCCGATGCGGTAGCCGTAAGTGGTCACCTCGGCGGTGCCAGAAATCGACATCAGCAGGGTGCTCGCCTCGCCGGGTGCTGCGAGATAGAAACCAATTCCGGGCAGGGGTTCAGCGGGGTCAGCAGGCGGAACCGTGCCGGTCGGCACCGGCACGGACGGAACCGTCGGCACGCCAGGACCTGACGGTGTATCGGGAATCCCCGGCCCGCCTGGCAACCCCGACGAGTCCGGCCCACCCGGCGAGCTCGGCAGCCCGGGCGACCCCGGCGGCTCCGGCAGGTCCGGCGAGTCCGGCGAGTCCGGCGCTCCCAGCAGGCCAGGCGTGTCCGGTAGATCGGGCAACCCCGGCGAGCTCGGCAGCCCGGGTGACCCCGGCGGCTCCGGCAGGTCCGGCAGGTCCGGCGAGTCCGGCGCTCCCGGCAGGCCAGGCGTGTTCGGTAGATCGGGGGATCCCGGCGAGCTCGGCAGGCCGGGTGACTCCGGCGGCCCCGGCAAGTCCGGCAGGTCCGGTGCGTCCGGTGCGCCAGGCAGGGCTGGAAGGTCTGGGGATCCCGATGGAAGGGCCGGTGAATCCACGGTGGGCGGAGCGTCGCCGTCGGGGGTGCCGGCGATTGCGGGGGATGCCCAGATCAGGGTGGCGGCGGTGATGGCGGCGACAGTGGACAGGAGGGCTGGGCGTCTTGTCATTTTTTGGCCTTGGTTGCGGAGGAGGGGGCGGTGGCGACGGTGAAGTTGTATTCGCGGGGGTCGGAGGGGGTGCCGTCGGCGTTGTGGCTGGTTACTTGGAGGGTTTTCCAGCCTTCGCTGTCCGGGGTGATGACGATGGTGGCCGTGCCGTCCGGGGCGGCGGTGACGGTCTGGTCGTCGCCGTATTCGTAGCTGTAGGTGTAGCTGTGGACGGTGGGCTGGGCGGGGTGGAAGGTGAAGGTGCCGGGGATGCCGGGGCCGCCGGCATCCGTGCCTTCCGGGTAGTCGGGGGAGGTGATGATCGGGGCGTCGGAGACCTGGAAGGTGAGGGTGCGTTCGGCGGAGGTGGTGCCGTTGGAGAAGTGGGTGCGGGCGCGGAGGGTGTTGTCGCCGGCGTGGTCGGGGGTCACCGTGATGTAGGCGCCGCCCGAGTCGGACGGGGCGGTGAGTTCGGGGCCGTCGTTGAAGTGGTAGCTGTAGGAGGCGATGCCCGGGGCGGGGCTGTGGATGTTGATGGTCAGGGGGCGGCCGATGCCGTCGACCGGGGGCCAGGAGCCGGAGCCTGCGACGGTGATGGTGGGCACGGGGTCGAGCACTGTCGCGTTGACGTGGGTCTCGTCGGAGACCGTGCCGGTGGTGGTGAGCGAGGTGACCGTGACGGCGACGGTGCCCGGGGCGGGTGGTGTCCAGCGGACCACGGCCGTGCCGTCGGGGCCGGCGGGGACGACGCGGGTCGGCTCGGAGCCGGCGGTGAAACGGTATGTCGCGACGTCGGCGCTTCGCGGGGTCAGCGTGAGGGTGCTTTCGCGGCCGGCGACCCCGCCGGTGCCCGGCCAGAGGAGGTCGTCCGATGTGACGCGCGGAGCGTCGCTGACCGTGAAGGTCTTGGTCGCCTGGCTGAGTGGCGCGTCGCCCTCGAACGATCGGGCCGTCACCGTCACCTCACCCTTGGCGGTCACCGTCAGCGGAACCTCGGCGGCCACCTGGCTGGTGCCTTCCGCCACGGCCGGCACCCGGATCTCGGCGGCGTCACCGACCCGGTAGCCGAAGGATGTCACCGTGGTCGCGCCGGTGGCGAGGCGCAGGGTGCCAGGCAGGCCGACACCGGCCACGTCCAGCGCGATGCCCGGCCGGATCTCGCGCACGGCGAAGGTGTAGGACGTTTCGGGGCTGCGGTTCTTCGCGGCGTCGAGGGCCGTCACATACAGGGAGACGATCCCGTCACGCGTCGGGGTGTATTCGATGGTGACGGGAGCGCCCGGTGCCGGCGCCGGGATGACCGTCTGGGGGTTCGAGCTGCTACGCCACACGTACGCGACCACATCCGGGTCGCCCTCGGCGTCGAAGCGGAACGTGCCGGGTTTCCCGACTCCGTTGTGGAACGAGCCGTCGGCGGGGTATTCGGCGGAGGAGACGACCGGGCCCTTGGCCGGGGCGACGGCGTCGACGCGCATGAAGCACGGCGCTGACCAGTCGGTGACATTGGTGCCGTCGGTGGCCTGGGCCTGGAAAGCCAGCACGGTGCCGTGGGCGAATTCGGACGGGCGCCACTCCTTGCGGGCCGGGCCGCTGTAACCGGAGACCGAGCCCACGACCACTTGGCGCTGGTCGGGGTGGTCGACCGGCCAGATGGCGAAGCGGGCCTGCGGGGAGTAGGTGTCGGGATCGCTGACCTCGGCGGACAGGTAGACCGAGGCGGCGCCGGGGATCACGGTGGGTGCGTCCTGGGCGGCGCAGGCGTTCTGGTCGTAGAGCTTGACGTCGCTGATGGTGGGTGGATTGTTGACCGCCGCGTGGGCCGGCGCGGCGGTCACAAACACCGCCGCGTGGGCCGGTGCGGCGGTCAGTAACACCAGTGCCAGGGCAGCCGTAGCCCCTTTGAGCACAATCACTGTCGATGTCCTCCCCGTTAGAAGTACCGCAGAATCTAGCGGGCGGGTACGACAGGAATCAGGACTACGGAGCCACTTTGGACACGTACTCCGTGGTGTAGGTCTTGCTCAGTTCGACCTGGTCCTTCTTGCCCTTGACGTTGGGGGAGAAGAGGCTGAGCACTTCGAGGACGTTGCGGGCGCCCTCCTCCTTCATCAGGCCGTCGCCGTTGAACATGCCGATGCTGTCCTGGACGGCCTTGACGTAGAGGTCGGGGTTGCCCGCCGCGTACTCCTTGGGCATCTTGGCCGCGATCTCCTCGGGCTTGTGGGCGTCGATCCAGCGGAGTGTCTTGACCAGGGCGTTGGCAAGTTTCTGGACGGCCTCGGGGTGTTCGCCGACCCAGCCGCAGTCCATGTAGAGGGAACTCGCCGGGTAGAGGCCACCGAGCGCGGCTTTCGTACCCTCCTCCGTACGCATATCGATCAGCACTTTGCCTTTGCCTGTGCTGACGAGCTGGGCCGCCGTGGGGTCGGTGGTCATGCCGGCGTCGATGCCGCCGTTGTCGATCGCGGCGATGAACGTCTGGCCCGCACCTGCCTTGACCGTGGTGTAGTCGCCGCTCTCAAGCCCGGCCTTGGTGGCGAGGTACTGCGTGAGGAAGTCGGTGGAGGAGCCGGGGCTGGTGACGCCGAGCTTCTTGCCCTTGAAGTCGGCCGGGCTCTTGACGTCGGAGTCCTTGCCGACGATCTCGACCTCGCCGGGTACGTCGGCGAACTGCACCACGCTCTCGATGCACTTGCCCTTGGTCTGCAGATCGATGGTGTGGTCGTAGAAGCCCACGACGCCCTGCACGTCACCGGCGATCAGGACGTTCTCGGCGGTCGCGCCGGAGGGTTCGGTGAGCAGCTGGACCTGCAGCCCCTCGGCCTTGAAGTAGCCGAGTTGCTCGGTCAGCTTCGCGGGCAGGTAGATGACTTTGTCGATGCCACCGACCATGATCCTGATCGACGGGAGCGTGCCGTCGCCGCCCGTGTCGTCGGGGCCGGTGCCGCGGCAACCGGTCAGCGCCAGGGTGGTGCAGCAGAGCAGTGCCAGGACTTTACGCATTCTCGGCTCCTTGCAGGGCGGGCGGCCGCCAGCGCAGCAGCCGGTTCTCGAGCAGCGTCAGCAGCCACTCGGCGAGCAGGGCGATCACGGTGGTGATGATCATTCCGGCGTAGATGCCGGCCGCGTCGAACGTGCCCTGGGCGTTCGCGATCAGCAGGCCGAGGCCCTTGTCGGCGCCCGCGTACTCGCCGACCACCGCGCCGATCAGCGCGAAGCCGAACGCCGCGTGCAGCGACGCGAAGATCCAGGAGGTGGCGCTGGGCACGACGATCGAGGTCAGCACCTGCGAGCGGGAGGCGCCCAGGATGCGGGCGTTGTTGACCAGGTTGCGGTCCACCTCGCGGGCGCCCTGGAAGGCGTTGAAGAAGACCGCGAAGAAGACCAGGACGACGGCGGTGGCGACCTTCGAGGTCAGGCCCAGTCCGAACCAGATGACGAAGAGCGAGGCGAGCACGATGCGCGGCACCGCGTTGGCAGCCTTGATGAACGGTGCCGCCACGTCCGCGGCGAACCGGGCCCGGCCGAGCAGGATGCCGAGGACCACGCCGCCGATCGCGCCGATGATGAAGCCGAGCACGGCCTCCTGCAGGGTGGTGGCGATCTGGATCCAGACCGAGCCGAACGCCGTTCCCTCGGTGAACCAGTCGACCAGCCGCTCCCAGATCAGCGTCGGCTTGGAGTAGAAGAACGGGTCGATCCAGTGCGAAGCCGTCAGCTCCCAACTGCCCAGCCAGACCACAACGACTGCTACGCGTACGCCCCAGAGCTTGCCCAATCGCCGGCGGCGAACCGACCCCGTGGAAAGAACGGGCGGCGCCAGAGTCTCAGCTTGCACGGCCCATCGCCTCCGCCCGCGCCCGAGCGACCTCTTCGCGCAGCGTGTCCCAGATCTCGCGGTACGCGGCGACGAATTCCGGGGTCAACCGGATCTCCTCGACGTCCCGCGGCCGGGGCAGCGGCACGTCGAAGATCGCCTTGACCGTCGCCGGGCTGGAGGTCATCACGACGACCCGGTCGGCGAGCGCGATCGCCTCCTCGAGATCGTGGGTGACGAAGATGACCGCGGCACCCGTACCCGCCCAGAGCCGTAACAGCTCGTCCTGCATCAGCGCCCGGGTCTGCACGTCCAGCGCGCTGAACGGCTCGTCCATCAGCATGATCTTCGGCTCGTTGACCAGCGTCTGCGCGAGCGCGACCCGTTTGCGCATGCCGCCGGAGAGCTGATGCGGGTAGTACTTCGCGAACGCCGCCAGCCCGACCCGCTCGACCCAGACCATGGCCTTCTCGCGAGCCTGCTGTTTGCCGAGTCCCCGGAACCGTGGCCCGGCGGCGACGTTGTCGAGAACCGAGCGCCAGGGCAGCACGGCATCGGACTGGAACATGTAGCCGACACCGTCCGGGATGCCCCGGACCGGCTCGCCGTTGACGTCGACCTCGCCGCTGGACGCCGGTTCGAGCCCGGAGACCAGCGACAGGGTGGTGGACTTGCCGCAGCCGGTCGGCCCGACCACGGCGACGAACTCGCCCGCGTCCACGGTGAAGGTGAGGTCCCGGACGGCGGTGTGCGGTTCGCCGCCGGTGCCGGGAAAACGTTTAGTGGCGTTACGCAGCGATATCACGCTCATGCGACGCTCCCATCGTGTTTCCTCAATATTTCGTAGCGCCGACGCGCTGAACACCCTCCGCGGCGTTGACCGCGTATTGCGCGTTTTGCTCGCGGCTCCCCGGCGGTACGCTCCGGCCATGTTTCGCCGGCGTTACCGGATCTCCTTGGTGCGACAGGCCTTGGCGTTGCAGGCGGCCGTGTTGCTCCTGGTGGTCGGGCTCGGATTCGCCCTGGTCGCCCGGTTCTTCGATCAGGAACTGACGGATCAGTACGCCACCCGCGCGCTCGCCGTCGCCCGCACCCTCGCCGCCGACCCGCTGATCGCCCAGGCTGCCGCGGCCGACGACCCCGGGCACGTGTTACCGGCCCGGGCCGAAGCCGCGCGCTCGGCCAGTGGCGCCCTGTTCGTCGTCATCACCAACCGCTTCGGCCTGCGGCTCGCCCACCCCAACCCGGACCGCCTCTACGAACCGGTCAGCACCGACCCGTCCGCGGTCCTCAACGGACACGACACCATCAGCGTCGAACGCGGCACCCTCGGCCTGTCGGCCCGCGGCAAAACCCCGCTGCGCGATGGTCAGGGCCGGATAGTCGGCGAGGTCAGCGTGGGTTTCAAGACAGATCAGATCCGCGGGTACGTGCTGAGCCGCCTGGGTGTCGCCGCTCTGCTCGCGGGCTGCGCGCTGCTGCTCGGCATCGGCGGCTCAGCCCTGCTCACCAGGCGGCTGAAACGGCTCACCCTGGGCCTCGAACCGCACGAGATGGCCGCACTCATCCGTGAGCGCGAGGAGCTCGACGCCGTACGCACGCTCAGCACCGCCCTCCGCGCCCAGCGTCACGAGTTCGCCAACCGCCTGCACGTGTTGTCGGGCCTGCTCCAGAACGGTCACCACGGCGAGGCCCTCGAATTCCTGCACGCCGTCACCTCACCGGTCCCGCCCGCCGACTCCACGGTGGACGACCCATACCTGCAGGCTTTCGTCGCGGCGAAGACGGCGGAAGCTGCCGAGAAGGACGTGCGGCTGACGCTCGCGGACACCACGTGGGTCGGCGCCCGGGTGACCGCGCCGGTGGAGGTGACCACGGTGCTCGGCATCCTCGTGGACAACGCGCTCGAAGCCGCCCGGCTCGGCCCCCGCCGCCCCGCGTGGGTCGACCTGGCGCTGCTGGAGGACGACACCGCGCTACACATCTCGGTCGTGGACTCGGGTCCGGGCGTACCCGTCGATCTGGTCGAAAAGATCTTCACCGCCGGCGTCTCCACCCGCGACGGCGACGGCCGGGGCCTCGGCCTCGCCCTGGCCCGCCAGGCAGCCCGCAAACTCGGCGGTGACGTCCGGCTGGCCCGGGCGGCCGGCGACGGCCACGGCGCGATCCTCGAAGCCCGCCTCCCCGGAGCCCTCTCATGACTTTCCGCGCTTCTGGAGGCCTCGCGTGATCGCCGTCCTGGTCGTCGAGGACGACTTCCGGGTGGCCAAGGTCCACGTCGACTTCACCCACCGCGTCGACGGCTTCACGGTCACGGCAACGGCCCGCACGGCCGCCGAAGCCCGCGCGATCCTCGCGACGACCCCGGTTGACCTGGTCCTGCTCGACACGTTCCTGCCCGACGAGTCCGGCCTCGACCTGCTCCGCGACCTGACCGTCGACACCATCATGCTCACCGCGGCCAGCGACGCGGGGACCGTACGCACGGCCTACGCGCGAGGCGCCCTGAACTTCCTGGTCAAACCGTTCACGGCGGAGCAGCTGGGCGAGCGGCTCTCGGCGTACAAACATTATCGGTCTGTCCTGTCCGGAGACCGCACCCTCAGCCAGGACGAGATCGACCGCTGCTGGCGCCTCCTGCACGAAGCCGACCGTCCAGCAGCCCCCAAAGGCCAATCCGCGGTCACCGTACGGTTGGTGAGCGCTGCCCTCCGCCAAGCCACCGGCCCCCGCACCGCCGCCGAGATCGCCGACGAACTGGGCATCTCCCGAGCGACCGCCCAGCGCTACCTGGCCGCCCTCGCCCGCGACGGCACCGCCGAGATGCGCCTGCGCTACGGCGCCACCGGCCGCCCGGAACACCGCTACCGCTGGCTCGCCCCACCCTGATCACCCGGAAACCGTCCCTCTTTTTGCGTGTGCTCCGGCCGATCGTTCCGAAACCACCGCCGAACAGTTCCGGCGGCGTTCAGCCGGGTCGCCACGCGTTACTCTTCCTCGATGTCCACCGAGGAGGCGTGATCAGCTTGACGCCGTTACGAGAGAGCCTTTCTTCGCTCCGGCCTCAAGCAGCTCAGGCTGCGGCCGAGGTGCCGGAATGGTTGTCGATCAGCGTCAGGTTCATCTTTTCCTGGGTCATCCTCATGCCGATCGCCGTGATCGCGGGTGGCAAGCTGCTGGGTCAGCTCTTCAAGCTCGACGGTCAGGATGACGATTCTTTCCGGATCAGGGTCCCTCCGGTGCTGAAGTTCTCTGCGAAGAAGGAGGAGGTGCTCCTCGGCGTCGCGTTGTTCATCATCGACCTCTTTCTGGTCGGCGCGTTCTTCGGCGAGGACACCTACCTGCTGTTCAAACGAGAGTTCGGTGTCGACCCCGGACAGTTCAACTCGATCTGTACGTTCTCGTCGTTCCTGTCCGTGCTGGTCTCCACGACGATCCTGCTGGTGTCGAAGGGGTTCGGCCAGCTCCGCCGGATCCGGCCCGACCCGGTGATCAAAGAACACGAAGAATTGATCGAGCAATTGCGTAAGGACGACCCGCAGAAGAATGCAGGGAGCCGGAATGACTGAGCTGGGCCGCTATCGATCGTCCGCCGAGTTGCCGCGTGGCATGGCCTTCGTATCGGGTAAGGGCGGTTCCGGAAAAACGCTGATCGCCGCCGAAGTGGCGTCAATTCTGAGCAGATACCACGAGGTGTGCCTCGTGGACGCGGATGTCGGCACGGCGGGTCTGTCCTATTATCTCGGTCTGAAGTACGTGCGCAATATTCGCAAGGGCCTGTCCGATCTGCTGCTCCGGCCGAGCCCCGAGCCGCCGGCAGCCTATGTGCAGCCGATTATCGGCCGTTCCGCTCGCTCCGACTTCTTTGAATCGGTCTCGCTCCTGCCCCTCGGCGATCATCGAAGGATCACCCGGGCCCTGCGCGACAACCACGAGCGACCGAACTTCGCCTTCCGGATAAGCTCTGTCGTCGAACAACTCATGGTCGAGAATCCACTGGTGGTGGTCGACTGCCGAGGCGGGATCGACGACGAGTCGATCGCGGTCTGTCAGGCCGTCGACGACATCTTCCTCATCGTCGAGAGCGACACGACCTCGTTCCAGGCATCCCGGCATCTTGTCGACACGCTCAGCGACCTGGACCTGGTCCACAAGCTGCGGGGCTTCATCATCAACAAGGTCTACTCGAACCCCGAGGCGGTGATCCGGGCGGGCGCCGGCGACTTCGGTTCACAGTTTCTGGTCGCGATTCCGTTCGACTTCGCCGCCACCAGGTCATTTTTGATCGGCGATCTGCCGGGGCAGGGTTCTGCCTTCGCCGTTCACGTCCAAGAGGCGCTGAGCAAGGCCTACCCGGAAGTCGTGCCCCGCCCCACCGGCCAGGTGTGGAGCGAGAAGGACTACGACGGTCTCGACACTGTCGCGCCCGAGAGCAGCCGTGGCGGCATCCTGCTCAGCGTCCTGCTGGTCACGCTTGCCACGGTGATGTTGCTCAGCGAGGTATTCGGCACCGGCCTGGGCCTGCTCCAACTGCGCCTGGGGCTGACCGCCATGGTGCTGCTGGGTGTGGCGGCGGGCGCGGAGCCGAGCCGGCGGGCTGTCGGATGGCTGATCGGCAGGTACCTCAAAGCCTTCAGCCCGCGCCGCGCCGACAGGACGGCCCACCGGTGAGGTTCACCATGGGCACAGCTCTTCCTCAGCGGGTGCTCAGTCTGGCGGGCTAGCGTCGGGGGCATGGAAGAGGAACGAGCCACCCGAGTCGTTGCTTCGCTGCGGGACCGCAACGTCTTCGCGCACGTCAAGCTGCCGCATGCCGGCATCACTCAGTACGGGATCCGGGTTGTGCTGCCCGACGGTCGCGAGGCGATCTGGGACAACGACGGCACCGCCGGGCTCGAGGCGCAGATCATGCGGGACGGGGTCCTGGTCGGCTTCGTGCCGTCGATCCCCGGCTCGGAGAATTTCGGCGACGAGCAGATCATCACAGCCATCGCCGGCGCGGACTACGACCAGCCGATCGGTCGTTCCAGCCCGGTCAACCGCACGGGCGGCGGCCGGGTCAGCGCCCCACCGCGACCGCTCGGTCTCGCCGATCGGCTGCGGCGGACCTTCCGCAACTGAAGCCGCCACAGCCCACCTCAGCTCGGCCGCGCCGCGCTTACTCCGGGCTGGCCGCGCTGCTGCCCGGGCGCGGCCTGGCCGCTTACTGCGGGTCGTCCGGGGGCATGGGGATGCGGAGGGTGACGGCGCCGCGGAGGTCGAGCCAGGCCTGGCCCGGGGTGCGGGTCAAGCGGAGGATGACGTCCTCGCAGTGGGGGCAGCGGGCGACCGATCCCATCGCGGGACCCCACAGCGTGAGGGCGGCCAGCGCGGTCGGGTGGCCGCAGCCCGCGCAGGTCGCCACTGCCTGGGTGACGTCGACGGCGAAGATCTCTCCGAGGTCGCCGGCCATGGCGTTGCCGTCGAGCTCGTTGGCGGCGCTCACGGCGTACCCCCGAATCGCTCTGTTCTGATTTTTTTGGGGTCGTGGCCCAGAGCCACCAGGATGTCCGCGGCGGTCTCCACGAACGGGGTCGGCCCGCAGATGAAGACGTCGGGGGCGAAGTCCGGCGGCCAGCCGTGCGTGTTGAGCGTCGGCACGTTGATCCGGCCCGGCTTCTCGGGCCAGCCCTCGGGCGCCTCACGCGTGTAGACGAAGTGCACGTCCAGGCCCGGATCGTCGCGGACCCGGCGTTTCAGCTCGTCGGCGTAGAGGACGTCCTGCGGGGTGCGCACGGAGTAGATGAGCCGGAAGGGCTGCTTGCCGCGCACGTCACCGCGTGCCCTGATCATCGACATCAGCGGGACCACCCCGGAGCCGCCGCCGAGCAGCAGCACCGGCGCGGGCTCGTCACGCCACACGAACCAGCCACCGACCGGGCCGCGCAGCTCGATCGGCTGCCCGACCTCGAGGATGTCGTCCAGGTATGACGAGACCTCGCCGTCCTCGACCCGCTGCACGGTCAGCTCGACATTGCCGCCCTCGCTTCCGCCCTCGCTGCCGCTTTTTGGCCAGGCGGAGGCGATGGAGTAGCTGCGCTGGGCGGAGTAGCCGTCGGGGGCGGTCAGTCGCACGTCGACATGCTGACCCGGCAGGTGACCGGGCCAGTCGGGAACATCAAGAACCAGGGTGCGGGCGGAGGGGGTCTCCCACCGGGACTCGGCCACGGTGGCGACCCGCCACCTCAGTCGCCCTGGTAGCGCTGCTCGCGCCATGGGTCCCCGTACATGTTGTAGCCGGCCTCTTCCCAGAAACCGGGCTCGTCCTGCGGGAGCATCTCGATGCCGTTGACCCACTTCGCGGACTTCCAGAAGTAGAGGTGCGGCACCACCAGGCGGGCCGGCCCACCGTGCTCGGGGTGCAGCGGCTCCCCGTCGAACGTGTGCGCCACCCAGGCCTTACCGTCGACCAGATCCTCCAGCGGCACGTTGGTCGTGTAGCCGCCATAGCCGTGGACCATCGTGAAGTCGGCCGCCGACTCGATGTTTTCGAACAGCGTGTCGATCGCGACGCCACGCCACGTCGTGCCCAGCTTGGACCACTTGGTCACGCAGTGGATGTCGACCGTGAAGTCCTCCTGCGGCAGGGCGTTGAACTCGTCCCAGTTCCAGCTGGTCTTCTTACCGGCCTCGTCGGTGATCGTGAAACTCCACCGATCGAGCGGAATACGCGGCGTCGGCCCGGCGGAGAGCACCGGGAAATCCTCGGTCAGATACTGCCCCGGCGGCAGATCAGGCCGCGAGGACCGGCGCCGCCCGCCGAACCCGGCGTTGATAATGCTCATGCAGAGCAGTAAACCCGATGACCAACCCCAGAAACAGCCCAACAACCGAGCCGTTCACCACACCTCCCGTACGCGCTCCAGCTCCGCCGCCGCCTGCACCCGCCCAGCCTCCGCAGCGAGCGCCCGCCGGTCCGGATTCAGCGGGTTACGCCCGATGGCGGTGAGCGCCGCATCGGTCGGACTGATCACGACGCTGTCTTTATGGAGAGCTTTTGCTTGGTGACCGGGCTTATCCTTCCGCTTCACCGCAGCGGTACTGGGCGCGATGACCACCACCCGCTCGTAGCCGTCTGCGAGATCAACATTGGCGACCGACCGGACCCCGCCGTCCACGTAACGCCGGCCGTCCACAGTCATCGGCGGCCAGACCAGGGGAACGGCGCAGCTCGCGGCCACGGCGTCGATCAGCGAGACCCCGCTGTCACGATCGAACACCCGCACCGCACCCGTCTCGGCGTCCACGGCGGGGACCTTGAGGAGAGTCTCGGGCCAGGCATCGCCCTTCACGCGCATGGCGATGGCCGCGCGGCGCTCCGACTCGGGGACGGTCTGCTTCTTGAGCGCTGCCCGGCCGAGCCAGGCGCGGCCCTTCGCGTCGTCGCCAGGCCACAACGAAGCGATGACGAAGCCCGCGAGCACCCGGGTGTTGATCACGGCGTTGCGGTCACCGGTGGTGTCGGCCAGCTCGTGCGCGTAGAGCTCGCCAACCGGGGTGCCACTGGTCAGCTGCGCGGCGACGACGGATCCGGCCGAGGTCCCGACGAACAGGTCGGCGGTCGTGAGGTCCAATCCGCGCTCGCCCAGCCCGTAAACCATCCCCATCGTCCAGGCGACGCCGGTAACGCCACCCCCACCAAGCACAACCGCACGCTTCACCATGCGCCCACTATTGACCGCTTCGGCTTCCGGGCATGCATGCCACCGCTCAGCTTCTAGGTTTTGGCCCGTTTTGTCCGTTAGTTTGCGACCATGGACGCTCGGGGCCTGCCGCCCGCGCCCGCGGGCCGACCCAGTCGAGACCTGCGAAGGAATGACAAAGCATGCGCGAAGAACCCACCGCGGCCCCCAGCCGCCCCCGTCGCCGCAAGCAAGCAGTCGCCGGAGTCGCCGGCCTGGCCGCCCTGGGAGTAGGCGCCTTCCTGGTGACCTCCCAGCTCACCGACAACGACAAGACCGAACCCCGCGACACCGCGGCCCTGGCCCCGGTCGGCCCAGCGGTCACCGGAGACATCGCCACGGCTGAGCCGTCAGCCTCGGAGTCCGCACCGGCTTCGGTCGCGGCGTCCGAATCCGCCTCGGCCGCACCGGCGGCGAAGGTCACCACCAGTCCCGCTTCGGTGAAGGAGCAGATCGAGGCGGTCCGCAAGGCCGCTCGGCAGCCCAACAACCAGGTGCGTCGGCCGCTCAATCAGCCGGCGGTCCCGGTCAAGGACTCCGAGTTGAAGGTGCAGGCCACCGGGGTTCTCAAGAAGGACCGCGAAACCCTGAAGGTCGTCTCGGCGAAGAAGGACCTCAGCGGCCAGCGGGAGCTCTCCTGGGTGGCTGACGAGGGCGAGGTCGTCGGGGACGCGCGATGCACCCAGAAGTTCCAGTTCAGCGCGGGCGCTCCGGTCGTGGACAAACCGACCCTGCTCGTCTGCTGGCGGACGAGCGCCTCGAAGAGCGCCTACACCGTTGCCGTGAACCTCGACGGTAAGCCGTCCACGGACAAGAGCATCGCGGCGCTCAACAAGGAGTGGAACGCCATCTCCTGAGTATTGACCGTGAGCAGGGCGAAAACGGCCGGGGGCGCATTGCCCCCGGCCGTTCTTTCGTTCCCGCACCGTTCATGCGAAGCGGCCGGGAGCAGATGCTCCCGGCCGCCCTGTCATTCAGGTGATGCCGTTCGGGTGGTGCTCAGAAGGATCAGTACGGCGCGACGGTGAACGTCGATCCGCTGGAGATGTCCGACGCGGAGTAGCCGGTGATGCCGGAGGCTCCCGCGTCACCGTTGCTGACCACCGTGACGGTGTAGGTGCCGTTCGGCACCTGCGGCGTACCGGAGTTGGCCGTGGCCGACGCCTCGGTGAGTGCTCCCGTGTTGAAGTTGAAGGAGCAGATCAGCTCGTTGTCGCTGATGACCACGACGCCGGTGCATTCCGCGATCGGACCGGTGGTGTACGTGGATCCGGACGACGCAGGGTCGTAGGCGCCATCGACCAGCCACACGCGGCCGTTGGTCGCTGCGATGCCGAAGGTCGGCGTGAGGAAGCCCGCGCCCAGGACGTCCACGTAGGTCGCCGTGGCGGTCTGCGGAGCGGTGTTCGGTGTCACCGTGACGCCGTTGGCGTAGGTGAACGCGGTCGCGAGGTTCTTCGTGCCCGCCGCGGTCGTGACGGACAGGGTGACGGCACCGGGTGCGTGCGCCGGAGTGGTCGCGGTGAAGCTGGTAGCGCTGACCGGTGTGACGTTGGTCAGAGCCGTGCCGCCGAGCGTGCCGCTGATCGAGCCCGCTGTGGTCGGGAAGTTCGTGCCGGTGACGGTGATGGTGCTACCGCCGAGGGACGGGCCGCTTGCCGGGCTGATGGCGCCCGAGGTGAGGCCCACGGCGAGGGCGACGGTGTAGGTCGCGGAGCCGATCTGTGCGGCGGTCGCCGAACTGCTGGCGTAGACGCACAGGTTGTACTTGGTCGACGTGGCCCCGCTCGGCACGATCGGCGCCAAGGAGGGAACCAGGATCGACGCCTTGGTGTTCGAGATCTTGTTGATCGACGCCACGAGGACGTTACCGGCGGTCGCCGACGCCGGCGTCACCGCTGTGCTGGCGGTGGTGTTGTACGTCGTCTGGCAGGCCGGGATGGAGAAGGTGGCCACGGGGGTGGTGACGCCGTTCAGCCAGTTGGCGGCTGCCGTCGACGTGGCGGTGATCGTGTTGGTGCCGGTGCTCGGGCCGGCGGTCGAGCTGAGCGTCAACGGCGCGATGGCGGCCTGGGCGGGCAGGGCTGTTGCCGCTACGACCAGGGTGGTGATCGCCGCTGTGGCGAGTCCCGCGCGCAGCAAGCGCCGGCGCGGGGTGGAGTGGGACTTGCTCATGCGAGGTCCTCCTACGGTCATCAGTGACCGCGTCGGTTGGGTTTGGGTGGGCCCGCGCGTGAGAACCATCGTCGGGCCTTCTCGTGAGGGAGCGTAACTTGGTGTATGCGGTGTATTGCGGAGAGTGACGAAGTTCAGTGGAAATGCACCCTAAGCGCCGAACAGGGAGGCATAACGGTGCGCTGAGGCGGGGTTTCTGGTGCAGGTGGGGTCGGTGCGGTAGAGGCTGGATTGGACGCCGCCGGAGCCGCAGTCGGAGAAGTAGGTCTCGTAGGCCAGGCGCTGGGCGTGCGTCGCGAACCAGGAGTGCATCCAGGTGATGAAGTTCGGGTTCTCTTTGCCGGCGTCGGCGGTCGGGACGACGCCCCATTCGCCGACCGAGAACGGCTTGTTGTGCTTGCGGGCGAAGTTGTACAGCCACGTCAGGCCTTCTGGGGCCGCTGCGGTCCGGTCGAAGGACGAGGCCGTGGGGGACCAGGGGTAATGGTCGTAGTTGTCGATGCCCACGATGTCCACGTAGTCGTCGCCCGGGTAGCAGTTGGTGGAGAGGCCGCCGCAGACTCCCTCGGGGGTGTCGTGGGCGTTGATGGTCCAGTCGAAGAGGACCGAGGGGTTGGCGGCGCGGATGTTGTCGGCGGCTCGGTGGTAGCAGTTGAGCCAGGTGGCCGGCGGCGAGGTCTGCCTGGTCGCCGTCCGGGACCAGGCCCTGCGAGATGAGGAGTACGCAGTCGAAGTCGGCGAAGTTCTCGAATGTCCAGCCGGTGCCGGCGGTCATCGCTGACCAGGAGCTTCGGTCGGTGTAGGTCTGGGCGACCGTGCAGGGGCGGCCGCGGGCGGTGCAGAACGCCCTGGCGCTCGGGGTGTCGAGGGATGGGTCGCCGTTGACGGCGGACAGTCCGTGGGTGCCCGGCCAGGTGCCGTTCGGGCGGGGCAGCGCGAGCATCTGCCGGGCCGAGCGCGGGTCGGCAGGTGGTGGCGACGGTGACGGCGACGGGAACGCGGTCATGGCTGGGCCCAGGGAAAAGGCCGAGGCGGAGGGCGAAGCTGAAACCGCAGGGGCGGCGGCGGGTTCGTCGTCGTCCGAGGTGGTGGTGAAGGCGATGGCCAGGCCGATGAGGACCAGCAGGGTTGCCCCGGCGGCGATCAGGGGCGCTCGCCGGCCGCGGCGCCGGTGTTCGGGCAAGTCTATTCGCCGAAGAGGGTCGTGTAGCGGGCTGCTGAGGACGGGTTCTGGGTGCAGTTCGAGGTGGTCAGGTAGAGGCTGGACTGGATGCCGCTCGAGTCGCAGTCGGAGAAGTAGGCCTCGTACGCCAGGTATTGCGCGTGCGCCGCGAACCAGGAATGCATCCAGGTTACGAAGTCCGGGTTTTCCTTGCCTGCGTCGCCGGCCGGTGTCACGCCCCACTCGCCGACTGAGAAAAGCTTGTCATGGGTACGCGCGAAGTCGTACAACCACGTCAACCCCTCAGCCTTCGTGGCAGTGGCGGTGAAGTCGGCGGCGGTGGGCGACCACGGATAATGGTCATAGTTGTCGATGCCGATGATGTCCACGTAATCGTCGCCCGGGTAGCAATTCGTCGATACGCCGCCGCATACCGTGCTCGCTGTGCTGTGGGCGTTGATGGTCCAGTCGAGGACCACTGAGGGGTTGGTGGCGCGGATGTTGTCGGCGGCCTTGCGATAGCAGCTGATCCAATCGGCCTGGTTGTCCGCGCGCCACGGGGAGGTTTGCTCGTTGAATTCCCAGCCGAGCCGGACCACGGAGTCGGCGCGGTCGTGCGTACGCATGAGGGTGCCGAAGTTCTGCCAGTCCGAGTCGTGGTCGCCGGCGGCGCAGGTGGCCAGGTCGGCACTGGCGCCGATCGGGACCAGGCCCTGCGACACCACGAGTACGCCGTCGAAGCCGGCGAAATTATCGAACGTCCAGTCGCTGCCGGCGGTCATCGACTGCCACGAGGTGCGGTCGGTGTAGGTCTGCGCGACGGTGCATGCCCGCCCGCGCGCCTTGCAGAACGCGTTGACGCTGGTGGCGTCCAGGTCCGGGCTGCCGTTGACGCCGGACAGCCCGTGGGTGCCCGGCCAGGTGCCGTCGACGCGGGGGAGGGCGATCATCTGGCTCGCCGACCGGGCTGTGGCCGAGGCGGCCGAGGTGGACGCGGATGCTGTGGGCGTCGCGGGGTCATCGTCGCCGCCCGAGGTGATGATGCCGATGATCACGCCGGCGGCCACGACGACCGCGGCGAACGCGATGAGCAGCAGCGACCGGCGGCTGCGGATCCCACCCTCGGCCATGCGCTCCACCCTCCGGGCTTTCGTGGCGTTTTGTCTGAGTATGACAGCCGCAGGGCCCCGTCCGCCGCGGCTTGCCAAACACTGAGGATTGCCTTACCTAAAGCCCGGTAATTGTTGCCTTACCTATTCTGTAAAACCTCGAAAATGTATTACCCCGGAGCGCGCGCCATCCACGGTAATGGTTTATCGTCGGTCGGGACAAAGGTCGCGAGACAAGGAGGCAATGTCATGACCCAGATGATGGAGATGCCGCGCGTGCAGGCCTGCACGGTAAGTGGCTGCGGCTACAACCACGACGGCTGCACGGCCTTCGCGATCACGATCGGCCGCTCCAGCTCGGAGTGCGACACGTTCGACGACTCGGGCGACCGGGGTGGCATGGGCCAGGCGATGGCGCAGGTGGGTGCGTGTAAGCGCGCCGAGTGTGTGCACAACACCGACCTCGAGTGTCACGCTCCGGCCATCACCGTGGGCGCTGCCGCGGACCGCGCCGACTGTCTGACTTTCTCGGCAAGCTAATAGCTTTAAGTAAGCCTTGCCTTTTAAGTAAGCCCTGCCTTTAAGTAAGGCTTGCCTAATCGCGAGCAGGCCGTCACCCCGCTATGGGTGGCGGCCTTTTCCGTGCCGGCAGATCGTTACGGGCAGACATTGATACACGTTACTATGATGTTACGCGAGTGTCACCGGTTTCTTTCGGGGCAGCGTTCACTTACTCTTCGGTAACCGGAGCTCCGGCCCCCGTCCCCCCGCGGATCCGGAGGCCACCCCATGAAGAGGCTCGTGCCCGTCCTCGTCGCCGCCATCATCCTGTTGATCCCCACGGCCGCCCACGCCGCTGCACCCGCCGACTGGGACTACGTCGCGCTCGGCGACTCGTACTCCTCCGGGGTGGGTGCGCCCGGCCAGAGCGGCACCTGTCTGCGCAGCTCGAACGCGTACCCGGGGCTGTGGGCCGCCGCGAACGATCCCGCTACCTACAAGTCGGTGGCGTGCAGCGGTGCGACCACGGATGACCTGCGCTCGTCGCAGCTCTCCGCGCTGACCGCTGCCACCGATCTGGTGAGCGTGACCATCGGCGGCAACGACGTCGGTTTTGCCCCTACGATCATCACCTGCACGCTTGTCGGCGACAGTGCCTGTGCGGCGAAGGTCGACGAGTCGCTGGAATACCTGCGGGACGAGATGCCGGCCAAGTTCACGGCTACGTACGCGGAGATCCGGGCCAAGGCGCCGAACGCCACGGTCGTCGTCCTCGGATACCCGATCCTGTTCGACGAGGCGGCCGCGTCGTGCGGCTTCGCGGGCATGAGCATTCCCAAGCGCAAATCCATCAACAAGGGTGCGCGCGAGCTCAATGCGGCGATCAGGGCTTACGCTCAGGCGGCCGGGTTCACCTGGTCGGACGTCACGGACGAGTTCGCCGGTCACGGCATCTGCGGTGCGAGCCCCTGGCTGCACGGGCTCACTGTCCTGCCGCCCACGAACTCCTTCCACCCCACGGCCAATGGCTATCGGTACGGCTACCTGCCCGCGCTCACCGCAGCGCTGGCCTGACCCCGCCGTCCTCACCTCCAGCAAAGACGGCCCGGCGGTTGATCAACCGCCGGGCCGTTCCGGAGCCAACCTGTTGCGCTGTTCCGGAGTCTTGGAGAGTGCCTACTGCTGGGTGTCGCCGGCGCCGGTGCGGGCCTGGGCCTGGTCGACGCCCTTGTCGATCTGGTCGGAGTACTTGTCGCCGGTGCGCTGGTCGACCTGGTCGCCGGCCTTCTCGAGGCCCTGGTCGACCTGCTCGTCGTGCTTGTCGGCAAGATCCTTGGCCTTGTCAAGGAAGCCCATGGCGTGGTCCTTTCGTAGGGAACGACTATGGGCTGCCCGGTGAGCGGGCTCAGAAACCTCAGGGGCCCCATGGGCTGCACCGCGGGCATTCCGGCCCAGGGATGCAGGCGGCACCGGTACGCTCACGGGGTGACCGGTATGCCGGAAACGCCCGATACCCTGAGTGTGGACGTCTTCAAGGTGCTGTTCGAGTCGGCGCCCGGGCTCTACTTGGTCCTGGACCCCCAATTGCGACTCCGGGCGGTCACCGATGCCTATCTGAATGCCACGATGACCGTGCGCGAGGAGGTCATCGGGCGCCATCTCTTCGACGTCTTCCCGGACAACCCCGACGACCCGGATGCCACGGGCACGGCGAACCTGCGGGCCTCGCTGGAGCGGGTCATCGCGTCGCGGATGCCGGACACGATGGCGGTGCAGCAGTACGACGTGGAACGCTCGGACGGCAGCGGCTTCGAGACCCGTTTTTGGAGCCCGCGCAACAACCCGGTTCTCGGGCCGGACGGTCAGGTGCGGTACATCATCCACCAGGTGGAGGATGTCAGCGAGTTCGTGGCGCTGCAGCAGCACGGGGACAGCGCCCAGCAGGAGACCGACGAGCTGCGCGAGCACACCGAGCGGATGCAGGCCGAGATCCTGCGCCGTTCGCACGAACTGCACGAGGCCAACAGGGCGCTGCACGAGGCGAACGGGGCGCTGCGAGCTGCCGACGACGCGAAGAACCAGTTTCTGTCGCGGGTGAGCCACGAGCTGCGTACGCCGCTGAATGCCATTCTCGGTTTCAGTGAGCTGCTCACGCTCAGCGAGCTCGAAGAGGGCTATCGCGCCTGGGCAGGCATGATCCACAGTGCCGGCAGTCACCTGCTGGCACTGCTCGACGACGTGCTCGATATCGCCCGCATCGAGGGTGGCAACCTGAACCTGGCGGTGGAACCGGTCCCGATCCGCGCGTTGCTGGTCGAGGTGCTCGACCTGGTCGGCCCGATCGCCGATGCTGCGGACATCCGGCTGAACCAGGCGCCGGACATTCCTGGGGACTGGTGTGTCGCCGCCGACCGCCAGCGCCTGCGTCAGGTCCTGATGAACCTGCTCTCCAACGCGATCAAGTACAACCATCCGACCGGCACGGTCACGATCGCCGTGGAGCCGGAGCCGGGTGAGCAGTTCCGGATCAGCGTCATCGACAGTGGCCGTGGCATGGCCCCGGAATCCCTCAAGGTGCTGTTCACGCCATTCGAGCGGCTCGACGCCGCGAAGGCCGGCTTTCAGGGCACCGGGCTTGGCCTGTCCCTCTCCCGTCATCTCACGACGAGCATGGCGGGGCGGCTGGAGGTGTCGAGCGAGCTCGGTGAGGGCAGCACCTTCGGGGTCGTCCTGCCGCTAGCCGTCGCGATCCCGGGTGACCATGAGGCGGGGGAGGGGCGGCTCGTTCCCGAGGGCACCACCCGGCCGGCCAAGGTGCTCTACGTCGAGGATGTGCTGGGCAATATTCGGTTGGTCGAGGACATCCTGGCGCACCGGCCGACGATCACGCTGATCTCCGCGGAGCGTGCTTCGGTCGGGCTGGACCTCGCGCGGCAGCACGTGCCCGATCTCATCCTGCTCGACCTGCATCTGCCCGACATGTCCGGCGACGAGGTCTTCGAGCTGCTCAGGGCCGACCCGGTGACCAGTCACATCCCGGTGGTGGCGCTCAGCGCGGACGCGACCGCGCATCACATCGAGCAGCTCCGGCAGGCGGGCGTGACGGCGTACCTGACCAAGCCGGTTGCCGTGCGGGAGCTGCTGGCGACCCTGGATCGCCTCCTGCCCGCGGCCCCGAGTTATCGCGAAAGTAAGAGCTTCCGGTAGGCGACGAGGGGTTGTGCTCGGGTTGAGAATGAGTTAAGTTCTTCTCAGATCGAGAACTACTCATCTAGAGAACTACCGGGAGCTTCCGTGACGGGCGAAGAGGAATTCCTTGAGGGGTACGACCCGGGTGCCTACGCGCCCGTCGCCGTCACGGTCGATGTGGTTGCCCTGACGATTCGGGACGGGCGGCTGCACGTGCTGCTCGTCGAGCGGGGCGGTCACCCCTACGCCGGGTGGAACGCGTTGCCCGGCGGGTTCGTGCAGCAGGAGGGGCTCGACGCGGCGGCGTTGCGCGAGGTCGGGGAGGAGACCGGGCTTCGCCCCGGCGAGGGCGAGCTGGACCGGGTGCATCTCGAGCAGCTCCGGTCGTACGGTGACCCGGGCCGGGATCCGCGGATGCGCGTCTTCTCGGTGGCCTACCTGGCGTTCGCGCCCAGCCTGCCCGACCCGCGCGCCGGCACGGATGCGGCCGGCGCGTTCTGGATGCCGGTCGACGAGGTCGGCGAGCTCGCGTTCGACCACGCGGCGATCCTGGCCGACGGGCTCGACCGGGCCCGCTCCAAGCTCGAGTACACGCCGCTCGCCACCGCGTTCGTCGGCACCGAGTTCACCATCGCCGAGCTGCGGGCCGTCTATGCGGCGGTCTGGGGCGAGGAGCTGCACCCCGGCAACTTCCATCGCAAGGCGCTCTCCGTGCCCGGCTTCGTGGAGAGCACCGGGGAGACCGCCGCGCGGGCCGGGGAGCGCGGCGGGCCGAAACCCAAGCTCTATCGGGCCGGTGACGCGCGGCTGCTGCACCCCGCGCTGCTGCGGCCGACGAGGGAGGAGGACGTTCGATGATGTCCTTCGAGGACGCCGTCGCGGTGATCGAGCGCTCGGATTCCTTCCTCGAGCTACTCTCCGATCCGCTGCTTGCGGGTGTCGAGCGCGGCCGGGCGTACAAAATGATGGTCAAGATTGTGCATCCGGATGCCGCACCCGCGGGTCGTGGCGGGAGTGCGACGCGGGCCGCCGCCAAGCTTTCCGTGCTGTGGGAGCAGGACCGGAGCCTGACCACCAAGCGCGCGACCTACCGCATCGGTGCGAGCGTGGCGAGCGGGGATCTGGCCGACCTGATCGCGCTTGACGACGACAAGCTGCTCAAACTGCCACGGTCGGCCGGCGACAACGACCTGATGCGGGCCGAGTCCCGGGCGCTGGAGACGCTGGCGCGTGACGGTGATCCGCGTTACCGGGCTTATGCTCCGCGGCTGATCGAAAGCTTCACCCATCAGGACAATGTGGGTACGCGGCGCAGCGCCGCAATCCTGCGACGGCTCGACGGCTTCGTGCCGCTGACCGGGCTGACCGGCCGGCTCGACCCGCGTGACGTCGCGTGGATGTGGCGGCGGCTGCTGACCGGGCTCGGCTGGGCACATCGGGCCGGGCTGGTGCACGGCGCGGTGCTGCCCGAGCACGTCCTCATCCATCCGGGCGAGCACGGCGTGGTGCTCGTCGACTGGTGCTACAGCGTCACCGCGGGCGGCACCGTCCCGGCGGTCGTGGCGCGGCACCGGTCCGCTTATCCCCCCGAGGTCCTGGCCAAGCAGCCGGCCACCGCCGCCACCGACATCTTCATGGCGACCGGGCTGATGCTGCGGCTGATCCAGGACCCGCCCGCCGCGATGCGCCGCTTCGCCGCGGGCTGCCGATACGACGCGCCGCGCATGCGTCCCCAGGACGCGTGGCACCTGCTCGCCGAGCTCGACGAGCTGCTCGAAGACCTCTACGGCCCCCGCCGGTTCCGCCCCTTCGCGCTGCCGGCCTCTGTGTAAGGAGACCACCATGGGAAGTGGACGCTGGTCCACCGATGTCTACTCGGCCGCCGCGAACTACCGCGCCGCGACCGGGACGAGCGCCTTCGCCTACAGCGACAGCGGCGCCCGCAAAGCACACGAGGCCCTCGACCCGATGAACGTCGGCAAGCGGGAGAGCCGCGACAGCGCGGAACATCCGCAGAGCACCCCGATCGCCGTCCTCTTCGACGTGACCGGCTCGATGGGCTCGGTCCCGCGCACCCTGCAGGCCAAGCTCCCGCAGCTGCTGGGCCTGCTGACCCGCAAGGGTTACGCCACCGACCCGCACATCATGTTCGGCGCGGTCGGCGACGCCACCTGCGACCGGGTGCCGTTGCAGGTCGGGCAGTTCGAGTCGGACAACCGGATGGACGAGGACCTGGCCCGGATCGTGCTCGAGGGCGGCGGTGGCGGGCAGCGCACCGAGTCGTACGAGCTGGCCATGTATTTCATGGCCCGGCACACCAGCACGGACAGCGTGGAGAAGCGGGGGCGTCGCGGTTACCTCTTCCTGATCGGTGACGAGATGCCCTACGGCACGGTCAAGCCCAAGGAGGTCAAGCGGTTCATCGGCGACACCCTGCGCGAGCCCATCGGGGTCGAGGCCATGGTCGCCGAGTTGCAGCGCAGTTTCGACGTCTACTACATCCTGCCGTCGGCGGCGAGTTACGGCGGGGACAAGGAGATCCTCGGCTACTGGCGGGGGCTGCTCGGCCAGCAGGTCATCGAGCTGGACGACCTCGACGCGGTCTGCGAGACGATCGCGCTCACCGTCGGGCTGGGCGAGGACCGGATCGACCTGGACGAGGGGCTCGCCGACCTGGTCGACGTGGGCTCGGCGGCCGGGGCGTCGGTGGCTAAAGCGCTCACACCGCTGGGCGCCGTGGTGCGTTCTTCGTTGACTGCCGGCAGCGCGGGCACGGGGAACGAACGGCTGTGAGTGCGGATCACGTCGCCGTGGTCGATCTCGGCTACGGCGACGCCGGCAAGGGGCGGGTGGTGGACGCCCTCTGCGCCGCCGGCGACGTGCGAGCGGTCCTGCGCTTCAACGGGGGAGCGCAGGCCGCCCACAACGTCATCGCCGCGGACGGGCGGCACCACACGTTCGCGCAGTTCGGGGCGGGCACCCTGCTCGGGGTGCCCACCCACCTGACCCGCTTCGTGGTGGTCGACCCGCTCGCGCTGGCCGCCGAGGCCGCCGCGCTCGGCAACCCGTTCCACCTGCTCACCGTCGACGGCGACGCGCTGCTCGCCACGCCCTGGCACCGGGCCGCCAACCAGGCCAGGGAGAAGCGGCGCGGCCCGGGACGGCACGGTTCGTGCGGCATGGGCATCGGGCAGACCATGGAGTACGCCCAGAGCCACGCCGACGCGCCCCGCGTCGCCGACGTCCTCTCCGCCGCCCTGCCCCGCAAGCTGGCCGCCGTCCGCTCCGCGTTGACCGCTGAGTTCGGCCCGCTCGACGCCCCGCCGCTGGATGACGTCGTCGCCGCGTTCCGTGCCTTCGGGGCGGCGGTCTCGATCGTCGCTCCCGGGTTCGAGCAGCGGCTGCTGAGCGAGGGGCGGTGTGTCTTCGAGGGCGCGCAGGGGGTGCTGCTCGACGAGTGGCGCGGCTGGCACCCCTTCACCACGTGGTCCACCACGACCTTCGACAACGTGGCAGCGCTCTGCGACTCGTTCGAGCGGCTCGGCGTGGTCCGCACCTACACGACGCGGCACGGCGCCGGACCGTTCGTCACCGAGGCGGCGCTCGACCTGCCGGAGGCGCACAACGGCGTGGGGGAGTGGCAGGGTTCCTTCCGGGTCGGCCACTTCGACGCGGTCGCCCACCGGTACGCCGTCGAGGTGGCCGGTGGCGTCGACGGGCTCGCTGTCACCCACCTCGACGCCCCGGCACGCTGCCCGGAACTGCGCATCTGCACCTCGTACTCGACGCTGGACCACCTCGGCCCCGGTCCTTTCCGTGATCTGGCCTATCAGGAACGGCTGACCTCGCTGCTGATGCGGGAGCGGCCCGGTGTGCTCTATCGCCCGGACGACTGGGCCGCCGACATCGGCTCGCTGCTCGGGGCGCCGGTGCTGCTCGAATCCTGGGGCCCCAGGCGGGTCAACGTGCGGGTGCCCGCATAGGCCAGGGGGATCAGGGCCGAGCCGAAGAGCACCAGCGCGCTCAGCGTCAGGATCCGGTCGGTGCCCAGCGCCGCGGCCAGCGGACCGGCGAGCGCGTTGCCCACCGGCATCGCCAGCAGCGACGTCAGGATGTCCCACGACGCGACCCGGGCGAGCAGGTGGTGCGGGATGTGGTCCTGGATCGCCGTCTCCCAGGCCACGCCGTAGAAGTTCAGGCCCGCATAGCCGATGACCGCACCGGCCAGCACCGCCGTCAGGGTGCCCGGCCAGACGAACGCCAGCGCCCACAGCGGCATCACCAGCAGGGTGAGCCAGCCCGCATACAACAGCCGGGCGGGCCGCCACCGCAACGCGATCGCCGCGCCGATCACCCCGCCGAGCCCCTCGGCCGCCGCGACGAAGCCGGCGGCGTGCGCCCCGCCCAGCCGCTCGATGGCGAGCACCGGGACCAGCACCAGCAGGATGCCGTTGGCCACGTGATAGACGGTCGCCGCCAGCACACCGGAGAGCAGCCAGTCGCGCCGCCGGATCTCCCGCCAGCCCGCGCCGAGCTCCCGGAGCATCCCCTCGCCCGGCACCCGGACGGTCCGCGCCCGGATCAGCAGCGCGGCGACCCCGGAGGCCACGAAGCTGGCGGCGTTGACCGCGAACCCGGTGCTCGCCCCGAACTGCGCCACGACCAGCCCGCCCAGCGCCGGCCCGGCCACCCGGCAACCGGTCTGCAGCAGGCTCAGCGTCGCGTTGGCGTGCTGGCGGCGGGTGATGTCGACCAGCATCGGCTTGAGCGCGGTCATCGCCGGCTCGAAGAACGCCCCGGCACCGGCGGAGACCGCGGCGAGCGCGCAGAGCAGCGGCAGGTGATAGGACCCCGATGCGAACATCACCGCGATCGCGGCCGTGGTGACGAACCGGACAGCGTCGGAGGCCACCATGACGCGCTGCGGCTGCACCCGGTCGGCCCAGACGCCGCCGAACAGGGTGCAGGCCAGCATCGCGAGCACCGAGCAGGCCATCACGAGCCCGAGATCGCCGGCGCTGCCCCCGCTGATCAGGACGGCGACGGCCAGCGCGATGGTCTGGAAGCCGTTGCCGAGCCAGGACAGGGACATGCCGGTGGCGAGCAGCCGAAAATCAGTGAGCCGGAAATCGGTCATGCCCGATAGAGTAGTTCGGCGTCGAACTATTCGGCAATGAATTATTTGATGCTTGACAGATATCTGGCATGATGGTGGACATGGCTCGCGACGAGATCGACGATCACGTGCACCGCTGGTCTCGGCTCTGGGAGGGCAATCCCGAGGTCGCGCCGGAGATCGAGGGCGCGCTGGTCCGGATGAAGTACATCCAGCGCCGGTCCCAGCGCGGCGATGTCGCGGCGTTCACCGATCCCGACTTCACGCGGGAGGACTACCTGACGCTGCACGCGCTGATGGTCCAGCCGTCGCCGGTCCAGGCGACCCCGGCGCAGCTCGCCGAGGCGGCCACCGTGACCCGGGCGGCGATGACGGCCCGCCTCGACCGGCTCGACCGGGCCGGGCTGATCACCCGGGAGGTCGAGCCGTCGGACCGCCGCCGGGTGATCGTGCGGCCGACGACGGCCGGGCGTGCGAAGTGGGAGGAGCACATCTACGCGGGCATGGCCCGCGACCGGGAGCTGCTCAAAGCGCTGAGCGTCGACGAGCTCAAGCAGCTCAACGCCATGCTCCGCAAGGTGATGCTGTCCTTCGAGCAGGAGAATCAGTAGCCGACTGCCATCGCGTGACCGATCGTCGCCGGGTTCTGTGCTGCTTCCAGGAGGGCGTGGGCCAGGTCGGCCCGGGAGATCGTGCCGCCACCCCGGACGGTGCGGTCGAGTTCGGTCCGGTACCGCTTGTGGCCCCCGTTCGTCAGGCGCGGCGGCCGCAGGATCGTCCAGTCCAGGCCGCTGGCGGCGACCAGCGCGTCGGTCACCGCGAAGTCCTCGAACGAGGCCCGCAGGAAACGGCGCAGGACCGGCTTGAACAGCCTGATCGCCGGCCCGTCGTTCGCGTCGGCGACGTGCCCGGACGCGGTGACGACCAGCAGGCGGCGGGCACCCGTCGCGCGCATCGCGGTGATGATGGCCGCCGCGCCCGGCGCGCAGATCGGGGTGTCGACGCCGGGGCGACGGCCCAGGGCCGAGATGACGGCGTCGCGGCCCTTCACTGCCGACTCGATCGCGACGGGGTCGGTCGGGTCGGCGCGGAAGACCTCCGTGGCGGTGATGTCGCCGCCCGCGCGCACCACGGCGGTCACCTCGTGACCGGCGGCCAGAGCTTGCTCGACGACCTGGCGGCCGGTACCGCCGGTGGCTCCGAAAACGGTGATGCGCATCTGGTGCCCCCTGGTTAGTAAACGCTCACTATCTCGTCAGGATGGTGAGCGTTCACTAACCTGTCAAGGGTGAGCACCCGGGACGTCATCCTCGACGCGGCCGCCGCCGTCATCCGTGACCGCGGCCTGGCCAACGCCACCACCAGGCAGATCGCGACGACGGCGGGGTTCTCCGAGGCGACCCTCTACAAGCACTTCGCCGACAAGGTCGACCTGATGCTGGCCGTGCTCCGCGAACGCAACAGCGGATTCACCGAGCTGGGGCAGGCCCTCGAGGACACCACCGGCGACCTCGAGGAGCGGCTCGTCGCCGTGGCCGGCGCGGCGATCGCCTTCTTCTCCGTGAACTTCCCGATGCTCGCGTCGATCTTCTCCGACCGGGCGATCCTGCGCGGGCACAAGGAGGGGCTGCACAAACACGGTGGCGGGCCGCACATGGTCAACGAGGCGGTCATCGGCTACCTGCGCCGCGAGGCTGTTGCCGGGCGGATCGCCGCGGACTCCGACGTCTACGCGGCTGCGGCCCTGCTCGTCGGAGCGTGTATGCAGCACGCCTTCCTCGGGCTCATGGACTGGTCCGACCGCCGTGACGACGAAGCGGCCGCCCGGTCGTTCGCCCGGACCGTGATCAGGGGGTTAGAGGTACATCCCGGTTGAGGGCGGGATCGGGGGGACGGTCACGGGCTGGGCGCCGGTCCTGAGCGCGTACAGCTCGGCGAGGGTCGCGCCGTCGGGCCCGACGCCCTTCGACGTGCCGAGCCAGGCGACGGCTTCTCCGTACGGCAAACGCCCCACCTCGATGCTCGCCAGGCACCGCCCCGGCCGGACCACCGCGGGGTGCAGCGACGTCAGGTCCTCGTTGGTCGTGATGGCGATCAGCGCGTTGCGGCCCTGCCCGAGCAGCCCGTCGGTGAGGTTGAGCAGCCGCGACAACGACTGACCGGCGCTCGCCTTCGCCTCCCCGCTGATCAGCTCGTCGCAGTCCTCGAGCATGAGCAACCGCCAGCGCGGTTCGTCGTCGTCGCCACTGCCCAGCGCCACGCTCATCAGATATGCCGGGTCGCTGAACAGCCGCTCGGGGTCGAGCACGCAGTCGACCTGGCACCACGAGCGCCACTGCTGGGCGAGGGCACGCAGCGCGGTGGTCTTGCCCGTGCCCGGCTCGCCGTGCAGCAGCAGGAGCCGCCCGTTGACCACCGAGCCGTCGAGGGTCATCAGGCGGTCCAGGGTGCGCCCGACCGCCCCCGAGTAGTTGGCCCGGATCCTCTCCCAGGGCGCGGCGTCGATCTCCCGCTGCGCCCGTCGCGGCCCGTGCGGCCCGAAATGCCAGAATCCGATGGGTACGCTGTCCGCAGCCGGTTCGGCCTCCTCCACCGCATCCACGACCGCCGAGGCCAGCACCGATTCGGCCAGCTCGGAGCTCACCGCGGTCACCGTGACCCGGGCCCGGCGGCTCTGCTTCCACCGGGTCACGTGCAGCGTCCAGCCCTCGCCGATCGACAACCGCCCGTGGCTGTCCTCCTCGAGCGCGTCCCGCACCACGCGGGCGTCCTCGGTGGTCAGCGCGGCATCGGCCCGCACGTTCTCGAGGTACGACGTGCGCCCGTACGGCTCGCGCCCGGTGACGAACGCATCGAGCGCGAGCAGGTCGACCACATCCACCAGCCGGTCACCGTCGTCGACGGAACCGGTCAGCGGCAGCGAGAGGGGCGCACCCCGGCCCGGACTGTCAATCGGCGGAGCGAGCCGGTCGAGGGGCTGATGGGGGGCGCGCATCACCTGATGATCCGCTCTGTTGCCGGGCGCGGCACCCCGTTTTTCACCTAGTTGGTTCTAACGGGACCGTCGTCCGTGGCCTTCGCCCTTCCCATCGTGTGATCGCGGGCTACCACACGAGGCGGGTCGCGGTCAGGCCGCCGTCGACGTCCAGCGTGGCCCCGTTGATCCCGGACGCCGCGTCGGAGACGACAAAGGCCACCATCGCGGCCACCTGCTCCGGCTTGACCGGTACGCCCGCCGGCGTAGCTTTGGCCTGCGCGTCGACCACGTCCTGGGCGTACTCGTTGCCCGGCGTCAGCGTGATGCCGGGCGCGACCGTGTTGACGCGGACCCCGCGTGGCCCGTACTCGGCTGCCCAGGTGCGGGTGTACTGCTCGATCGCCGCCTTCGACGCCGTGTAGCCCGCCCCGAAAGGCACGCCCACCCGGGACATCCACGACCCGATGTTGACGATGGAGCCGTGGCCGCGCTCGGCCATGGCCGGGGCCAGCTCGGCGACCAGCACGTGCGGGGCCCGGACGTTGATGGCCAGCATCCGGTCGAGCTCGGCGTCGGGCAGGTCGGCGGTCGGCGTGACGGGGTAGACGCCGGCGTTGTTGACCAGGATGTCGACCCGGCCGCCCAGGGCATCGCGGGCGGCGGCGGCGAAGGAGCGCAGGCCGGCGTACGTGCCGCCCAGGTCGGCGGGGACGAAGATGCCCCCGATCTCCGCGGCCAGGGCCTCCCCGCGGGACTTGTCCCGGCCGGTGACGACGACGGTGGTCCCGGCGGCGGCCAGAGCGCGGGCGGTGGCCGCGCCGATGCCACTCGTGGAACCGGTGACGACGGCGGTCTGCGGTGTGGTTGTCATGCATCCAGCCTGCGTCCGGCGGCGGGTTTCCGACTGGGCACGGCAGTGCCACCCAGGCCCCGGGATCACGTGCTAATCATGGTTGATGGCAGTCAGGCGCAGCGAATTGGGCGAGTTCCTGCGAGCCCGGCGGGACCGCATCAGCCCCGCCCAGGCCGGGATGGAGGCGTTCCCCGGCCCGCGCCGCGTGCCCGGGCTGCGCCGCGACGAGCTGGCCTATCTGGCCGGGGTCAGCACGGACTACCTGAGCCGGCTCGAACAGGGCCGCCAGCAGAACGTCTCCGACGCGGTGCTGAACGCGCTGTCCCGGGCACTGCGCCTGACCGGCGTCGAGAAGGACCATCTGCGCCGGCTGGCCGCGCCGTCGGGAGCGCCCCGGGGCAGCGCCGACCTTCCGCAGCGAGCCGACCCGGGGATGCTCCGGCTGATGACCGCGCTGGACCATCTGCCCGCCCTGATGCTGGGCCACCGCGGCGACATCCTGGCCAGCAACCACCTGCTGCACGCCGTGCTGGGCCGGTCGTTCGAGCCGGGTGACTCGTTCACGTGGTTCATGTTCACCGACCCGCTGGCCCGCGAACGGCTCGTCAACTGGGCCGCTTTCGCCTCCGCCACGGTGGCAGGGCTACGCCGGGAGGCCGGTGAGCGTCCCCACGACGCCCGGCTGCGACGGATGATCACGAAACTGCGCGAGACCGACAGCCAGGTTGATGACTGGTGGCAGGACCAGCGGATCCTCGCCTACGCATCGGTGGTCAAGCGCATCGCCCACCCCGTCGCCGGACCTCTGAGCTTCGCGGTCGAATCGGTCATGCCCCCGCACGACCCCGAGCAGCGCCTGATCGTCTACACGACCGAGCCGGACTCCCCGACCGCCAGAGCGCTGCCCTTGCTCGCTTCCTACGGCGTTGCTCAGTCGAAGTCATAAACCGTCACCGGGACGTCCCGCGCGCACAGCGACTCGACGACGAGCGGCTCGATCCGCTCCCACTTGCCGCCTGCCAGCCCGCAGCCGATCCGGGGCATGTGCACGCTCGCCCGCAGTCGCAGCGCCTCGTCGCCGAGAGCCATCAGACCCTTCGCGACCGCGTCGTAGCGGATCGGTGGCCCGGCGCTGCCCCGTCTCGTGCCGTGCTGCCCGATCAGGTTGGCGACCCAGGTATCCGGCCGCACCGCGACGAGCCGCAGCGCACCGAGCCCGAAGTCGTTGCCCGACCGTTCCCGGTGCCAGCGGCGGTAGTCGGCCTCCGGCTCCGGCCACCGCTTCGACAGGGCGAGCACAAAGCCCTTGCCCCACCCGCCCATGTCGTTGCAGCAGTGCGCGATGACCTTGGGCCCGCTCGCCTGGGGGCTGGTCGCGTCCCCTTTGATCACCTTCAACGCCTTCACGGGGAAAGCATCCCAGCCGGGTACGACAGTTTCAGCCCTCGATGCGTGTCAGAACGAAAACCGGGATGATGCGGTCGGTCTTGGTCTGATATTCCTCGTACGGCGGGTATGCCGCCACGGCACGCTCCCACCACACGGCACGCTCATCGCCGCTCAGCTCGCGGGACTCGTAGTCGTGCTTCTCCGCGCCGTCCTGAAGCTCGACGTGCGGGTTCTTGGCCAGGTTCCAGTACCAGACCGGGTGCTTCGGGGCGCCACCCAGCGAGGCGACCACCGCGTACTCGCCGTTGTGCTCGACGCGCATCAGCGGGGTCTTGCGGAGTTTGCCGCTGCGGGCGCCCACCGAGGTGAGCAGGATGATCGGCATGCCCCGCAGATCGCCTGCCTGCGCGCCGTTGGAGGCCTCGAACTTCTCCGCCTGCTCGCGGGCCCAGTCCGAGGTGCTTGCTTCGTACTCGCCGGTCAACGGCATGATGGTGCTCCCTAACTGTCGGCTCTGTCCAGCAAAGCAGCCAGGGCGGCATTCCGCTCGGCGAATTCCTGCCAACCCGCGGGGCCCTCGGCGGCGGGGCGGGTGGTGTGACGCTGCGTCCAGGTACGGACCCGTCCCGCACGGACGGTGAACGAGACCAGGACGCCGTCCGCCCAGCCGCGCACGGCGAAGTCACCGGCCTCGTCGCTCGTCACCCGCTGCGGGGCGGTCACCCAGTCCAGGGCGCGGAGCTCCTCGGTGATCCGGCCGGCCAGCTCGAACGCCAGCGAATCGGCAGCTCTGGTGCGTACTGACAGCAGTGTCTCCTGGGCGGCAGCGACCGCGACCGGATCGCGCAGCAGGACCGACGCGACGGCCTGGGTCAGATTCTCCCGGTCGGCGATGGTTACTCCCCGCGTTGCCGCCAGGTCACGCTCGGCACCGGTCAGGCCGCTTCTTGTGTACGCGAGAGGGTGCACCCGATGCAGCGCGCTCACCGTCAGCCGGGTCCGCACCCCGCCCAGATAGGGCCCGAACCGCGTAACCCCCGCCACCTGCGGTTCCGGGACGTGCACGAGGCGCAGGCCGGCCGTGGCAGCGCGCGCGTCGAGAATGAGGTACGCCGGGACCTCCTGCCCGCCGCGGGTCCTGTTCCACCGCGGCTTCGACTCCTCCAGCAGGTTCCGCTCGAGCCACGCCGCCTCGTGAACTGAGTCACAGCTGATCGCCTCGATCCGGGTGATCCGCGGCACCATCCGGCGCAGGTGCCGCCGATCCCGCAGCTCGCCCCAGTACGAGGCCACACGCGATCGCAGCTCGGTGGCGCGGCCCATGTAGAGCACCCGCCCGGTCTCGTCGCGGAACCGGTAGACACCCGGCGCGGCGGGCAGAGCGGAGATCGTACGGCGAATCTGCGGACCCATCGCGACAGTATCCGCCGGTAGGGTTCCGGCATGCCTTCGATCTCCGTCGGCGACGTCACGCTGACCTATGAGGAGTCCGGCCGGGGCGCGCCCGTTCTGCTCCTGGCGGGCACCGGCGCGAGCGGCCGCAGCTGGTGGCTGCACCAAGCCCCCGCGCTGGTCGCGGCCGGTCACCGAGTGATCACCCTGGACAACCGCGGCACGGGCGGCAGCGGTCCGGCCGGGCCCGGTCTCACGGTCGGTGATCTGGTCACCGACACGGCAAACCTGATCACCCAGCTGGTCGGTGGTCCCTGCCACATCGTCGGCACCAGCATGGGCGCCTACATAACCCAGGAGCTTCTGCTCGTACGCCCGGAGCTGGTGAACCGAGCCGTCCTGATGGCCTCCCGCGCCCGCCCCGACCCGGTCTCCACCGCCCTCGCCGCCGCCGACCGCGCCCTGGCCGACTCGGGCATCAAGCTCCCGCCCGAATACGACGCCGTCACCCGCGCCCTGCAGAACCTCTCACCGGCCACCCTCGCCGACCCCGAATCAGCCCAGGACTGGCTCGACATCCTGGAGCTGTCCCCCGCCGCCCCCGCCGACCACCGCGCCCAGCTCAACGTGACGCTGACCACCGACCGCCGCGCCGCGTACGAGAGGATCACCACGCCCACGCTTGTCCTCTCCTTCGCCGACGACCTGATCGCACCCCCGGCTCAAGGCCGCGACCTAGCCGCCGCCATCCCCGGCGCGGCCTTCGTCACGATCCCGGCAACGGGCCACTACGGCTACCTCGAACAACCGGACGAGGTCAACAGAGCGATGCTGGAGTTCCTGACCGCATGATCGAGCGCCTGCTACCCCCCACGATCCAGTCGCGGCACTCCCTCGAGGACAAGCCCGAATCCACCCTCCTCCCCGGCGAGGAAGAACTGATCGCCAACGCCGTCCCCAAACGCCGCGCCGAGTTCACCACGGCCCGCTGGTGCGCCCGCGAGGCAATGGGCAAGCTGGGCGTCGCTCCAGCCCCGATCCTGCGCGGCGAACGCGGAGCCCCGATCTGGCCCGCCGGAGTCGTCGGCAGCATGACCCACTGTCTGGGCTTCCGCGCCGCCGCGGTCGCCCTGTCCACCGACATCGCCGGCGTCGGCATCGACGCCGAGGTGCACGACAAACTGCCCGAGGGCGTCCTCGACCTGGTCTCCCTGCCGTCCGAACGGGCCCACCTCGCCCAGCTGTCCGCCGGGTGGCCGGACGTGTGGTGGGAGCGGCTGCTGTTCAGCGCCAAGGAATCCGTCTACAAGGTCTGGTTCCCGCAGACGGGGGAATGGCTCGGCTTCGAGGAGGCCGAACTCACTTTCTCACCGGAATCCGGCACCTTCACCGCCGCCCTGCTCCGAAACGGCCCGTTCAAAACGCTGCACGGAAAATTCCTGGCCGAGGACGGCTTCGTCCTGACAGCCATCGTCCTGGAACACGCCTCCACCCAGGCGGACCAGCCATGACCGTAACCCTCCCACCCCCGATCCAAACCTTCTTCGACGCCACCAACACTGAGGACAGGGCCACCTTCCTGTCAGCCTTCGCCCCCGACGGCATCATCGACGACTGGGGCCGGGAGTTCCACGGCCACGACGCCATCGGCCACTGGAACGACACCGAAAACATCGGCACCCACACCCGCTTCGAGGTCACCGCCATCACCTCCCCGACCCCGAACACGTACGTGGTCACGGCGACCGTCACCGGCGGCGGCTTCAACGGCCCCAGCTACTTCACCTTCACCCTGGCAAACAGCCAGATCACCCGCATGACCATCACCGCCTGACCGCCGGGCCTGACCGCCGGGCCTGACCGCCCGATCGCCAGGCCATCTGCCTGGCCGCCTGCCCTGCCCGGCCCGCTCCCGGTTGCTGGCCGGCTCCCGCCCGCCAGCCCGGCTTTGCCTGCCCGGCCGCCTTACCGCCCGGCCGCCTGTCGGTCCGTACGCCTGCCGGTCCGGCCGCTCGGCCGCCCGCCCGGCTGACCCGGCCGCCCGCCCGTCTGCCTTGTCCAGCCTGCTCCCGTTTACTGGCCCGGTCCCGCCTGCCGGCCCGGCGTTTGCCGGCCCGGCCGCGGTCAGCAGGTCGAGTGGAACAGTGCGCCGACGGCCCGGTGCTCACTCAGCTCGTTGTAGATCCGCACGGCTTCCCGAGTCTCGGCCACTTGCACCTCGATGCCTTTCCCCGCAAGGAAATCCAACACCGTCTGATCAACCTGAAGCACGAGATCCATCCCGCGCGACAGCACAATCACGTCGGCCCCCCGCTCCAGCAACTCGACCACATCAACAGGCCGAACCCCGGGCCGATGCCGCATCCCCGTCTCCCGCCAATCCCAGGCCCGCCCACCCCCGGGATAAACGATCACATCCTTGAACTCCCCCACCCCCGCAACAACAATCCGCCCCCACTCAACCTCCGCCACCCGAGGCGACCGCCCCGCCCCGCCGCCCTGCTGTGCACCCTCAACCCCCGCATCGGAAAGGTCGGCCGATTCGCCGCCACCCGCCGGCGCCCCCACAGTCTCAGAACCCGATGTCATGCCGTCCATAGTGGCCCGCCCGTCCCTGGCCCGTTGCCCCCGCCCGTCCCTGGCCCGTTGCCCCCGGCCCGGCCCACTGCCGACCGCGCCAGGCCCCACTGCCCCGCTCGGCCCCGGCCCATTGCCTCGGCCCATTGCCCGGACCCGTTGGTGCGGTCACGAGTCGGCGAGGCGGTCGGCGAAGGCCATCAGGTCTCTTCGTTCGATCGCGGCGGCCATCAGATCCGGGAACGCGTCGGGCGTACAAGCGAAAGCCGGCACTCCCAGAGCCGCCAGCGCTGCGGCGTTCTCGTGGTCGTAAGCGGGTGCTCCCTCATCGGAGAGCGCGAGCAGCACCACCACCTGGACACCAGCGGCTGTCATCTCGGCGACGCGGCGCAGCATCTGGTCGCGGACGCCGCCTTCGTACAGGTCGCTGATCAGGATGAAGATGCTGTCGCGGGGGCGGGTGATGAGCTGGCGGCTGTAGCCGATGGCTCGGTTGATGTCGGTGCCGCCGCCGAGCTGGGTGCCGAAGAGGACCTCGACGGGGTCGGTGAGCTGGTCGGTGAGGTCGACGACGGCCGTGTCGAAGACGACGAGGGAGGTTTTCAGAGAGCGCATCGAGGCGAGGACCGCGGCGAAGACGCCCGAGAAGACCACCGAGGCGGCCATCGAGCCGGACTGGTCGACGCAGAGGACGACGTCGCGTTGGATTGCCGTTGTGCGGCGGCCGTAGCCGATGAGGCGTTCCGGGATCACCGTACGGTGCTCGGCCTGGTAGTGCTTGAGGTTCGCGCGGATCGTACGGTCCCAGTCGATGTCGGTGAGTTTTGGGCGGTTGATCCGGGCTGCGCGGTTCAGGGCGCCGCTCACCGCCGTGCGCGTCTTCTGGCTGATGCGCTTCTCGAGTTCGTCGACGACTTTGCGGACGACCTGGCGGGCTGCGTCCTTGGTCTTCTCGGGCATCACGCGGTTGAGGGAGAGCAGCGTGCCGACCAGGTTGACGTCGGGTTCGACGGCGTCGAGCATTTCGGGTTCGAGGAGCAGGCGGGTCAGGTCGAGGCGTTCGATGGCGTCGGACTGCATGACCTGGACGACGGTGCTGGGGAAGTATTCGCGGATGTCGCCGAGCCAGCGGGCCACCTTGGGCGCCGAGCCACCGAGACCGGCCGAGCGGGATCTGCTCTGGCCCTCGGTCTCGCCGCCGCCGTCGTAGAGCGCCGCGAGCGCCGCGTCCATGCGCCCGTCGCGCCCGTCGGCCGTACCCAGGGAAGTCTCTGCCGGACCGCCCAGAACGAGCCGCCACCGGCGCAGCCTTTCGCGCCGCGAGTGATCCGTGTTGTCCGTCATCCGACCTCCCGGCCGAGCAGGGCACGCAGCGTGGGCAGCACCCGCGCGGCGCGTTCGTGGTCCAGCATCAGAGGTTCGCCACCGGCACGGCTCGCACCACCCGCGATCCGCTCACCGATCGCGCGGCGTTCCCCGGTGGCAAAAGCGCCGAACGTACGCCGTAGCAGCGGCAGCACGTCGTCGAAAGCATCCGCCGGAATGTCGGCGAGCCACTGGTCGAGCAGCTCCAGCAGCGCCTCGTCGTGCACGAGCAGCAGCCCGCCGCCGGAGAGGAACCCCTCCACCCAGGCAGCACCGTGCGCGGGCGGCGTACCGATGGTGAGCGACAGCCCGAGCCGCCGCCGCACCTCTGCGCCGTCGACCCGCCCCGCGTCGAGCAGCAACCGCGACAGCCGTCCGGCGAGCAATCCGTGCAGGTCACTCCGCCCCGCCACCGAGGTGAGCGCGTTCAGCCACTGTTCGCGGGTAGCGTCGTCGTCGAGCAAACCGACCGCCTGGTGCACGCCGTCGATGTGCCCGCGCAACTCCTTCGCCGCGTCATCGGACAACGATCCCGACGCCGCGGGCAACCCCACACAGACCCGGGTGAGCAGGCTCGCGGTGACAGTCTCCAACCCCGCCACATCGGTACGCCGGACATCGCCGTACCGCAACGTCCGAGCCAGCGCCGGAATCGCCGCCATCAGGTGATTGAGGTCCGCATCGAGCGCGGCACGCGTGTCGAGCGCGGCGAGCACCGCCGGGAAAGCGTCACCCAGCTCGGCGAGCAGGCACACCTCCACCAGCGCGGTCACCTCACCGAGCGTCGCCGCCTCCCGCGCGGCCCCGGTCACCTTCGCGGTCGCCGCGCCGGCCACGGTCGTACCGTGCATGCTGCCCTCGACCAGCTGAACCTCGAAGTCCGGCAGCCACCGCAACCGCCACTGCTCCCGGAAAGTCCCGGTGCCCCGCCGAGCGGCCTCAGCCTCACCCCACGGCACCCCGATCGCCCGCATCCGGTGCAGCAACCGGCTGCGCCCCAGATCAAGATCCTTCCGAAGGTCCAGTTCAAGAACCCGTTCCAAAGCCTCAGGCTTGAGCCGTACGGCCCGCTGCTGCACCGCAAGATCCTTGGCCAACGGTACGGTCGGCATGTCCGCAGGCACACCCCCGAGCCGCTCCCCGACAACCATCCGCCGCCCGATGAGCTCCACCCGCAACGGCTCCCCGTCACACATGACAGCCTCAGCAGCCTCGGTCACCTCAGCCAGCCCCGCAAGCGGCCGCCCCCGAACCGTCGCCAGCGCCTCCGCCAACCGCGTCGCCTCGATCACGTGCGCCGACGACGTCGGCACCCCCTCCGCCCGGAGCACCCCTGCAGCGTCGACCAGCCACCGTGGAACGACCTCGTCCGCCGTGGTGAAAAGGTGGTGATACCACCCCGGTGACTGCACCCCCGCCCCATAACCGGACCACGACGCCAGCCGCCCATAGGTCCACGGAACCCAGGTAAAACTCACCTTGACCTTCTTGCGCCCCTTGAGCAACGCGGCATCATCCTTGGCGGAAACCTTGCGGCTCAACGCCGGCACATGCCAGGCCCCACACACCACAGCCACATTCTCATGGGTACGCCGAACCTCCCGAAGCACCGTCCGCATATAAGCCTCCCGAACCAGATCCTCAGGATCCTCCGGCGACGCCTCCCGGATAGCAGCCATAGCCTCCGCAATGGCCACGAACGCCGGCATCCCCCGATGCTCCACAACGTCCTCCCACCACCGCTCAGGATCGTCATACCCCGCCGCCGCAGCCAACTCCCCAATCGGATCAACCGGCCGCACCCGCCCGGCCCGCTCCAACGGTGCCTCCCCATCCACATCGGACGGCGGGAAGGTGACCTCGCGCACTGTGGTAGGCGCAGCCACGGCTGAGGGCAGAACCGTGACCGAGCACGCTGACTGCCATGACGCCGTCACACCAACGTCACCGGAGGGCTCGCCACCGGAGGGCTTGGCTGCGGAGGGCTCGCCACCGGAGGGCTCGCCACCGGAGGGCTCGCCACCGGAGGGCTCGCCACCGGAGGGCTCGCCACCGGAGGGCTCGCCTGCGGAGGGCTTGCCACCGGAAGGCTTGCCCGCGGAAGAACCGCTAGGGGAAAGCTCTCCAGCGGAAGAACCGTCAGGGGAAGGCGCATCAGCGGAGAAACCGTCAGGCGAAGGCGCGTCAGCGGAGGAACCGTCAGGGGACGAACCGCTAGAGGAAGGCTTTCCAGTGGAGGAACCGCCAGGTGAAGCAGTCCCGATGGAAGGACCAGCAGCAGAAAGCCAGCCAGCCAAAGGTTCGCTGGCGAACTGACCGTCAGCAGAAAGCCCGTCAGCGTTAGGGCCGTCAGCCGAAGAGATAGCAGCGGAAGTGACAGCGGTCGGGCCGACAACGGACGAAGCAGCAGCAAGCGGATCGGCGGCAGCGGAAGTGACGGCGGCCGGTTCGACAACGGATGTGACACCAGCAGGATCGGCGGCAGCGGAAGTGACAGCGGCCGGGCCGACAACGGACGAAGCAGCAGCAAGCGGATCGGCAGCAGCGGAAGTGACGGCGGCCGGGCCCACAGCAGCGGCCGGGTCCACAGCGGCCGGGTCCACAGCGGCTGAGACAGCGGCGGCTGAGACAGGGGCAGGGCCGGGGGCAGGGGAATTGTCGGTGGGAGGGGAATCGGTGGCAGGGCCGTCAGTGGGGGAGTGGTCCGGGGCAGCGGTGGGTGGGAGGGCGGGGGCGGCTGGGGTGTTGGTCAGGCGGTAGGCGTAGGGGAGGTCGAAGAAGCGGACCGGGATGCCGTTCGTGACGGCCCAGCGGAGGGCTTGCCATTCTGGGGAGAAGATGGCGAAGGGCCAGAAGGCGGAGCGGCGGGGGTCGTCGGTGGCGTAGCCGAGGAGGGCGACGGGGGGTTGGAGGGCGGGGTCGGCTGCCCAGCGGATGAGGTCGTCGGCTTCGGGTGGGCCTTCGATGAGGAGGATGGTGGGTTGCTGGCGGTCCAGCTCGGTGACGACGGCGCGGGCTGAGCCGGGGCCGTGGTGGCGGATGCCGTAGTGGTGTTCAGGCATTGCGGGCTGCTCGGTAGAAGTCGCGCCAGTCGGGGCGTTCGCGGAGGACGGTTTCGAGGTATTCGCGCCAGACCACGGTGTCGGAGACGGGGTCCTTGATGACGGCGCCGACGATGCCCGAGGCGAGGTCGGCGGGTTGGAGGGTGCCGTCGCCGAAGTGGGCGGCGAGCGCGAGGCCGTTGGTGAGGACCGAGATGGCTTCCGCGGTGGACAGGGTGGCCGTGGGGGATTTGAGTTTGGTGCGGCCGTCCTCGGTCATGCCGCTGCGGAGCTCGCGGAAGACGGTGACGACGCGGCGGATCTCTTCGAGGGCGGCGGGGATCTCGGGGAGGTCGAGGGAGCGGCCCATCTGGGCGACGCGGCGGGCCACGATCTCGACCTCGTCGTCGGCGGAGGCGGGCATCGGGAGGACCACCGTGTTGAAGCGGCGGCGCAGGGCGCTGGAGAGCTCGTTGACGCCGCGGTCGCGGTCGTTGGCGGTGGCGATGAGGTTGAAGCCGCGCTGGGCCTGGATCTCGGTGTTGAGCTCGGGGACGGGCAGCGTCTTCTCGGACAGGACGGTGATCAGGGCGTCCTGGACGTCGGAGGGGACGCGGGTGAGCTCTTCGAGGCGGGCGATCGTGCCGGTCTGCATCGCGCGCATGATCGGGCTGGGGGTCAGCGCCGCCTCGGAAGGGCCTTCGGAGAGCAGGCGCGCGTAGTTCCAGCCGTAGCGGATGGACTCCTCGGCGGTGCCGGCCGTGCCCTGCACCAGCAGCGTGGAGTCGCCGCTGATGGCCGCGGCGAGGTGCTCGGACACCCAGGTCTTGGCGGTGCCGGGGACGCCGAGCAGCAGCAGGGCGCGATCGGTGACCAGGGTGGAGACGGCGACCTCCATGAGCCGGCGGGGGCCGACGTATTTCGGGCTGATCTTGGCGCCGTCGCCGAGCAGGTAGGTCACCACGGCTTGCGGGGAGAGCCGCCAGCCGGGCGGGCGGGGACGGTCGTCGGACGCGGCCAGCAGGGCCAGCTCGTCGGAATACTGGTCCTCGGCGTGCGGGCGCAGAGCGGTCACTCGAACTCCTGGAGCATCTCGTGGCGGAAGGTGAGGGTGCGGGCCAGCTCGGCCACCGGGCGAACCCGCGAGGGGTCGGCGGCGGCCTCGTCCAGCTGGACCGCGAGTTTGGACAGGTGGGGCGAGTAACGGGGTGGCATGGCGAGCGCCGCGGCCCGGCACAGCTCGGCGAGCTGCCAGCTGTGTTTGTCGGTGCGGGCGCGGTGGGCGATGGTCTCGATGACGGCTATGGCCAGCTCGTCGGGCCACGCGCCGGGGTGCACGGCGAGCAGCCGGTGGGCGAGGTGGTCCTCACGGCGCAGGAAGTCGGCGGCTATCCGGGCCAGCTCGGCGGGTGGGAGCAGCAGGTGCAGGTCCCAGCGGACGGCCTCACGCAGGTTTTCGTCGCGTACCAGCTCGGTGGCCCATTCCGGGGCCTGCTGGACGATCGCGGCCTTCGCGAACCCGTGCAGCAGCGGCGTCTCCCAGTCGTGGCTGCGGGCCAGGGCGACCACCGCGGCAGGGCCCCGCCCGAAGGCAGATGTCCAGGTCGTCAGCGGTGCCCCGGCGATGACCTCTTCCAGTAACCAGGCCTGCACGCCGGTCCCACGCGCAGGCTGGGCCGCGAGCCCGTCGCGGCGTAGCTCCGGGGTCAGCTCGGCGGGCGGGACCACCACGAGCCGGTCGCCATGAAGGGTGACCGCCGCGAGGGCCCGCTCGGCCATCCGCCGGCCCAGCCCCGAACCGGGCAGGCGCTGCAGCAGCTCAAGAGCGGCCTCGCGGACCTCCTTGCGCCGATCGTCGAGCGCCGCGTCGAGGAATGTGTCGTCGTCGGTGGACAGCCCGTGTGCCAGCGCCGTGATGAACCGGGCACGGTCCTCGGCAGTCTCGGATTTCCACGTGCCCCGGAGCATGGCCAGCGCGGCGCCCGGGTCGGTCCTCCGGAGCCGGGTGAGGTGCTCGAGGCGCTCTCCGGGCGTACCCGTGTCCCAGGTCAGGGGGTCGGACTCGCCCGGGGACTCGTCGCGCAACCAACGCCAGTCGGGCCGCATCGCGGCCAGCCATTGGCCGCGCCGGCCGCCCACCCGGCCGATCGCGGGACGGATCACGCTGTTGCGCCGGCCCGCGTCGAGCAATGCGGGAAGCGTGTCGGGCGGCACGTGCCCGCCGTGGGAAGCGGCCGCGGCCAGCCACTGGCTGAGCAGCTCCTGGGCCTGCTGGGTGCCGCCGGGCGTGCCGCCGTCGGAGAGCAGCCGCCGTAACCGGATGCCGGCCGCACCCGGGAGTGGACTGTCGGTTTCGGCGGGCGCGGGTGGCACGCCGGGCCGGTCGGTGGCGGCAGTGACGCCCGCCCGGGCGTAGATGAGGGCGGTCGCGGCCGCTTCCAGCAGCGACAATCGGGAGACCGGCAGGGACCGGTCGCCGACATCGATACTGGCCGCCGCGAACGGGCGGCGGGCCGTGCCGACCAGCGCCGCGGCGAGCAGATCGGGCGGAAGCTCGGGGGAGCGAGCCACGCCCGCGCCCGGCATGGGCGGACCGGCCGGGATGAAACGGCCGTTGACCCAGGCGGCGAGGGGACGCAGGCCGCCGGGGGTCCACTCGCCGGCGACGGTCGCCGGGGCGCCGCCGGAGAACGCCAGCAGCCACCACGGCTCGCGGTAGCCGGCCGCGAGCGGCAGGGACGCACCGGACGCATCGGTGAGGTGGCCATCGGCGCTGGGCACCACGGCCGCGAGCAGCATCGGGGCGTCGGTGCGCCAGGGCTCGGCGGCCACCACATCGGTCCACCCGGCCAGGGCCACGCCGATCCCGACCGCGCCCACCGGCTCCGGCAGGGGCCGCACGGGGCTGAGCCGGTCCTTGAGCAGGGCACGCAGCGGGACGGCGCCCGGATAGAAGCAGAGCTCGCCGTCGAAGGACGTGCCGGGAACCAGGTCGGCGGCGAGGGACTGGCCGGGCGCGGCGAACGACAGGTGCAGCGCGAAGCGGCCGGTGCCGGCGCCGAGCAGCCAGCTGCGCCGGGTGGTGATCGTGCCGTCGTCGCTGTCGTGCTGACCGAGCACCTGCCAGTGATCGCGGACCGCCTCCCCGGCGAGCACCTCCTCGGTCGGGACCACAAAACCGATCCGGGACCGGACCGTGGCGGCCAGCGCGGGGGAGAGCTCGTCGAGCCGGTCGTGCCCGTCGACCAGCAACCGGAGCATCGCCAGGTCACCGAGCAGCCGGTCACCCCAGTGCGGCCCGATGCCCGCGACGCTGCCGAGGCGGCGCACCGCGGACGCGGCGCCCGGGGCCTGCGCGTCGACGAGGCGCGCGGCCATCGTCTCGTAGGGCTGGTGACCGGCGCGCTCGGCGGTGGCGAGCCCCTGTTGCACCTGGTCGTCCAGCCAGCGGCTCAGCTCGGCCATGCCACCGGCGACCCGCTCGGCGCGCTGCTGGGCCCGTTTCTCCGCGGCGGCGGGATCGGCGCTGCCGGTCGCTCTGGGGGCGGCTGCTCTGGCAGCCCGTGCCGACCGGCTCGCTTGCCACTCGGCGACAAAGGCGGGAGCCTCGGCGGACTCCTCGATCGTCGCGCCCCCGGCCCAGACCAGCAGCAGCCCGAGCGCGTGTTTGCACGGAAACTTGCGGCTCGGGCAGGAACACTTGTAGGCGGGACCGGAAAGATCGACACAGACCTGGTAGGGATTGCTGCCGCTGCCCTTGCACAGGCCCCAGAGCACGTCGTCGAGCAGGCCGGACCCCTGCCACTTGGCAGGTGTGCCGACGCCCCGGGCGCCCTTCAGCGAGCTGGCATCGGGGGCGACGGCGTCGACCTGAGCGGGGGTCCATCGTTCAACGGGCACGGAGAGGACAGTAGGAGCGGGGTACGACAATTTCGCGGAGGTACGGCGGATGAAAGTGATCGTTTTCGGGGCGTCCGGCATGGTCGGCCAGGGCGTACTGCGGGAGAGCCTGCTGGCCGACGACGTCGAGGAAGTTCTGGTGATCGGCCGGCGCGCTCTGGGCGTACACCACCCGAAGTTGACCGAAGTCACCGTGACCGACCTCGGTGATCTTGCGCCGCTCGAAGATCGGCTCGACGGCTACGACGCGTGTTTCTACTGCCTGGGGATCTCGTCCTCGGGCGTGAGCGAGCAGCAGTACACCAGGATCTCCTACGACTATCCCGTTGCCGCCGCCCGCATCCTGGCAAAACACAACCCCGAGATGGCCTTTGTGTACGTCTCCGGCGCGGGCACCGACGTCGACGGCCGCGCCAGCTGGGCCAGGATCAAGGGCCGGACCGAGGTCGAGATCATCAAAATCTTCCCCCATGGGTACGCGTTCCGCCCCGGATTGATCCAGCCGACCTACGGCGCCCAGTCGAAGACCCGCAGCTACCGGCTCCTCTACACGCTCATGGCCCCGGTCATGCCGCTGCTGGTCCGCTACGTACCGAAATACACGACAACGACCGACCGGCTGGGGCGCGCGATGTTGCGAGCCGCACGCCTCGGCTTCCCGGACCACGTCGTGGAGAACGCCGACCTGCGCTGATCAGGCCCGGGCACCGTGCTCCGCGGGCACAACCTCGGCGGGTACGGGCGGGGGCGGCGGGGTGCCGTCGCCGAACGGCCGCCCACCCAGTTTCTCCCGGCCGTGCTCGGTGAGCCAGTTCGCGAGATCCGGCCCGGCCGGCACGATCCCGGTCGGATTGATGTCGCGCTGCACCTCGTAATAGTGCTTCTTGATGTGCACAAAATCGATGGTGTCCCCGAATCCGGGCGTCTGGAACAGATCCCGCGCGTACGCCCAGAGCACCGGCATCTCCGACAGTTTCGACCGGTTGCACTTGAAGTGGCTGTGATACACGGGATCGAAGCGCGCCAGGGTCGTGAAAAGGCGCACGTCCGCCTCGGTGATCGTGTCGCCGACAAGGTATCGCTGCTCTGTGAGCAGTTCGGACAGGCCGTCAAGCCGATCGAAGAGCCGGTGGTACGCCTTCTCGTACGCCTCCTGCGACCCCGCGAACCCGGCCCGGTAGACCCCGTTGTTGACGTCCGCGAACACGAACCGGTTCACCTTGTCGATCTGCTCCCGCAACGCCTCCGGATAGAGCTCCGGGGCACCCTCGCGGTGATACTGCCGCCATTCCGAGGACAGGTCGAGGGTGATCTGCGCGAAGTCGTTCGTCACCACCTGCCCGGTCGGAATGTCGACCATCGCCGGCACGGTGATGCCCTTGTCGTAATCCGGGAAGCGCTTGAAGAACGCCTCCTGCAACCGTTCGATGCCGAGCACGGGATCCTTCGCCCCGGGATCCAGGTCGAACGTCCAGCTCCGCTCGTCATGGGTCGGCCCGGCGATCCCCATCGACAGCACCTCTTCGAGCCCCAGCAGCCGCCGCACGATGATTGCCCGGTTGGCCCACGGGCACGCGCGGCTCACGATCAGCCGGTACCGCCCGGGCTCGACGGGGTATCCGTCCCGCCCGTCGGCGGTGATCCGGGTGGCGATGTAACGCTGGTCACGGGTGAACTCACCGGCTGTTGACACGTAAGGCATTCCCCCATCTTGCTCCCCGAGCCCGCGTCGTAGATCCTCGCTCCGCGTGCTGATCACGACACTTTCTGGCAGGGTTGTTTGATGGCTGCCAAAATCAGTTCGTATTTATCCCATTGGACGACGTACGTCCCAGTGGTCGCTGTGGCGACCCTCATCCTCACCTGGGGCCGCGACCTTCCGCCCCCGCTGGTGATCATCAGCGCCCTGTTTCTCGCCGGTGCCGTGCTGGCCGCCGTGCACCACGCCGAGGTCGTCGCGCACCGCGTCGGTGAACCGTTCGGCTCGCTGGTGCTCGCGGTCGCCGTCACGATCATCGAGGTCGCACTCATCGTCACGCTGATGATCAGCGGCGGTGAGAAGACCCAGGCACTGGCCCGCGACACCGTCTTCGCCGCCGTGATGATCACCTGTAACGGCATTCTCGGCCTGTCCCTGCTGGTCGGAGCGTTGCGCCGGCGGGTCGCGGTGTTCAACCCCGAAGGCACCGGCGGCGCCCTGGCCGCGGTCGCCACGATCGCCGCACTCAGCCTGGTCCTGCCGAGCTTCACCACGAGCCGGCCCGGCCCGCAGTTCTCGCCCGCCCAGCTCGGCTTCGCCGCCGTCGCCTCTCTCGGGCTCTACCTGCTGTTCGTCCTGGTCCAGACCCGCCGGCACCGCGACTACTTCCTGCCGATCACCACGGCCGGCAAAGTCATCGATGCCGAGGAACACCTCGAACCACCCTCGACCCGCGCCGCGCAGGTCAGCCTCGGCCTGCTCCTGGTCGCGCTGATCGCCGTCGTCGGCCTGGCCAAGGGCGTCTCCCCGGCGATCGAGGACGCCGTCGCCGGCGCCGGCCTGCCGCAGGCCGTGGTCGGTGTGGTGATCGCGCTGCTGGTGCTGCTCCCGGAAACGATCGCCGCCGTCCGCGCCGCCGCCCGCGACCGCATCCAGACCAGCCTCAACCTGGCCCTCGGCTCCGCCATGGCCAGCATCGGCCTGACCATCCCGGCAATCGCCATCGCCATGATCTGGCTGGACGGCCCGCTCCTGCTCGGCCTCGGCGGCACCCAGATGGTCCTGCTCGCGCTGACCGTGGCGGTCGGCACGCTCACGGTGGTCCCCGGCCGCGCCAACGTCCTGCAAGGAGGAATCCACTTGGGGTTGCTGGCCGTCTTCCTGTTCCTAGCAGCTAGTCCTTAGGACAAGGCCCGCCAGTCTCTAGAAACGGCTCAGCCCGGCCCCTTCCAACCGGGGGCCGGGCCGAGAAAAGGCCTACTTGGCGGCCTGGAGCTGGTCGTGGGGGGCGGCGCAGGCGCCGGGTGGGACGACCGGGCTGCCGAGGATCGAGAGGGACTGGTTGACCTCGGTCGGGGTGGCGAGTTGGCGGTACAGGGTGCCGACGACCAGGTTGACCGTGGCGTCCGTACGCTTCGGGTCGTATTCGGCTTTTGATTCGTTGAGGAAGAATGCCTGGATCAGCCAGGCCGAGGACAGGCCTTTCGGGCCGTACTGGACGAGCGCGACGCCGGTGAAGCGCTTCTTGCTCTCCGCGGGCTTCTGGGTCGTGAAGCCGCGGTTCTTCATGTCCTGTGTGAGAGCGGCAGCGAGCCCCGGCCGCCCCGTGCCGTTGAGCACCTTCACCGTGACGTCGGACGTGCCGCGGGGAAGGGTGGCATTGACCATGACGGCGCCCTTGCAGGCGTCGGCGACCGGTCCGTTCTGGGTGTCCTTCGTGACGGCGACGATGACGACGACGAGCGCGGACACCACCAGCACACCGAGCACGATGAACGCTCGGACGCGCGTAAGACTCATCTTGTTCACTCCGGGGGAATCGACCGGGCACAGCGCCGGTACCGGCGACGCTAACAAGCGCCACCAAATCGATCCCCGTCTCAGGCTGAGCGACGGGTGACCAGGGTGGGTTCGTAGATGACCGCGGAGACCCGCATGCCGGGGTCCTCGATCCGGGCGAGCAGGAGTTTTGCCGCCTCGGCTGCCATGTCCTCGAGGGGGTGGCGGATGGTGGTCAGGGGTGGGCTGGCCGAGGTTGCCGCGCTGCTGTCGTCAAAGCCGACCAGGGACACGTCGGCAGGGACGTCGCGGCCGGCTTCGCGCAGGGCGAGCAGGGCGCCGAGGGCCATGACGTCGTTGGCGACGAAGACGCCGTCGAGGGCAGGGTTCTCGGCGAGAAGCGTGCGCATGGCTGCCTCGCCGCTCTCCTGGGTGAAGTTGCCGGCGGCGACCGGGACCCAGCCGTGGCCGTGGCGGGCCATGGCGTTGCGGAAGCCCGTGGTGCGGTCGTTGCTGGCGGGGACCTCGGGTGGGCCGGCGATCATGACGATCGTGTGGCGGCCCGTGGCGACGAGGTGGTCGGCGGCCAGGGCGGCGCCGCTGTCGTTGGCCAGGTCGACGTAGTTGATGGGGACCGGGTCGGCGGGGCGGCCGATCATCACCGCGGGGACGCCGGCGTCGGTGAGCATGCGGGGCAGGGGGTCGCGGCCGGGTAGCGACAGGACGATCGCGCCGTCCGCCTGGCCGTGGCGCAGGTCGCCGACGAGGCGGGTGCGCTGGTCCTCGGTGCCGGCGATCTGCAGGGCGAGCTGGATGCCGGCGGTGCGCAGGACGCTCATGAGGCCGCCGACGACCCGGCCGAAGTAGGGGTCGGCGAAGAAGCGCCCCATGAACGGGTCGTCGTCGTGCGCCTCGGAGTCGGAGACGACCAGGGCCACCGTGCCGGTGCGCCGGGTGACCAGGGAACGGGCGAGGCGGTTGGGGACGTAGCCGGTGCGGCCCACGGCGTCCCAGACGAGCTCGTGCAGCTGCGGGTCGACGTTGCGGATGCCGTTGACGACCCGGGACACAGTCGCGCGGGAGACGCCGGCGACCCGGGCGACGTCCTCCAGGGTCGGGAGGCGTTCGACGCGCCCGGTCTGCATACCAGACTTTATAGCACACCCCGGAGAGCGCTCTCCGAAACAAGCCGACGAGAGGCCGGCGAGTCGCCGTGGAGGCCGGGAAGTTCCGGAACCTGAGCGAGATATTGACGTACGTGCAATCGGGGCGTAACACTTCGGAAAGCGCTCTCCAAAGCTTCCCAAGCCGGACCCCGAACCCGGCCCGGAAGCGACCCCTCCCGTGCACCGCGCGGGAAAATCCCCGGGAGATCCCATGAGAACGAAGCTCAGACGTCTCGTCGCCCCGATCGGTGCCGCCGCGCTCGCCGGTGCAGCGCTGCTGGTCGGCATCCCGCAAGCACACGCCGCCGACACCCTGCTGTCGCAGGGCAGGCCCGCTATCGCCTCGTCGCTGGAGAACGGCGAGTCACCCGCCTCCGCCGCCGTCGACGGCCGCGCCGAGACCCGCTGGGGCAGCCAGTGGGCCGATCCTCAGTGGCTGCGCGTCGACCTCGGCAGCACCGCCACGATCACGCAGGTGGTGCTGCAGTGGGAGACCGCGTACGGGAAGGCGTACAAACTCCAGACCAGTCCGGACGGCACCGCCTGGACCGACATCTTCAGCACGACCACCGGCACCGGCGGCACCGAGACCCGCAACGTCACCGGCTCCGGGCGCTACCTCCGGATGTACGGCACCCAGCGCGGCACGACCTACGGTTACTCGCTCATCGAGTTCAAGGTCTACGGCTCCGTCGCCGGCTCGCCGCCCTCCGAAGGACCGGGCTATGTGTACGCGAACCCGCCCGTAACCGGCGTCACCCCGTCCACGGCCACCCCGCCCGCGACGAACCCGCCCACGACGCATCACGAGTTCCAGGCGAACTGCTCGGTGAGCCGCTCGAACCTGCCCGACGACCCGATCGTGTTCCCGAACATGCCGGGCGCCTCGCACTCGCACACGTTCATGGGCAACACGACCACCAACGCGGCGACCACGCTGACCAGCCTGCAGTCCGGTCAGACGTCCTGCATCACGCCCGGTGACAAGACCGGCTACTGGATGCCGACGCTGCTCAACGGCGACACCGCGGTCCAGCCGGTCGGCCGGCAGGTCATCTACTACAAGAGCGGCGTCATCGACTACCGCAGCGTGCGGCCCTCACCGCCCGGCCTGCGTTACGTCGTGGGCAGCCCGGCGGCGACGCTCGACGAGTTCCGCAACTCGCCCGGCGCGGTCGAGGGCTGGGAGTGCGGGGAGAGCGTCCGCAACTGGGACTTCCCGGCCAGTTGCGTCGCGGGGAGCCAGCTCAACATCCGGTACCAGGCGCCGAGCTGCTGGGACGGCATCCACCTGGACACGCCCGACCACAAGAGCCACATGGCGTACCCGACGGTCGGGGTCTGCCCCGCCGACCACCCGGTCGCGGTCCCGATGATCGAGTTCAAGATGGCGTTCCCGGTGAGCGGCACCATGTCCGCGGTGCGCCTGTCCAGCGGCCGGGCGTACTCGTTCCACTACGACTTCTACAACGCGTGGGACGCTCCGACGCTCGCGGCACTCGTCAGCCACTGCATCGACGGCGGGCTGCAGTGTGACCCGCGCGGCTTCGACCAGTACAAGCCGGACCGTGGCGCGGCGCTCAACGAGAACTACGTACTCCCGTAATGCCGGGAAACGTCCGGGTCCCTCGCAATAGGGGCCCGGACGTTTTATCGGGACGCGGATAACAAAAACTCAGCCGAGATCTTTGAGATATTTCTGGCGCGTGGAGATCACCTTTACGGCGAGTTCTTTGGTACGCGGTTCAAGGCCCGCTTTCCCCTCGGAGCCGGCGAGGTTCACGCCCTGCTCGAAGTGAGCCTTCAGCGCCTCGGTGAGGAGCTTGTCGAACGCCGCGCCCCGCACCTTGGTCGCCGCGGTGACCTGCTCGGGGGTCACCATCCCCGGCATCGGCATGCCCTTGTGCGGGTTCTCGGACGGCAGCTTGGCCTCGTCGTGCAGCGCGCGGAGCTGGGTCAGCTCGTCCTGGTGAAACGTCGTGAGCTCGGCGGCGAGCGCCTTGACCTGCGGACTCGAGCCGTTGGCGGGGGCGAGGGCGAGCAGCGGGAGCAGCTCCTCGTCCATCGCGATGTTGATCTCGACCCAGGCTAGGTCGGTGCCGCCGAAGAAGCCCGCGCCGCCCGCCGACGGCGCGGGTGTGGCGGCGGCGGAAGCGGGTGGCGCGGGGGTGTCACCGCTCCCGCACGCGGCTGTGCCGAGCGCGGCGGTAAGCGCCCATGCGGTCACAAATGCGAGGGAGGAATGCCGATTCACACAGCGAGTCTCCGTGTCGCCGACAGCTGTGTCAATTGGGCAAAAGCCCAGCAAGGTATTGACGGTCGGCAACATGGTTGTAACACTGCCCGCAAGCTTCGGAGAGCGCTTTCCAAGCACAAGCGTCAGGAGTCCCCCGTGCTTCCATCCAAGATCCCCCTGTTGATAGCGCTGGTGGTCGCCGCCCTCGTCGGCGTGCCGAGCCCGGCGCAGGCCGCCGATCCGTTGATCTCCCAGGGCAAGCCCGCCACCGCGTCCTCGCAGGAGGGCGCCGACGTGACCCCCGGCAACGCCGTGGACGGCAACACCGGCACGCGCTGGTCCAGCCAGTTCACCGACGCCCAGTGGTTGCAGGTCGACCTCGGCTCCACGTACACCGTCTCCCAGGTCGTGCTGCAGTGGGAAGGCGCGTACGGGAAGGCGTACAAAATCCAGACCAGTGCCGATGGCAGCGCCTGGACCGACATCTACAGCACGACCACCGGCGCGGGCGGCACCGAAACGCTCGGGGTGACCGGCTCCGGGCGATATGTGCGGATGCAGGGTGTGCAGCGCAGCAGCGGCTACGGCTACTCGCTGTGGGAGTTCAAGGTCTACGGCTCAGCCACCGGTGGCGGTGGCGGCGACTGGTCGACCGTCTGGACCGATGACTTCACGGGTACGGCGGGCACCTCGCCGAGCGCCGCGAACTGGATCCTGCGCACCGGCACGCAGTATCCGGGTGGCGCGGCCAACTGGGGGACCGGCGAGGTGGAGACCGCGAGCGCCTCGACCGCGAACGTGTCCCTCGACGGCGCCGGCAAGCTGAACATCAAGGCGATCCGGGACGGCGCCGGCGCCTGGACCTCGGGCCGGATCGAGACGCAGCGCACCGACTTCGAGCCGCGGGCCGGCGAGCAGACCCGCTTCACCGCCGTGCTCAAGCAGCCCGATGTGGCGAACGGCGCCGGGTACTGGCCAGGGTTCCGCGCGACCGGGGCCGCCTACCGCGGCAACTACACGAACTGGCCGGGCGTCGGCGAGACGGACATCATGACCGACGTCAACGGTCGCAGCCAGCTGTCGCAGACGCTGCACTGCGGGTCCGCGCCCGACGGTCCGTGCGCCGAGTACAACGGCCGGGCCAGCGGATTCGCGAGCTGCAGCGGATGCCAGACGGGGTTCCACGAGTACTCACAGGTCGTCGACCGGACGCTGACCGACGAGGAGATCCGCTTCTCGCTCGACGGACGGCAGACCTGGGTGGTCAAGGAATCGCAGGTCGGGGTCGCCGCCTGGCAGGCCGCGATCCACCACGGCTTCTTCCTGCGGCTCGACCTGGCCATCGGCGGGTCACTGCCGAACGCGGTCGCGGGTTACACCACGCCGACCGCGGCCACGACCTCCGGCGGGGTGCTCTCCGTCGACTCGGTGAGCGTTGCCCGCAAGACCGGGACCACCCCGGCGGCGATGACCGATCCGGCTACTCCGGCCGGGCCCAGCGTCGTACGCGTCACGGGCTCGCAGGGGAACTGGCAGCTCAACGTCAACGGGTCCGCGTACACACTCAAGGGTTTGACCTATGGCCCGCCGCAGGCAGCGGCCGATGGTTACCTGCGGGATCTGAAGAGCATGGGCGTCAACACGATCCGGATCTGGGGCGTGGATGACGCCAACACGCCGGGGCTGCTGGACAAAGCCGCGCAGCAGGGGCTGAAGGTCGTCGTCGGGCACTGGCTCAACCAGGGTGCCGACTACGCCAACGACACCGCGTACAAGAATTCGGTGAAGGCCGAGATCGTCGCCCGGGTCAACGCGCTGAAGAACCGGCAGGGCGTGCTGCTGTGGGACGTCGGTAACGAGGTGATCCTGACGATGCAGGACCACGGGCTGTCCGCGGCCGAGGTCGAAGCCCGGCGCATCGGGTACGCGAAATTTGTCAACGAGCTCGCCCAGGCCATCCACGCGGCCGACCCGAACCACCCCGTGACCTCGACCGACGCGTACACCGGGGCGTGGCCGTACTACAAGCAGTACGCCCCCGACCTGGACCTGCTCGCGGTGAACTCCTACGGCGCGATCGGCAACGTCAAGCAGGACTGGATCAACGGTGGGTACACGAAGCCGTACATCGTCACCGAGGGCGGCCCGGCCGGCGAGTGGGAGGTGCCCAATGACGTCAACGGGGTGCCGACCGAGCCCACGGACCTGCAGAAACGCGCCGGATACACGGCGAGCTGGAACGCGATCAAGGCGCACCCGGGCGTGGCGCTGGGGGCGACGGAATTCCACTACGGGCTGGAGAACGACTTCGGCGGGGTGTGGCTGAACACCTTCACCGGCGGGTGGCGGCGGCTCGGATATCACGCGCTGAAGCAGGCGTACACCGGGACGGCCTCGGCGAACACACCGCCTGAGATCACTGCGATGACGGTCGGTAACCAGACGGCGGTGCCGGCGGGTGGCACGTTCACCGTGAACGCCTCAGCCAGCGATCCGAACGGCGACCTCATCCGCTACAACCTGATGTTCTCGGACAAGCACATCACCGGAAACACCGGGCTGACCAATGTGGTCTTCACGGACAACGGCAACGGCAGTTTCACCGTACGAGCACCCGAGCAGCTCGGCGTCTGGAAGGTCTACGTCTACGCGTACGACGGCCAGGGCAACGTCGGCATCGAACAGCGCTCGTTCAAGGTCGTCCCGCCGACGATCCCGGGCACCAACCTGGCCCGGGGCCGGACGGTCACCGCGTCGTCATACCAGCCGACCGGGACGACCGGGCCGCAGCTCCCGGCGTACGCGGTGGACGGCGATTACGGCACCCGATGGGCCAGCGAATGGGTCGACACCGCGTGGGCCCAGGTGGATCTCGGCTCGGTCCAGTCCTTCAACCACGTGCAGCTCGCGTGGGAGGCGGCATACGCCAAGGGCTACACCGTGCAGGTCTCCAACGACGGTTCGTCCTGGTCCACGCTGTACTCGACGTCGACCGGTAACGGCGGCTTCGACGACCTGGACCTCAACGGATCCGGCCGCTACGTGCGTGTGAACGCGACAGGGCGCGCTACGGCGTACGGATATTCGTTGTGGGAGTTCGGGGTTTATCGCAGTTAGGAGTCGGTGCCGCCCTCGGCTGAGGGCGGCACCCACCCTTCAGAACGCGTAGGGCCACGCCGAGGAGTCGAAGCCCAGCAGGTTGATGCCGAGCCGGGCGTCACCGGCGGCGGTGTAGTAGTGGTAGACCAGCACGGAGTCGGTGCCGTCCGCGAACACCGCCGGGTGGCCGGGGCCGTAGACGCTGCCGTGGCTCGCCAGGATCTCGGTGCCACCGCCGGCCGTCATCGCCGTGCCCGCGCGGTCGACGTACGGTCCGGTGATGGTTTTGGAGCGGCCGACCATCGTGCGGTACGTGCTCGCCGCACCCTTGCAGCACGCGTCGAACGCCACGAACAGGTAGTAGTAACCGCCGTGCTCGTAGACGTACGGTGCCTCGATCGCCTTGTCCGTGGTGAAGCGCTCGGCGATGGACCTGATGGTGGTGTCCGCCCGCTTGCCCGACGACGGGTTGATTTTGATCATCTTGATGCCGCTCCAGAACGAGCCGAACGTCATCCACCACTCACCGGACGACGTCACGACGAGGTTCGGGTCGATGGCGTTGAAGCCGCTGGCCGCCGTGCTCTCAATGACAAGGCCCTGGTTGGTCCAGCTCCCGGCCGCGCCGGTGGTGCTGGAGGCCATGAAGATGCCCGAGACGCTCTTCCCGAAGCTCGACGCGGAGTAGTACATGATGTACTTTCCGCCACGGTACGAGATGTCCGGCGCCCACAGGTTCGTGTCACCGCCGGTATATTTGTCCGCCCACGGCGTGCCGTTGGGGAACGCCGTCCCGGCGTCGGCGAACGCAGTGCGGTCGGCCGAGGTCTTCAACCCGATACCAGGCGCTGTGTATGCCAGCAGGTAACCGCCCGCCGGCCGTTTCACCATCGACGGGTCGTGCGCGAACGTCGACCCGGTCACGACACCCGGGTTCGGGTAGGTCGCCGCGTCGGCGTTCTCGAGGCCGAAGACGCCGGCCGCCACCGCCACCAGGCCGGTCGCCACGGTCAGCAGGATCTTGCGCAGAGGGGATTGGCTCACGCGCTCAAGTTGCCGCCCGGGCCGCAAAGGTTGCCCGGGCGGCGCCGGAAATTACAGGTCGCGGGCCCAGGCCAGGACTTTCTCCACATCGTCGCGGGTCCAGCCGACCTCGGAGTCGATCGGCACGAGCAGGGTCGGCGCGGCGCGGTCGGCCGCCCAGCGGCGTCCCGCTTCGGTGTGGTTGTCGTCGATCCAGGCAACCGGGCGGTCCTCCACGACCTCGGCGATCGCCGGGACCTTCTGCTCGGGCAGGAACGGCAGCGGCGGGAACGGCACGAACGGCAACGGCTCGATGCCCAGCATCGGCGCGAACAGCGTATTGGCGTCCTCGCCCCAGGCGGTCGCCCAGCGCAACTCCCCGGCGGTGGCCAGCTCACTGATCCACTCGCCGTGCGCGGGACAATATCGCAGGGGCCCCTCACCCGGGTAGAACTCGTGCTCCACGTAGCCCTCCGGGCAGGTGGACGCACCGAACGGGTTCAGCACGCCGTCAAGATCCAGCAGCATCACGGGTCGGTTCACCCATCTATGAAACACCCGGCCCCTGACACTTTTGAACACACCCGGCCCGTACGTTCCCCGAACATCGCGCCGGTTGATTTCTGGGCACAATGATCGGGTGAGTGACAAGGGGCTGGTCCTGGTCGTGGAGGATGAGCGGCCCATCGCCGACCTGGTCAGGCTCTATCTGAGCCGGGACGGTTACGGGGTGCATGTCGAGCACGACGGTGTCGCCGGGCTGGCTGCCGCGCGCCGGATGCGGCCGGTCGCGTGTGTGCTGGACATCGCGTTGCCGAGTCTTGCGGGCACCGAGATCTGCCGGCGGCTGCGCGAGGCCGGTGACTGGACGCCGGTGGTTTTCCTGACCGCCCGTGACGACGAGGTCGACCGGATTCTCGGCTTGGAGCTGGGTGGCGACGACTACCTGACCAAGCCGTTCAGCCCGCGCGAGCTGGTCGCGCGGGTGCGGGCTCTGCTGCGCCGCGCGGCCGGTCCCGGCGAGGGTGAGCGGGTGAAGACGCTCGGGCCGGTGACGCTGGACCCGGGGCGTCGCCGGGTCACCGTCGAGGGCGATCCGCTGACCCTCACCCCCACCGAGTTCGACCTGCTCGGGCATCTGCTGGGCCGTCCGGGACGGGTCTTCACCCGCGAGGAGCTGCTCGCGGCGGTCTGGGGGTACGCCTCCCACGCCGGCACCCGCACGGTCGACGTCCACGTGGCCCAGGTCCGCGCCAAGCTCGGCGCCGCCGCGGGTCTGATCCGCACTGTCCGCGGCGTCGGTTACACCGCTGATGCCTAGGACTTTTGCTGGGCGGGCCGTGCTGGTCACCGCGGCCACCGCCGTCATCTCCGTGATCATCACGGCGCTGGTGGCGCTGCCGATCGCCGTACGCTCGGCGAACAACGCGGCCCGCGCCGACCTGGTGGAGAAGTCCGCGATCGCCGTCGAGCTGCTCGCCACCGAGCGTCCGGCTGCCCGCGAGCGGATCGTCGCTCGGCTCCGCGACGACGGCATCGCCCTCTACCTGGTCCGGCGGGGCGTCCCCGATCATCCCGGGCTGCCCGCCCGGGTCGTCGAGCAGATCGCGGCGGGTCAGGTCGTCAACACGCGCGGGGTCGTCGGCGGCAAGGCGGTGCTGATCGCCGGGAGCCCGCTCAGCGGTAACAACGCCGGCGTGGTGCTGACCCGCCGCGCGGTCTCCGGCACCGCCGCCAAGGTGTTGAGCGGGGTCTGGATCGCGCTGCTCGCGGGGCTGCTCGGCGGCGTCGGCGCGGGGGCGCTGCTGGCCCACTTCATCGCACGCCCGCTGCGTCAGGCCGCCTTCGCCGCGGCCCGGTTGTCCGCGGGAGACCGCACGGTGCGCCTGGCTGTCCGCCCACCGGCCGAGGCCGCCGAGCTCGCTGCCGCGCTCAACCAGCTGGGCGCGGCGTTGCAGGTCAGTGAGGGCCGGGAACGCGAATTCCTGCTGTCGGTCTCCCATGAGTTGCGTACGCCGCTGGCCACGATCCGCGGTTACGCCGAGGCCCTCGCCGACGGCGTGGTCGAAGCCGACGGCGCGGCGAAGGCCGGCGAGACGATGCTGAACGAGGCGGACCGGCTCGACCGGCTCATCTCGGATCTGCTGGTGCTGTCCCGGCTCGAGGCCGCTGACCTGCCCGTACACATAGTCGCGGTTGATCTTGCAGACGTGACAGGCGCGGCGGGCGAGGCCTGGGCGCCGAGGTGTACGCCGGACGGCCCGTCCCTCACCGTCGACCTGCCGGCCTCGCCGGTCCTGATCGACACCGATCCCGGCCGGATCCGCCAGGTGATCGACGGCCTCTGCGAGAACGCGCTGCGGGTGCTCCCGCCCGGCACACCCCTGATCCTCGCCGTGCGAGCGGGGGAGCGCGGTGGCGTCGTCGAGGTCCGTGACGGTGGCCCGGGCTTCACCGACGAGGACCTCGCCGTGGCGTTCGAGCGCGGCGCGTTGCAGCAGCGCTACCGGCACGTACGCAAAACCGGCAGTGGCCTTGGCCTCGCCCTCGCCGCCCGGCTCGTCAACCGGCTCGGCGGCACCATCGAAGCCGGCCACGCCCCCGAAGGTGGGGCGATGTTCTCGATCACGCTCCCTTACACAACCCGAACACAACGCTGATCGCCTCCATGCACGCGAGCCCGAAGCTGGCCGCATGACACGTTCCCGCATCGCATTCTCTCTGGGACTCGCCGGCCTGCTCGCGCTCGCGGGCTGCGGCGCCGCACCCACCACCGCGGATGTTGCCGCGGAGACCTACGCCCTCACCGCGATGGACGCACCCTCGGCCTCGCCGTCGGAGGCGGCGGCCGCGAAGCCGCGACGGGCGTACCTGCGCAGGAACACCCTGCACGGCGAGATCACGGTGCAGGTCAAGGATGGAACCAGGACGGTGGTGGTCCAGCGCGGCACGGTCACGGCGACCGACGCGAAGACCCTCAGCGTCAAGTCGAGCGACGGGTTCACCCAGACCTGGACGCTGGGCGACAAGGCCAAGGTGCAGGGGACGCTGAAGACCGGCGCCGAGGTCGGGGTCGCGGGCCGTAAGGACGGCAGCACCACCGTTGCGCGCCTGGTCAGGGTGAAGTAAATGGTGCAGGGCCCGCGCTCGGAAGACCGAACGCGGGCCCTGCCCCGCCCCCTCAGTGAAAGTCGTTACTGCAGGATCGCGCCCATCGGCGAGAGCAGCAGCTTGCCGAGCGACTCGGCGGTCCGGTCGAGGCGGGTGCGCTCCTGGGAGACGGCCTGCAGGTCGTGGCGTACGGCCCAGAGGCGCTGGGCGTTTCGCCAGGCGACGTTGCGGGTGTATTCGACGACCTCGCCCTGCCACCAGTCGTCGAGGTCGCCGTTCATCATGTCGATGAGCAGCTGCCATTTTTCGAGGAAGCCGCGGCGCAGACCGGGGATCTGCTCCGCGAAGATGTCGTTGATCTGCAGGTAGTCGCGGTGCTGGTCGCTGTCGTCGACCGGGTCGCAGCCCTGGAAGTCGAGCGTGGTGACCAGGGCGAACGGCAGGTCGTAGTTGATGTGCGCGTTGATGCCCGCTGCGGCGGACGGGAGCGGGCGCGCGTCCGGGCCGGGGATGCGGTGGAACAGCACCATCCAGGAGCGGGGGCAGCCGGCGCTCATGTCGGACCACTGGCGCAGCGCGTCGAAGTAGCGGGCCGCGAACTCGACGTCGAGCCGGGAGAGGAACGCGGGGTCGGCGAACTGGCCGGCGTAGAGCCGCTCCAGCACGCTCGTGGTGATCGTGAGATACAGCTTGTTGAAGTCGGCGAGCGGGTTGCTGCCCATCAGCGGCGGCACGTGGGTGAGCACGTCCTGCAGGCGGGTCAGCTGGTCGACGACCGAGGGCACGTCGTCGGGGTGACCGGCGAGCACATCGGCCATGTCCCGTTGCACGGGTCCCCACACGGACGACTCGGTGATCATCGATCCCTCCACGGCGGGCTGCGGGGCGGAGTGTTCCAGCACCGCCCGGCGACCCATGGCCCTCGTGGTGCGGGGCGGTCCGCCGGGCGGTGCTCCCCCGAACGGACCTCAGCTTTTCACCGCTTACTTACGCGCGGATCGGTAGAACTACGTATCCCTGCGCCGCAGATAACGAATAGGTCACGCCGCACCTAGGTAGACCCGGCTGGCCTGGACGCGGGTGCGGACCTGGAGTTTGTCGAATATGTGACCGACGTGGACGCCGACGGTGCGTTCGCTGATGAACAGGGACTGGCCGATCTCGCGGTTGGTGAGACCCTCGGCGACCGCGGCCAGCACCTCGCGCTCCCGCTCGGTCAGCAGGGAGAGCTCGTCGGTGCCACGCTCGGGCACGACGGCCGAGCCGGGCGCCTCGACCAGGGTGACGCGGGCCCGGCCGGCGATCTGGACGATCTCGGCGGCGAAGGGTTTCGCGCCCATGGCCTGGGCTGTCGCGTACGCCTCGCGGATGGCCATCGTGGCGGCCGCCTTACGGACCCGCCGGGCGAACGAGGCCTCGGCCTGGCGCAGCCGCGAGTAGGCCGCCGGATAAGGCTGCCCGCGCCGGTCCCACGCGCTCGCGGAGCGGGCCCACAGCTCGGGGTCGCTGCGCTGCTCGATGCGGCTGGTCTCGGCGGCGCACAGGTCGAGATAGGCGTCGACGACCGCCCGGACCTGCGGGGCAGCGTCGCCGACCCCGCGGGCCATCCGCTCGACGATGCTGCGCAGCCGCCGGACGGCGGCCGGGTCGACCGGCACCTCGCCGCCGGCCTGGGCCTCCGCCTCGGCGCGCAGCCCGTGCCAGGCGAGCACGCCGAGCAGCACGAGGTCGTCGGAGCGGGTCTCGGTGAGGCCGCGCTGCACGGCGGCGCGGGCGTCGGCGTGCCGGCCCTGCCACATGGCGAGCCCGGCGCGCAGCGTCAGCATCGGCAGCACGTGCCGGGCGCCGCCGCCGGCCAGGATGGTGGCGACGGCGTCCAGGTCGCGGTTGGCGGCCTCGATCTCGCCGAAGCCGACCCAGAGCCGGCAGCGCGCGAGCAGGATGTCGACCGCGTCGGCGCCGGACGGGCGGTGCCGCATCGCGTCGTCGAGCACCTTGCGGGCCTCGCCCCACTGACCGACCCGGAACAGGCCGTTGGCGGCGATCGCCAGCAGCCGGGTCTGGTAGCTGCGGCCCTGCCCGATGGCGGCGAGCTTCTCCGCACCGCGCCGGGCGACGAGGACACCCTCCTCCACGCTGCTGAGCGGATTGGTGAGCAGCTCGGCGAGGTGCTGGTAGGCCACGCCGATGTCCTCGGGGTGCCCGGAGCGCTCGGCGATCTCCACCGCCTGCCGGACGATCGCGAGCCCGGCGTCGGGGTCCTGCAGGAAGGCGAGGCTGAACCCGAGCGCGGCGCTGGCCCGGACCAGGTCGGCGGTCGAGTCCTCGGTGCCGTCGGCCAGCTCCAGGGCCTCGCGGGCCCGGTCGCCGGCGTCGGCATAACGCCCGAGGTGCACGAGCAGCTCGGCCAGGTTGGCGGCGGCGGTGGCCTTCTCCCGCGGGGTGCACTCGTCGGCGGCGAGAACGAGCTCGTACTCGGTCTCGGCGGTCGCCGCCCGGCCCGCCGCGGCCAGGTAACGGGCGCGCCGCAGGTGGAGCTGGCACTTGCTGGGGGCGTCCGGGCGGGCCGCGAGCTGCTCCAGCGTGGTCAGCGCGCGCTGGTGCTCGCCGCACCGGTGGGCCGACTCGGCGGTGTATCCGAGCAGGGCGGTGCGGGCGGAGTCGTCCTCGGGGGTGAGGCTCAGCGCGAGCGCCCAGTAGCGGTAGGCCTCGGTGAAGCCGTACAGCTCCTCCGCGGCGCGGGCGGCGGCGATCACCGAGGGCAGCGCGCGGACCGGTTCGCCGGCCTGCTGCCAGTGCCGGACCAGCCGGGCGTGGTCGTTGTCGCCGGGCGCGGCCTCGATCGCCTCGGCGTAACGGCGATGCCGGGCGGCGTGCTCGGCGGGCAGCACCTCGTGCTCCAGCACCTCCGCCACGACCCGGTGCCGCAGCCGGTAGCCGTCGTTCGCGCTGGTCACGAAGCGGTGCGCGACCGCGGCACGGATGGCCTCGATCAGCTCCGTCTCGCCCAGCGGCAGCACCCGGGCCAGCAGCGCGTGCTCGACCGGCTCCACCCCGGCGGCCACCGCGTGCACCACCTCGTGCGCGTGCGGGGGCAGCTCGTCGACGCGGGACAGGAAGATCTCGCGCAGCGTGTCGGACAGCTCGACGCGGCCGTCACGCAGGTCACGGGCCAGCTCCTCGGCGACGAACGGGTTGCCCCCGCTGCGCTTGAAGACCCGGTCGGCGTCCTCGGAGACGACGTCGTTGCCGGCGATCGCGGCGACCAGCTCGGCGGTGGCCTCACGGTCGAGCGGTGCCAGGTCCAGCACCCGTACGCTGCGCAGCCGCCGCAACTCCGCCAGCACCCGCCGCAGGGGATGGGAGCCGTGCAGCGACTCCGAGCGGACCGCGGCCAGCACCGACAGGTTGATCTCCCCGAGCCCGGCGAGCAGGTAGAGCAGCAGCTGGCGGGTGCTCCGATCGGCCCACTGGAGATCGTCAAGGACGAGCAGGAGCTGCCGGCCCTGGGCGAGTGTCTGCAGCTGGTGTGAGACGCGTTCGAGCAGGGCACCGGCGCCGTCGGAGGCGTCGGGGGAGCCCGGGCCGGGGTGCGCGCCGGCCTGACGCAGCGCCTGCAGGACCGGGTGCAGCGGCGAGGCGTCACCGATGTCCAGACACGCTCCGTAGAGCACGGCGGCTCCGGCCTCGCGCATCGCTTCTGCGGTTTCCCGCAACAGCCGGGTCTTGCCGACGCCGCTCTCGCCGGTGACGAAAACCGCCGCGGTCCCCCCGGGCCCGATGGCGGCCAGGTCGGCCTGAATCGACGTCAGTGTGCCGGTACGTCCGACAAGTGGCGCGTCGTCCCCCTCGCTGGCCATGCGTGGCAGCCTAGTGGGAAGCACGGCTGTGCTCTCTCGGCGGTTCGGACTGTTCTGCGTCACATCTGACAGGACGCGGGGGCGCCCGTCGCAGATACGTCATTCTGACGATCCGTTGTCCGTGGGCCGCTGGCACCGTTCTCTTCGCCTACAGGGAAGGGAGCGGATGACATGAATACGACGTCCGCCGACGTTATCTGCCGACGACAGACAGTAACTATTCTCTTCGTCGACATCGTCGGATTCACCAGCCTCGTCGACGAGCTCGACTGCGCCGACGTGCGAGACCTGCAACGCGATTATTTCGGGACCGTCTCGGCCGTGGTGCGGGCCGCCGGCGGCATCGTGGAGAAGTTCATCGGCGACGCCGTCATGGCCGTCTTCGGGACCGTCGGTCCGGATGCTGGGACGCCGGCCGAGGTGCGGTGCGCGGCAGCGGCCGCGGTGCGAGCGGGGCTGCTGGTGCAGGAGTCGCTGCGGGGGCGCCTCCTGTCCGGCCGGTACGCGATCAAGACCCGGGTAGGGCTCGCGACCGGCACCGCGATGGTCGATCTGGAGGCTGCTCGTGACGGCGGGTACGGCATGGTCAGCGGCAGCGTTGTGGCTACGGCTTCGCGGCTGCAGGCGTACGCTCCGCACGACACCGTCGTTGTCTGTGCCGCCACCCAGGAGGCGAGCGCCGACGCGGTGGACTACCAGGAGCTTCCGCCGGTTTCCGTACACGGCAAGCAATCCCCGGTCGAGCTCTGGCGTGCCCTGCACCCGCGCAACGCGGCGGTAAGTGCCCTGACGTTGCAGGCCTGCGGCTGACAATTCCTACAGCGAGCCCCGGACGCGCCGATAAAGGCGTCGTGGGTGCTTCGCCTTCCGTACCGGCAGAGCCGGCAGCGGTCCAGTGGGAGCTCGGCGACATCGCCGAGCTTGAAGTGCTGGGCGAAATCGGACGGGGCGCCCAGGCGGTCGTATACCGGGTCCGCCGGGACGGCACGGAGTACGCGCTGAAGTCGCTGCTGCAGGACGACCTCAAGCCCGAGCGGCTGCGCGAGTTCCGGCGCCAGGTCGCGCTGCTGGCGTCGTTCGCGAGCCCGAACCTGCCCCGGGTGCACAAAGCCGGCGAGTTCGGTGGCCGCCCCTACGTGATCATGGACCTGATCGACGGCGAGCCGCTCGCCCGGCGGCTGCTGCGCGGCCCGCTCGACGAGCGCGACGCGGTCACGATCGGCGCCGACCTGGCCACGGCCCTGCGTACCGCCCACGCCCACGACCTGATCCACCGCGACATCAAGCCCGAGAACGTCCTGGTCACCGCCGCGGGCACGGCGTTCCTGGTCGACTTCGGCCTGGCCTCCGGCGCCACCGGCAGCGCGATCGGCCCCGACGACGCGATCGCCGGCACGCTGACGTACTGCTCGCCCGAGCAGGCCGGCATGCTCAACCGCCCGGTCGACGCCCGCTCCGACCTGTACGCCCTCGGCGCGGTCCTGTTCGAGTGCGTCACCGGTGCCCCGCCGTTCGCGGCCGACGACGTCGGTGAGCTGCTGCACCTGCACGCGACCGCCCCGGTGCCGGACCCCCGTGCCCTGGCACCCGGGCTCGGCGCGACGTTCGCCGCGATCATCGTCCGGCTGCTCGCCAAGGACCCGGACGACCGCTACCAGAGCGCCGCGGGCCTGCTCGCCGATCTGCGCCGGCTCGCCGGTGACCCGGCCACCGTCTTCGCGCTCGGCGACGATGACGCTCCGGAATTGCCGAACGACGCCCCGATGACCGGCCGTGACGCCGAGTTCGAGACGCTGCGTGAGCACTGGGACAGGACCATCGCGGGCAGTGGCGGGTTCGTGCTGCTGCACGGGCCCACCGGCGCCGGCAAGACCCGGCTGGCCACCGAGCTGGGCAGGCACGTGCGCCATTCCGGTGGCGTCGTGCTGCGGGGCGGCGCGTCGTCCAGTGACCGGCGCCCGATGGGGCCGCTGCGGGCTGCTGTGGACGCGTACGTGAAGGATCTGCTGCGTGCCCCGGGCGGCCGCGAGAGCGCCGCCGAGACCCTGCGTGCCGCGGCGGGGGAGAGCGCCGCCCTGGTCACCAGCCTGTCCCCGGCCCTGGCCGAGCTCCTCGAGGTGCCGCAGGTCAGTGGCGAGGTCGGTTTCGGCCGGCACGCCGCCGCCGTCGCCGACCTGTTCGCCGGGCTGGCCGCCACCGCGGGCCCGGTCCTGCTGCACCTCGACGACGCCCAGTGGTACGACGAGGGCACCGTACGCGTTCTGGAACAGCTGGCGGCCCGCGCCGGTGAACTGCCGCTGCTGATCGTGGCGACGGCCCGGCAGGACGACGCCAAGCCGTCCCCGGTGCTGTCCCGGCTCGCCGCGGCCCAGGTCCGGGAGATCACCCTGGCGCCGTTCGGCCCGCGGCAGGTCGCCGATCTGATCGCGATGCTGTCCGGCGGCATCCGGATCAACGAGCGCAGCGGCGAGGCGGTCGCCATGCTCACGGGCGGAAACCCGTTCGTGACCATCGGGTACGCCCGGGCCGTGATGGACGCCGGTCTGCTCACCCCCGACTGGGGCGTGTGGCAGATCGACCCGGACGGCATCCAGGACCTGGCGCTGCCCTCCGACTCCGCCGAACTCGTGCTGCGCCGCCTCGGCGGGCTCGACGCCGAGGCCCGGCGGCTGCTCGCCGTCGCGGCGGTGGTCGGCACGACCTTCGACGACACGATTGTGGCCCAGGCGGCCGGGGTCGAGCCGCGCGTCCTGGCCGACTCGCTCGCCGACGCCGCCCGCCAGGGCATCGTCGAGGCCCGCGACGGCATGTACCGCTTCCTGCACGAGAGCATCCGCACCACGCTGCTCGCCGGCCTCTCCGCGCAGGACACCCGCGACCTGCACGGCAAGGTGGCCGACGCGCTCGACGCGACGGACAGTTCCGACGTGTACGCGCTGGCCCGGCACTGCTCGCTGGGCGACCCGGCGAGCAACCCGCAACGGATGCTGCGCGCCTGCACCGAGGCGGGCGCGCGGGCCCTCGACGAGCACGCCCCGGACACCGCGTTGACGTACCTGGAGTTCGCCCGGGACGCCGCCGAGTCCGGCGAGGTCCGGCTGGGCAGCCGGTTCAAGCAGCTGCTCGGCACGGCGTACCACCAGAACGGCCGGCTCGACGACGCGGCCGCGACCCTGACCGAGGCGCTCGGGGAGACCACCGGCCACATCGAGCGCGCCGGCATCCAGCTGCTGCTCGCCCGGGTGCACGAGAGCAACTGGAACGGCGCCGCGCAGCTCGAAGCCGTCGAGCTGGGCCTGGCCGAGCTGGGCCGCACCATGCCCGCCAGCCGGGCGATGCGGGTCTTCACCAGCTTCTGGATACTGATCATCGGCGGTCTGTGCCGGTTCACCGGCCTGGGCTACGGCACGGCCCGGGGCAAGCACCGCGACCTGCTGCGGCTGGAGACCACCCTGCACCACTACGGCGTGTCGGGCAGCCTGCGCGACCTGCGCCCGAACCACGCCCTGCTGCACGGGATGCGGACCATCTACCCGATCAACCGGCTCGGCCGCTCCCCGGAACGGGCCCGGGACCTGGTCATGCTCGCGGTGACACTGCGCATGGCCGGCCTGCGCCGCTTCGCCGACCGGATCACCACCAACTCGCTGAAGCTCGCCGCTGAGCTGGGCGACCCCACGATGACCGCCCGGATCGAGTTCCTGCACGCGATGGGCCTGCACGGCGCCGGCGCCGACTCGGGCGAACGGATCCGCCGGGTGCTGCACGAGCGCGAGCGCTTCCTCGATGTCGGCCTGGTGCTCGACTGCTACGCCGTACTCGGCTGGGACTGGCTGCTGCGCGGCGAGCTGGTCGAGGCCGAGGCCGCCGCCGCGGCCCGGCGCCCGTGGCTCGACGCGGTCGGGCACGCCGACCGGCCCACGATGGTCGCCCTCGACGCCGGGGTGCTCGCCCTGCGGGGACGCGCCGGCGAGGCGATCGCCGAGCTCGGCCGGGCCGCCGAGGGGCCCAAGGGTGTCAACGAGGTCGTCGACACCATCATCGTGCGGATGCTGAGCGCGCTCGAGCGCGACGACCTGGGCACGCCGTTCGACGACGCGGTGGCCGAGTTCGAGGGACTCGGGCTGAGCCAGCGCGACCTGCTGCCCGCGCACCACGGCTTCTACGTCTACCTGGCATACGGGCGGCTCGAGCAGGCCCGTCGTGCCGCGCCCGCCGAGCAGGAGCGGGCGATGAAGGCAGCGCACGCCGCCGTCGCCGCCCTCGGCAAGATGACCCGCCGTCCGCTGATCACGGCACACCACCACATCACCCGCGCGATGCTCACGGTGCTCACCCCGGGTGGCGCGCCCAAGGCGCTGGCCATCCTGGCCGAGGCCGAGGATCTGCTGCGTACGGTGGACGCGCCGCTCCCGGCGTTCGAAGCGGCACTGGTACGCGCCAGAGCCCTCGCCGCTACCGGAGTGACCGGGGAAGCGGAGCGGCAGGCCCGTCTCGCCGCCGGGATCGCCGAGGATCGGGGCTGGCCGCATCGCGCCCGGCGCGCCGCCGCGGAGTTCAGGATCGACGCCGGGCGTCGTAACCGCGTACCCGTGGCTGCCGCCCGTGGTCGTGAGGGACAGCGGTGGGCCGCGCTGGAGCAGCTCAGCAACGCCGCGTCGCGGGTCATCGACCCCGAACGGCTCACCCGGGTCGCGCTCGACGAGACCGTGCGCCTGCTCGGCGCCGAACGGGCCATGCTGTTCCTCGTCGACTCGGCGAAGGGCCGGCTCACGCCGTACGTCGGACGGGACGCCTCCGGCCGCGACCTGGCCGAACTCAGCGGGTACAGCACCACCGTCGTCACCAAGGTCCGCAAGAGCCGCGAGCCGCTCGTCGTCACCGGCACCGAGGAGGGCGTCGCGCTCGGCGCCGAGAGCGTCGTCCAGTACGGACTGCGCAGCATGCTCGTCGCCCCGCTCGAGCTGGACGACCGGCTGCTCGGCGTCGTCTACCTGGACAGCCGGGTCGCCAAGGGCGTCTTCACCGTCGACGACGTGGATGTCCTCACCGCGATCACCCACCACATCGCCGTCGGCCTGGAGACCGCGCGGGCCGCCCAGCTCGAGGTCGCGGTCGCCGCGGCCAACCGCCAGCGCGACCTGGCCGAGACGCTGCGCCGCGCGATGGCCCGCCTCACCGGCACGCTCGACCCCGAGCTCGTGCTGCGCCGGTTGCTGCTGACCGCCCGGCAGACCCCCGGCGGCGAACGCGGCTGGCTGCTGCTCGGCACCGCCGAGTCGGACGAGGTCACCGTGCTCGGCGGCTCCGCGGGCCCGTCCAGCGTGGTCCTCGACGAGCACCCCGAGCTGCGCAAGCTGTTCGAGAACCGGCAGGCCGACCTCACCGCGGGGGTGCCCACCTGGGCGTCCGCGCTGGGCGACTACACCGGCGCGAGCTGGCTCACCGTGACGCTCGACGACCGCGAGGGCATGGTCGGCGTCCTCGTGCTCGCCTCCGAGCAGGCCGGCATCTACACCGCCGCGGAGCTCGGCGTCGCCGCTGCGCTCGTCGGCCAGGGCATGGTCGCGTACGACAACGCCCGCCTGTTCAGCCGGATCAACGAGCTGGCCACCACGGACAGCCTCACGGGGGTCGCCAACCGGCGGCGGTTCTTCGAGCTCGCCGAACGCTCCGTGACGGCGGCCCTGGACGCGCGCCGCCCGATCACCGCGCTGATGATCGACATCGACCACTTCAAGCGGATCAACGACTCGCACGGCCACCAGACCGGGGACGACGTCATCAAGGGCGTGGTCGCGCGGGTGCTGAGCTGCGTACCCTCCGACGGGCTGGTGGCGCGTTACGGCGGCGAGGAGTTCGCCGTGCTGCTGCCCGGCGTGGCCGACGACGGCTTCGCGATCGCCGAGAAGGTGCGCGCCGCGGTCGACGGCTCGCCGATCGAGACCCGGACAGGCAACATTCCGGTGACGATCAGTGTCGGGCTCTCCCGCTTGCGTCAGCAGGACAACACGCCGGACGCCCTGCTCGGACGGGCCGATGCGGGCCTCTACGAGGCAAAACAGGGTGGTCGCAACCGTGTCGTGGCTCACGACGAGTGACCTTGACGGTCCTCCCTCGCGGAATCTGTCGTACCAGCCCGGTAGGCTCGCCGCGTCGTTGACGGCTGTGACTGCTCGGGAGTAGTACCTAGTGACTGCGCAACAAGAGATCCTCTACGGGGCCGATGACCTCACGCATCTCGAGGGTCTCGACGCGGTGCGCAAGCGGCCCGGCATGTATATCGGCTCGACCGACAGCCGGGGCGTCAACCACCTCGCCAACGAGATCATCGACAACGCGACCGACGAGGGCGTGGCCGGCCACGCCGAGAACGTCGCCGTTTGCCTGCACGCCGACGGGTCGGTGCAGGTCGACGATGACGGCCGCGGCATCCCCACCGACATCAACGCCAAGTCCGGGCTCTCCGGCGTGGAGCTGGTGCTCACCCGGCTGCACGCGGGCGGCAAGTTCGGCGGCTCCGGCTACAAGACCTCCGGCGGTCTGCACGGCGTCGGCGCGTCCGCTGTCAACGCGCTGTCGCTGCGCTACGACGTCACCGTCAAGCGCGAGGGCAAGGTCCACGAGATCTCCTTCCAGCGCGGCGTGCCCGGTGTCTTCGCCGGCGACGGACCCAACGCCAAGTTCACCCCCGAGCCCGGCCTGCGGGTGGTGCGCCGGATGAAGCGCGGCGAGCGTTCCGGCACCTCGACCCGCTACTGGTACGACGCCCGTTACTTCGAGACCGGCGCGAAGCTGGACGTGGACGTGGTCCGGGCCAAGCTTCGCAACACGGCGTTCCTGGTGCCCGGCGTCGCGTACACCCTGGCCGATCTCACCGCCGAGGAGCCGGTCGAGGAGACGTTCGTCTTCCCGCACGGCCTCGCCGACATGGTCGAATTCCTGACCCCCGCGTCGGACAAGCCCGTCTCCGGCATGCTCATGGTCAACGGCGAGGGCAAATACAAGGAGAACGCCGCCGACGCCAACGGCGTGATGCAGTCCAATGTCGAGCGCATCGCCGAGGTCGAGATCGCGTTCCGCTGGGGCACCGGCTACGAGCGCACCGTCGAGTGCTTCACCAACACGATCCGCAACTCGCACGGCGGCACCCACCGCAAGGGCTTCGAGCGGGCCATGGTCCGGGCCCTGTCCGACGCGGTGCGCAACACCCGCGGGCTGCTGAAGGCCAAGGAGGAGCCGCCGGTCCTCGACGACTACCTCGAGGGCCTCACCGCCGTCATCCACGTCCGCGTCCCCGAGCCGCAGTTCACCTCGCAGACCAAGGACGAGCTCTCCACCGCCGGCATCACCCGCGTGGTCCAGGGCCTGGTCGAGCAGCACCTCAAAGCATGGATCGACGACAAGCGCACCAAGGCCGAGGCCCGGACGATCCTGCAGAAAGTGGTCGACGCCGCGCGCGTCCGGCTCACCCAGAAGCAGCAGAAGGACGCGGCCCGGCGCAAGACCGCCCTCGAGGGCGCGTCGATGCCGCCCAAGCTGGTCGACTGCCGCTCGACCGGCATCGGCCGCAGCGAGCTCTACATCGTCGAGGGTGACAGCGCCCTCGGCACCGCCCGGATGGCCCGCAGCTCCGAGTACCAGGCGCTGCTCCCGATCCGGGGCAAGATCCTCAACGTGCAGAAGGCGAGCCTGCAGCAGGTCCTCGACAACGCCGAGTGCTCGGCCATCGTCCAGGTCCTCGGCGCCGGTTCCGGCCGCACGTTCGACATGACCACGATGCGCTACGGCCGCGTCATGATCATGGCCGACGCCGACGTCGACGGCTCGCACATCCGCACGCTGCTGATCACACTGTTCGCCAAGTACATGCGCCCCGTCATCGAGGACGGCCGGCTCTTTGCGGCCATGCCCCCGCTGCACAAGGTCAGCACCAAGGGGCGCAACGGCGAGGTCATCTACACCTACACGCAGCAGGAGATGGAGACCACGGTCGGCCGCTTCGAGAAGGCGGGCAAGTCCGTCAACAAACCGGTGCCCCGCTTCAAGGGCCTCGGCGAGATGGACGCCGACGAGCTGTGGGACACCACGATGAACCCCGCCACGCGTACGGTGCGGCGCATCACCCTCGACGACGCCGAACGCGCCGAGGCCACACTGGAGCTCCTGATGGGTGAGCGGGTCGAGCCACGCAAGAACTGGCTCATCGAGGCCGCCGGCCGCATCGACCAGGACACGATCGACGCCTGAGGAACGGGTCAACAGACATGGCACGCCGCAAAACCGAGCAAACCCGGGTGGACCTGTCGGCCTTCGACCAGGCCGGTGCCCGGGTCATCGACAACCCCCTCACCACCGAGGTCGAAGACTCCTACCTGGAGTACGCCTACTCGGTCATCCACTCCCGAGCCCTCCCGGACGCCCGCGACGGCCTCAAGCCCGTCCACCGCCGCATCCTGTTCTCCATGCACGAGCAGGGCCACCGCCCCGACCGCCCCTACGTGAAGTCCGCCCGGGTCGTCGGCGACGTCATGGGCCGCTACCACCCGCACGGCGATGTGGCGATCTACGACGCGATGGTGCGCCTCGCGCAGGACTTCTCCCTCAACGTCCCGCTGGTCGACGGGCACGGCAACTTCGGGTCCCCGGACGACGGACCGGCAGCGAGCCGTTATACAGAGTCGCGGATGTCGCGCGAGGCGATGCTGCTCGTGGGGGAGCTCGGCGAGGGAACCGTCGACTTCAAGGGCAACTACGACGGTTCCGAACTGGAGCCGACGGTGCTGCCGGCGGCGTTCCCGAACCTGCTGGTCAACGGGACGTCGGGTATCGCGGTCGGCATGGCCACGAACATGATTCCGCATAACCTCGGCGAGGTCGTGGCGGCCGCGCGGCATCTGATCACCAATCCCGAGGCGGACCTGGACGAGCTCATGCGGTTCGTGCCCGGGCCGGATCTGCCCACCGGCGGGCAGCTGCTCGGGCTGGACGAGGTGCGGCGGGCGTACGAAACCGGTCGTGGTGTGGTCCGGATGCGGGCGCGCGCACAGACCGGGCTGCTGGAAGGCGGCCGGGGCAGGCAGGCGATCACGGTTGTCGAGCTGCCCTACGGGATCGGCACCGAGAAGATCATCGAAGCCATCACCGAAGAGGTGAAGGGCAAGCTGTACGTCTCCGGCCCGAAGAAGGGCCAGCGTCAGGCCGCCCGGCTGCAGGGCATCTCCGACGTCAAGGACCTCACCGACCGCGAGCACGGCACCCGGCTGGTCATCGAGTGCAAGGTCGGCGTCAACCCGCAGGCCCTGCTCGCCGACCTCTACCGGCTGACCCCGCTGGAGACGTCGTTCGGCATCAACAACCTGGTCCTGGTCGACGGGCAGCCGCGTACGCTCGGCCTCAAGGCTCTGCTCGAGGTCTTCCTGGCCCACCGCTACGAGGTGGTCACCCGGCGCACCACGCACCGCCGCACCAAGCGCCAGGACCGGCTGCACCTGGTCGACGGCCTGCTCATCGCCCTGATCGACATCGACCGGGTGGTCGCGATCATCCGGGGCAGCGACGACGCGGCCGCCGCCAAGGCCGGTCTGATGAGCGAGTTCGGGCTCTCCGACATCCAGGCGACGTACATCCTGGACACCCCGCTGCGCCGGCTCACCCGCTTCGACCGCATCGAGCTGGAGACCGAGCAGCAGCGTCTCAACGAGGAGATCGCCGAGCTGAGCCGGATCCTCGACAACGACGACGTCCTCAAGAAGCTGGTCTCCGACGAGCTGGCCGAGGTGGTCTCCGAGTTCGGGGCGCCGCGGCGCACCACGCTCATCGACGGCGACCTCAAGGAGGTCCTCGCGGCGTCGGCCCCGGCCGGCCCGCTCGAGGTCGCGGACGACCCGTGCCAGATCATCCTCTCCGCCACCGGCCTCATCGCGCGCACCGCGGCGGAGAGCGAGGAGGCCACCGAGGGTCGTCGCCGTAGCGGCCGCGTCAAACACGACGCCGTACGTTCCATCGTGCATGCGACCGCCCGCGGCCGCATCCTCCTGGTGACCAGCCACGGGCGTGCGTTCAAGACCGACGTCCTGCCGTTGCCGGTCCTGCCCGAGCAGAGCGGCACGGTCTCCATCCGCGGCGGCATGTCCGCCTCGGAGCTCGTCCCGCTGGAAAAGGGCGAACGCGTCGTCGGCCTCGCGCCGCTCAACCCGGAGGGCTCACCCGGCCTGGCACTCGGCACCCGCCAGGGCGTCGTGAAGGTCTGCGCCCCCGAATGGCCGGTCCGCTCCGACGAGTTCGAGGTCATCACGCTCAAGGACGGCGACGAGGTCCTGCAGGCCACCTGGCTCACCGACGGCGACGAGAGCCTGGTGTTCGTCACCTCGGACGCGTCGCTGCTGCGCTTCCCCGCCAAACTCGTGCGGCCGCAGGGCCTCAAGGGCGGCGGCATGGCGGGCATCAACGTCACCAAGGACTCGCGGGTGCTGTCGTTCAACGCGGTCGACACCAAGGACGACCAGCACGGCGAACCCATGGTCGTCACCTCGACCGGCACCCAGGTGAAGGTCACGCCGTTCGAGCTGTACCCGGCGAAGGGCCGCGCCACCGGTGGCGTCCGGGTCCAGCGCTTCCTCAAGGGCGAGACCCAGCTCGAGGTCGCCTGGGTCGGCCCCCGCCCCGTCGCCGCCGGCACCAACGGCGACCCGATCGAACTCCCCGCCACCGACCCCCGCCGCGACGGCTCCGGCGAACCGATGCCCATGGGCCCGCAACTCGTCGGCCACCTGATCGAACGCGGCTGACCGCCCTGCCCGGGGCCGGCCGCTACAGCCGGTCCCGGGCGTCTGTCAGCAGGATCGTCAGGAGATACAGGATGTTGCGGGGCAGGTCCCAGGATCGTTGGTCGGGGTCGGTGATCCGCAGGCTCCATCGACTGTTGAGCACGTCGCTGTTGAGCACGTAGGCCACGGTTGAACCGTCCACCATGGTGGCCACCGTCAGCGTCGGCGGTGTGAGGTAGCGCAGCATGCCGACCGTTGGGCCTGGCATCGGTGCGGGGAGCGCCGCAGGTGGGGTCAACGTCAGGTGGTCGCCGAGGACGGCGGGTTCGTAGTCCTCCATCAGCCAGCGGTAGTCCGCGGGCAGGTCGAAGGCCACCGCGTCCCAGTCCACCGGCTCCGGGTGGTCGCGCGGGTTGGCGAGCTGCGCCAGCCGCTCGCACAGATCCGCACCGTACGTGAAATCGACCTCCACCAGCAGCGGAAGGTCAGCGTCGTACTGGCCACCGGTCACCGTCACGGCCCAGTGACCCGCTCGCAGCCTGATCCGGCTCCCGTAGTCGACGAGTTCGTCGATCACGAACTCGTCGGCCGGGGCGAGGCCGAGCCCCGCGGCGACCTCCTCGGCAAGCGTCTCGGCAGCAGCCCCAGCCGAGCTCGGTCAGGACTTCCGCCAGGTTCGAAGCGGTCGGGAGGTCGATCACCTGGCTCAGCCGCTGGGCGAGGGCCGCGATATGCATCGCGGGATCGTAGCGGGAGCGCGTAAAGTCGCCCGCGGAACCCGAATTCTGTGCTCTGGATAGGCGTCGCAGGTGGGCACGGGACCTCGTCGTGATCGGGGAGGGGTGGCGACAGCGATGTTCGCTGCCCACTTCACGGAGATGACATGGATCTCGGCCTCGGATTGCCCATCAGTGACGCCGGCCGGCTGGTCGACTGGGCCCGCCGCGCGGAAGCGCTGAATTTCGACACGATCGCCCTGCTCGACCGGCTCGTCTACGACAACCCCGAACCCCTCGTCGCGCTGTCGGTGCTGGCCGGGGCGACCACCCGGATCCGGTTGCAGACCGAGGTGCTGCTCGGGCCGCTGCGGGCCACCCCGTTGCTGGCCAAGCAGGTCGCCACCCTCGACCGGATGTCCCGGGGACGGTTTGTTCTCGGCATCGGGGCCGGCGGTCGCGAGGATGACTTCGCCGCGGCCGGGGTGCCGCTGACCGCGCGGGGACGCCTGCTGGACGAGCAGCTGGCCGGGCTGCGCGAGATCTGGGCCGGTGAGTACATCGGGCCGCGGCCCAGCACGCCGGGCGGGCCGAAGATCCTCATCGGGGCGTTCGCGCCGGTCGCGCTGCGGCGGGTCGCGCGGCACGGGGACGGCTTTCTCTGCGCTGCGCCGCTCAAATGGGCAGGACAATTGGTTCGTACGGTCCAGGATGAATGGGCCGCAGTGGGCCGGAGCGGCAGTCCGCGGTTGGTTTGCCAGGTGAATGTCGCCGTCGGCTCGGCCGAGACCGTCGAACGGGCACGGCGGGCGATCGCCGGTTACTACGCCTTCACCGGGCGGACAGACTGGGGCGAACCGATCAGCGATCCGGCGCAGATCGCCGACCTCGTCGCCGCCTATCGGGACTTCGGTGCGGACGAGCTGATCCTCTACTGCTACGGAGATGAGCCGGCGCAGGTGGATGAGCTTTACGAATTGACGAAGTAGAGTTCCTGCTCGTGCTGGAGCCGCTGTCACCCACCGATCCGGACGCCCTCGGCAAGTACCGGTTGCTGGGGCGTCTCGGTGCCGGCGGGATGGGCACGGTCTACCTCGCCGAAGCGCCCGACGGGGAGCCGGTCGCCGTGAAGTGTGTGCGTCCCGAGTTCTCCGCCGAGCCGGAGTTCCGGGGGCGGTTCCGGCAGGAGATCGAGCGTGCCAGGCAGGTGCCCGCTTTCTGTACGGCCGAGGTGCTCGACGCCGACGTCCGCGGCGAGCGGCCCTACCTGGTCACGGAGTACGTCGACGGGCCCGCGCTCGGGCAGGTCGTGCGGAACGGCGGGCCGCTGCGCCGCGGGAACCTGCACGCGCTGGCGCTGGGAGTCGCCGGTGCGCTGACCGCGATCCACGGGGCCGGGGTGGTGCACCGTGACCTCAAGCCGGGCAACGTGCTGCTCGCGCTGGGCAGTCCCAAGGTCATCGACTTCGGGATCGCGCGGGCGTTCGAGGCGACGACGCGGCACACCCGCACCGGTCAGATGATCGGCACCGTCGACTACATGGCGCCCGAGCGGTTCGACGAGCGCGCCGACAACGCGGGTGCGCCGGCCGACGTGTTCGCGTGGGGGGCCGTCATCGCGTACGCGGCCAACGGGAACTCGCCGTTCGGTGGCGGCTCGCCGACCGTGACCGCCGCGCGGATCCTCACGGTGGAACCGGATCTCGGCTCGCTGAGCGGCCCGCTGTGTGACCTGGTGGCGTGGGCTCTGCGGAAGGAACCCGCCGACCGGCCGACCGCCGCGCAACTCGTGCAGGCGCTGCTGACCACACCCGGTGCCGCCCCGGTGCCGGCGTCGGACGATGACCGGGAGGGGGCCGCGCGGGTGTTGCAGCAGGCGGTCCATGACGGGCATCTCGGGCTCGACGAGTTCGACGGAAGGTTGCAGCAGGCACTTGGTGCGCGTACCCATCGGACTTTGGGTAAAGCTGTCGCCGATCTGCCGATGGCCTCGCCGCCGGAGGTTCAGCCCGTGGAGATCCGGCGGGGGCCGATCGAGCGGAGTCTGCTCGCGGCCGGGCGGGGGTTGCGGTCCACCGCGCTGTTCCTCGCGCCCTCGGTCGCGGCCGGGGTGGGGGCGGAGATCGTCATCCCGGAGTACACGCCGGGTGTGGTGCTGGCCGCGCTGGTGGTCACGGGGCTGCGGAAGATCGTCCGCGCGGAACGCCGTCGCTACAACAAGCCGGTCACCGACCCCGTCACCAGGTCGGGCGAAGGCGGCCGGGGGTAGCCAGGCCGGTCAGGTCGGTGCGTAACGCGGCGAGGCGTTGGGGGCCGAGGCGGGCGGCCCAGGGTTCGAGGACCTCGGTGGCTGCTTCCTCGGCGGCGCGGGTGCAGGCGATGCCGCGGGCCGTCAGGGTGATGAGTTTGGCGCGGGCGTCGTCGGGGTGGGGGTGGCGTTCGACGTAGCCCTTGCGGACCAGGTCGTCGACCATCTGGCTGGCGGCCTGCTTGGTCACGTCGAGGTGCTCGGCGAGCTGGACGACCGTGGCGCCGGTGCCGGAGATGCGGGCGAAGGCGTAGCCGTGGGCCGGGCGGATGTCGGTGAAGCCACGGGCGCGCACCCCCGCGTCGATCCCGTCCACCAGGGCACGGGCCGCGCTGAGCAGCAGGAACGGTACGTCGAGGAGCTCACGGTTCACGACTGGAGTTTGACACATCCGACAAGCTGGTTGACTATGTAGTCAAGCTGCTTGACTAAAACTGCTTGACTGAAACTGCTTGACTAAAAATGGAGGTGCCGTGGAAGTTCATCGGATGCACGGGTCGACGTTCCACTCGTACTTCTCGCCGTCGAGCGGGAGCCGGGAGCTGTGCGCGTGGCGGCTCGAGGTCGCGCCCGGGACGACCGGGGTGCCGCACCGGGTCAGCCGGGAGGAGGTCCTGCTCCTGCTGGACGGCGAGCTGACCGCGACCATCGACGGGGTGGCGGCAACGTTGCGGGCGGGGGAGGCGGCGATGGTCCCGGCGGGCTCGACGTTCGGCATCGACAACGTGTCCGGGCGGCCGGCGAGCGCGTGGGTCACGACCAGCGTCGGGCTGGAGGCCACATTGGACAGCGGTGAGGTGATCCGCCCTCCCTGGACCCGGTAAGAAGAGCTGCCCGGCCGCCTTTCGGCGACCGGGCAGCTCCGGGGCGGGGGTGAAGGTCTACTTGGAGGGCTCGGGGAGATCGCAGGTGATCTTCGGGTTGACACCGAGCCAGTTGAGCGGGCCCGCCACCACGGTGACGATGACCGTGCCGGCTTCGGCGCAGCTCGTGTCGCCGCTGTCCTTGAAGTATCCGCGCTCTGCCGCGGCGACGGCGCCGAGGACGAGCCAGATGAGGAGAATGACTCCGCCTATAGATCCTGCGCGCATCGGGGGGCTCCTAGCGTGGGTGGGCTGAGCCTCATGTACCCCGCCTGCGGCGATCTCTAAACGGCGTTGCGTACGGCCTGCAGCGTGTAGGAGTGCGGAAGGCGCCGCGGCCGATCGGTGACCTGCCACTCGCCGTTCGCCACCTTCGTCATCTTGCCCGGCAGCGCGAGCCACGGGACCGTGTCGTGCTCGACCAGACCGGTGATCGTCATCCCGGCATCGAGCAGCGCCGTCACGATCTCGCCCATGCCGTGGTTCCACGAGTGGGTGACGGTGTTGACGAACTCGTGCTCCGTGGCGACGTACGTGCCGCCCTCGTCCCAGACGAGCGGATCCTTGTGCTCGAAGTAGTCGAACTCGAGGGCCAGCACGTCATCCTCGCGGCCGTCCTGCAATCCCCAGAGCACCGGGTGCCCCTCGCGGATGAAGAGCCGCCCGCCCGGTCGCAGCAGCGTCGCGACGACCTTCGCCCAGCGCCGGATGTCGGGCAGCCAGCCGATCGCGCCGATGCCCGTGAAGACGAGGTCGAAGGCCGCGTTCTCCAGGACGTCCGGTGCGCCGTACAGATCCGACTCGACGAACTCGATGTCGGCCTTCGCCAGCGTGGCGAGCCGGCGTGCCTCGGCCAGCGAGTTGGCGGAGAAGTCGAGGCCGGTCATGGTGGCGCCGAGGCGGGAGAGCGACACGGTGTCCGTACCGATATGGCATTGCAGATGAACCGCCCGCAGGCCGGTGATGTCCCCGAGCAGTGGCCGGTCGAAGGCGATCACATCGCTGATGTGCTGCGGATCGGCCGCGAAGGCGGCGAAGTTGTAGTCGTCCGATGCGGCATGCGCCGGGGCTCGTTCGTCCCAGTTGGCCCGGTTGACGTCGAGATAGTCGTTCACGGCGCGACGGTAACCCATGCGGGGCGCCCGCGTCGCACTGTTAACTCGGGATAGCGTTGAATGAGGAGATCGATGATCGAGAGGCTGGTGCGGGTTGGAGAAGAGGCGTACGACAGTGCGGGACGTGCGCCGCGCTAACCGGGCCAGCCTGCTGACAGATCTCTTCCACGGCGGAAGGCAGAGCCGGCAACAGCTCGGTGACACCACCGCGCTCAGCCAGGCCAGCGTCAGCAACCTGATCGGCGAGATGATCGACGAAGGCCTCGTCGAAGAGGCCGGTCTGGTCGGCTCGGACGGCGGCCGGCCACGAGCGCTTCTGCGGGTCGCCCCGGGCTTCGGGTACGTTGCCGGCGCTGACGTCGGCGAGACCCGCGTGACGGTCGAGTTGTACGACCTCGCCATGTCCCGCCTCGGCTTCGCGCAGTATTCCCTCGGCAGCGACGGCATGTCCCCGGAGGCCGCTGCCGCGAAACTGCTCGAAGGCCTTGATGCCGTGATCGCCGAGGCCGGGGTCAGCGCCACCGAGGTGCTGGGCTTCGGCGTGGGCGTCCCCGGGATCGTCGACCGCAGCGGACCCGACGCGGTCGTCCACTCGCAGACCACCGGCTGGGACGGTGCCGCGCTCGGCGAGATGCTGCGCGCCGGCACCCAGATCCCGGTCCACGTGGAGAACGGCGCCAAGGCCGTGGGCCAGGCCGAGATGTGGTTCGGCGCGGGCCGCGGCGCACGCGACGCCGTCATCGTCATGGTCGGCACGGGCGTCGGCGCTGCCGTGGTGATGGACGGGCGCGGATATCACGGCGCCGCCAACAACGCCGGCGAGTGGGGCCACACCACCATTGTGTACGGCGGGGACGTCTGTCGATGCGGGGCGCGAGGCTGTCTCGAGGCGTACATCGGGGCGGGCCGGATCACCGCTCGCCTCGCGGCCGTCACCGGCGCGGAGCCCGCCCGGGATCTGCTCGTCCGGGTGCTGAACGGGGACGGGCCGCTCGCCCCGGAGGTGACCGAGGTGATCACGCAGACGGTCGGCTACCTCGGCGCGGGGATCGCCAACCTGATCAACCTGTTCTCCCCGGAGCGCATCGTGCTCGGCGGGCCGGCCGGCTTGGCGCTGGGAGAGCGCTTTCTTCCCGACATTCGCGACGCGGCGGCGCAAAACGCTTTACGGCAGCCGTACGCGCAAACCCGGATCGATCTGTGCCAGCTCGGGCCCGACGCTGTGGCGATGGGCGCGGCCACCCTGCCGATCGCCCGGTTGCTCGCCGAGGGCGGGCTGCCGCCCGCTTCGGGGCCGGCGCCACTCTCCCGCGCCGCCAGCCGCCGCTCCCTGAGCCGGAACCGCGGCTAGGCGGGGACCACCGCTTCCTGGAAGTCGGTGATCGCGGAGCCGTGGCGGACGGACCACTCGGTGAGGACCGTGATGGGCTCGATGAGGGTGCGGCCCAGCTCCGTGAGGCGGTAGTCCGAGCCGTGTTCGACGAGGCCGTAGCTCTGCAGGCGGCGCAGGGTCTGGGTGAGGACCTTGCGGGAGATGCCGCCGATGGCGGTGACGAGTTCGCCGTGGTGGCTGGGACGGCGGTGCAGGGCCCAGAGGGTGACGACGGCCCATTTATCGGTCATGATCTCGACCGCGAGCCGGGCGGGACAGTCGGAGACGAAGCCGGTCGGGCACAAGTCGTTCATGATTCGAAGGTACCTGTCGGTACCCGAGGCCGTCCTAGCGTCGTGATCATGGAAACGATTCTTGTGATCGGCGGCACCGGTGCGATGGGTGGCGCTGTGGTGCGCCGCCTCGTGCGGGATGACGTCGTCGTCAAAGTTCTCACCCGCAGTCCCGGGCAGCGGGAAAACGCGGTCAAGGGTGACCTCAACGATCCGGAAAGCCTGCGGGACGCCCTCATCGGCGTCGACCACGTCTTCGCCAACACCGACTTCTTCAATACGGCGAGTGTGCTCGGCGAGCACCGGCAGGGAATCGCGTTGCTCGAGGCGGCGCGGGACGCCGGCGTGAAGCGCTTCATCTGGTCGTCGCTCGACGGAGCGGCGGCGCTGACCGGGGGAAGGATCCCGGTCCCGCACTACGACGCCAAGGCCGCTGTCGCCGCGCACATCAACACGATGCGGTCCGAGGAGTTCATGCGTCAGGAGGAGGACGGCTGGTTCTCCGAGCACGTCCGGATCCTGACGACGGCGCCGTACTTCGAGAACCTCTACGCGCTGGCGCCACAGGACGGGCATGTCTTCGCGCTGCCGCTGGGGGAGGGTAAGTGGCCGCTGATCGCTCTCGACGACATCGCGTGGTTCGCCGGTCACCTGTTCGCGAACTGGGAAATCGGGGATCTGGCGGTTGTCGGTGAGAGTCTGAGCGGGGCGGAGATCGCGGCTGTCTTCGAGCGGGTGACCGGGACGCCGTCGCTGTACCAGCCGGTGCCGCTCGACGTCTTCCAGGACGCCATCCCGGGAGTGGGGCATGACCTCGCCGCCATGTTCCGGTTCTTCCAGGAGCGGGAGCTGGACCGGGATGTCAGCGCGTTGCGGGAGATCCATCCCAGCCTGATGACGTTCGAAGCGTGGCTCCGGTCAACGGGCTGGGACGGGTCACCGCGTTAGGAACGCAGGCGGGCGATGTTGTCGCGGAACCACAGCGCGGACTGCTTGGGCGTACGTTTCTGGGTCTGGTAGTCGACGTGGACGATGCCGAAGCGTTTGGCGTAGCCCTCGGCCCACTCGAAGTTGTCCATGAGGGACCAGGCGAAGTAACCGCGGATGTCGGCGCCCTGGTCGCGGGCTGCTGCTACCGCGGCGATGTGCTCGGCGAGGTACGAGGTGCGGTTGTCGTCGGCGACGAAGCCGTCCGGGGTGGCCCGGTCGTCGAAGGCGGCGCCGTTCTCCGTGATGACCAGGGGGAGGCCGGGGTAGTCGCGGTGCAGGCGGACGAGGAGCTGGGTGAAGCGCTCCGGGGTGATGGGCCAGTCCATCGCCGTACGAGGACGGTCCAGCGGGATCGCGCGTACGACCGGGTGGCCGTCCTCGTCGAGCGGGTTGCCCGCCTCGTCCGTACCCGAGAAGTCCTGTCCGAAGTAGAAGTTGACGCCGAGGACCTCGAACGGGGTGGAGATGATGTCGAGGTCGCGGTCCTGGACCGGGAAGGCCGAGCCGCGGGCGGTGAGGTCGTCGACCATGTCCTGCGGGTAGGCGCCCTTGCGCAGCGGGTCGAGGTAGATGCGCAGGCCCATGCCGTCGGCCCGGCGGGCGGCGTCGCGGTCGGCTTCGGTGTCGGTGGCCGGGTCCGCCGTACCCATGTTGAGGGTGATCCCGAAGGTGTGCCCGGGTGAAGCGGCGGCCTTCATCCGCTGGGTGGCCAGGCCGTGGCCGAGCAGCAGGTGGTGCACGGCCGAGATCGCCGCGTCGAAGTCCTTGCGGCCGGGGGCGTGCACGCCGACGTTGTAGCCCAGCCACGCCGAGCACCACGGCTCGTTGAGGGTGGTCCAGTTCGTGACGCGGTCGCTGAGCTTGTCGAAGACGAGCATCGAGTAGTCGGCGAACCGGTACGCGGTGTCGCGGTTGGGCCAGCCGCCGGCGTCCTCGAGCTCCTGCGGGAGGTCCCAGTGGTAGAGCGTGACCCACGGGTCGATGCCGACGGCGAGCAGCTCGTCGGTGAGCCGGTCGTAGAACGCCAGCCCGGCCGGGTTCACCGGGCCGCGGCCGTGCGGCTGGACCCGGGGCCACGCCACCGAGAACCGGTACGTGTCCACACCCAGGCTCTTGATGAGCGCTACGTCCTGCGGCATCCGGTGGTAGTGGTCGCAGGCCACATCACCGTTGTCGGCACCCACCACGGCGCCGGGCACTCGGCAGAACGTGTCCCAGATGGACGGTGTGCGGCCGTCCTCGGCGACGGCACCCTCGATCTGGTAGGACGAGGTCGCGACGCCCCATTTGAACGACGTCGGGAAGTCGGCGGTGGGCAGCAGCAGGCCGGGCGCTGCGTTGGATGTCAAGAGACCGGCTCCTTAAGAGAAGCGGACGCGGGGTGCAGCCAGCAGGCCACGGTTCGCACGGACCCGTCCGGGGTCTCGGGATGGCCGAGGATCGGGATGGTGTCCGCGCACGGGTCGAACGCCTTCGGGCAGCGCGGGTGGAACGAGCAGCCCGACGGCATGCCCTTGAGGTCGGGCGGGGAGCCGGGGATGCCGGTGAGCTCGCGACGCGGTCCGCGCAGGGCCGGGAACGAGCCGAGCAACCCGGCGCTGTACGGGTGCAGCGAATCCTTGTAGAGGGTGGCCGCCTGGGCCTCCTCGACGATCCGGCCGCCGTACATGATGGCGATCCGGTTGGAGAATTCCACCAGCAGCGACAGGTCGTGGGTGATGAAGATGACCGAGAAGCCGAGCCGCTCGCGCAGCTCGATGAGCTGGCCCAGGATCTGGCGCTGCATGACGACGTCCAGCGCGGTGGTGGGCTCGTCCATGATGACGACCTGCGGCTGCAGGATCAGCGCCATGCCGATCATCACGCGCTGACGCATGCCACCCGAGAGCTGATGCGGGTACGCGTCCATCCGGTCCGCCGAGATCCCGACGAGCTTGAGCATCTCGCGGGCACGGGCGGTGCGGCTGTGCGCCGACATCTTCGGCTCGTGGGCCGCGAGCACGTCGGTGAGCTGGGTCGAGATCTTGTGCACGGGGTTCAGGGAGTTCATCGCGCCCTGGAACACGATCGCGGTCTCGGCCCAGCGGAAGTCGCGCAGTCCCTTGTCGGAGAGGCCGAGGACGTCGTACGCGTCGCCCTTCTCCGGGTGGTAGATCACCTCGCCGCCGGTGATGACACCGGGCGGGGGGAGCAGCCGGGTCAGGCCGTACGCCAGGGTGGACTTGCCGGAGCCGGACTCGCCGGCCAGGCCGAGCACCTCCCCGCGGTGCAGGGTCAGGCTGACGTCACGGACCGCGCGCACGGCCTGGTCGCCGAGGCCGTAATCCACATTCAAATTCTTGATCTCGAGTACGGGCTCAGCGCTCACTTGGCCGCCTCCTTGCTACTGGTGTTCCGCAGAACCGGTGTGGCGGTCGTGCTCTTCAGGACAGGCGTGAAGCCGACGCGCATGCGTACGGTATGGCCGGAGGCAGTCTTGATCTTGGTCTTGCCGGCACTGCGCAGGCGGGGGCTGACGAACTCGTCGATGCCGAAGTTGATCAGCGAGAGGGCGGTGCCGAGGAACGCGATCGCGAGACCGGCCGGGACGAACCACCACCACGCACCCTGCGCGAGGGCCTGCTGGCTCTGCGCCCAGAACAGGATCGTGCCCCAGTTCCAGCCGGTGTCGGCGCCGATGCCGATGAACGCGAGCGTGATCTCGGAGGTCACCGCGAAGATGACCGTGCCGACAAAGCCCGACGCGATGATCGCGGTGAGGTTCGGCATGATCTCGAACAGGATGATCCGCCAGGTCTTCTCCCCGGTGGCCCGCGCCGCCTCGATGTAGTCCCGGCGCCGCAGTGACAACGTCTGTGCCCGCAGCACCCGCGCGTTCCAGGCCCACGACGTGGCACCGATGATCAGGGCGACCAGCACCGCGCCACCGCCGGGTGCCGCGGCGGTCACGATGATGACCAGCGGCAGGGCCGGGATGACCAGGAAGACGTTGGACAGCGCCGACAGGCTCTCGTCGAGCCCGCCGCCGAGATAGCCGGCGGTGACACCGATCAGCACCGACAGGATCGTGGCCATCGCGCCGGCGGCGAGACCGACGACCATGACCGTCCGGGTGCCGTCGAGGAGCTGGCTCAGCACGTCCTGACCGAGGTGGGTGGTGCCCAGCCAGTGCGCGCCCGAGGGCGGCGACACCAGGTCCTTGCTGCGGGCGTCGGGGGCGTACGGCGCGACCCACGGCCCGATGATCGCGAAGAGGATGTAGATGCCCAGGATGACGATGCCGGTGAGGGCCTTGCCGCTGGAGACGAACCGGAACCGGCTGCGCTTCGCCTTGCCCGGCGGGGTGGCATCCGGCTGCGCCATCGCCCCCTGCTCGGGGATCACCTGCTCGATGCTGGAGGTCGGAATGGTCATCGCTCAGCCCTCCTTGCGGGTGCGCGGGTCGAGCAGCAGGTACGCGATGTCCGCGATCAGGTTCGCCACCAGCACCGAGATGGTGATGACCAGGAAGATGCCCTGCATCAGCGGATAGTCCTTGGCGGTGACCGCCCGGAATAGCAGGAAGCCCAGCCCCGGGTACGAGAAGACGATCTCCACCAGCAGCGTCCCGCCGACGATGAATCCGAGCGACAACGCGAACCCGGAGACGTTGGGCAGCAGGGCGTTGCGCGCCGCGTAGCTCAGCGCCACCCGCTTCTCCGAGAGGCCCTTGGCGTGCGCGACCGTGATGTAGTCCTCGGCCGCGACGGTCACCATCATGTTGCGCATGCTCAGGATCCAGCCGCTCACCGACGAGATGAGGATCGTCAGGGCGGGCAGCAGGCTGTGCTGGATGGCGCTCGGGATGAAGTACTGGTCCCACGCCGGGATCAGGCCGGGCGTGTAACCGCCGCCCGACGGGAAGATGCTGTTCGGCCCGGCGAGCAGGAAGATCGCGAGCAGGCCCAGCCAGAAGTACGGCACCGACGACAGGAACGTCGTCGCCGGCAGCAGCCCGTCGACCCAGGAACCGCGGCGCCAGCCGGCGAGCACGCCGAGCCCGGTGCCGAGGAAGAAGCTGATGACCGTGGTGATGCCGACCAGCGCGAGAGTCCACGGCAACGCGCTGCCGATCACCTCGGACACCGGCGACGGGAACGCCGTGAACGACAGGCCCAGATCACCGTGGAACAGCTGCTTCCAGTAGTCGAAGTACTGCTCCCAGATGCTGGCGTTCTTGTCGAGGCCGAACAACACGTAGAGCGAGTCGATCGCCTGGCTGCTCATCTGCCCCTGGAAGCGGGAGAGCAGGGACTTCACCGGGTCGCCGGGGATCATGCGAGGGATGAAGAAGTTGAGCGTGATCGCGGCCCACGCGGTGAACAGGTAGAACGCGATCCGCTGCAGGAGGTATTTCACTTTGCGGCCTCCGGCTCAGTGTCATACAGCCAGCACGCTGCCCAGTGGCCCGGCTTGTCGTTGATCTCGAGGCGTACGGGCAGATCGGTACTGCACCGCGGCATGGCGACCGGGCAGCGCGGGTGGAACCGGCAACCCGTCGGCGGGTGGATCAGGCTCGGGGGCTCGCCGTCGCCACGGTCCGCGGTGTCCGCCGTCATGTTCGCGATGCGGTCCGGGTCGGGCGCCGAATCGATCAGGAGCCGGGTGTACGGGTGCGCGGGGTTCTGGGTGACCGTCTCGCTGTCGCCGCCCTCGACCATGCGGCCCGCGTACATCACCAGGGTCTCGTCGGCGAAGTAACGCGCCGAGGCGATGTCATGGGTGATGTAGAGGATGGCCAGGTTGAGCCGCTCCTTCAGGTCCCGGAGCAGGTTCAGCACGCCGAGGCGGATGGAGACGTCCAGCATGGACACCGGCTCGTCGGCGAGCAGCGCCTCCGGGTTCGCGCCGAGGGCCCGGGCGATGGCCACGCGCTGACGCTGGCCGCCGGAGAGCTCGTGCGGGAACTTGTCGAGGTACCGCTCGGGCGGCGTCAGGCTGACGCGGTTCAGGAGCTCGGTCAGCGCCTGCTCCAGCTCCTGCGCGTTGCTGCCGGCGTTGCCGTGGATCTTCAGCGCGCGGGTCAGGTGGTAGCGGATCGTGTGGACGGGGTTCAGCGAGGCGAAGGGGTCCTGGAAGATCATTTGGACCTTTTTGGCGTACGCGCGGAACTGCCTGCCGCCCTTGACCCTGCTTGATGCTCCGTGCAGCTGGATGTCGCCGTCCGTGCGCGGGTAGAGCTGCGCGAGCAGGCGCGCCACCGTGGACTTGCCGGAGCCGGACTCACCGACCAGGGCGACCACCTGGCCACGCCGCAGCGTGAGGTGGACGTCGTCGACGGCGTGCACGGCTTCGTGGGTGCGCTTGAAGATGTCGCGCAGGTTCCGGCGGACCGGGAAGTGCTTGGTCAGGCCGGTCGCCTCGAGCACCACCGCGGTAGGGGGCGCCGGCGCGTCGGGGGTCAACGTCATGCCGTGGTTCCTTCTGCTTCGGCAAACAAAGGGGTCTTCAGGCCGGCCAAGGGCGGCGGTGGGGTGGTTGGACGGGGGGAGCCGCCCCGGGGACCAGGTCCCCAGGGCGGCGCGACGGATCAGGAGTTGGCGGGCTTGAGGTGCAGGATGACGTCGAGCGCGTTGGCCTGCGTGGGCTGACCGGCACCGTAGGGATTGGTGTCGTCGGGCCAGCCGACCCAGTTCTTCGTGCTGTACGCCATGCCGACGTTGTCCGCGCCGACCGGGATCATCGGGACCTGCTCGACGAAGATCTTCTGGATCGTGGCGAGCGCGGTGGTCCGGGCGGCGTCGTCGGACGCGTTGGCGTACGCCTTGAGCGCCGCGGTGGCCTCGGGGCTGTTGAAGCGGCCGAAGTTGCCACCCGGGGACGCGGTGCCGATCGGCTTGAGCGCCGTACCGTCCATGATCGTCTGGTAGATGTCGTACGGCGTGGAACCGCCGTTGGTCCAGCGGAACGTGGCGTCGAACTTGCCCTCTTCGACGTTGCGCGTCCAGGCGTCCTGGTTGGCCTTGTCAACCGTGGCCGCGATGCCGATCTCGGCGAGGTTGCTCTTCACGATCTCCAGCGAGGTCTGGTAGTCCGACCAGCCGGAGGGGTCGGTCAGCGTGAGCTTGACCGGCTTGCCGCTCGGGTCGTTCAGCGTGGTGCCGTTGAGCTTGTAGCCCGCCGACTCCAGCAGGGCCTTGGCGCCGGGCACGTCGACCGTGAGGTTCTTGCCCTTGTACGCCTCGGTCACGAACGCGTCACCGGCCGGCGAGGGCAGGCCCGTCACGTTGGTGACCTGCGGGTGGAAGTAGCCCGCCTCGGCCTGGTTGAAGATGTCCTCGCGGTTGACGACCATGTTCATCGCCTGGCGCAGCTTCGGGTCGTCGAACGGCTTGATCGTGGTGTTGATGTAGACGCCGTGGATGCCGAGCACCGGGGGAGCCCAGACCTTGTAGTGCGCCGGGTCCTTGTCGAGGAAGACCGTCTTGTAGTTCGGGATGAACACGAACGCCCACTCGTTGGAGCCGTCCGCCAGCGCGGTGGTCTGCGCGTTGTTGTCGGTGTACGACGTGTAGCGCAGCTCCTTGACCTGCGGGAGGTCCTGCCAGTAGCCCGAGTCCTTGACGCTGAGCGTGATGGTCTGCGGGGTGAACGACTTCAGCTTGTACGGGCCGGAGCCGATCGGGTCCTTGATCGGGTCCTTGCTCGGGTCCGCGATCGACTCCCACTGGTGCTTGGGCACGATCGGGGTCTGGCCGAGGAACTTGTCCTTCAGCACGAACATCGAGGCGGTGAAGTTCACGGTCACCACGTTGCCGGCCGCGGTGGCGTCCCCGATCGGGGCGGCGAGGGTGTTGAACGCCTCGACCTTCTTCAGCAGGTTCATGGTGAACGCGACGTCGTCACCGGTGACCTTCTGGCCGTCCGTCCAGGTCGCGTTGTCGCGGACCGTGATCGTGGCCTTCTTGAAGTCCGGGGTCCACTCGACGCCGGAGGCCAGCCACGGCTTCGACGGGTCGGCGGGCTTGACCGGGTTCCACATCAGCAGCGGCTCGTAGAGCGCCCAGCGGTAGCCCAGCGAGTTGGCCGCCGACGTGGAGACGAACGGGTTGTGGTTCTCGGTCTGCGGGCCGTTGGGCATGCCGACGGAGAGGAAGGTGCTGCCGCCGGACCCGTTCTTGCTATTCGCGTTGGGCGAGTCGCTGCTGCAGGCAGCGAGACCGCCCGTGGCGAGCACGCCCGCGAGCGCGGCCGCGAACAGTTTCCTTCTCTGCATCTCTGAACTCCTTGAGGTGAAGCGAAATCGGGTGAGAGGGGTGCCCAGGGTGCAGGCGGGTAACGGCCGGTCGCTTTCGCGGCCGGGCCGAAGGTCTGTGTGTGTTTGTGCTACGAGCCCGTGGAGGCGCGGGCGGTGAACGTCGCGGGGATTATGGTCGGCCGGTTGGGCAGTGGTGAGCCCTCGAAGTGCGCGAGCAGCGTGCGGGCCGCGGCCTCGCCCATCTCCCGCAGCGGCTGGTGCACTGTGGTCAGTGGCGGCTGGGTGTGCGCCGCCATCGGGATGTCGTCGAACCCGACGACCGCCACGTCCTGCGGGATGCGCCGCCCGCTGTCGAGCAGGGCCTGCATCGCGCCGGTCGCGGACAGGTCGTTGTGCGCGAAGACCGCGTCGAAGTCGAGCCCGCCGTCGATCGCCGAGTTCACCGCGTCGAAGCCGGAGGCGATGGTGAAGTCGCCGGGCAGGACGTGGCTCGCCGGAATGGCATGCCCGGACTCTGCGAACTCGGTGCCGAACCCGTCGAGGCGCTGCTGCGTGCACCCGAAACGCTCCGGGCCGGCGACGACGAGCGGCTTGGTGCGCCCGATCTCCAGCAGGTGCTTCGCCGCCGAGCCCGCGCCGGTGAAGTTCGTGGTGCCGACGCTCGGGATCTGCTCGGTCTTGACGTCCCGGTCGTCGATCAGCACCACCGGCAAGCCGCGGGCATGCAGGCCGGCGATGTAGTCGAGGGTGCCCTCGGGCTCGATGACCAGCAGCCCGTCAAAGCTCTTGGCCGAAACCTGCGCCCCGAACTGCCGCATCGACTCGTCCCCGCGGTTGCAGGTGAACAGCAACAGCCCGTAACGCTCGGTCTCCAGCACGTCGACCGCCCCCTGCAGCACCTCACCGATCCACGGCCAGGTCAGCGAGGGAACCAGCATGCCGACAACCCGGGTCCGCCCCCGAGCCAGCCCGACCGCCCGCGAACTCGGCACGTAACCGAGCTCATCGATGACCGCCCGAACCCGGGCAGCGGTGGACTCGTCCAGCTCACCCTTGCCGTTGAGCACCCGGGACACGGTGGTCTTACTGACCTTCGCCCTGGCCGCAACGTCGGCGATGGTGATTGGCACGCGTCCTCCGACTGTGTCCACGCGGTAACACCGCAGTTTCGGAACCGGTTTCGGGACCGGTTCCGGCAGTTAACCCCCGTGAGCCGGGTCACGTCAACGCGTCCGAGTCTTTATTTAGGTTTCGGGTCTATAACCAAGCCGCACCTGAAACGGTTAATGGCTTCGCGCTTCGCCCCAGACCGTGCAAAACGGTCCTAACCCCTGATGGGTACGCCTTCCACGTGCCGAACCAGCGCCGGAAGCACCTGTCCGAGGGCGGCGTCCACAGTCAACTGCGCATACGGCTCGCCCCGGGTCACGCCCTGGTTGACGATCGCGACCCTGATCCCGTCCTTGGCGGCGCGCAGCACGAAGCGTCGCCCGGACATGACTGTCAGCGATGAGCCGAGCACGAGAAGGGTGCGGGCGCCGGCGACGAGGTCGAAGCTGCGGCTGACCCGGGCGGCGGGCACCGTTTCGCCGAAGTAGACGACGTCGGGCTTGAGCATGCCGCCGCAGCCGGTGCAGTCGACCACCGTGAAGCCGTCCAGCTCGGCGTCGTCGAGCTCCACGTCGCCGTCCGGGTTGACCGTTGCCACCGTCTTCGTGTCGGCGAAACCGGGGTTCGCGGCGTTGAGGCGGTCCTCCAGCTCGGCGCGCCCGGTGACCTCGCCGCAGGCCAGGCAGATGACGCGGGCCAGGTTGCCGTGCAGCTCGACCACGCCGTGGGCGCCGCCGGCCTGGTGCAGCCCGTCGACGTTCTGGGTGATGATGCCGTCGAGGCGGCCCAGCTCCTGCAGGCGTGCGACGGCCCGGTGCCCGTCGTTGGCGCGCGCGTCGCCGATCGTTCGCCAGCCGAGGTGGCTGCGCGCCCAGTAGCGGCGCCGGGCGATCGGGTCGCGGGTGAAGACCTGATAGGTCATCGGGGTCGCGCCGCGCGCCACGCCCGACGGCCCGCGGTAGTCCGGGATCCCTGACTCGGTCGACAGACCGGCGCCGCTGAGCACGACCACACCGCCGTCGGACACCCACTCGGCCAACTCACCCACTGATTCCACTCATCCATGGTCCCTCACCAGGATCTCTTTAACCCGAGGGCAGTCGGTCACCCGGCGGAGTGGGACGAAGGACTCAGTCGATACCTTCTGTGCAGAGAGCTCCCGACCACGGTAAGTTAGGCACGTGGCCGCCGTTGCACGCCTGCTCCCCCGTTACTGGGACGGGCGTCGCCTGCTGCAGTTTTTGGCCGGGATGGCGCTCATCGCGCTGGCATTCGCCATCCCGACGCTGACCGCGCCCGAGACGGTTCCCGAGCCGCCTGCGGTCGTCACGGTTGTCGACGCGCCCACGGCCACCACGGATCTCTCCGACCGGATCGTGCAGCCGGAGCCGCTCGCGGACACGCTCGACGAGGACGTTCTCGAGGTCTCGCCGATCGACGCCGGCACGGTCATCCCCGGTGGGCTGCGGCCGAACGCATTCGCCGGTCGCGCGCCGCCACTCGCCTGATCCTTCGCACTGCCCGTTTTCGCGACGCCCCGGCTCATCAGATCTGGGCGTACTCACATCGGGCCGGTCCTTAATCACAGCGAGTGACTTCCGACGTACGAGAGAAGCCGGTGCCAACCGTGGAACCCGCCGTCCTGATCTGGATGATCCTCCTGCTCGTCTTCGCGGGCGCGACAGCGATCTTCGCCGTGCCCCGCCGAGACCCCAACATCGACGGCCCGGCCCCGAGTGACCGGCCGCGCAAGCTGGTGGCCCGCCCCGAAGCCGACAGGTACGCCGAAGAGGTCGCCGCCGCAGCCGAGCAGGCCGCCGTCACCGCCCGTAGCCGCCGCGAGGCCTGGGAACGGGCGCAGGAAGCGGCCGAAACGGCGTGGGCGGCGTTCGACGAGGCCGACCGGATCGCCCGGCGCAGCGCCGCCGCGGCCGTCTTCCCCGTCTTCAAGCAGCGCCGCACCCGCGCCGAGATCGCTGACCGCGAGCGTTTCCTGCACCGCAAGGCCCTCGCCGCGACCCGCCGCCGGGAGCTGTCGATGGACCAGCTCAACGACGTCCTGGCGCACCGCGACGGCTGGAACCCCCGCAAACACCCGGTCGCCCAGGAAACCGCCCTGCGCGCCGCCGTCCGCGAGCACCGGTTCGCCGGCTACCAGGCCGCTACCGAGCGTGAGCGTTATGCATGGCAGGAATCGGAGAAAGCCGCCACGACCCTCCGTGGCCTGCGCGCCGAGGCCCTGGCCGCGAAGATCCGCGCCGGCTCCGGCGTCGTCACCGAACGCCGCACCGCCCCGATCCCCGCCGCCCGCGCCTCCCAGCCCCGCCTGGCCGTCCACTGAGAGCAGAGGTTGCACAGCGAGTTCCAGTTAGGCCAGGTACCGTCTTTAGGGCAAAGCTGGTGGATCACGACGGCCTGCGCCGGGCCCAGGCGTTGACGAGTAACGGCAGGAGGCCGACGTGTCAGTGACCCCGGCGGGCCGCACGCCCGCCGTGCGGCTGCATCGCGCCGCGCGCATCGAGGACGCCGTGCACGAGGTCATCGAGCGGAGGCTGCGGCAACGCGGCTGGCAGCCGGTGATCACCGCGTACACCGGGTACGGAGCCCCCGGCTGGGCCCGCGTCATGGCCCGGGTGGTGCTCACCCGGCGTAATCAGGTGACCAAACGGCTGGAGAAGGTACGCGGCTGGCGCAGCTTCACGACCTCACCGGTGAACAACGCGGCCGTGCAGATCCAGATCGGCGACCGGATCCACGAGACCCGCACCGACCGCAGCGGATACGTCGACACCCGGGTGAAGGGCGACCTCGAACCCGGGTGGGGCAGCGTCCGGCTCAGCACCGACGGCGCTTCCCCCGTGGAGGCGCCGATCCGGGTGGTGGACCCCGCCATGAAGTTCGGGGTGATCAGCGACATCGACGACACGGTCATGGTGACCGCGCTGCCCCGGCCGTTGCTGGCGGCGTGGAACACGTTCGTGCTGGACGAGCACGCCCGCAACGCCGTGCCCGGCATGGCGGTGCTCTACGAGCGGCTCGTCACCGCGAACCCCGGTTCCCCGGTCTTCTACCTGTCGACCGGCGCGTGGAACGTCGCCCCGACCCTGAGCCGGTTCCTGTCGCGCCACCTCTACCCGGCCGGTCCGCTGCTGCTGACCGACTGGGGCCCGACCCCGGACAGGTGGTTCCGCAGCGGCCGGGAGCACAAGCGCAACACCCTGGCCCGGCTCTCCAACGAGTTCCCGCACATCCGCTGGCTGCTCATCGGCGACGACGGGCAGCACGACCAGGAGATCTACTCCGAGTTCGCCAACGCGCACCCGGACAACGTCGCCGCCATCGCGATCCGCCGCCTGTCCGCGACGGAGTCGGTGCTGGCCGGTGCCATTCCTGGCCCGGCCGGCACTCCCGAGACGGTAGGTTCCGGAGGTAAGACCTGGTTCTCCGCGCCGGACGGCGCGGGCCTGTGGTCCCTGATCCGGGATTCCGATGTCGCCTAGCTACGGGCCTCAGTCGTCGTCGACGCTGACCGAGTCCCTCGACGTCTCCGACTCGGCGACCCGGGCATGGAGCCGGTCCCGGATCTCATCGGGCGTGTACGCCCGTCGTTTGCGCTCCTGTCGTGCCAGCACCGCACCCGTGGCGGCGACTCCCGCCAGCCCTGCCAATCCCGCTACTTTCCACCAACGCATCTGCCGAGGATAGACAAGTGGTTGCCGACATCAGCCTCGAAGAGGCCATCGACCTGACCCGCACGGGCGATATCTGGATTTTCCGGGGGCGATCGGGCCCGGACCGGGCCATCCAGACCATGACGAACAGCCCCGTCAACCACGTCGGCATGTCGATCGTGATCGAGGACATGCCCCCGCTGATGTGGCACGCCGAGCTGGGCCGCTCCCTGCCCGACATGTGGTCCGGCACGTTCCAGCGCGGGGTGCAGCTGCATGACCTGCGCGACGCCGTGACGGTCTGGGCGCATCGCTACGGCCAGCGCGGCTGGCTGCGTCAGCTCGAACAGCCGGTCACCAAGGAGATGGAGGACCGCGCCCTCAAGACGGTCGCCCGCCTCGACGGCACGCCGTTCCCGTCGAGCGCCCAGCTCGCGTGGCGCTGGGCCCGCGGCCGGGTGCCGCAGCTGCGCCTGCCGTGGCAGGACGCCGAAGAGCCCGAGGGCGACCTCGAAACGGCCTACTGCGCCGAGGTGGTCGCGGTCACCTACGAGGACATGGGCCTGCTGCCCCGGGACCGCAAGGCCAGCTGGTACGACCCCGGCCGCTTCTGGAGCGGCGACGACCTCGAACTGCGCGACGGTTACCGCCTCGCCACGGAGCTGGCCGTCCGCACCCCCTGATCGCCGTTCGGACTCCCTGATCAACAGACAAAAAATCGGCGGTGCCCGCCCGGGCACCGCCGATCTGTCGTTTCAAAGGCCGGCCGGCCGTTCAAGGCCGGGTGGCTGATCCCCGGCGGACGCCGAAGCGGCTGCCGGGTTTCGCTGAGGTCAGCGACCCCGCCGGCCGCCGACGCGGGAGCCGGAGGAGAACGCCGCTGCGCCGCCGGTGCTGCTGCCGCCACCGGTCTGGGTGCTGTGCACCGGCGTGGAGCCCGTACCACCGCCTCCGCCGCGCCGTCCGCGTGCCTGGCCGCCCGTGCCGCCACCGGCGGTCGTGGCGCGGCCGCCCTGCGCGCCGCCCCGGGAGCCGCCGCCCTGTGCGCCGCGGGCGCCACCCTGGGAGCGGGCACCGCCCTGGCCACCGGCAGCGCCACCCTCGTGGGCAGCTCCGGTCGTGGGCCGGCTGGCACCACGGCGACGTCCGCCGCCGCCGGTGCCACCGCCGCCACCCGAGCCACCACGCCGTGCGCGCGGTGCGGCGTTCTCGCCGTCGCCACCGTCGCGGCCCGCGGCGGGCTGTGCGGCGGCCATGGCAGCGTCGAACGCGGCCGGCTCGGTGTAGGTGCGCTCGCCCGGGGCCAGCTCGGCGAGCAGCGCGTCGCCCGGGCGAGTGCGCGTGGTCGTCGGCTTGATGCCGGCCTTGCGGGTGAGGTCGCGGACGTCGCCCTGCTGGTCGTCGGTCATCAGGGTGATGACCGTGCCCTGGGCACCGGCCCGTGCCGTGCGGCCCGAGCGGTGCAGGTAGGCCTTGTGCTCGACCGGCGGGTCGGCGTGGATGACCAGCGCGACGTCGTCGACGTGGATGCCACGGGCGGCGATGTCGGTGGCGACCAGGGTCGCCGCGCTGCCGTCCGAGAACGCCGAGAGGTTGCGGTTACGCGCGTTCTGCGCCAGGTTGCCGTGCAGCTCGACCGCGGGCACGCCGGCCTGGATGAGCTGACGGGTCAGGGTCTTGGCGCGGCGCTTGGTGCGGGTGAACACGACCGTACGGCCGGGGGCCGCGACCAGGTCGACCAGCACCGGGAAGCGGTCGTCGTGCCGCACGTGCAGGACGTGGTGCGACATCTGGATCGGCGCTTCGGAGGCCGAGTCGACGTGGTGCGTGACCGGCTTGTGCATGAACCGCTTGACCAGGATGTCGACGCCGCCGTCGAGCGTGGCGGAGAAGAGCATCCGCTGGCCCTCGCGCGGGGTGAGGTCCATCAGCCGCCGGACCACCGGGAGGAAGCCGAGGTCGGCCATGTGGTCGGCCTCGTCCAGCACGGTGATCTCGATCGAGTCGAGGCTCGCGTGGCCGTTGCGCAGGTGGTCGTCGAGCCGGCCGGGGCAGGCGACGAGGATGTCGACGCCGTTCTTGAGACCGCGGATCTGGGGGTTCGCGCCGACGCCGCCGAAGACGGTGAGGGTGCGCAGGCCGAGCTTGGTCGCCAGCGGCGAGAGCGTGGCCTCGATCTGGGTGGCGAGCTCGCGGGTGGGCGCCAGGATCAGCGCGCGGGGACGGCCCGGCTTGCGGGGAGCACCGGAGGCGGCGAGACGGGCGACGACCGGGAGGACGAACGCGTACGTCTTGCCGGAGCCGGTGCGGCCGCGGCCGAGCACGTCGCGCCCGGCGAGGGAGTCGGGCAGGGTCGCGGTCTGGATCGGGAACGGCTCGTTGATGCCGAAGCCGGACAGGACCGTTGCGAGCTCGGCGGGCACGCCGAGATCGGTGAACGAGGTCATCAGGTGGGAACTCCGTATGTCTGAGGGGTCGGTTCCTCCCGGCGCGGACCGCGCTTGAGGATGTGGCGCGTGAGTCGCTGCTCGTGGTGGCCGACCCTGATGCTGAGATCAAGTGTACGCGCCTACTCACCGCAACCCCGCTGCACCCGAACGTGACCCGTTCTGCACTCGACGGACCTCACCGTTCTCCTCAGCGCCGGAAATCTCCCCCCGATCCGGCTGGTACCCGAGGAGAAGCTTCCATGAGCGGTGTTGCCGAGACCGATCGCCGTCTAGGTGCGCGGGCTGTCGAGACCGATCGTCGTCGCGAGGACGTCGTCCGGTCGCACATGCCTCTCGTAGGCCACCTGGTGCGCGAGATGCTGGCCCGGGTGCCCGCCCACGTGAACCGCGACGACCTGCTCTCCGCCGGTTACGCGGCGCTGGTGGCCGCGGCCCGTGGGTTCGACGACTCCCGGGGCGTGCCGTTCGCGCGGTTCGCCGCGGCCCGGGTCCGTGGTGCCCTGCTCGACGAGCTGCGCGGCCTGGACTGGGCGAGCCGTTCGGTGCGCCAGCGGGCCCGCCGCACCGACACCGCCCGCCAGGAGCTGACCGCCCAGCTGGGCCGTACGCCCACCATCGCCGAGGTCGCCGAGCGGCTCGGCTGTTCGCCCGAGGACATCGAGTCGGCCGACGACGACGTGCAGCGTGCCGTGGTCTTCAGCCTGCAGGGCTTCGCGACGGCCGGCGCCGACGACATGGTGACGGAGCCGAGTGCCGGCCCCGAGGAGATGCTGATCCGCCGCGAGCGCACGGGTTATCTGCGTCACGCCGTCGACGTCCTGCCGGACCGGCTGCGCGCGGTGATCACCGGTTACTTCTTCGAGGAGCGCCCGATGGCGGCCATCGCCGCCGAGCTCGGGGTCACCGAGTCGCGGGTGTCGCAGCTGCGGGCGGAGGCGTTGTCGCTGCTCAAGGATGGTCTCAACACCCACCTCGAGCCGTCGCTGGCGGGCAACTCGAAGGACGGTTGCGTGGCGCGCCGCCGGTCGGCGTACTACGACCAGATCGCGACCCACGGCACCCTGCGCGACCGGCTCGCCGTGACCGGTGTGGACGGTCTGCCGGTCCCCGTCGCCGCGTGATCCTTTAACAGGTTCCGGCCTTCTTCTGCAGGGCGATGGCCTTGTCCGCACCCTTCGCGTACAAGGCCAGACCCTGTTTGGCCGGTGAGAGCTTCCAGGCGTTGTGCTCATAACGCATCGTGTACGACTGCGCGGCGCCCTTTTGCTTCGCGATCACGACGGCCTTGCCGGGGCCGTCCATCCGGGCGCTTGTCAGCTTGATGGGCAGGCCGTGGCGGGCGCAGGTCTCGTTGAGCTTGATGTAGTCCGCCCTGGTGATCGCGGCCTTGCCGGCGGCGGTGTAGAGCTCCCACGCGCCACCGAAGTCGCCGCCGCTGAACCGGTCGAAGACGGTCTGCGCCGCGGCCTTGGCGCCGTCGAGGGTTTGCGGCTCGCCGGAGGGTGTGGCCGCGGCGGCCGCGGGCTGGTCATCGCCCGAACAAGCAGAGCTTGTGACGAGGGCGGCGACCAGAAGGGCCGCGGCGCCGAGCCGACGTCGCAACTGCTGGCTGTGCGTCATAACACTGTTAATCACTACGGCGGGCGTGGCGTAACGGGCAGGCCCGCGATGACGGATTGCGGACACCGTCCGAAGAACGTCGTAACTTCGCTCACGGAGTCGCCGCGGGGAACGCGGGTCGGCTATTCTTTTCGTTTCTGCACAAACGAAAAAAGCGACCACGAATGGCCGCTGACCTGGCGAATGTTACCACAACAGGGAGCACTTTTGTCAAGCTCCGCCGACGGTAGGAACACTTTGCGGAACGACGCCGATCTCCTCACCGACGAGCAGGCCTATCTCACGGCTCTCTATGAGCGCCTTGACCTGCTGCGCGACCAGGCCGCCGAGAGGCTGCGGGCCATTCTGCTCGAGGCCGGCGGCACCCCGCAGGGCCGCTCGCAGCGCGAGGCCACCCGCAGTCACTGGGCCGAGCAGGTCGCGCAGATGAATGCGGTCGAGAACGGCCTGTGCTTCGGCCGGCTCGACTTCGCCGCGGACAACCCCCGCTACATCGGCCGGCTCGGGCTGTTCGCCGAGGACCGGGACCAGGATCCACTGCTCGTCGACTGGCGTGCCCCGGCCGCGCGCCCGTTCTACCTGGCGACCGCCGTCTCACCGGAGGGTGTGACCCGCCGGCGCCACCTGCGCACCAGGGGCCGCGAGCTGACCGGCATCGACGACGAGGTCCTCGATCTCGCCGCTGCCGGTGCCGGTGGCCGGGAGGACGTGACCGGCGAGGCCGCGCTGCTCTCCGCGCTGACCGCGGGGCGCACCGGCCGGATGCGGGACATCGTCGAGACGATCCAGTCCGAGCAGGACGAGGTGATCCGCTCCGGGCTCGCCGGCGTGATGGTGGTCCAGGGTGGACCCGGGACCGGCAAGACTGCCGTCGCGCTGCACCGCGCCGCCTACCTTCTCTATACCCATCGGGCCCAGTTGACACGGCAGGGCGTGCTGATCCTCGGTCCTAATGCGACGTTCCTGCGCTACATCTCGCAGGTTCTTCCGTCTCTGGCCGAGACCGGTGTGCTGCTCGCGACGCTCGGCGACATGTTCCCCGGGGTGACCGCCCGCGCCGACGAGGCCCCCGCGGCCGCCGCGATCAAGGGCGGTCTCGGCATCCTCGATGTGCTCGCGCAGGCGGTCGCCGACCGGCAGACCGTGCCCGACGACTACGTCGAGGTCGACCACGACGGCTACCCGCTGCGCATCGAGCGCGGCGTCTGCGAGGACGCCCGCGAGATCGCCCGGCGCTCCGGCCGCCCGCACAACGTGGCCCGGCAGCTCTTCGTCACCGAGGCGATCCACGCGCTGTCGCAGCAGATCGCCGATCGCATCGGCGCCGACCCGCTCGGCGGCGAGAACCTGCTCGAGGAGTCGGACCTCGCCGAGACCCGCCGCGAGCTGCGCGAGGATATCGACGTGCAGCAGGCCCTCTTCGACCTGTGGCCGGTGCTGACGCCGCGCCAGGTCCTGCGGGACCTGCTCAGCGACGCCGACCGGCTGGAGTCGGCCGGGGTCGGCGAGGAGGATCGCGGTCTGCTGCTGCGCGCCCACGACGCGCGGTGGGCCCCGGCCGACGTGCCGTTGCTGGACGAGCTCGCCGAGCTGCTCGGTGTCGACGACACGCTGCGGGCCCGGGCGGTCGCGCAGGAGCGGCGCGAGGCGATCGAATACGCCGAGGGCGTGCTCGAGATCGTCCAGGGTTCCCGCTCGCTCGACTTCGAGGACGACCGCGAGGAGGAGGTGCTGTCCGCGATCGACGTCGTCGATGCCAGCGCGTTCGTCGAGCGTCACGAGGTGCTCGACACGCGGACGGCGTCCGAGCGTGCTGCCGCCGACCGCACGTGGGTCTTCGGGCACGTGATCGTGGACGAGGCGCAGGAGTTGTCGCCGATGGCGTGGCGGTTGCTGATGCGCCGCTGCCCGAGCCGGTCGATGACCGTGGTCGGCGATGTCGCGCAGACCGGTGACCTGGCCGGCACGACGAGCTGGGACCAGGCGTTCGAGCCCTACGTCGCGCAGCGCTGGCGGCTGGCCGAGCTGACCGTCAACTACCGCACCCCCGCCGAGATCATGGCGGTCGCGGGGGACGTGCTGGCCGGGGTCGACCCGTCGCTCCAGCCGCCCCGCTCGGTCCGGGAGGCCGGCGTCGAGCCGTGGGCGCGCCGGGTGCCGGCCGCCGAGCTTTCCGATCAACTGATTTCCACCGTACGCACGGAGTCCGCCCAGGTGTCCGACGGTCGTGTCGGCGTACTCGTCCCCGATGCTCTTGAAGAGTCCCTGGGCGCCGAGCTGACCGCCGCCGTCCCGGGTGCGGCCGTGGGGGAGCAGCCCGACCTGCTGAACCACATCGTGCTGATGACGGTGAAACAGGCGAAGGGCCTCGAGTTCGACAGCGTCGTGGTGGTGCAGCCCGACGAGATCATCGCCGAGAGCCCGCGCGGGCTCAGCGATCTCTACGTCGCGGTGACCCGGGCCACCCGGCGCCTCGGCGTGCTGCACACCGCCGACCTGCCCAAGGAGCTCGCCGCCCTGGCGTGACCGTTCCTGTTCCGGACACACGGAAAAGACCGGCGTGGGACGACGCCGGTCTTTTCCGTGTCAGGTACTCAGGCGACCTTCAAGGTCGAGTGGCCGTGGGCGTTGGTCAGCGCGAGCCGCGAGTGCAGGTTGGTGTTGCCGGCGATCGTGGAGTAGTAGGACGCGCGGCGACGAGCCGTGATGCTGGCCGGGTTCTCCGGAGCCGGCGCGAGGTCCGGGTCGAGGTGGGTGTTCATGCCGTCCTTGAGCAGCGACAGCGCCTCGGCGCGCAGCTGCGACACCCGCGACTCGGTGACACCCAGGTCGGCGGCGATGTCCGCCATCGGGCGCTCCTTGAGGAAGTACTCGGTGATGACGAGCTGCAGGCGCTCGGGCAGCGACTCGATCGCGTGGTGCAGGTAACCGATCTGCTCACGGCGGATCAGCATGTCCTCGGGGCCCGGGGCGGCCTCGGTGACCAGGTCGTCGGCGCTGCTGGTGGTGAAGCCCTGCAGCGACAGCACGGTGGCGCGCTGCACGTCGTTGTCGCGCTGCGTCAGGTCGGTCGTCGTGGTGCCGAGCGCCTGGGCCAGCTCCTCGTTGGTGGGCGTACGGCCCAGCGTCGTGGTCAGGCTCTGCCGCGTGGTGTCGGTGTTCCGCGCCTTCGAGCGCACCGAGCGGGTGGCCCAGTCGAGCGAGCGCAGCTCGTCGAGGATCGCGCCGCGGATGCGGGTCGTGGCGAAGCGGTGGAACGGGATGCCGCGGTTCGGGTCCCAGCCGCGGCTCGCCGTCACCAGCGCGTGCAGGCCGGCGCTGGTGAGGTCGTCGCGGTGGATGTGGTTGGGGATGCGGGTGAGCATGTCGCGCACCAGGTGACCGACGAGCGGCATGTGCGAGCGGATCAGCTCTTCCTGCTCGGCGGCGGTCAGGGCCGGCACGGCGGTCACGGCGGCGGCGTCGGCGGTGAGGTCGGCAGCGGTCGTCATGGTGCTCGTCATGTCTTTTCCCCCGGATGTTGTCGGTAGCCCGCGGCAGTGGGCGGTACCGGCTGACAGGGAGAACTTTCCGTGACGTGGGGTATGCGTTCCGGTCGCACAGAGTTGCGTACCGGTTGCTTCGACTCTTTTCCTCAAGCCTCCTGGGGCGGGTGGTCTCCCTGGTGATCCACGGGGTTTCAGCGACGGATGAGGTCCCACACAAAGCGGTCCGGAGCGAACGCTTCCGCATAGCGGACCCGCGCCTGGGCGCCGAAGTGCCGGGCCGTGGCACTGGTCAGCTCCGGGTCGGTGGACACCTCGAGCTTGTCTTTCAGGTACGCCGTGATGTCGACGTACAGCGAAGGGTCGAACCGCAGCGTCGACTCCCCGGCGTAGTGCAGCACCCGGCTGCTGTGCCGCGCCGCGACGACAGTGGCCTCGGCGGCCTGCTGGCGATCGTCGTTCGCGTCCTCGGGTGCGTGCACGTAGATGACATCGGCGTCGACACCGGTGAGCACGTTCTCGATCGCGGCGGTCGCGGGCGGGCGGCCGACCCCGGCCCGGCGGTCCTCGGCACCGCGGTCCCGCCTGCGCCGATCCGTGGCCTGCCGGCGCTCGGCGGCCTCGGGGCCCCAGAGCAGCAGGCAGTCCAGCGCCTTGGCGGCGGCCTCCGTACGTTTGGTCGACGGGTGGTCCGGTCCGTCACAATTCAGCACGAGCATCGTGACGAAATCACCGGCGGCCCGGTGCGCGGCGAGCGTGCCGGCACAGCCGAGCTCGAGATCACCAGGATTCGCACCAACGGCGAGAACGCTGCGCGGGGTCACAGCTCACCCTCCAGAGACTCACGGCCCGGTCGGCGCATGTGGGTACCTCCGCGACTGACTCAGGGCGCCGCATCGGGGGTGGCGGCGCTGAGTGTCCATCGGTCGTGGGGCCCCGCGGTTGAGGACTCTTGCGCGACTACGGCAGTGTTGTCACATGGACCTCAGCGACAGCGGTACGACCGTCAACCTCATCGCCGGCATAGCGATGGTGGTGGGCGTGCTCGGCGTGGTCATCCCGGTCCTGCCCGGACTGCTCCTCTGCTGGGGCGCGGTCCTGCTCTGGTCCCTGCTCGGCGACGCCGGCTCCGGCCGCTGGGTCGTCCTCGCCCTGGCCACGGTCATCGCCCTCGCCGGCACCGTCGTCAAATACCTCTGGCCCGGCAAACGCCTGAAGAGCACCGGCGTGCCGACCACGTCCCTGCTCGCGGGCGGCGTCCTGGGCCTGATCGGCTTCTTCGTGATCCCGCTCGTCGGCCTGGTCCTCGGCTTCATCCTCGGCGTCTTCCTGGCCGAACAGATGCGCCTCGGCTCAGGGCAGGCCTGGCCCTCCACCAAACGGGCCCTGGCCGCGGTCGGCCTCTCCCTCCTCGTCGAATTCACCGCGGCCCTGGGCGTCGCCGTCATCTGGTTGTTCGGCCTGGTCTTCGCCTGATCCGAGCCGGTTGCCGTAGGAGGCGAGGGCAGCAGGGTCTGGCCCTGGGGCACGAAGTTGCGCTCATTCCGGCAATGCCGCAACGTTCTGCGGTGTCAGGTGTCAACCGTGGACCCATCACGTGTGGCCAGGGAACAACTGTTCTGCTGCCAGACACGATTGGCGAGATTTGACGGGCAACACCGCAGAAAGTTGTCGCATCCCGCTGTCCAGCGCAACATTCAGCCAGGCGGGCACCGTTACGGGTGGACAAGCGCCGAGGTCCAGGTTTCGCCCCACGCAGCGGGACCGAAGCTGGACCTCGGCGCAGACAGCCGTGATCCCTCAGATGCGCCCTAGTAGAAAGCCTGCGGGTTGCTGCTGCGGGAGCGGCGGCGGCGCACCCGGCGGCGGCGCTGGGTGAGGAGCAGTAGGAGCGGGGTGGCCGCCAGGACGATGGCGACGCCGGCCGCCGCCAGCAGCGGGAAGCCGTTGTCGTCTGCCGGACGTGCCGCGGCCGGGGCGGGTCTGGTGGCATCCGGCGAGGCGGGTGCGGCGCTCTCCCCGGTGGCCGTGCCGGTTGCTGTGCCGGTGGCGTCGGGGGTGACCAGTTTGCCGACCGAGGCGTCCTTGGGCAGGGAGAAGCCCCAGTCGAGCAGTGCCTCGCCCTGTTCGTAGCCGCGCAGGGGGTTGTTCTCGGCGCCGAGCAGGGTGGCGACGAGGCGGCGGCCGCCGCGCTGGGCCGCGCCGACGTAGCTGTGCCGGGCCAGCTTGGTGAAGCCGGTTTTGCCGCCCATGGCGCCCTTGTAGTCGAAGATCAGGCGGTTTTCGTTCTGGATCTGAAAACCGCCTTTTTTCAGCTGCTTCTGCGCCGGGATCTGGGTGTTCTTCGTCAGGGCGTACCTGCCGAAGTCGGCGTTGGCGAAGCAGTCGCGGGCGATGAGCGCCAGATCGTAGGCACTGGTGAACTGCCCCGGTCCGTCCAGGCCGGAGGGGGTCACGGCATGCGTTTGGTACGCGCCCAGCCGTTTCGCTTCCGCATTCATCGCGGTCACCGTGCCTTGCACGCCGTCCGCGCCGCCGCCGAGGCGGGCGAGGGTATTCGCAGCCTCGTTGCCGGAGTTGAGCAGCAGGCCGAGCCAGAGCGTGGCAATGGTGTACTTGCCGCCCTTGAGCAGGCCGACCGCCGAGCTGCCGGGCTCGATGTTCAGGTCTTCCTGGGTGATCGTGATGGTCTTCTTGGGATCGAGTTTGTCCATCACCGTCGCGGCGAGCAGCAGCTTCTGCACGCTGGCCGGGGTGCCGTAGACGTGCGGGCCGCAGCCGCCCAGCACCTCACCGGTGTCCAGATCGGCGACCAGCCAGCTCGTGGCGGTCAGGGCCGGGGGCTGCTTGGCGCCCTGCGGGACGATCAGCCCGTTGGTGGCGAGGTCGTCGCCGCCGACCGCGCGCAGGACCGGGTCGTCCGCGGGCGGGACGGGCCGGGCGGGCCGTCCCGCGGGCGGCTTCACGTCGGGCTTCGGGCACGGCACCTCGGCCTTCGCGGCGGCAGCCCGCACAGCCCCTGCCGAAGCGGACGCCGAGGCCGGGGTGGGTGCGGACAGGGTCGCGGCGCCGAGGGCGAGGGCGCAGAACGTCGCCAGGGTGCGGCGCCGGGTCGTGGGTGTGGTGTCGCCAGGGATCACGGCCAGACGGCTCCTGCGGTGAGGCGGCGCTCGAGCAGCTGCGCCAGGGGGATGGTTTCGCCGTCGCCGCCGCCCGCGCCGACCACCAGCCGGGGGGAGCTGGGTGACACGGTCGCGCCCGTGAAGCGGGCGCGAAGGGAGGACGGGACGGTCAGGACGTAGTAGCCGCCGTCTGCGCCGACGGCCACCGAGCGGTTCGATTTCAGATACCAGCCGCGCAGCGTGGTGCGGAACGTGGACCGGCCGTCGAAGGCGACCGCGCGCAGGTCGTGCGGTGCCAGGCCCTGCTCGGCGGCCCGGCGCACGAAGCTCGCGAGCAGCGCGCCGGCCTTCTCCGCCTCGGCGGCCCGGTCGGCGGCCAGCGCCGCCGCGTGCCCGTCGACGGCCTGCCGGCGCTGCTCGCGCCAGGTGGCACGGTCGTCGTCGGCGTCCATGGACCCGACCCTAACGGCATCCCGCGGCCGCTGCCCACCCGGGTTTTGCGCACCTCGTGCGGATCGGGGCGCACCGAGCGTCGATTCGCCGACAATAGTGGCGGCGCAATTAGTGGCCCCGCTCGCCGTTAATTGCCCGGCCTCGGCGATATTCTGTGAAATCCTGCGAAACTGTTGCGCGTGCGCCGGTTCACAGTCCATGCTTAAGCCCGTTATTCGGATTCTTCTCAGGAGTCGTTATGGCGCGGCAGGTAATCACCACCCTCATCGACGACCTCGATGGAAAGCCAGCCGATCGCACGGTCGAGTTCAGCCTCGACGGCACGGCATACACCATCGACCTTTCCGAGGCCAATGCCGGCAAGTTGCGCAAGGCCCTGGATCCGTTCATCAACGCGGGCACGCGAATCGGCCGCGCGGGTGCGGCCCGGGCAGCGGGCCGGCCGGCGCCGGTGCGCACTGCCGGAAGCCGCGACGAGAATCGGCTGATCCGCGAGTGGGCGGCCGAGCACGGGCACCAGATCTCCGAGCGTGGCCGCATCCCGCAGGGCGTCAGTAGCGCCTACCGGGCCGCGCACGGTCGCTGATCCCACTTCGAACCGCATTGCCGCGGCCGACCGGTCACCCGGTCGGCCGCAATGCTGTGTGCAGCCGGGCGACCGGCTTGCCGGCCTGGAGGCTGCATGAGCCAGTCTGTTAGCTCTTTGTGGCGAGACGGAAGCTGAAAGTGATCAGCGGGCGGTCGGCAATGGCGATCGGCCCGGCCCGCCGCGGATCCGGGCACCGCGCGTAAATGGTGATCAAGGCGGCCCGCAAGCGATGTCCAAGCGGTCCGGGCTATGCCCAAGTGATGACTAAAGGGGCGGCCGGTCCAGGAAAGGCAGCCGAAGCGCATGCCTAAAGGCGGGGATCGGCCGGGCCCGAAAGTTGCCGGTGCGATCGGTGGGTACTACGCGAAAAGGCTAGGACTTTCGCGAGATACACATCGTTCATCGTCGCTGCGTGCCGGAAAGATTGCGGTGCGTCGCGGGCGGTGGCTCAGGATTCGCGGAGCGCGGGCAGCGCGGCGGCGACCGTTTCGAGAACCCTCTCGTCACCGGCATACCAGCTCGATGCCCGCGGCCAGTGCGCGAGAACGTCGGTGAAACCGAGTTCGCGGGCCCGGCCGATCGCGTCCTCGAATGCCTGCGGGCTGCTCAGCGAGAAGACCGGCGACGAGTCGAGGTTGAGATAACGGTCGACACCGCTGCGGCCGGCCTGCTCCAGCGCCGCGCCGAACCGCTCGCTGATCTCGGCCACCGAGCGCCACCACGCGTTCTCGTCGTCGACCGCCTGGGCGCCGGTGGTCACCCAGCCGTCGCCGTGCCGGGCTGCGAGACGCAGTGCCCGGGGCCCGTTCGCCGCCACGATCAGCGGGGGATGGGGCCGCTGCAGCGGGCCGGGGAGCGTACGCGCGTCCACCGCCTGGTAGTAGGTGCCGGAATACGAGACGTGGTCCTCGGTCAGCAGTCGCCCGAACAGGTCGAGGAACTCGGCGAAACGATCCACCCGCTCGCGCGGCGTCAGCGCGGGCTTGCCCAGCACGTCGGAGTCGAAGCCGAGGCCGCCCGCACCGACCCCGAGCAGCAGCCGGCCGCCTGAGATGTCGTCCACGGCGAGGGTCTCGCGGGCGAAATGCACCGGGTGCCGGAAGTTCGGGGAGGCGACGAAAGTGCCCAGCCCGATCCGGCTGGTCACGCTCGCCGCGGCGGTCAGCGTCGGGACGGCGTCGAACCAGGGACCGTCGACCAGATCGCGCCAGCCGAGATGGTCGTACGTCCAGGCGTGGTCGAAGCCGTACTCCTCCGCGCGCCGCCAGCGATGGCTCGCTTCGGACCAGCGCTGGTCGGGGAGGATGACGATGCCGATACGCATCGGGGGAACCTATCGCACCCCGCGCTCAGGGCGGCGAGCACCGGGCTGGTCAGGCCGTACGAAGCCCGTCGCTGTCATCCTCGGCGGCCGAGCCCGTCGCGACCGATGTCGCTGCGGCGTCGAAGGCCGCGAGGGCCCGCACCAGTTCGGCGCGCCGGGCCGGTGGCATCCGTTCCAGGACCTCCGCGAGCGCCGACTGCCGCCGCTCGCGGAGCTCGTCCAGCAGCCTGCGGGCCGCGGGGGTGGGCAGCAGGCGCACCTCGCGACGGTCCCGGGGGTCTGGCACGCGGCGCAGCAGGCCGGTCGCCTCGAGACGGTCGCAGAGCCGGCTCGCGGACGAGGGCACGACGTCGAGCGTCTCGGCCAGCCGGCTCATGTTGACGTGCTCGTTACGCGAGATGATCGTGAGGACCCGTAGCTGGGCCGGAGGGACGGCCGGGGACTGGGCAAGCCGGGCGCTCTCAAAGACGCCCAGCATCGACTCCACCGTCGACTCCACAGCCGCGGCGACGTCAGTGACGCGCTCCATGCCGGTCCTCTGTACTCGGGGACTGGGGGTTTTCTTGCGGTGCCTGCGTACCCGATCGCCCCGGGTTTGAAGCGTCATCGCCGCCAGTCGAGGCAGACGGTGACCGCGTCGTCGTCGGGGTCCGAACCCGCGTGGTAATCCCGGAGGCCGCGCATCACCGTACCCACTGCCTCGGTCGCGGGCTGCAGCCGCGTCCTGCGCAGTGCGGTCAGCAGGGCTGACTCACCATACGGGGTACGCCCGCCCGGCGCAGCGGCGTGCACGCCGTCGCTGACGATGAGCAGCCGGTCGGCGGGTTCGAGCGAGAAGTGCTGGGTCTCGTAACGCGTCTCGCCGAACATGCCCAGCGGCAGCTGCTGCTCCAGCGTGACCGGCCGGATCTCGCGTTCGCGGGCGATGACGGCCTTCGGCGACCCGGCGTCGACCGCGGCCACCTGCCCGCTGACGAGGTCGACCTCCAGCAGCAGGGTGGCGGTGTGCAGGACACCGGCGTAGCGCCCGTAGATAGCGTCGGACGCCAGCTCGGCCTGCTCGACGATGTTGGCGCCGGAGCGGCGGGCGTTGCGCATGGCGTTGACCGCCACCGTGCTGAGCACCGAGGCCTCGAGGCCGTCGCCGGAGCCGTTGAGCACCGTGACGGTGAGGCGGTTGCCGGAGAGCTCCCAGTCGAAGTGGTCGCCGTACACCGCGTACGCGGGTTCGAGCTGACCGGCGATCAGGAAGCGGTCATCGCCGAGGGAGCGGCCGGGCAGCAGCTCCCACTGCAGCTCGGCGGCCATCGTGAGGCGCTGGCGCCGGGTCACCTGCCGATAGCGGTCGGTGACTACGTCGGCGGCCCGCAGCGCGATGGCGAGTTCGTCCGCGATGGCCGAGAGCTGCTCGGTCAGGCCGGTGCCCGACGGCAGCGAGGTTTCCACGACGAGGACGCCCAGCCGTTCGCCCCAGACGCTGAGCGGCAGGTAGGCCCGGTTCAGCTCGGGGGTGATGTCGACAACCGGGCGCTGGCTGCCGAAGCAGCGCGGGGCGAGGGTGCTGGCGTCCTGGACGCCGGGGTCGATCAGGGGCCAGAGGCCGGTAAGGGTGAGGTCACCGAGCAGCACCTCCACCCGGCCGGCGGCGTGATGCCGGCGCAGGTGCTCGGCCACCACCTCGGGCAGCCGGTCGGGCGGTGCCGCACGCAGCAGCACGCCCAGGGGTGTCGGGCGGTCGGACAATGTGCAGCCTCTTTCCTTTGTGTGAGCTATAGCAATATTTGCCGTAGAGCAAAGATGATAAGGGGGACGCGTGGGACCCCCGCGCGGGGTCGCGCGGTGTTTCCCTGTGGCGGAGCTGTCTCCCGGTGCGGCACCAGGATGTGGATCAATGCGCGGTCGCGAAGGCCTTTTCGAAGTGGATCAGGCTGCCCCGGCGCGGGGTCGACTGCATGCGGACGTTCTCGCTGAGCGCCCGGATGAGGAACAACCCGCGGCCGTGCTCGGAGCTCTGGACCGGGTCGTCCACGGCGTCGGCGTCGAAGCCCTCGCCGTTGTCGCTCACGTCGATGGCGCAGCGGTCCTCGCCGACGTCGAGGCGTACCTCGAGGCTGTCGGCGCCCTCCGCGTGACGCACGACATTGGCGCACGCCTCGGTCAGGGCGATCTCCAGATCCTCGCCGACCTCGCGGTCGACGTGGAAGACGGCCAGGGCGCAACGGAGCAGCCGGCGGACGGCGGGAACGCTGTCGACCTCACGCGGCAGGTTCAGATGAAGCGAGACACGCATGGCGCCGACCTCCTCCGCTGCTCGTATGATCGCGATCGCCGATGACGGTGGAGTGCCCGCGCCGGGCCCCGGCTAACCCCCGGTGTGGCGGCAATCGCGGTCGGAAGGCTCCGGAAGAACGCGCCGAAGTTCCTGTTATCGCAGGCCGTCCGGGCAGTCTCCCTATCCGTGGCCGGCAAAACCGCTGCCGCGAGCAATGATCGATGCTCCACGGAGAGGTCCTCACACAGATGGCGTTTCAACCGGACACCGCGACGGTGGTGGCCGCCCGGGAGGGCGACGCGGCCGCGATCGACCGCCTCGTCGCCGGGTACCTGCCGCTCGTCTACACGATCGTCGGGCGGGCCCTCGACGGGCACGCGGACGTCGACGACGTCGTGCAGGACACGATGCTGCGGGTTCTGCGCAACCTCGGTGACCTGCGCGACCCCGAGGCGTTCCGGTCCTGGCTCGTGGCGATCACCGTCCGTCAGGTCCGCGAGCGCTACCGGGTCCGCCGCGGCACCCCGGACGCGCTGCTGCCCGACGACGTGCGCGACCCCGGCGCCGACTTCACCGACCTGGCGATCACCCGGCTCGAGCTGGCCGGTCAGCGCAAGGAGACCGCGGAGGCCACCCGCTGGCTCGACGAGGACAACCGCGAGCTGCTCTCGCTCTGGTGGCTCGAGGCCTCCGGCGAGCTGACCCGCGACGAGATCGTCGACGCCATCGAGGTGACCCGCCAGCACGCCGCCGTCCGGATCCAGCGGATGAAGGGCCAGCTGGAGACCGCCCGGGTGGTCGTGCGGGCGCTCGACGCGACCCCGCCCTGCGCGGAGCTGGCGTTCGTGCTGACCGAGTGGGACCGGCGGCCGAGCCCGCTGTGGCGCAAGCGCATCGCCCGGCACACCCGCGACTGCCGCCAGTGCTCCCCGGCCTGGTCGGGACTGGTCGCCGCCGAGCGGCTGCTGGTCGGGATGGCGCTGGTGCCGATCCCGGCGTCGCTGGGCGCCCACTTCGGTGGCTACGGAGCCGGTGCGACGGCCGCGAGCCACGTCGCCGCCCACGCGGCAGGCGGCTCCGGCAAGGCGCTCGCCACCAAGATCGCGATCAAGGGCACGGTCGGCATCGGCCGCCGGGTCCTGACGGCGGTGCTCGCAACCGGTGCGGTCGCCGGCGGTGGCGCGGCGGCGGTCGTCTACACCCACGACGACAAGCCGGTGAACAGCGCGGCGGTCGTCACGGCTGCCTCACCGACCCCGCGGCTCACGCTGCCCCCTTCCGCAACACCGAGCACGTCGCCCTCAGCGAAAGCATCGGTCAAGCCGTCCCCCAGTAAGACGAAGACGAAGACCAAGGCGGTCACCCCGGTGCCGGCCACGGAGACGTCGGCCAAGAAGGGCGTGGGCAGCTGGGAGTTCAGCGGTGCCAAGGGCGCACTCGCGGACGTCGGCGCGGGCTGGTACTACAACTGGTCGACGAACAACGACAGCATGCCGGGGCCCGCGGACGTGGAGTTCGTACCCATGATCTGGGGTAAGGCGAACGTCACCACCGCCGACCTCGCCAAGGTCAAGAAGGAGGGCGACGTCCTGCTCGGCTTCAACGAGCCGGACATGGGCGGGCAGGCGAACATGAGCGTCGAGGACGCCCTCGCCGACTGGCCGAAGCTGCAGGACACGGCGATGCGACTCGGCAGTCCGGCGGTCGCCTACGGCGCGGACACCGACGGCGGGTGGCTCGACCGCTTCATGACCGGCGCCAAGGACAAGAACCTGCGGGTCGACTTCATCACCCTGCACTGGTACGGCTCCGACTTCAGCGACGCCGCGGTGGGCCAGTTCCTCGGTTACGTCGACGCGGTACACAAGAAGTACGACCTGCCGATCTGGGTCACGGAGTACGGCCTGATGAACTTCTCCGGCTCCCCGAAGTACCCGTCGGCCGCTCAGGAGGTCGCGTTCATCCAGGGCAGCACGAAGGGCATGGAATCGCGGTCCTGGCTCGAGCGCTACGCCTGGTTCGGCCTGCCCGCGGTCGGGGACAGCGTCGACTTCGGTCTCTACAAAGACGCGAGCACCCCCACGGAAGCCGGTAAGGCGTACAAGGCCGCGGGATAGGGTCGGTTCATGATTCGGTTCGGCTACAAGGCCTCGGCGGAGCAGTTCGCCCCGCGCGAGTTGCTCCGCTACGGCATCGACGCGGAGCAGCAGGGATTCGACTCCGTCTTCGTCAGCGACCACCTCCAGCCGTGGCGGCACGACGGCGGGCACGCGCCCGCCGCGCTGCCCTGGCTGGGCGCGCTCGCGACCAGCACCGAGCGGGTGCTGATCGGCACGAGCGTGCTCACCCCGACGTTCCGCTACCACCCCGCCGTGGTCGCCCAGGCGTTCGCCACGCTCGGCTGCCTCGCCCCCGGTCGCGTCGTGCTCGGCGTCGGCTCGGGGGAGTCGCTCAACGAGGTGCCGCTCGGCCTGGCCTGGCCGGACGGCAAGGAGCGCTTCGCCCGGCTCAAGGAGGCGGTCCAGCTGATCAAGCAGCTCTGGGCCGAGGACCGGGTGACGTTCGAGGGCAACTTCTACCGCACCGAGGTCGCGACGATCTACGACAAGCCGGAGCAGCCGGTGCCGATCTACATCGGCGCCTCCGGCCCGGCGGCCACCCGGCTCGCCGGTCGCATCGCCGACGGCTTCATCACGACCAGCGGCAAGGGCCACGAGCTCTACACCGACACGCTGCTGCCGGCCGTCAAGGAGGGTGCGGAGAAGGCGGGCCGCTCCCTCGACGACCTGGACCTGATGATCGAGGTCAAGGTCTCCTTCGACCCCGACCTCGAACGGGCCCGCAACGACACCCACTACTGGGGTGCGCTGGCCCTCTCCCCGGAGGAGAAGACCGGCGTCGAGGACCCGATCGAGATGCAGCGCCGCGCGGACGCGCTGTCGGTCGACCGTACGGTCACCCGCTGGATCGTCTCCTCCGACCCGGACGAGCACGTGGCGAAGGTCGCCGAATACCTCGACATGGGCTTCAAGCACCTCGTCTTCCACGCGCCCGGCCCGGACCAGGACCGTTTCCTGCGCGTCTACGGCGAGGAGATCCTCCCGAAGCTGCGCAACCGTTAGCCGCTGCGGCGCCGGGGTTCCTCCCAGCCGGAGCCCGTCTCGCTGCCGCCCTCGCCGCGGATGACCCTGAGGTCTCCCCGGCGGCGAGGGCGCGACGGCGGCGGGACGGAGTGCCGGCCGGTCTGCTCTGCGTTGCCGGCGAAGTCTGCGTTGCCGGCGAAGGGGAAGTCGGTGCGGCGCGGGCGCTGGATCTGGGATTCCGGCAGCTCCGCGGCGCGGGGGACGACCCGGCCCGGAGTGCGGCCCCAGCGGCGGGCATATTCGGTCAGCACCGTGCGGAGCACGCGCAACGCCGCCGGGAAGAACTGCCGGGGCCGGTCGCCGTGGATGCGGGGATAGCCGACGGTCGCGACCTCGACCACGCGCAGCCCGCGGGTCGCCATCCGGACCGTGATCAGGGTTTCGATCTCGGCGCCGTCGCCCCAGGCCGGGCTGCCGCGCTTGAGGCCGCGCTGCACCGGAGCCGGCAGGTCGAGCACGGGCAGAAGCTCCCGCCAGTACGCGTTGTAGCCGCAGCTCAGGTCCGTGAACCGGGTGCGGAACGCAACGTTGACGATGCGGCTCAGCACGGCGTGCCCGAAGCGTTCGGCCGGCAGGGCGTCCTTGTGGTCGCCGCCGTATCGGAACCGGGAGCCGTGTGCGGCCTCGGCGCCGGAGAGCAGGGCGTCGACGAAGCGCGGGATCTCGCCGGGGTCGGCCGACCCGTCGGCGTTGAGGGTCACCACGATGTCGCCGGTGGCGGCGGCGAAACCGCAGGCCAGAGCGTTACCTTTGCCGCTGCGGGTCTGCCGGACCACGATCACGTCGGGACGCACCTCACGGGCGACCGCGACGGTGTCGTCGTCCGAGCGGCCGTCGACCACAATCACCTCGTCGACGGCCGGGAGGTTTTCGAGCACGAGCGGCAGGTTGTGTTCCTCGTTGAGGGCCGGGATGACAACGGTCACGCTCGGTGACCAGTTTGCGTGCGACGGGGGCGGACGTCGCGACGAGGGAGGCATGGCGGTGGCTCCTCGGCGGCGGGGCGATTTCTGGGGCGGGACACAACTTACCAATCGACTACGTTCGGTCTACCACGCGGGCACGTTGTGATTAACCGGTTCAGGCGTGGTCACGATCCACTACGGACGGTTATTAGGCTCATCCCGTCCATCTTCCGGCGATAGGGTTTTGACGGGAATCTCCCACGGAGAGGAAATCTCGTGAAACTGGGTCTGCACATCGCCGACTTCACCTGGCCCGACGGATCGGCCGGGATCGGGTCGCGACTGGCCGACATCGTGACCGCCGCCGACGAGGCCGGTTTCGAGCGGATCAGCGTCATGGATCACCTCTGGCAGATCTTCGGCAACCCCGAGGCCGAGATGCTCGAGGCGTACACCGCGCTGGGCTTCATCGCCGCGCACACCAAGCGGGCCAAGCTGCTCACTCTGGTGACCGGCGTGACCTACCGTGACCCCGGCCTGCTGGCCAAGGCGGTCTCCACGCTCGACGTGCTCTCCGGCGGCCGGGCGATGCTCGGCATCGGCGCCGCCTGGAACGAGGACGAGTCCCGGGGTCTCGGCCTGTTCTTCCCGCCCACCGCGGAGCGTTTCGAGCGCCTGGAGGAGACGCTGCAGATCTGCCTGCAGATGTTCCACGGCGACGAGCGGCCGTTCGTCGGCAAGCACTACAAGCTGGGCCGGCTGCTCAACCAGCCGTTGCCGCTGTCGAAGCCGCACCCGCCGATCCTCATCGGTGGCGGCGGCGAGAAGAAGACGCTGCGGTTCGTCGCGAAGTACGCCGACTCGTGCAACCTGTTCGACAGCCCGGAGATCGGCCGCAAGCTGGACGTGCTCCGCGAGCACTGCACGAACGAGGGCCGCGACTACGACGCCATCGAGAAGACGGCCACGCTCGCGCTCGACCCCGGGGCGAAGGGCGAGAAGGTCGACGAGCTCATCGCGAACGCCACGCGGCTGGCCGGGCTCGGCTTCACCGTCTTCCACGGGATGGTCGCCGGGGTCTCCGACCTGAACAAGATCGAGATCCTGCGGACCGAGGTCATGCCCGCGATCGAGGCCCTGTGAGCATCGAGGCGGTCGTCTTCGATCTGGACGGCGTCATCATCGACACCGAGGAGGTCTGGGAGGAGGTCCGCCGCGGCTACGTCGCGGAGCACGGCAGGGAATTCCTGCCCGACACCCAGACCCGGATGATGGGCATGAGCACCGGCGAGTGGTCCACCCACCTCAGCGAGGAGGTGGGCGTGCCCCGGGCGCCGGAGCAGGTCGCCACGGACGTGCTTGCCCGGATGGCCGAGCGTTACCGGGCGGATCTGCCGCTGATCCCGGGCTCGGTCGACGCGGTCCGCCGGCTGGCGGCAGACTTCCCGATCGCCCTGGCCAGTTCGTCGGCGCGCATCCTCATCGACCAGGTCCTGGAGACGGCCGGGATCACCGACCTCTTCCGCACGACCCTGTCGACGGAGGAGGTGCCGCGTGGCAAGCCGGAGCCGGATGTCTATCTCGAGGCCACGAAGCGTCTCGGGCTGTCCCCGGAGGTCTGCGCGGCCGTCGAGGACTCCAGCAATGGTCTGCGCTCGGCCGGCGCGGCGGGCCTGACGGTCATCGCGGTCCCGCACGGCGTCTACCCGCCCGCGGACGACGCGCTGGCCCTCGCGAGCCTGGTCATCAAGAGCCTTGACGAGCTGACGGTCGAGGCTGTGCGGAAACTGAACTGAGGTCGATCTTCGCGCCCCGGTCGCTCGCGATGCGCAGGGTGAGCCGGATGAACCACTCCTGGTTGTTCATCCAGTTCCGCATGCGGATCCCGCGGGCGGTCCGGGGTGCCAGGAACCGCCCGGCCATGTCCCCGCCCTTCTGCGCGCGCCGGGCGAACGGGCCGACCAGCTCCTCGTAGCGAGCGAAGGCCGTCGCGTGATCCGGGCTCGTGGCCAGGGCACCGGCCAGCGCGTATGCGCCGATGAGCGCATTGCTGGCGCCCATCCCGCCGATCGTGGCCCCGCACGCCGCGTCGCCGACCAGCGCGATCCGGCCCCGGGACCAGGGCTTGATGTCGACCCGGCAGATCTGGTCGAAGTACAGGTCGGAAGCGGTGTCGAGAGCGGCGAGCATGCGTGGCACCTCCCAGTCGAGCCCGGCGAATCGGGAACGCAGAATCGCCCGCACAGCGTCGAGGTCGTGGCGGTCATAGGACAGTTCGCCGGAGGAGAACGCCACGAACGCCCCGCCGTCGCCGATCGCCGCGAGCTTCCCCGGCACGTTGTAGTTGAGCGAAACTCCCGAGGGGGAGGAAGAGGGCATCTCCCACCCCGCGACGTAGTAGCCGAGATGGCTCACGAACGAGGGGCCGAAGGCCAGCCGCCGCACGGTCGAGTGCACCCCGTCCGCGCCGATGACCAGGTCGAACGTGCGCTGCAGGCCGCTGCGGAAGGTCACGTCGACGCCGGATTCCGTCTCGTGCAGCGCCGTGATCGTGTCGCCGAAGATCCACTCGGTGCGGTCGCCCGAAGCGTCGGCGAGGATGCGGGACAGCTCGCCGCGCGGCACCTCGATGTCACCGCCCGCGAAATCCGAGGGCATCTCCATCAGTCGCTCGCCGCGTTCGTCCACGAACCGCATCGTCGTGCCCCCGGTCTGGACCGCTCGTAGCTGGTCGAGCACTCCCATCTGTGCGAGCAGGTCCTGCGTGACCGGGCCGCGGTAGTCGACTGCGCCACCGCCGGGCCGTAAGGCCGGGGCGATCTCGACAACGGTCGGCCGGTAACCGTGGTGGTCGAGCCACCAGGCGAGCGCCGGCCCGGCGATGCTGGCACCCGAGATCAGAACGGTCTTCTGCATGACGTCTCCAAAACTGTGTCCGGTGGAATCAGTTGCTTCCGTGTACGGTAGACACAGTTTTCGAAAGGTGCAAGAGGATGACGATCGACTGGCTGTGGGGCGGGCGCCCGGCACCGAAGCGTGGCCCGAAGCCGACCATGACCCTGGAGGGCATCGCCGACGCCGCGATGAAGGTCGCCGACGCCGAGGGGCTGGCCGCCGTCTCGATGCAGCGGGTCGCCGCGGAGCTCGGCTTCACGAAGATGTCGCTCTACCGCTATCTGCCCGGCAAGGCGGAGCTGGTCGCGGTCATGGTGGAGCGGGCGATCGGGGAGCCGCCGACGATGTCCGAAAATGACTGGCGGCCCGCGCTGGAGCAGTGGACGCGGCAGCTGCTGGCCCGGTTCCTCGAGCACCCCTGGGCCGTCGAGGCCACCGCGGGGCGCCGGCCGCTCGGGCCGTACGAGATGGGCTGGATGGAGCAGGCACTGGCCCGGCTGGAAGGGCTGCCCCTACAGGGCGCGGAGCGGCTCGACACCATCGCGGTTCTGGCCGGGCACGGCCGGATGCTGGCACAGCAGGCCGCCGCCATGGTTGACGAGGCGGGGATGGTGGACGCCATGGGTGAGGTCATCCGGGTGCACGGTCACCGGTTCCCGCACCTGATCGCGGCGATGGGCGAGGGCGGTGCGGACCAGGCCTTCGAGTTCGGCCTGGCCCGCATCCTCGACGGGGTCGAGGTGCTGATCAGGCAGCGCAGCTGAGCCGCGCGAGCGCCCAGTCGGCGTGGTCGAAGTTCTTGCCGTCGCCGCCGTCCGTGGCGCGCAGGGTCAGGATGCGCACGCCGGTGACGTCGGCGGTCAGCGCTGCCGGTGGATCAGCGCTGCGGACAACGCCGGAAGCCGCCAACGGGACGCCGTCGCCGAGCACCTGGAAGTCGACCGAGCCCGGGGATGTCACCTCGTCGTCGATGCCGACCCGCGCCGAGAAGCCGTCGCACGCCCCGCCGAGCCAGACGGTCACCTCGCCGGGTGCGTGCATGCCCAGCCCGGTGTCGTAGACCGTTCCCCGCATGGTGAGCGGATTGCCGTCGCCGCCGTCCGCCTCGCCGTTCGACCGGTCGCGTTCCACCGGCCCATAGCCGTTGCTCTCGGTCAGGAACGGCAGCGCGCTGACGTCCGGGGTGCCGGTCGGGTCGGGCGGCGGGACCAGGGTGTGCACCACCTGCTCGACGTGGACGCGCTGGGCACCGGGGCTGTCGGGATAGCCCGGGTCGCCGGCGAAGGTGAACGTGGCCGCGATCGGGAGATCCACCGGGCCGGGCGGGACGTCGGGGCCGGGGGTGAACGTCCAGGCGCCGGTGATCGATTCGCCGCCGCGCAGGGTCGCCGCCGTCACCGGTGCGCCGGTCGTCGACCATCCCCGCGGTGCGCGCGGCTCCAGGCGTACCGAACGAAGGGGACCGCCGGCCGGAAGCGTGAAGACGGCCTTGACGCTCTCCGGGCCTCCGGAAAGAGCGAGGGTGGTCGCGGGCACCTGTCGGACCGGCTCGTCGCAGCTCGCCGACCCGGTGTACGCGCACAGCACCGTCACGAACCCGCCGTTGCCCGCGACCGGCACGCTCAGGGTGTCGCCCCGCCGGACGATCCGGCTTGTCCGTTCCAGCCCATGGTCGCCGTCAGTCAGCGTTTCGGCGAGATAGCGTCCATCGCCGAGCATCCCGAGGCCCGCCGTGACGGTGTGCGCGGGCAGCGCGGAGATGCCACCGACATACCACCGGTCACCGTGCCGGCGGGCGATCACCGTCTCCTGCCCGGGAGCGCCGGAGAGCAGCCGGGACTCGTCCCACGTGGTCGGCAGCCGGCTGAGGGTCCGCAACGCGAGCGGGTGCGACTCGTACGTCTCCGGCTTGTCGGCCAGATGCGTCCAGCCGGACTCGTAGACGAGCGCCAGCGCCACCTCGTGCGCGTCGGTCGTGTCCCTGTCGGTCACCGCCCAGGTCACCGGGGTGTAGTCCATGCCGCCCGGGACATTGCGGGTGTACGGGAAGATCGTGTTGGTCGCCGCCCGGGTCGTGAACTGCTCGGCGCCGCGCACGGCCTCCATCGTCATCACGTGCGGCCAGGTGCGCTGGATGCCCCGGGGGATCGTCGCGCCGTGGAAGTTGACCATGAGGTGCTGGGCGGCGGTGGCGGCAAGGATCTCGTCGTACCAGCGGAACCGTTCCTGGCTGTCGGAGTCCATGAAATCGACCTTCACTCCGGCGACGCCCCAGGCGCGCAGTTGCGGCAGCCGGGTGGCGCGCTCCTGCTCGGTGTCGAGGTCGGTCCAGCGCAGCCAGAGCAGCACGTCGACACCGCGGGCGCGGGCGTAGCGGACGACCTCCGGAACCCAGGCGTCGCTCCACCCCTCGTCGATCAGCACGAACGGCCAGCCGTTGCGGGCGGCGAAGTCGATGTACTGCTTCTGGCGGGCGGGATCGGCGGGGCTGCTGTGCTCCGAGAGCCAGGACCAGGCGACCATGCCGGGCCGCACCCAGGACGTGTCGCTGAGCCGCGATGCCGGGGCCAGATCGTCCACCAGCATCGACCCGGTCACCGTGGCGAGATCACCGACGACGGCGACCCGCCACGGGGTCGAGAGCGGTCCGGCTGAGGTTATGAGCGGGTCGGCCAGGCTCACTGTGTACGCCCCGGAGCCCACCGCATGCGTCAGGCGCCCGCCGTCGTAACGGCCATCCACGTCGGACTCCGTCAGCAACGCGTAGTTGCCCCCGACCCGGAACAGCGAGGGGAACCCGTAGTCACCCGTGGCCGCAGCCCCCGCCGTGGTGGGGACCCGGGTCTCCTCGTAGTTCGGCGTGTAGGGGAGCAGCCACGCCGGCGCGTCCACCGGCAGCGAGTACGACGACGCCTCACCGGTGATCGTCGCGCTCGCCGGCAGGACGTAGCGGTAGGCGGCACCCTCGCTGGAGACGCGGACGACCACGTCGAGCCGGGTGCCGTCCCGGTCGAACGAGAAGGTGGACTCGGTAAGGGTCACATCCCGGGTGAGCTGCTTGCCGGTGGTGCGGGTGTAGCGCTCCCGGACCGTACGGCCGTGGCGTCCGGTGAAGCTCAGTCCGGCGCTGAGGTCGGCGGCGGACGTGGTGAGGCCGATCGGGGCGGGCGCCAGCACCACCGCGCCCTGCCGGTCGACGCCGAAGCTGAGCCGCCCGGCATCGTCGAGGCCGAGCCGGGCGGTGACGGCACCGCCCGGCCCGGTGACGGACCAGCTCTCAGGTTCTCGCAACGGCACCGGCGCAGGAGCTGTCAGGGCCAGGGTGAGAACGATCGAGAGCAGCTGCATTCATCCATTATTGTCGATCAGGGGCGTTCTCGCTCGGGCCGGACGCCACCGGTCAGGCCGTTGGTGGTCTTCGGCTTCGCGGCGGTCGGGGTGAGGGTCGCGGGGCCGCTGACCGGCAGGACCAGCGTGCTGCGTGCCGTATCGACCTCGACGGTTGCACCGGTGTTCGGGGCCTCGGTGGCGCTGTCGCTCTGCGTCAGGATCAGGCCCAGCGTGTGCCCGGCCGGGACGATCGCGTCGTACGCGTTGACCGGCACGGTGATCGAGTACCACCGGCCGGGCTGCAGCGGCGTGGTCAGGCGCAGCGACACGTGGTGCGCCGCGTCCTGGTAGCCGCGGGTCAGCACGGCGTAATCCGTGGTGGCGACCCGCTCGGTGACGTCGAAGTAGCAGGCGTCGTCCGCCGCGGTCGACTCCCCCCAGCAGGACTCGGTCGCGGTCGTCTGCACGCCCTCGCCGCGGTTGTACTGGACGCGGGACGCCGTGCCGTAGTCGACGAGCTTGGCCGTGAGCTGCGTGGTCGGCTGGTCCACGCGTACGCGTAGCCGCACTGAGGCCGAGCCGGAGATGCGCAGCGGCCTGGTCAGCGGGCCGTACTGAAAGGCCAGCCGGCCGGCGAGTGGCGCGCCCGGGTCGGTCACGGCCGCGGCTTCGGAAAGACCCTGATCCGTGTACGCGGCCACGCCCGTCCCCAGCTTCACCGTCACCTTCCGTGTCCCCGGCAGCGGCCAGTCCCGGGCCTGGCTGAACACGCCCGGAGCGGTCTCGATCGTCGCCCGCGGCTCGCGGTCCACGCCGTTGTGCAGCCCCTGCAGCCACCGGTCGAACCACTCGTGCAGCGTGTCGACCCACTCGTCGCGGCGCAGGTCGAACGGGTCGACGTGCCCGGTCTGGTGCAGCCAGATCTTGCGCGGCACGCCCGCGTCGGCCAGCTCGTCCCACCACTTCGCGAACTGCGGGGTGGCGACGTTGAGGTCGTTCACGCCGTGCACGATGAACACGCTGGCGTGCACCTTCGACGCCGACGGCCGGTAGTCGCGGGCGGCCCAGAACGCGTTGTAGTCGGCGGTGTCCTCGGCGCTGTCGTTCGCGAGCGATTCGGTGACCGCCGCGCACTCCGCGATCCGGTCACTGACGACGCCCTGCAGGTAGTTGGGGTAGTCCGTCGAGCGCAGGGTGCCGTTGTAACGCATGTAGTCGTACCAGCTGGAGATCGCCGAGATGGGCACGATCGTCTCCAGGCCCTTGACGCCGGTCGCGGCCACGCCGTTGGCGATCGAGCCGTCCCACGACTTGCCGATCATGCCGACCTTGCCGGTGGTCCACGCCTTCGCGGTCACCGGCGTGCCGTCGGCGGCGAAGCCCCGCGCGCGGCCGTTGAGCCAGTCGATCGCCGCCTTCGCGCCGGCCACCTCGTGCGGGCCGCCGACGTCCTCGCAGCCCGTGGAGCGGTTCGTGCCGGTGAGGTCGACGCCGGCGAACGCGTACCCGCGGGGCACGAAGTAGTTGTCGTAGAACAGCGGTTCCTTGCTGATCACGCCGTTCTCGTCGTACTCCTTGAGCTCGCTCTCGTTGCCCCGGCCGCAGCATGCGTAGTACGGCGACGCGTCCATGATCACCGGCACCTTGACGCCCGGCCCGGTGCGCGGGCGGACCAGGTCGACCGCGACCCGGTCCAGGACGCCGTCCTCGTCGGCGTCGTCGGGGGTCTGCACCCAGACGCTCTCGTGGATCGCGTCGGCGTAGCTGTAGGTGGGCACGGTCTGACCACCGCGGACGTACGGTGTCCGGTCCGAAGCGTGGGCGGGAGAGGGAGCGACCAAAACGCATGTTAAGGCCACAATTAAGACTCGGAGCGCGCCAGAAGACATGCACGTCATTCGATACCAGATATAGATCGAATCTGTGAGCCGCGGCTCAATTTTTACCTGATGGATACAAGCGGGTGTGAGGGATCTTCGCGTCGGGTAAGCGGCGAGCCGACATGCACAGGAGGTGCCCATGGGCGGACTCGTGGCTGAAGGGCCCGGGCTACGGCTCGATCTCGACGTATTCGACTACCTGATCCTCGCGATCTACTTCGCGACGGTGCTGGGGATCGGATTCGCCGCTCGCAGAGCGATCACATCAAGCTCCGACTTCTTTCTCTCCGGCAGATCCATGCCGGCCTGGGTGACGGGCATCGCCTTCGTCTCCGCCAACCTGGGCGCGCTCGAGATCATCGGCATGGCCGCCAACGGCGCCCAGTACGGCCTGATGACCCTGCACTACTACTGGATCGGCGCCGTGCCGGCCATGGTCTTCCTCGGCATCGTGATGATGCCCTTCTACTACGGGTCGAAGGTCCGCAGCGTCCCCGAGTTCCTGCGGCGGCGCTTCAACACCCCGACCCACCTGCTGAACGCGATCATCTTCGCGATCGCCCAGGTCCTCATCGCCGGCGTCAACCTCTACGCCCTCGCGCTGATCCTGGACGCGCTGCTGAACTGGCCGCTCTGGCTGTCGATCGTCATCGGCGCCGCGATCGTGCTGACGTACATCAGCATCGGCGGGCTCTCCTCGGCGATCTACAACGAGGTGCTGCAGTTCTTCGTGATCCTCGCGGGCCTGCTGCCGCTCACCATCGTCGGCCTGGTCAAGGTCGGCGGCATCGACGGGTTGTTCGACAAGGTCCGCAACAGCGACCTCGGGGACGCCGCGCTGCATACCTGGCAGGGGACGGCCAACTCCGGGAACCCACTGGGCGCCAACTGGATCGGCATCGTCTTCGGCCTGGGCTTCGTGCTCTCCTTCGGCTACTGGACGACGAACTTCGCCGAGGTGCAGCGGGCGCTCTCGGCCAAGGACATGAGCGCGGCCCGGCGTACCCCGATCATCGGTGCCTTCCCGAAGCTGCTGATCCCGGCCGTGACGGTCATCCCCGGCCTGGTCGCCGTGGTCACCGTGAAGGGCCTGGGCGCCTCGTCCGGCGACCTGACCTACAACAACTCGATCCCGCTGCTGATGCGGGACCTGCTGCCCAACGGCGTGCTCGGCGTCGCGGTGACCGGTCTGGTCGCGTCGTTCATGGCCGGTATGGCGGCGAACGTGAGCGGTTTCAATACCGTCTTCACGTACGACCTGTGGCAGACCTACGTGCGCAAGGGCCGCTCGGACGAGTACTACCTGCGGGTCGGCCGGTGGGCCACGGTCGGCGGCATCATCATCAGCATCGGTACGGCGTTCATCGCGTCCGGCTACGACAACATCATGAACTACATCCAGGCGCTGTTCTCACTGATCAACGCCCCGTTGTTCGCGACGTTCATCGTCGGCATGTTCTGGAAGCGGATGAGCGCTCCGGCGGGCTTCTGGTCGCTGCTGCTCGGCACGCTGTCCTCGCTCACGCTCTACCTGCTCTACCTCGGCGACGTGGTGAAGTTCAACTCCGACCTCTCGGAGAGCTTCTGGGGCGCCGGGCTGGCGTTCACCACCGCCGTCGTGGTCGCCGTGCTGGTCACCCTGGTCACCAAGCCGAAGCCGGAGAACGATCTTCGCGGCCTGGTCTACGGCCTCGCCGGCACCTCCACCTCGGGTGACGCGGTGCTCGCCGCCGACAAGGTCTGGTGGCGCAACCCGGCGCTGCTCGGCGGCATCGCCGTCGTGCTCGCGCTCCTGCTGTACATCCCGGTCTGGTGAGAGGAGCTGTCATGACTGACGACGAGGAACTGAAGAAAAGGTCGGCGGCCGCCAAGCTCTTCGACATCCGCCGGGTGATCGGTGCCCTGTTCGTCGTGTACGGCGTGATCGTCACTTTGCTCGGCATCTTCGACAACCAGTCGGAGATCGACAAGGCCTCGGGCGTACGCATCAACCTCTGGATGGGGCTGGCGATGCTGGCGCTGGGCGGTGTCTTCCTCGCCTGGCAGTGGTGGCGCCCGCCGGTCGCGCCGACCGACGAGGACCTGCAAACCTCGGATGAGACCCCCAGCGGCACCTGAACGGTGACCGGCCTCGACCGTTTGATTGATGGATCGGTGCGGGTCGGGTGCAGCTCGGTTGCACAGCCTCCTCATACCTTCCAGTGAGGGGGCTGTGCTTCCGATACTCAGGGCATGGAACCCCTCGCCTCAGTGAGCCTCGCCAGCAGCGCCTCGCCGCGCCCGGCTGGCTGGCAGATGCAGCTTCGCGTCGACTACGTCGTCAACAAGGTCATGCAGACGCATCGCGGCCAGTCCGAGGATGCGATCACGCGGGCCATTCAGGATCAGCTCCGCAGTGTCGGCGTGGTGCCGAACGGGAGGCAGATCGCCCAGTACGCGGCGGTGATCAGCCAGTTGCCGCTGCTGCCACCCAACAACCGCGCGTGAGACCGCGGGTCCCCTCCCTCAGCCGTCAGGGGGAGGGGAACCGCGGTACTCCGCATCGAAATGCTTGACACGGTCTCTTCATGGCCGGGAGGGTCCACATACGACCTTCCCATCCATGGAGGCCCCACAGATGACAACAGCCCGCTGGGCGACCGCCTGCGCGCTTTCGATCGTGACCGCGGCCGCCGCGGTCATGCCCGGGATCGCACCGGCCGCCGCGGCCCCGCCCGACGACACGCTGGGCGTGTATGTCGGTACTTTCGACGCCGCGCAGTTCCAGAAACTGCGTGATTCCGGAATCGACACCGAGGAGACCGCGGTAACCGCGGCCGCCGACGGCAAACTCACCGTGGAAGCGATCCTCGGCACGAGGCAGGCCCAGGCCCTGATCAAGGGTGGCCTGCCGCTGACCGCGAAACGGGTCAGCGCCAAGGCCAGGGCCAAGGCAGCCGCCGGGCCGACCGTCTTCCGGCCCTACAACACCCAGGGCGGCATCCGCGAGGAGCTGGTGGCCACGGCCGCCGCCAACCCGCGGATCGCGAAGCTCGAGACGATCGGCAGTTCGGTCAACGGTGTTCCGATCCAGGGCATCAAGCTCACCAGGGACGCCCGGACCGTCAAGGACGGCAAACGTCCGGCGGTGCTCTACATGGGCACCCAGCACGCCCGTGAGTGGATCACCCCGGAGATGACCCGCCGGCTGATGCACTACTTCATCGACGGGTACGGCAAGGACAAGACGATCACGAAGCTGATCGACACGACCGAGCTCTATTTCTTCCCGGTCTCGAACGTCGACGGTTACGACTTCACGTTCACGCCGGGCCATCGCCAGTGGCGCAAGAACCTGCGCGACAACAACGGCGACGGGGTCATCACCACCGGCGACGGCGTGGACATCAACCGTAACTTCCCCGAGAAGTGGGGTTACGACAACGAGGGCTCCTCGGACAAGCCGGCGAGCGAGACCTACCGGGGCACCGCGCCGGCTTCCGAGCCGGAGACCCGGGCCTTCGACGGGCTGTTCAGGCGGGTCGGCTTCGAGTTCATGATCAACTATCACTCGGCCGCGGAGCTGCTGCTCTACGGCGTCGGGTGGCAGGTCGACACGCCGAGCCCGGACGACGAGATCTCGGTGGCGCTGGCCGGCGACGACGCGCACTCCGCGATCCCCGGGTACGACCCCGACCTCTCGGCCGAGCTGTACCCGACCAACGGCGAGACCGACGGTCAGGCACAGGTGCGGTACGGCACCATCTCCTTCACCCCGGAGATGAGCACCTGCGCGACCGCGTCGGACCTCGACCCGGACGACGCCTGGAACGCCGATGACTGCGAGAGCATCTTCACGTTCCCGGACGACGAGAAGCTGATCCAGGACGAGTTCGCGAAGAACATCCCGTTCGCGCTCTCGGTCGCGAAGTCGGCGAAGGACCCGGCGAACCCGGTCTCCTCGGTCGGGCGTACGACGCCGGACCTGAAGGCCGACCCGTTCACGGTCTCCTACGGCGCGAAGCAGCAGGTCGCGGTCACGGCCAAGCGCAGCCTCGGCCCGGTCACCCTGCACTACTCCGTCAACGGCGGCCGGGCGAAGACCACCGGCACCAAGGAGTGGAGGGGCGGCGAGCGGTACGGCGACGGCATGGACAAGTACTTCGCCGAGCTGCGCGGCACGGTGAGCGCCAAGCCCGGCGACCGGGTGAAGGTCTGGTTCACCGCCCGTAGGGCGAGCTCCGCGAGCTTCGAGTACCAGGTCGAGCGCAAGATCGGCGGGGACGTGCTGGTGCTCGCCGCCGAGGACGTCACCGGCATCTCGCCGGCCTCGACCGACGGTGCGACCAGTGCCCGCTACGCCGACGAGTACGCCGCGTCACTGCGCAAGGCGGGCAAGAAGGTGGATGTCTACGACCTCGACACCCACGGCGGCGAGGCACCGCACCCGCTCGGCGTGCTCTCGCACTACAAGGCCGTCGTCTGGGAAACCGGTGACGACGTCATCCCGCGCCGCACCGGGCAGCCGGGTGGCACGCTGTCGCGCGCCGCGGTCCAGACCGAGCTGGCCGTGCGTGACTACCTCAACGAGGGCGGCAAGCTGCTCTACGCGGGCCAGAACGCCGGCCTCGCCGAGGGCACCAACGGGTCGTACTACTACCAGCCCGAAGGCCCGGGGGAGTGCCTCGACCGGACGAGCCCGGCCTGCCTGCCGCTGGTCAACGACTTCCAGCAGTACTACCTGGGAGTGAACACCTACGTCGACGGTGGCACCGACACGCACCCGGTGAACGGGACCAACGGCAGGTTCACCGGCTTCACGGGTACGCAGACCGGGCACAGCGCCCTGCTGCTGTCCACGTCCAGCTTCCTGCCGCCGGCGGAGTTCCCGCAGTTCGCCAGCGTCCCGGTGCTGGCGTACGAACTGCCGGGCGCCCAGCCGTACTCGCCGTACGACGGTGCCTGGTACCTCTGGAGCGGTCAGGCGGACGCGTCGTACAAGCGGCTCACCAAGACGGTCGACCTGACCGCCGCAACGGCCGCCCGGCTCAAGTTCCAGACGTCGTTCGACACCGAGGCGGCCTGGGACTTCGTCTTCGTCGAGGCGCACGAGGTGGGCACCGACAACTGGACGACCCTGCCGGACGCCAACGGGCTGACCGACACCTCGACCGGCGACAGCTGCCCCGAGGGTATCGCCGGCCTGCACCCGTTCGTCGCCCACTACCAGGGCGCGGACTGCTCCTCCACGGGAACGACCGGCACGTGGAACGCCGCGAGCGGTAACAGCGGCGGATGGAAGGAGTTCGATGCCGATCTGTCCGCGTACGCGGGCAAGAAGGTCGAGCTCTCGATCTCGTACATGACGGACTGGGGCACCCAGGGGCTCGGCGTCTTCGTCGACAGCCCCCGGATCGAGGCCGGCACCACGGTCGTCGACCAGACGTCGTTCGAGACCGACCTCGGCGGCTGGACGGTCGCGGGCCCGCCCGCGGGCAGCTCGGCCAACGGCAACGACTGGGAGCGCAGCCAGCAGGCGTTCGAGTCCGGTGCCGCGATCGCCACCGCCGACACCGTCTATGTGGCCTTCGGCCTCGAGACGCTGACGGCCACCCAGCGCGACGATCTGGTCCGCCGGGCCCTGAAGCACCTGAAGGTGTGACCCGGGGGCGGTGAATCCGCCAATCGGCAGTCCGCGCCGCGCGCTTCGTCTAGACATGAGGCGCGCGGCGCGGCTGTCGTGCAGGGCGGAGACATCTCGGTGCGAGCATTCACCCGGCCGTTGCTGGCCGCGTTCCTTGTCGTCGCGGGTGCGGCTGCGGGGATCCAGCCGGCGAACGCCGCCAGGAAACCGGCGTGGAAGCCGTGCCCGGAGGACCGGACGGCGCAGTGCGCCACGGTGCGCGTACCCGTCGACTGGGCCGACCCGTATGGTGCCTCGACCACGATCGCCCTGGCCCGCCGCCAGGCGACCGACCCGAAGTCGCGGATCGGGACGCTGTTCGTCAACCCCGGCGGTCCCGGGGGCTCGGGTGTCGACTTCGCGCTGGACAGCGACTACTTCTTCAGCGCGCAGCTGCGCCGGCGTTTCGACATCGTCGGGTTCGACCCGCGCGGGGTCTCCCGCAGCAACCCGGTGGTGTGCTCCTCGGGGGTGATGGCCGCCGCGCCGCCTATGTTTCTCTCCGACGCCGTCCGCTACAACCGCAACGTCACGTTCAACCGCCGGCTCGCCGCGGACTGCGCGAAGCGGACCGGGCCGGTCTTCGGCCACCTCGACATGCTCAGCGTCACCCAGGACATGGACGCGGTCCGCGCAGCCCTCGGTGAGCGGCGGATCAGCTTCTACGGCGCGTCGTACGGCACCCTGCTGGGCGAGCAGTACGCCGAGCGCTACCCGTCCCGGGTCCGCGCCCTGGTGCTGGACAGCGTGATGGACCACAGCGGCACCACCACCGGCTTCCTCACCGACGAGACCAAGACGGCGCAGGACTCCTTCGACGAGTTCGTGAAGTGGTGCGCCCGCAGCACCGAGTGCGCCCTGCACGGCAGCGATGTGCGGCGCGTCTGGGCCGCGCTGCTGAAACGGGCCCGGCTCGGCACCCTACGCGATCCGTTCGAGCCGGAATACCGGATCCGGGTGCTCGACCTGCTCGACGTCGCATTCAGCTCGTTCTACGACCCGCAGTGGCACGCGCTCGCCCTCTACCTGAAGGAAGCGAATTCCTTGAAGGAAGCGACCGCCGTCCCGAAGCCGGGCGGCCGGCACGCCGTGGTGGAGATCGAGAACAGCTTTCCGGCGATCTTCTGCTCCGACTGGACGATGCGCGTCTCCGGGTGGACCGAGCTGCGGGTACGGCTGGCGCGGCTGGCGAGCACCCATCCGCAGATGCCCGTGTCCCCGCTCGCCATGACCGCGCTCGCCGGTTGCCTGGGCGCGCCGGTCGCGACGGCGAACCCGCAGCGGCGGCTCAGCCCCGCCCGGACCGGTGGCCGGGTGCTGCTGATCAACTCCCGGCATGACCCGGCCACCCCGCACGTCTGGGCGGAACGGGTCGCCGCTCAGCTCGGCCCGGCTGCGACGCTCGTCACGTATGAGGGGTGGGGGCACGTCGCGTACGGCCGCAGCAAGTGCGTGAATGCCCTGGTGGACGGCTATCTGCTGACCGGGCGTACCCCGGCTGCGGGCACGACCTGCCCCGGTGTGGAACCGGCGGCCACCGGCGTGGGCGGGAGAGGGGTATCGTTAGCCAGGCTAAATACCTGGTCACCGGAGGAGGGCGTGGTTGAGCCGCCGAGCGCCCAAGGCGTCCATCGATCCCGACACCCGTAAGACCTGGCTGCGCCGCGCGTTGCCGCTGGTCGAAGCGCATCGTGTAGTCCTCGCCGCCTCGCTGCTGCTGTCGTTCGCCGGGTTGGTCGTGCAGGTGCAGATCCCCAACCTGCTGCGCATCGGCATCGACAAGGCCATCGTCGACCGCACTGCGCAGCTCTCCACGTATGTGTGGTGGATCGCCGGTCTCGCCCTGCTCCAGGGGCTGATCAACTATCTGGCCCGGCTCTACCTGCTGCGCACCGCGTACGAGATCGAGTACGACCTGCGCAACATCGTCTACAGCCACCTCGTCCGGATGCCGTTCGGCTTCTTCGACCGGGTCCAGTCCGGTGAGCTGATGTCGCGGTCCAGCTCCGACATCCGGGCCGTGCAGATGTACCTGTCGTTCGGCCCGTCGATCCTGGTCCAGTGTCTGATCGCGGTGGTGGCGTTCGGGCTGATGCTCTCCATCGACGTGCCGCTGGCGATCGTCGCGATGGCCACGATGCCGGTCATCGGCTTCCTGGGCGTCGGCATGCGCAAGGCGATCTTCCCGATCTCCTGGCTGATCCAGGCGCGGCTGGCCGGGATGGCCACGATCGTCGACGAGAACATCCAGGGCGTGCGTATCGTCAAGGCGTTCGCCGCCGAGGGCCGCCAGCTCCGCTCGCTCGGGGAGTCCGCCGACAAGATCCGGTGGGCCTATCTGCAGGACGCGCGGATCCGCAGCCGGTGGACGCCGGTGCTGGACAACCTGCCCCGGCTCGGCCTGGCGCTGGTGCTGCTGGTCGGCGGCATCATGGTCATCCGCGGCGGCACCACGGTCGGCACGATCGTCGCGTTCAACTCCTACGTGCTGATGCTCCAGCCGCCGTTCCGGCTGCTCGGCATGATGATCATGCTGGGGCAGCGGGCCTCGGCGTCCGCGCGGCGCATCTACGAGATCCTCGACACGCCCAGTGACATCGTCGACGGGCCCGAGCCGCTGGATGTGCCGCTGAAGGGGGACGTGCGGTTCGAGGGGGTGCGGTTCGCGTACCCCAATGGAACGCCCGCGCTCGACGGCCTGGACCTGCACATCCGCCCGGGGGAGACGGTGGCCGTGGTCGGCGCGACCGGCAGTGGCAAGTCCACCCTGGGCCGGTTGCTCGGCCGCTTCTACGACGTCACCGAGGGCAGCGTCACCATCGACGGCCACGACGTCCGGGAGCTGCGCCTGGCGTCGCTGCGCGAGCAGGTCGGCATCGTGCCGGACGAGCCGTTCCTGTTCAGCCTCTCGATCCACGACAACATCGCCTACGGCCGGCCGGGCGCGACCCGCGACGAGGTGATCGAGGCTGCACGCGCGGCCGGCGCCGACGACTTCGTCCGCAAGCTGCCCGAGGGCTACGACGCCGTGGTCGGCGAGCGCGGCTACACCCTCTCCGGCGGCCAGCGTCAGCGCCTCGCGATCGCCCGCGCGCTGCTGGTCAACCCGCCGATCCTGGTCCTCGACGACGCCACCAGCGCCGTCGACGTCACCGTCGAGCAGGCCATCCACGAGTCGCTGGCGCAGCGGATGGCGGGTCGCACCACCCTGATCGTGGCGCACCGCCTCTCCACCATCGGCCTCGCCGAGCGCGTCGTGCTCATGGAGGGCGGCCGGGTGATCGCCGACGGCACCCACGAGTCCCTGCTCGCCACCGAGCCCCGCTACGCCCGGGTCCTCGCGGTTTTTGAAAAGACGGAAGCATGAGCATGTTCGGCGGCGGGTTCGGCGGCTTCAACGCCGGTGGGCACTCCTCGGTCGGCGCGGCCGGGAAGAAGGGCAACGGCCTCCCGTTCTCCGGCATCCCCACCGAGCTCGCCGAGGGCGTGGCCAAGCTGGAGAGCCGCGAGCCGGACCACGGCGACCCGGACGTCAGCTTCGACCCGGTCGCCGACCGCGGTGGGCGGGTCGCCATCATGCGGCTGCTGGCCGGCCGGCCCCGGCTGCTGATCGCCGCCGCGATCGCCGTCGTGGTGGAGACCTTGCTGCTGCAGGTCGGCCCGTTCCTGCTGCAGATCGGCATCGACCACGGCATCACCGGCCGGAACATGCCGATCCTGATCGGCGCGACGGCCGCCTTCGTCGCCGCCGTGCTCCTCACCGGCGTGGCGACCGCCGCCCGGATGCGCCAGAGCGGCAAGCTTGCCGCATCGACCACCCGTGACCTGCGGATCCGCATCTTCGCGCACCTGCAGCGGATGTCGCTCGACTACTACACCACCGAGAAGGCCGGCGTCACGATGACCCGGATGACCTCGGACGTCGAGGCGTTGCAGAGCCTGATCGGCGACGGGTTCGCGCAGTTCGGCATCCAGGCGCTGACCATGGTCGTGGTCACCGCGGTGCTCTTCCACTACAACGCCGAGCTGGCGATCATCACGTTGCTGCTGGTCGTGCCGCCGTTGCTGCTGCTCTCGCTGTGGTTCCGCCGGGCCGCCGACAAGGGCTACGAGCGCCAGCGCGACGCGATCGCCACGATGTTCGCCGACCTGTCCGAGAGCCTCAACGGCGTACGTGTGGTCACCGCCCACAACCGCCAGGAGCGCAACATCGTCGCCCACCGCGAGGTGGTCGGCGCCTACCGCGACGCGAACGACTTCACCGGCCGGATCAACGCGATCTACGGCCCCGGCTCGTCGGTCGTCGGCCTGCTCGGGATGGCCGCGCTGCTGTTCCTCGGCGGCCGGATGGTGCTGCGCGGCTCGCTGACCATCGGCGAGCTCAGCGCGTTCGTGCTCTACCTCAACGCGTTCTTCGCGCCGGTCCAGCAGCTCGTCCAGCTCTACACCCAGTACCAGCAGGCCCGCGCCGCCGTCGGCAAGATCAACACCCTGCTCACCTCGGCCCCATCGGTCCGGTCGGCCCCACAAGCCACCCCACTTCCGTCGGTACGCGGTGAGCTCGTCTTCGACGACGTGACGTTCGAATACCTCCCCGGCCGGCCGGTGCTGAGCCACGTCAACCTGCGCATCGAACCGGGCGAGACCGTCGCCTGCGTCGGGCCCACCGGCGCCGGCAAGTCCACCCTCGCGAAGCTGGTCACCCGGCTCTACGACCCGACCGGCGGCCGCATCCTCATCGACGGCCACGACCTGCGCGACATCACCCTGGAGTCGCTGCGCGCGCAGATCGGCGTCGTGCCGCAGGAGCCGTTCCTGTTCGCCGGCACCCTGCGGGACAACATCGCCTTCGCCCGCCCGGAGGCCACCGACGCGCAGGTGTGGGCCGCCGTCGACGCGGTCGGCCTGCGCGAGCTGGTCGAACGCTCCCCGGACGGCCTGCTCACCGCGCTGCACGAGCGCGGCCAGTCGGTGTCGTCGGGGGAGCGGCAACTGCTCGCGCTGGCCCGCGCGTTCCTGGCCGAGCCCCGGGTCGTTGTGCTCGACGAGGCGACCTCCAGCCTGGACCTGCGCAGCGAGCTGCGGGTCGAGGCCGCGCTGGACCAGCTGCTCGAGGGCCGCACGGCGATCCTCGTCGCGCACCGGCTCTCCACCGCCATGCGCGCCGACCGGATCATCGTCGTCGACGACCTCGGCATCATCGAGTCGGGCAGCCACGACGCCCTGGTCGCCGCCGACGGCCGCTACGCCGAGATGTACCGGACTTGGTCATCGGGCGTGTCCCGGGTTGTGCCCGACGGCTCCTGACGGTAGGCAGGGGGTGACTGTCCACTCTCCACCCAGCCTTCCGGAGGCCCGATGAGGTTCACCCTCGCGCTCGCCACCACCTGTTCTGTTGTTCTCGCGTCGGCCGTCCCCGCGTCCGCTTCCGCTTCCGCGTCCGCTTCCGCGTCCGCTTCCGCGTCCGCTTCCGCGTCCGCTGTCTCGTCCACCGCCATCGGGCACGGCGGAGCCGGCGCCACGGCCGCCCCCACCGCCGTCGGGTACGGCGGGGCCGTCGCCACGGTCGACCCCACGGCCACCGCCGTCGGCCTGGAGGTTCTGCGCAAGGGCGGCAACGCGGTCGACGCCGCCGTGGCCACCGCCGCAGCGCTCGGCGTCACCGAACCGTTCTCCGCGGGCATCGGCGGCGGCGGATTCTTCGTCTACTACGACGCCAAGCGCAAGACGGTCAGCACGATCGACGGGCGCGAGTCCGGGCCCGCCACGATGACCGAGAACATCTTCGTCGACCCGGCGGACGGGTTGCCGTACGACTTCCAGGAGGCCCGGGTCAGCGGCCTCTCCGTCGGCACCCCCGGCAGCCTCGCCACCTGGGAGGCCGCCACGAAGAAGTGGGGCACGAAGTCGCTGAGCAGCCTGCTGCAGCCGGCCGCCGCAGTGGCCGACAGGGGCTTCCCGGTCGACGCGACGTTCCGCCAGCAGATCACCGACAACGCGGCCGCATTCGGGCAGTTCGACGCGACCAAGAAGCTGTACCTGCCCGGTGGCGCGCCGCCCGTGGTCGGCAGCACCCAGCGCAACCCCGACCTCGCGGACACGTACAGGCTGATCGCCAAGCGCGGCACCGACGTCTTCTACAAGGGTGCGGTCGGCGCCGACATCGTGCGTACCGTCCAGCACCCGCAGGTCTCGTCGACGCCGGTCGGCACGTGGGCGTACCCGATCCGCCCCGGTGACCTGCGTCTTTCCGACCTCGCGAAGTACCGGGTGAACTTCCCGGCACCGACCACGTCGGACTACCGCGGGCTCACCGTCTACGGAATGTCGACCCCGTCCAGCGGCGGCACCACGGTCGGCGAGGCCCTCAACATCCTCGAGAAGACCGACCTGTCGAAGGTCTCCACCACCCAGGCGCTGCATCAGTACGCCGAATCGACCGCACTCTCGTTCGCCGACCGGAACCGGTACGTGGGGGCGTACACCTCGCAGTCGGTCCTGAAAAAGCTCCTGAGCGACCGGTGGGCCGGACAGCGGGCCTGCCAGATCGACCCGGCACACGCCCTGGTCAAGCCCGTCCCGCCGGGTGACCTCAACGCCACCGGCTGCACCCCGGCGAAGGCCGGCGCCCCGGTCGAGGAGGGTCAGAGCACCACCAACCTCACGGTCACCGACCGCTGGGGCAACATCGTCGAATACACGCTCACCATCGAGCAGACCGGCGGCAACGCCATGGTCGTCCCCGGCCGCGGCTTCCTGCTCAACAACGAACTGACCGACTTCAACTTCACGGGTACGCAGGGCACGGCCCCGGACCCGAATCTCCCCGGCCCGAACAAGCGCCCCCGCAGCTCGATGTCCCCGACCATCGTCCTCAAGCACGGCAAGCCGTTCCTCGCCCTCGGCTCCCCCGGCGGCGCGACCATCATCACCACGGTCCTGCAGATCCTGATCAACCGGGTCGACCTGGGCCTGACCCTGCCGCAGGCCATGGCGGCGCCCCGCGCGTCGCAGCGCAACAGTGCGGGCATCCAGGCCGAACCCGCCTTCCACCAGCAGTACGGCCCGGGTCTCGAAGCCCTCGGCCACACGTTCGGCCCTGACGTCGCCGAGCTGGGCGCTGCTACCGCGATCGAGTTCACGGGCTACGGCGGCGTCATCGCCACCGCCGAGCCGGTGCGGCGCGGTGGCGGCTCGGCCGCTGTGGTCAAGCCGAAGCGCTGACGTTCCCGCCCGGGGCGCCCTGTATCTGGCGTCCCGGGTCCGTCATCTTGCCCGGCCGGCCGGTCGTTCTCGGCCGGCGCGGCTCCGCTCGGGTCTACCGGCCGGCGGCGTAACCCTGCATTCCGCGGGGGTTCGCCGCCGCGGAGAGCAGCCCGGTCCCCGGATCGCGCAGGACGGCGGACAACCTGCCAAGGCTCCATGGCCCGGCAACCGTGACGTCATGCCCACGCCGGCATAGACCTTCGATCACGTCGCTGCCCAGACGGTCCTCGACGACCACACCCGTCGGCGTCCAGTGCCGCGGCCAGAACGACTGGGCGACGGCCGTGGTGTGGAACATCGGCGCCTCGATCGCCTCCTGCGGGTTGTATCCACCCACGAGCGTGCGCAGCAGATAGACCAGCTGCCACTGATCCTGCTGATCACCACCGGGCGACCCGAGCGCGGAGACAGCCACGCCGTTCCTGCTCAGGACCGTCGGCGACAACGTGGTGCGGGGGCGTCTGCCGGGTTTCAGCGCGGACGGGCTCGCCGGGTCCAGCCAGGTCATCTGCAACCGTGTCCCGAGACAGAACCCCAGCTCCGGGATCGTCGGATTCGACTGCAACCAGCCACCCGACGGGGTCGCCGACACCATGTTGCCGTGCCGGTCGACCACGTCGATGTGCGAGGTGTCCCCTTTGGTCACACCGGTCGGCCGTACGGTGGGCTCACCCGTGCCCGCGCTCTCCTCCCGGTCGCCGGTGCTCCGAAGTGGCACACGGTATGGCTCGACGCCCCGGATCGTGCCGGGCCGCCACACCCCCGACGCCTCGCCGGTGATGAGCGCGGCGCGAGACCTGGCGTACTCAGGGGTGAGAAGTTGCCGTAGCAGTTCGTGGTTGTCCGCGGCATCGCCGTAATAGGCATCCCGATCGGCCATCGCGAGCTTGAGCGCCTCGACGACGTTGTGCACCCCGATCTCCGTCGACGGATCAAGCTCGGCATCACCGAACGTGTCCAGAATCGCCAACGCCTGAAGCAGAACCGGCCCCTGCGCCCAGAACGACGCCTTGGCAATGACATGCCCCCGGAACTCGATCTCCACGGGCTCCTCAGCCACGACCCGGAAGCCCGCAAAGTCCGCCGCTTCAACAACCCCGGCATAGTCCCCGCCGTCGGAGTGCCGATGAACCCGCCCCGCAAACGCAGCAGCCTCGTCCGCCACAAACCCGGTCTTCCACTCCCGCAGCACATCGTCAATCCGCGCAGTCCGACTCGTAGCGTCGCCGGCCGCCTCAACCAGCCGCCGCAGCGTCCGCGCATACCCGGGAAGCCTCACCACCTGCCCGGCCGCCGGAACCTCACCGTCAACCAGCCACGTCGCAGCGGAACTCGGCCAATGCTCCCGAAAGTGATCCGCCATCGTCGCGATGGTCCGCGCCGCCGCCGGCCCAAGAGGCTGACCCACCTCGGCATAGTGGATCGCGTACGCGAGCACATCGGCGACATCCCAGCTCCCGTGCTCCCGCAACATCCACAACCAAGCCTCAACAGCCCCCGGCACCGCCGCAGCCAGCGCCCCCGACCCAGGAACAGCCGAAAGCCCCACCCCGACGTAATGCTCAACGGTCGCCCGCCGCGGCGCCGCCCCCTGCCCGGCAACAACGGCAACATCCGCCCCGACCGGCGCCACCATCGCCACCATGTCCCCGCCGGCACCATTCAGATGCGGCTCAACCACATGCATGACAAACCCCGCCGCCACCGCCGCATCAAACGCGTTCCCACCCCGCTCAAGCACCGCCTGCGCCACCCCGGTCGCCACCCAGTGAGTGGTAGCCGCCATCCCGAACGACCCCTGCAACAACGGCCGCCCCAGATCCCCGGCCGGCTCAACGAATTTCAAGTTCTCCCGCATCGAAGCGAGACTAGACCGCCCCGGCCGGGTTGCCATCGACGTGATGCATGTGTGCAAACTTGACCTATGCCTAGCTGTCGCGAATCTGGTGTGGACTGGTTCGATCGCTCCGAGGTCTCTCTGAGTCTGTGGCCCAGTCGGGCGCCCGCGCTGCATCAGCGCCCGTATCGATTGCACGGCGGAGTGCCCCCTGGCGGCATGAATAAGAAAGGGGCAGGGGGCGTCTACGATGTATCGGGTTTCCCGGTCGAGGTCGTCGGCGGTCGGGACGAACTCGGAAAGCACCGCGTAAAGAAGCGGAGTGGTCCCGGAAACGGCACGAGAGATCGTCGACTGCAAAACACCGTATGCTTCGGCGAGTTCTGCTTGGACGCGATTGCGTCGTAAATATGCCGGGGTGATGACCACAGCCCGGCAGAGACAATGTTTTTCGTAAGATGTTGTGTGGTAACTCTATCCTACCGACGGGCGAGCCGCCTTCTCCTTCCTGGCTCTACCGTGGATTGCCGGGCCCTTGCTGAATAAGCCTCAAGGTGACCCCCTCGCGTCGGCATGTCCGGGCGCCAGCCGCTCGCCTCGTCGTGAGGCTGCTCGGCCCGCGGATCGCGGCAAAGAAGGGCCTCGGACGGCATCGATGCGGGCTTTGTCGTGGCGTCATCGGGGCGGGTCGCCGGCGTCGCTTCGCCTGAGGGGCCCGGTCTTCGAGCAGAGTCTTGGGTGGATGCGCGGCGTCATCGGCGGTTTGCCTGAAGAAGGCCCGGTGCCGGCGGGTCAGCAGACGGCGGCGTGCGTCAGCAGACGGCGGCGTGCTTCACCTGCCAGCGGTTGGTGAAACGGGTCCAGTCGAACAGTTCACCCGCGGCGCGCCTGCGGTCACGTTCGTACGCGGCGTCGGCGCAGGCCTGCGTGGTGTTCGCCGCACTGAACAAGGCACGTGCCGCCTCGATCCACATGACTTTGCCGTCCGGTGTCCGCGCTTCGGGGGAGTCGCGTCGCAGGCGGGCGGTATGACCCAGGGCTTTACCGAAAGCGCGCCGGACCCGGTGTTCACGCCGGAACACTTCGGTTGCCGCGGAGTAATTTCGGCGCTTGGTGGGGTCGCGTAGCCAAGACAATTCGACTGGCGTAAAAATTTCCAGCTGCGTGTATTGCACTCCTTGATACTTCTCGGACAACGGCATGATCGGAAGGGGTGAGTGTGCCATTGCCGGGTTGATGTAGATCACAGGAATGCGAATAGCAGATGGCGAGTAATTGGGTAGCCGGAATTCAGTGGTGGGTGGGTTCCGGGACGGCGATGATTGCTGGGCGGGTGCGTTATGACACAGGGAGGATTGTTCAGGACGGGTGAGATCAGGTCGTCCATCTGGCGCTCAAGGTAGGTCCTGAACAACCCTCGTTGTGCTCGATGCCGGGCGATCGTGCGTGATGGCGAGGAGGTTGCCGCATTCGACTGTCAGACCGCGACGGCGATGGTGAGGGCGCCGGCTGTGACGAGGACTGCTGCCCAGAGGCGGTCGATGGTGAACCAGGGGCGGGTGGCTACGGGGCGGCCGACGAAGTGGTGGACCGTTAGGGCGCAGGCTGCCATGACCGCGAGCATTGACGCCGTGTGGACGCCTGCCGCGAGGAGGCCGGTGAGCGCTCCGCCGCCTGGTGAGGCGTCGGGCGTGTGGGACATGTGGTTGCCGGTCGTGACCATCGGGACGGTGAGCAGGACCGGGAGGAGCATGAGGCCGGCTCCGTGGGCCGAGGACATCAGGAAGGACCAGCCGGCGAGTTGGCCGGCTGAGAGGCGCATGCCGGTCCAGCGGAAGTGGCGGGTGGAGAGTAACTGCCACAGGCCGAAGGTCACCAGGAGTACGCCGCCCGCGATCGCGATCACGTTGGCTGCGACGACCGAGGCCGTTGCCGAGACCACTGCCGCGACGATGGCTACCGAGGCGAGGTGGCCGGCGGCGATGGGGAGCAGGGCGGTCAGCATGCGCGTACGGCTGGAATCCTGGATGCCGCGGGCGACTGCGAAGAGCCAGCCCATCGCCGGGTTGAGGCCGTGGAAGGCGCCCAGGGCAGCGAGGGTGATGAGCTGGCCGGGGGACACCTGTTGATGATCAACTACGGGGGCGGGTGCGGGACAGCGGGTGTTCGGGTGGTTCTTAGCGGGCGTCCAGGGGGAGTTTGACCAGGACTGTTGTGCCGGGGCCCTCGTGCGGGACGAGTTCGACGGTGCCGTGGTGGCGTTGGACTACCGCGCGGCTCAGGGTCAGGCCCAGGCCGCTGCCGGGGATCGCTCGGTCGCGGGCTCGGCTCGTACGGTAGAGGCCGGTGAACATTTTGTCCCGCTCGTCGGGCGAGACGCCGATACCGGTGTCGGAGACCGCCAGTTCCGCGCAGCGGCCTGTCACACGGAGGGTGACCGTGATGCGGCCGCCGTCGGGGCTGTACTTGACCGCGTTGCCGAGCAGGTTGTCGACGACCTGGCGCAGTCGTTTGCGGTCGCCGGGGAGGATCAGCTCGGTGGGGAGGTCGGTGGCGATCGTCAGCGGCTCTCCTGCGACAGCTTCCCGCGTACGGTCAACTGCTTCTTGCACCACCTCGGCCAGGTCCAAGGGGGTGAGGTGCACGTTGGCGTGGCCCGTGTCGAGCGCGGAGAGCTCGAGCAGCTCGGTGATGATGTGCCGCAGCTGGGTGGTGTTGCGGTCGATCACCTCGAGCATGGCCGGGCCGTCCTCGGCCAGCGTGCGGGCGTCCGCCTCGCGCAACAGCTCCGTGTAGGCGCCGATCGAGGTCAGGGGCGTACGCAGCTCGTGCCCGATCAAGGCCAGATACTCGTTCTTGGTGCGGGTCAGCTGCCGTTGCAGGTCCTCGACGAGCCGGCGCTCGACGAACTGGCCGATGTGCGCGACGATCCCCGACATCAGCGCGACCAGTTCGTCGTCGGCGTTCTCGGCGCTGCCCGCGAAGACGGTGAGCACGCCGAACGCTTCCAGGCCGTGCCGCACCGGGATGGCCAGCGCGGCGTGCAGCTGGGACTCGGCGGCGGTCTCGGGGGAGATCAGGCTCTGCGGGCTGCCGACGTCGCGGATCCACAGCGGTTTCCCGGCCTGCCAGGCGCGGCCGGCGAGGCCCACACCGTACGGAAGCTCGGCCGGCACCTCGATCTCGGCCTCCCAGCCCGGGGCGCTCCACTGCGCCGCCGACCGGATCACCGCGGTCTCGGCGCCCTTGGACGCCGAATCGTCTACCAGCCACAACTCGGCGTGCGTCCAGCCCAGGGTGCGGACGATGGCCTCCAGCACGCGGGGGCCCGCCGCCTCGATGCCGGGCGCGTCGGCCAGCGCGGTGATCACGTTGAGCTCGCAGGTGCGGAACCGTTCTGCACGCTTGCGGCGGGTGACGTCCTGCACGGCCTGGACTGCTCCGAGCGTACGTCCATCGGGCCCGATGATCGGCTGGGCGTCGACGATGTAGTGGCGTGCGGGCCGTCCCCGGCCATGCACGATCAGCTCGTCCCCGCGCAGCTTCTCGCCGCGCAACGCCCGCAGCAGCGTGATGTCGTCATGCCCGAGCGGCTCACCGAGCGCATCCGTGAGCCCCGCCACGGTGGCGTTCTCGCCGAGGTTCTGCGGCACCCTGGCGTCGCCCCACAGCTTGTGCATCCGCCGGTTGACCAGCACAATCTTGCCGTCCGCATCGCAGGCGGTGACCCCGTCGTGCAGGCTGTCGAGCACCGCGTCGAGGAACCGCCGCTGCCGGTCCACCTCGTAACGCGCCAGCTGCTCGGTGATGAGCAGCGTCCCGACCTGGGCTGCCTCCTCGACGGCGGCCAGGTCCTCGGCGCTCCATCGGCGGGGACCGGCCTCGAAGGCGCAGCACACACCGAGGATGGTGCCCTGGTCGTCCAGGATAGGGCGGCCCAGGAACGCACCGGGGCGACGGCTCGCACCCTTCGGCAGCATCACCGAGCCGTGCGGGTCGGCGGCGAGATCGTCGATGACCACTTCGCGGCCGAGCGTGACGACCAGGCCGGAGAGGCTGTTCGCGATCGGGATGTCGGCGATGACCTCGCGCGGGGTCTCCAGGCCGTACTCGCCGTAGAGCCGCAGGCGGTCACCCTCGACAAAATGTACGAGGCCGCAGCGGGCCTGGACGGAGCGGGCGAGCAGGGCCGCGAGGTGATCCGCCGCGCCGCTGGTCAGAACGCCGCGATGCAGCTTCGCGCTGTGCTCCGGCTTGTGCGCGTCGTGCCCAGGCTCTTGTGCGCCGGTGCCGCGTTCGTCGCCGGTGCCGCGTTCGTCGGCGCTGGTGCGTGCCTCGGCGCTTTCGCGGGACGAGATGCGCTCGAGGTCAAGATCGCTTCGTGGCATGCTCCGACCTCCGCGTCCCAGCCTACGGGTACGAAAGCGATAAAACAGGCAAATCTCCTAGTCGTGCGGGTCGCTGCGCAGGGCTTCAGCGCCGCCGATAGACAAGATCAAAAATCTCACGTCCCGCTTGTACGCCACGCTGCTCGAACTTCGTGACCGGCCGATGCTGCGGGCGGGGAGCGTACCCGTCGAAGGTGTTCTCCAGGCCGGGGTCGGCGTCCAAGGTCTCCGCCATCGCCTCGGCGTAATGCGCCCAATCCGTCGCGCAATGCAGCGTGCCACCCGGCCGTAGCCGTTCCCGCAGCAGAGCGACATAGGCGGGCTGAATGAGCCGCCGCTTGTGATGACGCGCCTTCGGCCACGGATCGGGAAAGAAGGAATGAACGGAGTCGAGACTGCCCGGCGCGATCCGGCGCACCAACTCGATGGCGTCACCATGCGCCACCCGCACATTCGTCAGCCCCTGCTCCCCGACCAGGGCCAGCAGATTCCCGATCCCCGGCGTATGCACCTCAACCCCAAGATAATCCCGCCCGGGATCGGCCGCCGCCATCAACGCGGTCCCCTCACCCATCCCGAAACCAATCTCGAGTACGCCCGGAGCCCGCCTCCCGAACAACTCCGCAAACTCGATCGGAGTCCGATCCCCGTCCTCGATCGTGATCCCCAGCGTGGGCCACAACTCGGCAAACGCATCAGCATGCCGATTCCCCATCCGCCCCCGCCGTGGATGAAAGGTCCGGATATGCCGTTCAGCGGTCGTCTCACTCATCAGACCGCCAACGATAGTGCCTACTTCCCGGGCTGCACGCTCGGCTGCGATCCGCGGTGGAATGCGACCCGGCCACCCCCGTCGAGGTCCACGATCATCACCCAGGACCCGCCCTTGAAACTCCCGGTGACAACACCGCGCGACTCATCCAGATAGGCGAACTCCCGATCCTGCGTCACCCCGACATCCCGCCGAACCCCGCTCACCGTGTCGTACTCGACCACATGCAGCGGCCGATTCCCCCGCTCGTACGCCGTCCAAGCCAGCCGCCTCCCATCACCACGCCAACTGGGCACCACAGCAAACCCGGAATTCTGCAACCCCCCACCGCCGTACGCCGCAACGGTCCTCTCCCCACCGGAGGCAACATCCCCCACGGTGAGGCAGGAGTCGTACACCGATTCGCAGTCCCCGCCCCGAAAAGCGACCTTGCTCCCGTCGGGCGACCAGGCGACAGCGTCATCACCCCGCAGCCGCTCCTTGACCGAACCCTTGGCCTCGGCGGCGGTGACCACAGGCTCCGGCGGTAATTCCTCATCCCGGCAGTAACTGGGAAACAGCACCTCAGGAACCGCGTCAGCCTCAGTGGCCGAGATCGCATAAACCCCAGGCCCACCGGAACACGAAACCGACGAAAACGCGATCGCCCTCCCATCAGGCGCCCAACTGGGCCCCGAAGCAGCCCGAGTGGTCACGTGCCGCTTCCCCGTCCCATCAGCCTTCATGGTCCACAACTGAGACCCCTTCAGCGCAGCGATCAAATCCCCGTCAGGAGACCACCGGGGCCGTGACCACCCCCGCCCGCCGGCCACCTTGACCTCGCCCTTCCCCTTACTGACGTAAACGCTCCCGTCCCGAACGTAAGCAACCAGCGTCTTGAGGCCGGCCACCCGGCTGTCCCCACCCACAGCCGTTGTCCCAGCAGCCGTTGTCCCAGCTCCGGACACTGCGGCGGCTCCCACCCCACCGAATCCGACCGCACCAACCCCAGCCCCGGCAACCCCCGCCACCACGACCGCGACCAACCGACAAACCCGCATTCCCCACGCCCCCCGACGCCGTACCCGCTTACATCGCAGACATCGTCGCAACCAGCCCGCACCTAAGAACTTCCCCGACCGAAACCAAAACCGATCCCCACCTTTCAGCCACTGCCGTCCCCCACCCGAACGACACCGAACGGCTGACCCCGAGCTGACGCGGAGGCCTGGATCGCGGGAATGGCATGGGCCGGGGCAAGGCCTCGGTCGCGCGGTTGCATGGGGTTGCGCGGTTGCATGGGGTCGCGCGGTTGCATGGGGTCAAGGGGTTGCATAGGTCGCGCGGTTGCTTAGTGTCGCGCGGTTGTGAGGCTGTGGCGGCCCTCGTGTCCGCAATGATCAGCCGGGTCGTGGTGGAAGGGCCCCACGGTCAGCGCTCTGGGCCTTGCGCCTCCCTCCCAACCCGAAACCGGCAACGACCAGGCATCGTCGGCCGGAAGCCGAGCCGGGATGGGGCCGCCGGCCGCTGATGATCGCGGATCCGGCGGTACATGACCGCTCGGCTCCCGCACCAGGTGACCGGTGAGCAGCATGTTCGCCAGGACAGGGGCGACGAGCTCGCGGCCCATCCCGTGCCGCCTCACCAGGCACTCATCCCGATCGGCCACCAAGTGGGCGTCCTGATGAGGGCACGCCGCGAGGTCGGCGCGACGCCATGGCGGTGACGCCGCGCCGAGTCATCCCCTTCCTCCCCGCCGCCTACCTAGCTGCGCAGGCTTACGGCCTGGTCCTACGCGACCTGACCCGACGCGGCGCTCGTTCGGCCCGGCCTGGCCCGACGCGGCGCCTGTTCGGCCTGGGCGGGCCTGACGCGGCGCTTGTTCGGCCCGGCCTGGCCTGACGCGGCGCTTGTTCGGCCCGGGCGGGCCTGACGTGGCGCCGGCCCGGCCTCACCCACCCGCGGCGGGCCGGGGGACGGCGCGTCGCTTTGCGGTCCGGGTGGGAGGGGGAAGGCTCCCGTGCCGGGCCGGGGAGGGTGGGTGAGGAGATCGGTCAGGCGGCGCCGGTGCCCCACATGCTGGTGAAGGCGGCTGCTTCGCCGGCCAGCCAGCGTTCGACGTCGGCGGTCTTGGTGGCGGGGGCGGGGCGGTGGATCTGGGCTCGGCGGATGTCGATGAGGACCGGCTCCGCGTTGGGGAGGATCTGGTCCATGTGGCGGGTCATGAGGTGGAGGGTGGCGGTGATGACCTCGGGGGTGGGGGGTTCTTCGTCGAAGTGGAGGCGGACGGCTTCGCGGCGGTTGTCGGCGTACCTGAGGCCGAAGTGGGGGTTGATCTTTACGGCCAGGGGGCCGACGGAGGCCAGGGCTTCGCGGGTCTGGGCGAGGCCGACGTCGGCGGGGTCGCCGAGGGAGTGGAGGTAGGTCAGGGCGCCGGTGCTCACCGCTTCGTAGAGCGGCTTCCAGCGGGGCTTGACGAGGTCGGTCACGCCGTTGAGGTAGGTGCCGCCGGTGCGGAAGGCGATGTCCGCCTTGAGAGCCTTGACGAGCTGGCTGTGCGGGTTGAAGCCGGTGCGGCGCTCGCGCTGGCGGCGCAGGCCACCGACGAACGTCGCCTTGGCCGGCCCGGTGCGGGCGACATAGCGGGTGAAGCCCAACATCGTTGCGTACGGCGGAAGGGTGGACAAAACGGGCGTTGTCACGATGATCTCCCCGCAGGTCAGTAGCCCTTTTAGTACACACATTCTAATCGACGGGTACGACATTCCCCAGGCGTGTGGTGATCAACTAGGTGTCGCGTTCTCGCGAATGCTGCATGCCGTGGTGGACGACGGTCCGGGACCGGAATCACCCTTCGAGATACTTGTCCCAGTCGGGGCCGGTCTCGTGGGAACCGGGTGCTGCGTTCTCGCCCGCAGTCCTCTCCCGGAGGTCGTCCAAACAACCGGCTGCCCACATCCGGAGCTCGTGCAACTCGGTCTCGGACAGGCCGTAGTCGAAGAACCGGGCATCGGCGCGCAGCTCGGCCGCGCCAAGACGGTCCATGAGGTCAACCAGGGAGAATTCCGGTAGGTGCGCGGCGCCGAGGCGTTCCAGATCTCTGAGGGAATACCCGCCGCGGACGTGAGCGGCGTAGACGTCGATGAAGTCCCGGTGCATGGCCCGGTCGTGCAGCGCCCCGACCTTCAAGCCGACGGCGTCATCGAGGGCAAGCACTGGACCGATGTCCAGCAGGACCGGGGGTCCGATGGCTTCCTTCAGCAGATCCACCTCACACATCTCGCCGCCGGTGGTGACCTCGAGCCTAGCCATCAGTGGCGACGATTCCACAACAAAGACGGTGAAGCCCTTCGGCCCAATACACGTCAGCGAGCCGACCGGTGATAGCGCCGAGCGGTAATGGGGACGCGGTGGCCAGGTCCAAGTCGCGTGACGGGCGTTCGGTGAGCCGGTGTGCGCTGATGGCGTAGCCGCCGGCGAGGACCAGGCCGAGCTCATCGCCGGCGTTGAAGGCGATCCGGGCCAGCTGCTCATGTAGTCGGTCCACCTGGTCAGGCCGCGGCAAGGGCCGGAAGGCGCGACTCCCAGACGCTGATCAGATTTCGCGCCGTCAGACGCCGGATGCTGGGCCAGTCGGCTACAAGATGCTGGGTATGCATCCACCGGGCGAGGTCCTCGCGCCGACCTTCGCCGAGCAGCGTCGTGTACAGGGTCAGTCGTTCGTGCTGGTCACTCACATCGAACGAGGACCGGCCCGACCAGGACAACCGATTGGGCAACGCGACAACTCCGGCCGCCGGGCCGGTGAACTCTTCCCAGGCCGGGATTCGGCCCGCCATCTGCCCGGTCCTGGCCAGCGTCTGGTTGATGCTCACCCGGGCATTATCCACCGGCCGGAGGCGGACCGGGAACCGCCGGCCGGGATGATGGGGGTGTGAAGGCCGAGGATGTCCACTTTCTGATCCTGTATCGGACTCCGGAGCGGTGGCGGACCACGGTGGCCGGGCCGGGTGGGATGGCCTGCGGCGGGCTGGACGGCACCCCGCCCGATGCGCCGTTCGAGGAGGCCGAGCGGGAGTTTCGCGAGATCCTCGCCGAGGTGTGGGGCGTGGAGCGGGAGATCGCCTGGGCCGAGACCAGGCCCGGCTGGTGGAACGCCGATCTGAAAGGGTGATTCATGGCTTTGATCCGATGTGACTTCTTCTCCGAGGTGCTCGAGGTGAGCACCTCCATGACCGTGCTGCTCCCGGGGCAGGCCCGCAGCCAGATCGGCCTGGCAGGGCACGCGGGTGACGCCGCGCCGCCACTGCTCTACCTGCTGCACGGGCTCACCGACGACGACACTGCCTGGACGCGATACACCGGCATTGAGCGGTACGCAGCCGCCAAGGGGCTCGCCGTGGTCATGCCGCAGGTGCATCGCAGTTTCTACGCCGACGAGCGGCACGGCATGAAGTTCTGGACGTTCCTGTCGGAGGAGCTGCCCGCCGTGGTGAAGGGCTTTTTCAACGTGTCGACGGCGCGGGAGGACACGTTCGTGGCGGGGCTCTCGATGGGTGGGTACGGCGCGTTCAAGTGGGCGCTGCGGCAGCCCGAGCGCTTTGCGGCGGCGGCCAGCCTGTCGGGGGCGCTCGATACGGCGTACATGTATGAGCATGACAAGCGCGCGCACATCACCGTACTGATGGAACGGGTTTTCGGTGGCAGGCCGGGTGAGGGGGACGACTTGCTGGACCTGGTCAAGGGCGCGCCGAAAGACCTGCCGCGATTGATGCTGCGGTGCGGGACCGAGGATCACCTGCTTGCCCACAACGAGCGGTTCGTCGAGGCGGCGCGGAGCAGCGGTGTCGAGATCGACGCCGAGTTCGGGCCCGGTGAGCACGAGTGGGGCTACTGGGACGCCCAGATCCAGCACGTCCTTGACCGGCTGCCGATCAAGGCCTAAAACTGCAGCGCCGAGGCCATCTTGGCCTGCTCCTCCAGGACGTCGTTCATGCGCGCCTGCACGGCGTCCATCTGGCCGATCGTGTCGCTGGTGGTGAGGATGCCCGCGGAGACCGTACGCGCGCTGTTCTGAATGCCGGTGATCTGTTCGGCGACGCGCTGGGTGGCCTCGGCGGTCTCCCGTGCCAGGTCCTTGACCTCGCCGGCGACGACGGCGAAGCCCCGGCCGACCTCGCCCGCCCGGGCGGCCTCGATGGTGGCGTTCAGGGCGAGCAGGTTGGTCTGGTCGGCGATCGACGAGATGATTTTGATGACGTCGCCGATCGCGGTGGAGGCCTGGCCCAGGGCCTCGACCTCCTGGGTCATGTCGGAGGCGCGGGCGACGGCGTCCTGGGCGACCCGGGTGGCGTCGTCGCTGGCCGCGCGCAGGCGGGAGACGGTGTCGAGCAGGTCGCGGGAGTTGGCCGACGAGATCTCGTTGCCGCGGACGATGTCGAGCCGCTGCGAGACGAGTTGCTGCACGTTGCGCAGTGCGGAGGCGCGGGAGTCCGAGAGCTCGATGAAGTTGGTGGTGAAGAAGTCCATCGTGCCGATGATCTTGCCGTGGCTGAGGATCGGGAAACAGACGCCGGAGCGTACGCCGGCCCGCTGCGCGGCGGGTGCGCGTACGCAGTCCGTGAGCTCGCCGATGTCGCGTACGAACACCAGGTCCTTCGCCCGCCACGCACGTCCAGAAAGCCCGACGCCCTCCGCAAACGTCGCGGCGAGGGTGACCTTGCGGAACTCGTCACCGGCGGAGCCCGACTCGACCTTGAACTTCAGGACGTTGTCGTCGTCGTCGATCTCCCAGAACGATCCGTAGGCCCAGCCGAACGCCGTGCGTACCGCCTCGAGGGCGATCCGCAGTGTCGCGCTGGAGTCGGAGGCCTCGCCGAGCGCGGTGACCACGTTCGTCACGGCGAGCCGGTCGTCGGCGACCTGGCGCAGCTCGGCGGAGGCGAGGGCGGTGAACCGGGCCTGCTCGGCGATCCGGGCGATCGAGGCCCATTTCTCGCTGCGGGGGCCGTCGATGTAGAGCGGCTCGGCGGAGTAGTACTCGAGGACCGCGATGATCTTGTTGTCGCGCAGCACGGGGCTGATGATGGCGGCGTGCATGCCGTGTTTCGAGGCGGCCTGGCAGCGCTGGCAGTCCTCGCACCGGGTCATGTCGTCGACGTAGACCGACTGCTTGGTGCGGACCGCGCGGCCGACCAGTCCCGCGTCGGCCGGCACCGGCTTGCCCTGGATGACGTTCTGCATCTCGCGGATCAGCGTGCCGGTCTCGTACGTCACGGTCATCTGACCGTTGCCGGTGGGCAGCCAGACCGCGCCGTAGCTGAAGTTGTGCGAGCTGACCGTGCTGTCGACCGTGATCTGCCAGGCGGCCTGCTCGTCCTCGGCCGCGCCGAGATCCATGATCAGCTTTTCGAGGCTCTCCACGTCGCGCGGAATGGCGCGCGACTGATCGACCTTGCTTGCGGCCGACCGCGACCGGAATGAGACCACCACGAACTCCTGTCACTCGAAACGCGTTCGCGTTCCCACATCATCGGACAGGAAGGACGTTGCGGACGGCGGAATGCCAGAACCCGGGCGCTACCCCTCAACCGGCGTGGCAAAAGACCGATCTGTTGCGTTGACACCGCAGCAGTGCCGAGGAATGGAGTGCAGGATGCCGCGCGCCGCCGCCCGAGCGACGACGACGACCCTCGCGGTCCTGCTCGTCGCCCTGATAACGCTGATGACGGGCGCCCACCCGGGGTTCGCCGCGGCCGGGGACGAGCCCGAGGAGATCGCTGACACGAATCCCCACGTCGGCGGTTACATCGCCAGCACGGAGCTGCAGGCCGCCACCCCCGGCACGGCGCAGGGCATTCCCGCGAGCGTCGACCTGCGGCCGTCCGCTCCCGCGGTCGGCGATCAGGGTTCCGTCGGCCAGTGCGTCGCCTGGACGATCTCGCGCAACCTCATGGGCTACTACGCCGGCCGCAGCGGCGGTGTCGACACCCCGTACGCCCCACTCTTCCTCTACATGCGCAACGTCACCGCCGGCGGCGCCCCGAACCGCGGCCTCAACCCGGACACGGTGCTCGCCAACGTGCAGGCGAACGGCGTCGACAGCCAGGACGACTACTTCCAGGGCACCAGCAACTACAAGGTGGCCCCGACGTCGTCACAGATCTCGAACGCCGCGAACTACCGCGTGACCGGCTGGACCCGGCTGTGGAGCGGCGCGAACCAGGGCGCCAACGCGCAGACCGCCGTCCAGCAGGCGCTGGCCGCCGGCACCCCGGTCGCCATCGGCTTCTCGGTGTTCCAGGACTTCATGGATCTCGGGGCGCACAGCCTCTACAGCACCACAAGCGGCACCAGCCTCGGCGGCCACATGGTCACCGCGTTCGGCTATGACGCGGACGGCGTCTACCTGCGCAACCAGTGGGGGACGGGCTGGGGTAACGACGGCGATGCCCATGTCTCGTGGAGCTTCATCGAGACGGTGGTCTCCGGCGCGTACACCATCTCCGGGGTCTCCACGCCCTCCAGCCCGGTCGGCGTGACCCCGCAGGTCACCGCGCTGTCGACGAGCAAGGGCCCGGCGGGCACCTCGGTGACGATCACCGGTGCCGGCCTGGTCAAGGCGACCGCGGTCCGCTTCGGCGGCACGTCGGCGACATTCTCGAGGAGCACCACGAACGGCGTCACGCGGTTGCTGGCCACGGCACCCGTACACGCCGGCGGTCCTGCCGATGTCACCGTCACGAACCCGGCCGGTACCAGCGACTCGAGCGGGACCACCGACGATTTCACGTTCACCCAGTCGCCGCCGACGCTGTCCGGGATCGCGCCCAGCACGACGAGCCAGGCGGGCGGCGCGACCATCACGCTGAGCGGCGCCAACCTGAGCGGCGGGACGGTGAAGGTCGGCACGACGGTGGTCACGCCGGCCACGGTGACCGACACCAGCATCACGTTCGTCGCCCCGGCGCGGACCACCGGCAACGTCCCGATCACCGTCACCACGAGCGGCGGCACCAGCAGCGCCCGCTACCTCACGTTCGTCGCCGGCAGCGTCCCCACGATCACCACGCTGACGCCGAGCTCGGGGGCCAGCACGGCGACCACGATCGTCGTCGTCACCGGCACCAACCTGAGCAACATCCGATCGGTGAAGCTGGGTACGACCACGCTCAGCTATACCGTGGTCAGCTCCACCTCGCTGAAGATCTTCGTGAAGGCCCGGCCGTCCGGCGCGGCGTCACTGGTCGTGACGACCGCCGCGGGCACGAGCAACGCGCTGCCCTGGACCGCGGTCACCCCGACGCGCCCGGCGATCAGCTCGCTCAGCCCCGCCACCGGCCTGACCACCGCGTCGACCGTGGTCACCGTCAACGGCTCCGGCTTCACCGGCGCGACGCGGCTCTCGCTCGGTGGCAGGGCGCTGTCCTTCACCCGGCTGTCGGCCACCCAGCTGCGCTTCACGGCCCCGGCACACCGCGCCGGCAAGGTCAACGTCGTCGTGGTCGGGCCGGGCGGCACCAGCGCCGGCAAATCCTTCACGTACGCGACAAGCGTCGCACCCGTCATGAGTTCGCTGAGCCGCACGACGGGCAGCACGAAGAGCATGACCACCACAACGGTGACCGGGCGTTACCTGAGCAAGGTCACCGTCGTCACCTCGGCGGGCAAGCGCGCCAGCTTCAAGCGCGTCACCGACACGAAGATGACGGTGACGCTGGTCCGCCACGCCGCCGGGGCCGTCACCATCCAGGCGACGTCGGCCGGCGGCAGGAGCAACGGCCTCAGGTTCACCTACGTGAACTGAGCGCCCTATTCGCTGTCGCGGCTCTGCTCGGCGAGGAAGCGCTCCAGCTCGGCACCCAGCTCGTCCGCGCTCGGCAGGCTGCTGCCCGGCTCGGCGAGCAGGCTGGCGTCACGGCCGCGCAGGAACGCGTCGTACTGAGCCTCCAGCGACGTGACCAGCCGGCTGGCCTGCTCGTCATCGGCGACCTGCTTGTCGACCTCGTCGCGGACCTCGTCCGCGGCCTCGTGCAGGGCAGCGGTCGGCAGGACCAGCCCGGTGGTGTTGGCCACCGACTCGATCAGCAGCTCGGCCGCCGCGGGATAGGTGGTCTGGGCGAGGTAGTGCGGGACGTGGGCGGCGTATCCCATAGCGTCGTGACCGGCCTCGCCGAGCCTGTACTCGAGCAGGCTGCCGACGCTGGCCGGGACCTGGACCCGCTGCAGCCAGGACTCGTGCTCGCCGAGCAGGCGCTTCTCGGTGGCGTGCGCGGTGACGCTGACCGGGCGGGTGTGCGGCACCGCCATCGGGATCGCGTTGAGCCCGACGGTGACGCTGACGCCGAAGTGCTCGATCAGGGTCTGCACGGCCTTGATGAACCGCTCCCACTGCAGGTCGGGCTCCGGGCCGGCGAGCAGCAGGAAGCTCGTGCCGGTGAGGTCCTTGACCAGGTGGAGGGCGAGGCTGGGCTGCTCGTAGCTCTCCCAGTGGTCCTCGACAAAGATCATCGGGGGCCGCCGCGACCGGTAGTCGAGGAGCTGGTCGAGATCGAAGGTCGCGACGACCTGGTTCTCGAAGTGCTCCAGCAGGTGTTCGCGGGACAGCTGGATGGCGCTGCCCGCGTCGACGAACCCGGTGAGAGCCTGGACGAGCACCACGCCGTCCAGGTCAGGCAGGTCGTCGGCCAACTCGTAGAGCCCGTGTGGGTCGAGCACGCTGCGGACCTCCTCATGACAATGCCCGTTAGGCGCGGGCATTGTCTCTGCAACAACCGGCCGTCCGGGTTCATTCCGTAATGACGATGATCTTCCACTAAAGGTGCGACCGGTCCGGAACGGGGCGGACCGGTGGGGGTTCCGGTGAGTCACGGCGAAGCTGCACAAAGTTCTGTACGCCACGAAGTTGCCGTGCACGTGCATCTGCAAGGCACAATAGTGATCAGGTCCCCTCTTCGTCCCCTCGGAGCGATCTGGTGAACGATTCCGCCGTACCCCCGTCACCGACCATGTCCGACGACGACACCGGCCCACCCGGGTCCCTCTGGACCAGGATGAAAGCCGATCCCCAGTACGCCCCCGAGCACCTCGCCCTCGAAGCGGTCCGCCGCCTCGGCCCCGAGGCCCAGCACTGGGCCGACCACGCCCGCCTGGAGCACCCGGACGTCACCCCCGACGCCCTGGCCCAGCAGGCCGCCCGCCGTTTCATCAACCACGCCCGCCTCTCCGGTGCCGTCTCCGGCGCCACGGGCCTGCCCGGAGCCGTCGTCGACGTCGGGGTCCTCGCCTGGACCCAGTCGCGGATGGTGCTGCACATCGCCGCCGCGTACGGCATCGACCCGGCCGACCCGGAGCGCGCCACCGACCTGCTCATCCTGCAGAAGGTGCACAAGCTCGCCACGACCGCGCGCCTCGCCCTGGGCGTCGCCGCGGGCCGGGAACGAGCCAGCCGGCTCTTCGCCGACACCGCCGCCCGCCCGCTCAGCGGCATGATGGTCAAACTGAGCGTCAAACTCGCCCAGATGGCCGGTGTCCGCGCGGTCAAGCGGATGTTCGCCAAGGTGATCCCCGGCGCCGCGGTGATCCTCGGCACCTGGGTCAACTCGGCGGCAACCAAAGACCTCGCCACTCGCACCCGGCAGCTCTACAGCCCCGCCTAAAGAGTCCCCTCCGACGGTCGATGGGTCCCGGGTAACGGACGGGATCCACCTACCGCGGGGAGACAGGAATGACGCACCGCAAGCGCTGGCTGCTGCTCCTGGCACCCCTGCTGCTCACCGGCTGCGGCGTGCTGACCGGCTCGTCGGCCACCACGCCGGGCGGCGGCACTCCCGGCAGCGCGTCCGGGAGCACCAACCCCGGCCAGCCCTTCCTGGTCATCGCGCGGGGCAGCGCCACCCCGACCCCCACCCCGAGCAGCGGCGTCCCGCCCTACCCGATCCCCACGGCAACGGGCTTCCTCCCGATCACCGGCGGCGGCGCCCGGGTCACCCCGACCCCCACCTGCGGCCTGGACACCGTCCACTTCTCCCGGATCAACTCGCTCACCGTCGTGCCGGGCACCACCAGCGCGACCGCGACCTGGTACGACGTCGGCGGCTACAACCTCGTCGAATACCGCCTCACCGCGATCAGCCAGGACCTCGTCCAGGGCACCCAGCGCGACGTCGGCTGGAAGGTCGTCAAGCCCTCGATCGCCTGCGGCCCGATGACAGCCACCATCACCGGCCTCGACCGCGCCACCAACTACGTCTTCTCCCTGGACGGCGTCGTGGTCCGCCGCAGCGGCGACGGCACCCACGCCGGCACGCTCTACCGCTCCGGCGTGATCAAGACCAAGTGACCTCCGGCCGGTAACCCTGCGCGCGGGCCCTCCCGATATCGAGGACCATGCCGTCGGTCAACTGATCAACGGCATAGCGGCTCAGCGTCGGGGAGACCTGAGCGAGGCCCCGGACCACCCCGGCAGGAACATGCCTCACGGGTACGCCCAGAGCCCGCCCAACCACGTCATCCCGCCGATAGGGCTCCGCGTCCGCGATGTTGTAGGCGCCGCCGGGCCAGCTCAGCGCCGCAAGACAGGCTGCCGCGAGATTCTCCACCGCCGTCAGACTCATCGCGACATCCGGCCCGGGCAACCAGGCCCGCCCCGCCCGCACCACGCGTCGGAGCCGCGGCAGCAGATGCCGATCACCCTCGCCGTAGACCGCCCGAGGCCGCAGAACCACAGCCCCTGCCGCCAGCGCCAGCCTCTCCCCGGCGGCTTTCGTTCTCCCGTACGCACTGAGCTGCCCCACCGTCGGATGCCCCTCGCCCACCGCGCCGGAGTAAGGCCCCGGCCGGTAGACACTCGCACTGCTCACCCACACGACAGGAATCCCCGCCGCCGCCGCGAACAGCCTCTCGGTGCCGCCGACGTTCACCGCCCTGTACGCGGCTTCGATCGCCCGCCCGGCCCGCGGATCACCCACGGCGGCGGCCAGATGCAACACGGCGTCGACCCCTTCGAACGCGGGCAGCTCGCGGCTCGCATCCCAGGACACGTGCACGCCCACCGGCCCGGGCCGCCGCCCCACACAGACCACGTCGTGCCCGCCGGCATCCGCGAGCCGTGCCACCGCCGCACCACAAAACCCCGACGCCCCGGTCACCGCGATCCTCACGCCCTGCCCGTCCTCACGCTTTGCCCGCCGTCACGCTTTGCCCGCCGTCACGCTTTGCCCGCCGCACGGTGGGGCCGGGCTCGATGATCAACGATCGCCAGGCGGGCAGCGCGGCCTTCCGATCCACCCGGGCACGCACCACCCGCGGCTCATGGACCGCCAGGGCCCGCAGAAAATCCCCGAGCTGGGTACGAGCCAGCCGCGCCCCCGGACAGGCATGCGGCCCGACCCCGAAAGCCAGCTGAGCGATCTGCGCGGAAGCGGGCCGAGCCGGATCGGGATCGCGACCGTGGGCGTCGAGCGCATGCCTGGCGACCAGCAGCATCCGATCCCCGGCCCGCACCGGGCAGCCCCCGGGCAGCACACCGTCCGCTGCCGCGACCCGGGGCAGCAGCGGGGTGGGCGCGGTGACCCGGAGCAACTCATCGGCGAGGGCTGGGCTGCCGGCGTACCCCCAGAGGTTTGCATCCGCAGCCCAGGCCGCAGCCCGCGGCAGCGTGGCAACCGTCGTCGTGATCGCGGCCACCGCGAGTATCACCGCGAGCCCAGCCCCCGCCTCACCCCGGGGCGTGACCAGCCCCGACAACCGGGCAGCCGCTTCTTCAGCCTCGCGGTCGGTGCCAGGTGCGCGGAGACCGGGGAGGTGGGCCCGGGCGGCAGCGGCCGCGGCTTCCTGGGTGGCGGCGGCGAGCGTGCGGGGGTCGATGTCGAGTTCGAGCAGGGCGGCGGCGGTGGCTCCGGCGGCCTCGGCGGCGATCGGGACCAGGTCAACCGGCTGCCCGTCGGCCAGTGGACGCAACCGTTGCGAGAACAGATCGGTCCAGATCGGACGCAGGCGGGTGACCCCGGCGGCTCCGAGCAGCTCCGCGGTGTCGCGGCGGGACTGGCGGTGGGTGTCGCCCTGCTGGTCGAAGAGCAGGTCGCCGCCGGTGAGCCGGCCCGCCGCGCCGCCGGTGGTGCCCGGGGCGGTCCGGTCCAGCGGGATGCGGGTCAGCGCGGCGACAAAAGCCTCCCGGTCATGGACGAGCACGTTGCCGCCTAGCCGCAGCGCAGGGCGTCGGCGGGTGGCCGCGAGCAGGGCGAACAGCACCGGGTGGCTGCCCAGGTAGACGCGGCGGTCGCGGGTGCGGGCCCTCATCGGACGTGGGCCTGGTGCGGGGCGGGGCGGTAGCGGCGGTTCCAGCTCCAGAGGAGGGTTCGGCGGGGGCCCCAGGCGCGCAGGCGGCGCAGGCTGGTCTCGACGACGAGGTTCTCGGCGCGGATGATCCGGGAGCTGTGGTGGCGGGCGCGGTTGAGCAGGGTGACGTCCTCCGAGCCGGCGCACAGTTCCTCGCGGGCCGTGCCGCCGCAGCGGTGGTAGAGCTCGGCGGTGATGGCGAGGTTGTGACCGTGGATCAGCATGTACGGCGTGCGCGCGGCCGGGTCGCGATGCAGCCATCGGCCCGCGTGCCCGGCGAGGCGTACGACGGCCGGGTAGACGTGCCGCTGGGCCCAGGTGGGGTTCTCGTCGCTGCGGGGGATGCTGCGGCCGCAGGCCAGGTCGACGTGGTCCAGCAGGGTGCGGCCGGTCGCGACCCAGTTGCGGGCGGGAAGACAGTCCGCGTCGGTACGCAGAAGCTTCGTCGCGCCGTGCTCCAGTGCGTACCGGAATCCGGTGTCGGCGGCAGTTCCCGCACCCGGCGCGGGTTCGGTGAGCACAACGGCCTCGCTGTTGAAGCCGGTTGCGATCCTCGCGGTGCCGTCCGACGAGGCATTGTCCACAACGATCAGGGTGAAATCGGTGTCGGTCTGGGCGGCGAGCGCGTCGAGCAGGCCCGGCAGCAACCGGGCCTCGTTGTACGCGGGCACGATGACGGCGAGCGGCCTCATGCCTGAGCCGCCAGCCGGGCCGCCGCCGCGCGGTCTGGTTTGCGGGAGCGCCCGGCCAGCGGGACGTCCGCCAGCAGCACCGCGTCGGGGCGGGCCGAGCCCATCCTGCGCAGCGGCTCGCGCAACGCGGCCCGGACCTGCGCGGGCACGGCTCCGGGGGCCGGTTGCACGATGGCGACCACGCGTTCGTCGCCGTCGCCGGCGGGGACACCGACGATGACGGCGAGTTCGACGCCGGGGACGTGCAGGGCGGGCTCGTACAGGCCGGGGTAGATGTTCTCGGCACCGCGCAGGATCATGTCCTTGGCGCGGCCGCCGAGCACGAGCCGGCCCGCGTCGAGGCGCCCGATGTCGCCGGTGGTGATCCATTCAGCGGGCGATGAGCCCAGGTAGCGGTCGGCGGCGTTCGGGCCAGCGAGCTGCACCTGCCCGTCGTCGCCGATCCGCGCCCGGACGCCCGGCAGGAGGTCTCCGACCAGGTCGCCGTCGCCGGTGAAGGTGGACTTCGCGGTGGCTTCCACCACCGCGGCGGGGAAGACCTCGGTCAGCGCGTAGACGCCCCACGCCTGGTCGGCGCCGGCCGTCCGGACCCGTTCCAGCAGGGTGGCGCTGACCGGGGCGGATCCGCTGTAGACCCGGCCGGTGAAGCGGGCGCCGGCGGCCAGGGCGGTCCGTAGCTGCGGCGGTGTCAGATACGTCGCCTGCGGGTTGAGTGTGGAGAGCTGCCGGGCCAGTGCGGCCGGGCGTCGGGCGGGCAGTGCGACGGGTGCCTCCCCGGCGAGCGAGGGCACGAGGACGAAGAACGTGCCGCCGATCACCGGGCGGCCGGGGCCGGGGCGGACGAGGTCGTGGACCACCCGCATCCCGGCGGTGATGCTCGCCCTGGTGTGCACCACCGCGCGGGGGCTGCTGGTGGTTCCCGACGTGAACACGATCACCGCGTCCCCGTCGCCGTCGTATCCCGGCGGGCGCGGTCCGGTGGTGGGGGCGAGGATGGGCGCGCTCCCGGGCAGGCGGCGGCCGATCGTCCGGGTCGGGGCCAGTTCCGCGAAGTCGGGCAGGGCCAGGCGGGCGCGGCGGGCCAGGGGAGCGGCCCAGCCGGCGACGGCCTGCGCTGCCGCGTCCGCGAGGACCAGCCTCGGGGCGGCCAGTCGCAAGCGGGCCAGGAGAACGTCCGGCCCGGCGGTCGGGTCCAGCACGGCGACCCGAAGACCCAGGTGGTACGCCGCCAGCATCATCGCCAGCGAGCGGGGTCCCGGGCGTACGGCGAAACCGACCGTGTCCCCGGCTGCCAGGCCTTCGGCGTGCAGGGCGGCTGCGTACCCGGTCACCAGGTCGGCCAGGTCGCCCCGGGAAGCCGTCGAACGTCGTCCCGTGACGATGGCCGGACGGTCGTCGCCCGTGCGCAGGCCCGCGATCAGCTCGCCGATCATCGGGGGTCCGCCGTGAGTGCGCCGCTGCCGCGGTCGAGATACCACTTGGCGGTGCCGCGGATGCCGTACGCGGCGAGCCTGCGGGTGGAGTTCTCCACGACCATCGTGCGGCTGTGCCGGATCGCCGAGGTGGTCCGGCGTACCCGGTTCAGGAAGGTGCGGTCGGTCGGGGAGGGGCGCCGGGGCATGCCACCGCAGGCACGATAGAGCTCGGCGGTGATCGCCATGTTGTTGCCGGCGTGCATCCGGTAGGGCGCGTGGAACTCCCCGGACCGGTGGGCCGGGCGCAGCCGTCCGAAGAACGCGGCCAGGGCGACCAGCACCCGGAACGCTGCCCGGCCGGCGAGGCCGTGCTCGTCGCGGCGGGCGGTGATGCGGCCGCAGACCAGGCCCGCGCCGCCGGTCAGCTCCGAGCGGGCCGCGGCGAGCCAGCCGGGGCGGGGGAGACAGTCGGCGTCCGTACGAGCGAGGAGGGTCGCGCCGCGCTCCATCGCGTACCGGAATCCGGTGTCGACCGCGCAGCCGACGCCCTTCTCGTGCTCGACCACGACGTGCGTCGGGAAGACCGCGGAGAAGCCACGGGCGATCTCCGCCGTGCCGTCGGTCGAGCCGTTGTCCACCACGAGCAGCTCGAAGCCGGTGTCGGTCTGCGCGGCGAGCGCGTCGAGGGTCTGCCGGATCCGGGCCGCCTCGTTGTAGGCCGGCACGATCACCCACAGTGCCGTCACGCGGACACCTCCCAGACCATGGTCATCAGGCTGACGCCACCGCCGAGCCCGACCATCAGCACCCTGTCGCCGCCGGTCAGCCCGGGGCGGACGCGGTCGAGCTGAACCCCGATGGTGGCGCTGGCCATGTTTCCCAGCTCCGGCACGGTGATCACCAGCTTCTCCTCCGGTACGCCCACGATCTCCACGAACCGCCGCAGATAGGGCACCGTCACCTGATGTACGAGCACGGCCGCGTAGTCGTCCCAGCCCAGGCCGGTCCGGTGCGCGACCCGTTCCAGCAGCCCCGCGCCGATCTTCTCGAACACGCCGCTCAGCTTGGTGCCGTCGCCGGTGAAGTAGGTGTGCTCGTCGCCGCGCGGATGCCGGGAGCCGCCGCCGAAGATGCCGCCGGCCGCCCAGTGCTCCGAGTGGGTCTCGCTGTCCACGTCCACGATCCCGCCCGTGGCGACCGGCTCGACCAGCACCGCGGCGCCCGCGTCCCCGAACGTGTAGCCGGCCAGCGCCGTCCGCGCCTGGGCCATGCCGTCGAGCCGGGGCCGCATCGCCCGGGTCGGCGTCTCTCCGGTGACGACCAGCGCCCGCCGCGCCCGGCCGGCCAGGATCATCGCCCGGGCCAGGTCGATGCCGTTCAGGAAGCTGTTGCAGGCGTTCGTGACGTCGAGGGCGTGCGCCCGGCTGCCCAGCGCCGCCTGCACGACGTGCGCGGTGGCCGGCTCGACCATGTCGCGGGTGGCCGAGGCGAAGAGCAGCAGGTCGATGTCGAGCGGGTCGAGCTCGGCCTCGGCCAGCACCGTACGCGCGGCGGCGATCGCCAGGCCGGAGGCGTACTCGTCGTCGTCGGCCACCCGGCGGCGCTCGATGCCGGTCGCCCGGGCCATCATCCCGGTCGGCAGCGGCAGCCGGCTCGCGCCCGCCACCCTGGCCTGGAGCTCGTCGGTGGTCACCTCCCGCGGGGGCAGGAAGCTCGCGGCGGCGGTGATGCCGACCCTGGGCACGGTCAAGTTCATGGCCGAAAGCTTGCTGGACCGCGACGCCGATGGCTTGAGTAGGGCGACCTATTTTCAAGGGTGGGTTGCGCCACAGGCGGGGGCTCTCAGACTTCTCTAAGCTCTGCGGCATGGAAAGCATCGTCGAGACGGTCGTGCTCGTAGCGATATCCGTGCTCGGCGCGGCCTTCGCCCGCAGACTCGGCTTCATCGCGCCCCTGGTCCTGCTGGTCGGCGGGCTCGCGCTGTCGTACGTTCCCGGTATCCCCGAGGTCCACCTCGAGCCCGAGCTGGTGCTGATCGGCATCCTTCCCCCGCTGCTCTACGTGGCCGCCCTGCAGACCAACCTGGTCGCGTTCCGGCGCGCGCTGCGCCCGATCCTGCTGCTCGCCGTCGGGCTGGTGCTGCTGAGCTCGTTCGTGATCGGGCTCGTCATGCACGCCCTGCTGCCGGACGTGCCGTTCGCGGCCTGCGTGGCGCTCGGCGCGATCGTGGCCCCACCCGACGCGGTGTCGGCGACAGCGATCGCCCGGCGCATCGGCCTGCCCCGCCGGATGGTCACCATCCTGGAGGGCGAGAGCCTGCTCAACGACGCCACCGCGCTGGTGACCGTCCGGATCGCGGTCAGCGCGCTGTCCGGCGCGGCGGTCGGGTTCTGGGAGATCACCGGGCAGGTCGCGCTCAAGGCCGGGGTCGGCGTGCTGCTCGGTCTCGTGCTCGCGGTCGGCGCCGCGTGGCTGCACAAGCGGATCACCGACCCGCTGCTCGACGACGCGGTGTCGCTGCTCACGCCGTTCGTGGTCGTGATCATCGCCGAGGAGCTGCACTCGTCCAGCGTCGTCGCGGTCGTGGTGGCCGGGCTCTACCTGGGTCACCGCATTCCCTACCTGCTCTCCGCCACGTCCCGGCTGCAGATGGACGCCGTCTGGAAGCTGGTGAACTTCCTGCTGGAGGGCGTGGTCTTCCTGCTGGTCGGCCTGCAGTTGCGCGAGCTGATCGAGAACATCGAGACCGACATGGCCACGACGATCCGGGTCACCCTCATCGTCTTCGTGGTCCTGGTCGCCGTCCGGTTCGTCTGGATGTACCCGGCGACCTACCTGGCCCGGCTCATCCCGCACATCCGCGCCAACGAGGAACGGCCACCGATCGCCGTGCCCACGGTCCTCGCCTGGGCCGGGATGCGCGGCGTGGTCACCCTCGCCGCCGCGCTGACCCTGCCGCCGAGCGCTGATGTGGTCGGCGGCGACTACCCCCGTGACCTGTTCGTCTTCGTCGCGTTCGCGATCATCGTGCTGACGCTGCTGCTGCAGGGCATGACCCTGCCGGCACTGTCGCGGCGCCTCGGCGTGAGCGAGGACACCAGCACCGAGGACGCCCTCGCCGAGGCCAACGTGCAGCACGCCGCGAGCCGCGCCGCCCGCGAACGACTCGAGGCCCATGCCGATGGCGCCCCGGGCTCGGTGGTCGACCGGTTGCGCGCGCTGACCGACAGTCGATCCAACGGAGCCTGGGAACGGCTGGGCAATCAGCAGATGGAGACCCCGTCGGCTGCATACGGCAGGCTCCGGCGGGAGATGATTACCGCCGAGCGGCACGTTTTCAAGATCGCCCGTAACGAGGGGCGCATCTCCGAAGAGGTGCTCAACCGCGCCCAGCGCGAGCTCGACCTGGAAGAGTCCCAGCTGACCCGGAGCGACGATTGACCTGCGTGCACCTCAAGGAAGCGACCGAACCGACCCCCCTGGCACCGTACGAGGGCGGCTGCCCCGAATGCGTCCACGCCGGCCACCAGGACTGGGTGCACCTGCGCCTCTGCCTGGAGTGCGGCTACGTCGGCTGCTGTGACTCGTCACCGCGCCAGCACATGTCGAAGCACCACGACGAGACCGGCCACCCCACGATGCGCTCGTACGAACCGAGCGAGAACTGGAAGTGGTGTTTCGTGGACGACCTGCTGGGCGCCTGACATGCGAACCCTCTTCGCGGGCGCGGGCGCGACAGGCGGCTACTTCGGTGGCCGCCTGGCCGAGCGCGGCAAGGACATCACCTTCCTGGTCCGCCCGCCCCGCGCGGCGACCCTGGCCCGGCGCGGCCTCCGCATCCATTCCCCCGCCGGCGAGACCACCATCCACCCCCGCACGGTCACCGCCGCCACCCTCGACGGACCGTTCGACCTGATCGTCCTCGCCGTGAAAAGCTTCGCCCTCGACCAGATCCTCGCCGACCTCAAACCAGCGATCGGCCCTGCAACGGTCGTCGTCCCCCTGCTCAACGGCATGCGCCACCTCGACACCCTGCTCGAAGCATTCGGCCCATCCCACGTGTGGGGAGGGGTCTGCATGATCGCCGGCACCCTGAACGACGAGGGCGACGTCGTCCAGATGTCCGGCATGCACAAACTGACCTACGGCCCCCTGACCGGCCCCGACGACCGGCTCGCCGCGGTCACCGAGGCCCTCTCGGGAGCAGACTTCGAATCCCGCGCCTCGGACGACATCGTCCAGGAGATGTGGGAAAAATGGGTCTTCCTCGCCAGTACGGGCATCGTCAACATCCTGATGCGCGGCACAATCGGCGAGGTCGAGGCAGCCCCCGGCGGTGCCGCCCTCGCCCTCGCCGTCGTCGACGAGGCCCTGGCTGTCGCCGAGGCAGCGGGCCACCGCTCCCGCCCGCCGCAGGAGGCCTTCCTCCGCACATCGATCACCGCCGAGGGCTCCCCGACCACCACGTCGATGTACCGCGACCTCACAGCCGGCGCCCCTGTCGAAGCCGGCACGATCGTGGACGACCTGGTCGCCCGGGCTGAGAAACTCGGCGTCCCGGTGCCCCTGCTGCACGCCGCGCGGGTCAACCTGGCCGTCTACCAGGCACGCCTGGGCTCCTGACGAGCCGGGCCCGCACTGCCGGCGACGACCCGGACGACGCCGTTCGTCACACGATCAAGCGGTCAGCGGTCAGCTTGCGGGACGTGCCTGCGAGCAGGGTGCGCAGCCGGGCCGCGGACAGCGGGGCGCCCGGGTCGGGGGCGGGCATCTGCGGGGGAGTGCCGGAGCGCAGGGCCTCGGCGAGCTGTGCCCAAGCGGCTCTGATCGCGTCGGGGTCGGTGCAGTACGGCACGGTGTAGGGGTCGGTCTCGGGTTCGAAGCGCCAGCTTTCGGCCAGGGGACCGGCGTCGACGGTGTCGAACCCGAGCCGGCTGATCAGCTCGGCGGCACTGGCCTTGGCCTCCGGGGCGTCGCCGGCGATGGGTAGCGCGGTGCGGTCGGCCGCGCGGGCCGGGCGCGCCAGCGCGGGGATGTGGTGATCGCTGATGTTGTTGAAGGCCTTGACGAGCTTGGCGCCGGCCAGATGCCGCTGGACCAGTTCGCTGGTGGTGATCTCCCCCGCGTCGAGTGCGGGGATGTGCCCGTCGCGCGTCGCGTAATAGTTGCTCGCGTCGAGCACGACTTTGCCGTCCAGTGCAGCGGCGGGGAGCTGCTTGTATGCGGCGAGCGGAATGGCCACCACCACCCAGTCGCCGGCCCGGGCGGCCTCTTCGGGGGTCGCGGCACGGGCCCGTGCGCCGAGTTGCGCCACCGTCGCCGTGAGAGTTTCCGGGCCACGGGAGTTGGCGAGGACGACGTCGATACCCGCTGCGGTCGCCTGCCAGGCGAGTCTGGTGCCGATGGTGCCGGCGCCGATGATGCCGAGTGTTGGCATGGGGGTCTCCTCATCTCGCGGACGCGGTCGTCCGCCGGTGGTGCGGAAGCGGGGCTCAGGGTGGGGCAGGTGCCACCGAGCCAATCAAGCGGAGCAGCTGCTCCGGATCAAGCTAGCATTAAACGGAGCATCCGCTCCTGTTGTGCGGATCACAAACGGAGCACGTGCTCCGGAAGGCTGGGCGTGTCGTACGCTGGCGCCGTGACGCTCGCCGACCATGCCAGTCCCGCGCCCCGGCCCGGCCGCCGTGCCGACGCCGAGCGCAACCGGGCGGCGATCATCGAGGCGGCCGGTGAGGTCTTCGCCGAGTGCGGCGGTGGGGTGGACGTGCGGGAGATCGCCCGGCGCAGCGGGGTCGGCATGGGCACGCTCTACCGCCACTTCCCGACGAAGGACGAGCTGCTTGTCACCGTCCTGGAGCAGCAGTTCGAGGCCTGGCTCACCGACGCCCACCAGCAGGCCATGGCCACCGAGGATCCCTGGCGGGCACTTACCGGCTTCTTCGAGCAGACACTCAGCACCCAGGCGCGCAACCGCGCCGTCGTCGAGAGCCTCACCGCCACCGGTGGCCCCAGCAGCTCCTGCGTCGAGCGGTGCTACTCCATCATCGACCAGCTGCGCACCCGCTGCGTGGACGTCGGCATGCTGCGACCCGGTGTCACCACCGAGGACCTGTTCCTGCTGAGCGGCTCCCTGAGCCAGGCCGTCCTGAGCACCGCCGACAGCCGCCCGGGTCAGTGGCGCCGCCTGCTGCGCATCTCCCTCGACGGCCTCAGCAGCCGCAACAGCGAACCCCTGCCCGCGGGCACAATCTGACCGTGGCGCTCGGGTCAGGGCCGGCGGGGGCTCAGAGCCAGGTCTTCGCGACTGCCTCGGCGACGGTGGTGGCCTGGGTGGCGCCGGCCTGCAGGGCCGGGGCGAGCCGGGAGGGGTCGAGGATGTTCGGGCCGATGGCGGCGAGGGCCGCACCGTCCGGGGCGACGAGCAGGCTGCGGGTGGCGTTGAGGGACTCGAGTTCGGTGGCTGGGGGCGTGCGGAACATGCCGCTGCTCGGGGTGATCACGATGACGGAGTCGGCGCCGATGGCGAGGTCGGTGTTGGTGACCGAGCGGACGCCGCCGTCCATGAACCAGCTGGTGCCGATGTGGACCGGGGGGAAGACGCCGGGCAGGGCGCAGCTCGCGGCGACGGCGGCGGGCAGTGGTACCTCGGAGGTGGCGTCCCAGGCGGCGAGTTCGCCGGTGGCGGTGTCGACTCCGGTGATGATGAGGCGGGGCTCGACCGGCCAGGTGTGCACCGGGAGGTGGGCCGCGAACTGGGCCACGTGGGTGGCGTCGTCGCCCAGGGGTGCTTCGCGGGCGAGGGCTCCGAGGTGGGCGCGGCCCTGGGCGGCGGTGAGGTTGCCGGAGGTCAGGGCGGCGAAGGCGCGGCCCATGAAGCCCGGGTCGACACGGGGGGAGAGCTCGATGCGGATGCCTGAGGCCGTGATGATGGCCTCGTCGAGGTCGATGCCGGTGGCCAGCAGCGCTCCGACGTAGGCGCCGGCGGAGGTGCCGACGATGACGTCCGCGGCGGAGAGGTCGGTGCCGAGGTGGCGCAGGCCCGCGAGCAGGCCGAGCTCCCAGGCGATGCCGGTGATGCCACCGCCGCCGAGGACGAGTGCCTTCACGCGGAGAGGGACAGGTCGTCGCCGGGGACGACGGTCAGGCGTGGCTCGGTGAGGCTGCCGTCGGCGAGGGCCTGCTCGGCTTCGCGGGCGATGTGCTCGGCGGCGCGGGCCGCGGATGCGTACACGGCGAGGGTCTTGGCGGCGGCGGTTGTCCAGGCGAAGTCCTCGCGGACCCGGCGGCGGGCGCTGCGGGAGAGGGTGCGGGCGTAGTCGCGGTCGGCGAGCACCGAGGAGACCGCGGCGGCGAGCGCGGCCGGGTCGCTCGGGGTGAAGGTCACCCCGGTGGCGCCGTGCTCGATGACCTCGGCCAGGCCGCCCGTGGTGGCGACCGCAACCGGGGCGCCGGCGGCGGCAGCCTTCAGGGCCATCATGCCGGAGGGCTCGTAGGTGCTGGGGATCACGTGGCAGTCGGAGGCGCCCATCAGCCCGGCGAGGTCGTGACCGTCGAGCTGGCCGGTGAAGGTCACCTCAGGCCCGGCCAGGGACTCGAGCTCCGCGCGGAGCGGGCCGTCGCCGGCGATCACGAGGCGCAGGCCGGGGAACGCGCGGGTGAGCTCGGGGAGCGCGGCGAGCAGATCCTGTGCGCCCTTCTCGGCGACCAGGCGTCCGGCGAACGTGATCAGCGGGCCGGTGCCGGCGTGGTCGCGCCGGGCGGTGGCGATCTCGCGGGGGCGGGCGTACCAGCGGAGCATGTCCACGCCGTCGCGGATCACGTCGATCTTCGCGGCGGGGACGTCGAACTGGGCGGTGACCTCGCGGCGCATGGAGTCGGAGCACGCGATCATGCGGTCGGCCTCGGTGGCCAGCCAGCGCTCGATGTCGTCGATCGTGTGGTGGTACTCCTCGGGGAGCTGCCCCTCGTAACGACCGGACTCGGTGGAGTGCAGCGTGGCGACCAGGGGCACGTCGAGGTGCTCGCGCAGGGTCATCGCGGCATGGGCCACGAGCCAGTCGTGGGCGTGCACCACGTCGTAGCCACCGGTGCGGGCGGCGCGCAGGGCCGAGCGGGTCAGCGAGTGGTTGAACGCGGTGATCCAGCCCACCAGGTCGGCATGCTCCGGCGCGTCGTGCGGTGCGCGGACAACGTGGACGCCGTCGGCGTACTCCTCCCGGGGGGTGCCCTCGATGTGCCGGGTGACGACGGTCACTTCATGGCCGGCAGCGACGAGCGCGGTCGCCAGGGCGTACACATGACGGTCCGGGCCGCTGCCGAGCAGCGGCGGGTATCCCCAGCTCAGCATCAGGATGCGACGCATGCCACCTCGGGCGAGGGAGCGGGGGTTCAGGGGCACACCACCCTGTTTACTCAATATGGATACCGCCAAACCTTCGCCCGATGTGATGACGGCCACAATCTATCTGTCCAGGTTGCGATAACTATCCGCTGGTAACCGGACCGTCGCGGAGACGTTATCAGCCCCATCGGTGAGAATGACCGCTGACGCGGCCGCACAGGATTAACCCGGAGCGCGGCGGGGCAGGAGTGGCCCGCCCGCGGCCCCGAGAATTCCTCGCGACCGCGAGCAGAGACGGTCGAGGGTGGGAGCAACAGATGCAGGTGTGGCCGGGTCACCGGTATCCACTGGGCGCGACATACGACGGTACGGGCACCAACTTCGCGATCTTCTCGGAGATCGCCGAAGCCGTGGAGCTGTGCCTGTTCGACGCGTCCGGCAACGAGCGCAAGGTCCAGCTGCACGAGCAGGACGCGTTCGTCTGGCACGCATACCTGCCCGGGGTGGAGCCCGGTCAGCGGTACGGCTACCGCGTCTACGGGCCCTACGACCCGTCGCGGGGGCTGCGGTGCAACCCGCACAAACTCCTGCTCGACCCGTACGCGCGGGCGATCGACTCGGACATCGACTGGCACCCGTCGCTGTACGCGTACGACTTCGACAACCCCGACGAGATGTCCGACCTGGACTCGGCGCAACACATGGCGAAGGGCGTGGTGGTCAACCCGTACTTCGACTGGGGCAACGACCGCCGCCCGGACATCCCGTACCACCACTCGGTGATCTACGAGACCCACGTCAAGGGCCTCACGGAGCGTCACCCCGAGGTGCCCCGTGACATGCGGGGGACGTACGCCGCGATCGGTCATCCCGCGGTGATCGACCACCTCGCGAAGCTGGGCGTGACCGCGGTCGAGCTGATGCCGGTGCACCAGTTCGTGCACGACAACCGCCTCGCCGACCTGGGTCTGCGCAACTACTGGGGCTACAACACGCTGGGCTTCTTCGCGCCGTACCACGGCTATTCCGCGATGGGCTCGCTCGGTCAGCAGACCCAGGAGTTCCGCGGCATGGTCAAGGCGCTGCACGCGGCCGGCATGGAGGTGATCCTCGACGTCGTCTACAACCACACGGCGGAGGGCAACCACCTGGGCCCGACGATGAGCCTCAAGGGCATCGACAACCGGACCTACTACCGGCTCGTGGACGACCAGCCCAACTTCTACATGGACTACACGGGTACGGGTAACAGCCTCAACGTGCGCAGCCCGCAGAGCCTCCAGCTGATCATGGATTCGCTGCGGTACTGGGTCACCGAGATGCACGTCGACGGCTTCCGTTTCGACCTCGCCTCCACGCTGGCCCGCGAGTTCTACGACGTCGACCGGCTCTCCACGTTCTTCGAGGTCGTGCAGCAGGACCCGGTCGTCGGCCAGGTGAAGCTGATCGCCGAGCCGTGGGACGTCGGTCCGGGTGGCTACCAGGTCGGCAACTTCCCGCCCAACTGGACCGAGTGGAACGGCAAGTACCGCGACACGGTCCGCGACTTCTGGCGTGGCGAGCCCGCGACCCTGGCCGAGTTCGCGAGCCGGATCACCGGGTCCGCCGACCTCTACCAGGACGACGGCCGCAAACCGTTCCACTCGATCAACTTCGTCACCGCGCACGACGGGTTCACCCTCAACGACCTGGTCTCGTACAACGACAAGCACAACGAGGCCAACCACGAGGAGAACAGGGACGGCGAGAGCCACAACCGCTCCTGGAATTCCGGCACGGAGGGCCCGACCGACGACAAGGCGGTCCTGACGCTGCGTGCCCGCCAGAAGCGCAACTTCCTGGCCACGCTGATGCTGAGCCAGGGCGTGCCGATGATCTCGCACGGCGACGAGCTGGGCCGCACCCAGCAGGGCAACAACAACGCGTACTGCCAGGACGACGAGATCAGCTGGATCGACTGGGAGAACGCCGACGAGTCGCTGCTCGAGTTCACCCGCAAACTGACGGCGTTCCGCCACCGGCACCAGGTGTTCCAGCGCCGGCGGTTCTTCACCGGTCTGCCGGTCACCGCGCGTGGCGGCGGCGACCCGCTGCCCGACCTCGAATGGTTCACCCCGGACGGCCGGCAGATGGCCGGCGACGACTGGGGCAACGACTTCGGCCGCGCGGTGGCGTTGTTCGTGAACGGCGAGGGCATCCGGGAGCGCGGTCAGTACGGCCAGCGCCACGTGGACAGCTCGTTCCTGCTGTTCTTCAACGCCCACGACGCGCCCATCGAGTTCTCCACGCCACCGTCGGAGTACGGCGAGAAGTGGGAGAAGGTCATCGAGACGGCCGAACCGTCGCCCGACATCCCCAACATCGTCGAGGCAGGCTCCTCGATCCTCGTGCCCGACCGCTCGCTCATCGTGTTGGACAGGACGGTTTAATGCCCCCCTCCGGTACCTATCGTGTCCAGGTCCGCCCCGATTTCCCCCTCAAGGCCACGGCGGAGCTCGCCGACTACCTCGCCGATCTCGGCGTCAGTCACCTCTACACAGCGCCGCTGCTCACCGCCGCGCCGGGCTCCGAGCACGGCTACGACGTCGTCGACCACACCCGGGTCAGCCCGGCGATCGGTGGCGAGGAGGGCCGGCTGGCCCTGCGGGCGGCGCTGGACGCGGCGGGGCTGGGCCTGGTCGTCGACATCGTGCCCAACCACGCCGGGGTTGGCGTGCCGGCCGCGAACCCGACGTGGTGGGACGTGCTCAAGAACGGCGAGTCGTCGCAGTACGCGAAGTTCTACGACATCGACTGGTCGCGAGGCAGGCTGGTGCTGCCGGTGCTCGCCGACGAGCCGGACGCCCTCGACCAGCTCCGGGTCGAGGACGGGGAGCTGCACTACTACGACAAGCGTTACCCGATCGCCGACGGCACCGGCGAGGGCACCCCGCAGGAGGTTCACGACCGGCAGCACTACGAGCTGGTCAACTGGACCCGCGGCGACGCGGAGCTCAACTATCGCCGGTTCTTCGCCATCGTCGAGCTCGCCGGGCTGCGCGTCGAGGACCCCGAGGTCTTCGAGGCCACCCACCGCGAGATCCTCAGGTGGTACGCCGAGGGCGCGGTCCAGGGCATCCGTGTCGACCACCCGGACGGCCTGCGTGACCCGGGTGAGTACCTGACCCGGCTGCACGAGGCGGCGCCGGACGCGTGGCTCGTGGTGGAGAAGATCCTGGAGCCGGGCGAGGAGATGCCCGACTGGCCGGTCGCGGGCACCACCGGATACGACGCGCTCGCCGAGATCTGCGGGGTCTTCGTCGACTCCACCACCGAGGCGTTCTTCGACACCCTCGACCGCCACCTGACCGGCGCCGAGACCAGCTGGCAGGACCTCGTCCACGAGACGAAGTACACGCTGGCCACGACGGCGCTCGCCGCGGAACTGGCCCGGATGTGCCGTCTCGTGCCCGAGATCGAGGCCGCGCCCCGCGCCCTGGCTGAGCTCGCCGCCTGCTTCCCGGTCTACCGCTCCTACCTGCCGTACGGTGCCCGGCATCTCGCCAGGGCCCGTTCGGAGGCCGGTCGCCGCCGCCCGGGGCTGATCCCGGTGCTCGACCAGCTCACCGCGCGGCTGCGAAACCCGCAGGACGAACTGGCGATCCGCTTCCAGCAGTACACCGGCGCGGTGATGGCCAAGGGCGTCGAGGACACCGCGTTCTACCGCTGGACCCGGTTCACGGCCCGCAACGAGGTCGGCAACGACCCGTCGGAGTTCGGCGTCACGACCGACGAGTTCCACGACAAGGCCACCGAGCGGCAGCGGCACTGGCCGGAGAGCATGACGTCGCTGTCGACGCACGACACCAAGCGCAGCGAGGACGTCCGCGCCCGGCTGGCCGTGCTCGCCGAGCTGCCCGGTGACTGGACCGAGGTCGTGCGCCGCTGGGTGCGGGTCAACCCGCTGCCCGACCCGGCCCTGGCCCACCTCGTGTGGCAGGCCGCGGTGGGTGCGTGGCCGATCGAGAGAGAGCGACTTCAGGCGTACGCGCTGAAGTCCGCTCGTGAGGGTGGGGTCGGCACCACCTGGACCAAACCGAACGAGCAGTTCGAGTCGGCGCTGCGGCGCATGGTCGACACGATCTACGACGACCCGGCGCTCAACAGCGAGGTCGCGGAGTTCGCGGGCTCGATCACCCGGCCCGGCTGGTCCAACTCCCTGGGCCAGAAGCTGGTGCAGCTGACCTCGCCCGGCGTGCCCGACGTCTACCAGGGCACCGAGCTGTGGGACCTGTCGCTGGTCGACCCGGACAACCGGCGGCCGGTCGACTTCGCCCTGCGCCGCGAGCTGCTGGCCCGGGTCGACGACGGGTGGCAGCCACCGGTCGACGAGAGCGGCGCGGCGAAACTGCTGGTCACGAGCCGGATCCTGCGGCTGCGCCGGCAGCGCCCGGAGCTGTTCACGTCGTACCGCCCGGTCTTCGCCGAGGGGCGGGTCGCCGAGCACGTCCTCGCGTACGACCGCGGTGGTGTGGTTGCCGTTGCCACCCGGCTGCCGGTCGGATTGTCACGGCACGGCGGCTGGCACGACACCACGCTGTCACTCGACGGCAACACGTGGACGGAAGTCTTCACGAACACCAGCTACGGCGGCAGTCAGCTGGCCGTGGCGGATCTGCTGCACACGTACCCGGTCGCCCTGCTGGTGAAAGAGTAAAGACGATGACCTTCTTCGAGGTTTGGGTTCCCGAGAAGACCGTCGCCCTTCGCATCGACGGGGATGATCGCGTGATGGAGCGCGGCGACGACGGCTGGTGGCGCCTCGACGTGCCCGAGGCCGGGCCCGGCACCGACTATTCCTACGTGCTGCCAGAACACGACAGTCCGCTTCCCGACCCGCGTTCCAGATGGCAGCCTGACGGGGTGCACGGCCCCAGCCGGGTGTACGACCATGCGGCTTTCACGTGGTCGGACGGCGCTTGGACCGGACGACAGCTTCCGGGTTCCGTCCTCTACGAGCTGCACGTCGGCACCTTCACCCCGGAAGGTACGTTCGACGCGGCCATCGAACGCCTCGATCATCTCGTCGAGCTCGGTGTGGACCTCGTGGAGCTGCTCCCGGTCAACGCGTTCAACGGCGAGTACAACTGGGGCTACGACGGCGTCTGCTGGTTCGCGCCGCACGAGTTCTACGGCGGCCCCGACGGCCTGAAGCGTTTTGTCGACGCGGCCCACAACAGGGGCCTCGGCGTGGTGCTGGACGTGGTCTACAACCACTTCGGCCCGTCCGGCGCGTACGCCCCGATGTTCGCGCCCTACCTCAGTTTCGCCGGCGCCAACCCGTGGGGCGCCTCGGTCAACCTCGACGGCCCCGACTCCGACGAGGTCCGCCGCTACATCACCGACAGCGTGCTCGCCTGGCTGCGCGACTACCACGTGGACGGCCTGCGGCTCGACGCCGTGCACGCCCTGGTCGACCACAACGCCGTGCACCTGCTCGAGCAGCTGGCGGTCGAGGTGGAGAGCCTGTCGACCCACCTGGGCCGGCCGCTCTCGCTGATCGCCGAGTCCGACCTGAACGACCCGAAGCTGATCACCCCGCGCGAGGCCGGCGGCGCCGGCCTGCAGGCGCAGTGGGACGACGACGTGCACCACGCGCTGCACACGCTGCTGACCGGCGAGCGGCAGGGCTACTACGGCGACTTCGGCTCGCTCGACTGCCTGGAAACGGTGCTGACCGGCGCCTTCTTCCACGCGAACACGTGGTCCTCGTTCCGGCGGCGTCACCACGGCCGCCCCGTCGACCGCACGCGGGTGCCGGGTCACCGCTTTGTCGCGTACCTGCAGAATCATGATCAGATCGGTAACCGCGCGATCGGCGACCGGATCTCGGCGACCCTCTCCCCGGGTCTGCTGAAGGTCGGCGCGACCCTGCTGTTCACCGCTCCGTTCACGCCGATGCTGTTCATGGGCGAGGAGTGGGCGGCGAGCAGCCCCTGGCAGTTCTTCACCAGCCACCCCGAGCCCGAGCTCGCCGAGGCGGTCCGCTCGGGCCGGCGCCGCGAGTTCGGCTCCCACGGCTGGGCCGAGGCCGAGGTCCCGGACCCGCAGGACCCCGCGACGTTCGAGCGCTCCAAGCTCGACTGGTCGGAGCCCGGCAAACCCGGCCACGCGGAGATCTTCGACCTGCACAAGCGGCTGATCGCCCTGCGCCGCGAGCACGCCGAGCTCTCCGACCCGAGGCTGGACAAGATCGAGGTCTGGCACGGCGATCAGTACGTCGTGATGCGCCGCGGCCGCTGCATCGTGGCCGCTAACCTAGCCCCGGTGCCCCAGACGGTGAGCCTGCGCTCGGTCCCGACCAAGGTCCTCCTGGCCACCGAGCCGGGCGTCGTCCTGCAACGCGACCGCGTCGAGCTCCCGCCCGAGACAGCGGTGATCCTCTACGCCCGCTAACTGTGGGTGGCGGTGCGCGTCACGGCTCCCGGATCGGGGTTCGCCGGGCGCGCACCGCGCCACCGCTGGCCGAGGCGGTAGGCGAACGCGCGGGCGCCGTGGACGGTTCCGCTCGGGTGCAGTTCACGCGGAGCGTTGCGGATCGGGTCGAACGCCAGCGCCGCATCGGTGGTCATCGGCGTGAGCTGCCCGAAGCGCACCCGGCCGAGCGGATCCCCGGTCCCGTCGCGCAGCAGCAGCCGCGCGTTGTCACTCTCCGCCACGGCGATGACCGAATCAAACGTACGCCCCAGGGGTGTCGAGGTGGGATCCCCGCTCACGCTGAGATGGACTTTCTGTCCACTGCCTGTTCGGTACGCGGTGATCGTCCCGCAGGTCCCGCCGAAGTCCCGCCGTAGCACCGGCACGTGTCGCGACCACCGGCCCTGACCGGCACTGGAGAACAGCAGGTCGAAACGGCGCCCGACGACGGGACCGTGGATCCGGACGGCGACACCGAGCACATCCGGCCACCCCGCCGGCGTACCCACGCCCTTCGAGATCCGCACGGTCACCGGGTGCCGCCCGGGCCGGTCGAGCAGGGCCGCCCCGACCGGCGCGGTCCGGCCGTAGATCTCGAGGTCGCCGGTGAACGACCGCCCGTCCGGATGCAGGAACCGCCGGTGGCGTGACCGCACGACGCGGACGCCGGTGGCCACCACGCCGGCGATCAGCAGAGCTCGCCCGACCCTCATGGCTGCCGGGTACCCGAACTTGTCGCACCCATGCGCCACGATGGGCGCATGGGTGAGTCGAGCGACCGGGCCGTGCTCACGGTGATCCGTGTCTATCGCAGGATCTCGCCGCGCCTGCCGACGCGGTGCCGGTTCACGCCGACGTGCAGCGCCTACGGGCTGGAGGCCGTCAGGCGGTATGGCAGCCGTAAGGGCCTGCGGCTGACGGCCGGACGGCTGATCCGGTGTCGGCCGGGTGTCCCGTTCGGGACGGCGGACCCGGTTCCGTGACATTTCTCCAGGAGGATGGTCGCTTCGACACGGGACGGGGGCGCGGTGCCGACCAGGGATGACGAGCTGGAGCCGATCAGGGTGCGCAAAGTGGTGCTGCGCCGCCCGCCACGGCAGCGGGTGGCACCCGGGGTGCCCGCGACCGCCCGCGTGCGGCGCGGCAGAAGGGCGCTGGAGGGGCTGCAGCGCTCGTTCACCCGGCGGGAGCTGACAGCCCGTGAGTTCGGTGCGTCGCTCGCGCCGTGGCGGCTCGCGGCGATCGGTGTCGTGCTCGTTCTCGTGCTCGGGTTCTCGTGGGTGCGGCTCTTCCACGTGGGTGCACCGTCCGTCGAGGACCTGCGCCGCGCGGCCGGGGTGGACGAGTGGCTGACGCTTCCGATCGGCGTCAAGGACGACCAGCCGGGGGTGGCCTACCGGGATCCGGGAACGGGCGTGTGGAGCGGTTTCGACATCGACATCGCCTACATGATCGCCGAGGATCTCGGGTTCCGCCGCCAGGAGGTGCAGTTCTACGGCATCGAGAGCGAGGACCGGGCGCGGATGGAGGCGGTCGACCTCAAGAACAACCCCGTGCCGGTCAAGATGGTGATCGCGAGTTACAGCATCACCAAGGAGCGCGAGGACATGCCCAACGTCATGTTCTCCGATTCGTACCTGCATACCGAGCAGTCCGTGATCACCCTGCACGGGCATCGCAAAGTGGCCAGCCTCGAGGAGTTCCGGGGCCAGAAGGTCTGCACCCTCTCCGCCTCCACCAGTGCCAGTCAGGCCGAGAAGGCCGGCGCCACGCTCGTCCGCCGCAACCGGGTCTCCGAGTGCTTCGCCCTCCTCGACAACGGGACCGTCGACGCGATCACCACCGACGCCGCGATCCTCGGCGGCTTCAAGGCCCTCAACCAGGCGAAGTACGACCACTGGGATCTCGGGCTGGACGTGACCGAGGCGTGGGGTGTCAGCGTCGGCGCGAACGAGGCGCTGCGGGATCTGGTCAACATCACCCTCTACCGGTCGTACGCCGACCCCGGGGACTCGCGGTGGGAGGAGGCCTACGCGGACACGATCGCCGAGGAGGCCCCGTTGCAGCGCAACATCGGGACCGGGGCCGACACCAGCACGATCACCCCGCTGGCACTGACGGAGCAGCCGTTCACGCCGCGGCCGAAGGTGCGGGAGCTGCCGTGGGAGGACCCGACCCGATGACCCCCGAGATGATGCCCCCGGAGACGCTGATCGTCGACCGGCGCCCGCGGCTGCGGCGGGGCCAGTTGAACTGGCTGCTCACCGCGCTGCCGGCGTTCCCGCTGGTGCTGCTCGTGCTGCGGCTCTGGTATCTCAGCCGCCAGGATCTGCCCACGATGCTGCTGCTGGTGCAGTACATCAGCCCGCTCGGCATGATCAGCGCCCTGATCATCACGCTGATCTGGACCGTGCCGGCCGTGGTGCTCGTGCTGCGTACGCTCGGCGGCATTCTGCTCATCAGCTCGCCCGATCAGAACGAGGCCGCCCGGCGGTCCCTGCTCGCGCTCACGGCCCTGCGGATGCCCGACTGGGTGGTCGTGCTGGCCGCGGGTCTCGCCGGCTTCACGTGGCAGATGCGGATGCTGCCGACCCTGCTGATGCTCATCGTCGCGATCCTCGGGCTGACCGCCGTGCAGCGTTATCCCGGCGAGCGCCGGATGCTGGTCGTGGCCACGCTCGTGGTGCCGGTCGTGCTCGGGCTGCTCGAGCTGCTCTGGGTGTGGCCCGGCATCCGCGGCGCGTTCCGGGCGGGCGAGACCGGCACGGCACTGCTGCTGCTCGTGCCGCCGCTGCTGGGGTGGCTGCTGACCGGTCCGGTCCCGCCCCGGGCCGCGCGGCTGGCCACCCACTGGCCGGCGGTCGCCGCGACCGTGGTGGCGCCGATCGTGGTGGGCGCGGTCTTCCTGCGCGCGCCGGTGCTGCCCAACAGCGCGGTCGAGGTTCAGGAGCAGGGCACGCCTGCAAGGGTGGTACGGGGCCAGCTCATCACCGTCGACGACACGGCCACCACCGTCCTGCAGCGCGGCGGCGACGTCGTCTTCATCGCGAACGATCTCGTGCGGTCCAAGACCCTCTGCCCGGAGCCCGTACGCCCGCAGCACAGCCGGATCACCGTACGTGGCTGGGCGATCGACGAATCGGCGCTGGAGTGGGCCGCGCCGACCCGGCCCGTCACCGGCGAGGTGGACCCGCGCTGCCTCGGCCGGCCACTCCAAGACTGAATTTCCGCGATCGCTATCCTTTTTGCGCAGGTGACGGGGCTTTGTTGCGGCGCGCCGCAGACCGCGTGCAGACAGGGTGGAGCCGACCTGGCAGGCTGCACGCCATGACCTTGCACCTGCGGTGGGCGGCCGTCACCGATAGAGGCCACGTGCGCAGCAACAACCAGGACTGTCACTACGCCGGAGACCGGTTGCTGGTCGTCGCCGACGGGATGGGCGGCATGGCCGCCGGAGACGTCGCGAGCCGCACCGCCATCGAGGCCATGGCATCGCTCGACGTGCCGATCGACAACGAGCATCAGATGGATGCTCTGCACAAAGGGCTGGAGGTCGCCAACGGACGGATCGCCGAGGTCGTCGCGGGCGACCAGGCCCTGCAGGGCATGGGGACCACGCTGACCGCCGTGATCTTCTCCGAGGATCGGGCCGCGCTCGCGCACGTCGGTGACAGCCGCGCCTACCTGTTGCGCGACGGCCGCCTCAACCAGCTCACCAAAGACGACACGTACGTCCAGATGCTCGTCGACCAGGGCCTGATCCGCCCCGAGGAGGCCGGCAGCCATCCCCGGCGCGCCGTCGTCACCCAGGCGTTGCAGGGCGAGCCGGTGAGCCCGTCGTACGTCATCGTGGAGCCCGAGGAGGGCGACCGCTGGCTGCTCTGCAGCGACGGGCTGACCGGTGTCGTCTCGGCCGAGCACATCGAGGCGGAGATGCTCGCCATCCCCGACCCGCGGGCGTGCGCCGAGCGGCTGATCGACCTCGCGCTGCAGGGCGGCGGCCCGGACAACATCACGGTGATCGTCGCCGATCTGACCCTGCGGGACTGATCACGCCGTAAGCCCTCCGGCACGGGGTGCTCACGTCGATGGGGGTTGCGGTACCTTACTGCGCATCCTCGATCGTAGGCTCCGCTGACCGACAGTCCAGGCTTGGGTAGCGGCACAGCAGGTGGTGATGACTACGGGACGGCTGTCGGGACGGACACCCGTGACGCTGACGCTTGCCGTCATCGTTGCGGCCCTCGTGACGGCCGCCGGGGTGTTCGTCGTCCCGGCCGGCGCGGGTCAGCGGCTCTACGACGACGCCGCGCAGTTCGCCGCCGGTGTGCTGGCGGCGTTCGCCTGTTTCGCGGCGGCCCGCGACCACACCGGGCTGCGGGCGCGCTGGCGTACGGTGCTCGGCGTCGGTCTCGCCGGATGGGCGGTGTGCCGGCTGTGGTGGATCGTGCGCGACGTTCTCGAGCCGGACCGGGCCGCGGTGGCCGGGGTCGCGGACATCGGCTTCCTGGTGCTGCCGGTGTGCGTGTTCCTGAGCCTGCTGGCGATGTCGGCGTGGCTGCCGCGGGCGGCGCGCGCGTCGCTGCCCCGCGACAACGTCGTGCTGGTGATCGACAGCTTCCTGATCACCGGGTCGCTGGTGGCGCTGGCCTGGTCCGCGCTGCCCGCCCGGGTCTTCGACGAGCTGGTGCGCGACCCGTGGGCGGCCGGCGTCGCCGCGGCGTACCCGGTCGCGGATCTGCTGCTCGTGGTCATGGCGGTGCTGTTGCTGCTCATGCGCCCGATGTGGGGACCGGCCCGCGGCACGCTGTGGCTGGTGGTCGCCGGGGTCCTCGCTTTCGGGTGCTCCGACGCGGTCCGGCTGCTCCACCTCGGCGGCGGGGTGCTGGGCCCGGTCGAGGCGGCCGGATATCTGCTCGGCCCGGCGCTGCTCGCGATCTCGGCCACGACCAACCCCGGGACGGCGGCGCTGCCCGTGGTCAGGGCGCCCGAATCCGACTGGCTGCACCTGATCCTGCCGTACGTGCCGGTGATCGCGACCGGCGTCGTGATCGGGGTCCGGACGGGGGCGGGTGGGCAGCTCACGTCGTACGAGGCGTATCTGGGTTGGCTCGGTCTGGGTCTTGTGGTGGCGCGGCAGATGTTCACCATCGTCGACAACACGATGCTGCTCGCCCGGGTCTCCGAGGGCCAGGCGCGGCTGCACCATCAGGCCTACCACGATCCGCTGACCGGCCTGGCCAACCGGGCGCTGTTCCGTGAGCGGATGGTGCTGGCGCTCGACGCCTACCGCCGGCGCGGGGTGCGGGTGGCGCTGGTCTTCGCCGACCTCGACGACTTCAAGCTGATCAACGACAGCTTCGGGCACGCGATGGGTGACCGGCTGCTGCGCGCGATCGGTGACCGGCTCGTCGGCTGCGTCGGCGGCGACGATCTGGTGGCCCGGCTCGGCGGTGACGAGTTCGCGGTGCTGCTGGAGAAGCGGGTCGACGACGCCGACCCGATCGCGCACGCCATCCTCGCGGCGCTGCGCGAGCCGTTCGTGATCGACGGGCACACCGTCGGCATCAGCGCCAGCCTCGGCCTGGTCCTGCCCGACCCGGGCGACACGGAGATCTCCGCCGACATCCTGCTGCGCCGCGCGGACGCCGCCATGTACGCCAGCAAGCGCCGCGGCAAGAACGGCCTGGTCCGCTACTCGGGCACCGGCGACGGCGGGCTCAACGCCGACCTGCCGCACCTGCTCATGCGCGCGCTCGCCGAGACCCCGACCGACTACGGCTTCGCGGTCCACTACCAGCCGATCGTGAGCTTCGCCGACGGCGGTGTCGTCGCGGTCGAGGCGCTCGCCCGGTGGACCGACCCGGTGGCCGGCCCGGTCGACCCGGACGTCTTCGTCACGGTCGCCGAACGCACCGGCCTGGTCGCGGCGATCGACGACTTCGTGCTGGACCGCGCGTGCGCCGACGCGGCGGCCCTCGCCCAGACCTACGGGCGCCCGATCGACGTGCACGTGAACGTCTCGGCCGCCCGGCTCGGCCAGCACGGCCTGGCCGAGGGGATTTTCGACGCGCTGGCCCGGCACGGCGTCCCCGCGTCCCGGCTCGTCGTGGAGATCACCGAGACCCGCCGCATCCCCGACCTGCCGCGCGCTGTCGAGGTCGCCGAAACCCTGCGCAGGCAGGGCATCCGGATCGCGCTGGACGACTTCGGCAGCGGCTTCAACGCCCTCGCCCAGCTGCACTCGCTGCCGGTCGACATCGCGAAGCTCGACTCGTCACTGACCGATGTGGACGTCGCCCCGGAGCGGGCTGCCGCGCTGTGCCGCTCGGTCGTGCGAATCTGCGGGGACCTCGACATCGTCGTCGTCGCTGAGGGCATCGAGACGCCGGCGCGGGCGCAGGCCCTCGCTGCGCTGGGCTGCGACCTCGGCCAGGGCTACCTCTTCGGCCAGCCGGGCCCGGTCCACCGCCTCGCAGCAATGATCCCCACCCAGCCCGGCCCCGCCACCGCCGCCCGCCTACCCACCTGAGCGTGGGTAGGCAGCTCAGCCGGCCACCCAGCTAAGTCAAGCCCGCCCCAGCCAGCCCTGACCCGGCCACGGCCCCAGCCCCGGCCAGCCCCGGCCAGCCATGGCCAGCCCCGGCCCCGGCTCCGGTCGGCCCGGCTGGTGTCTGAGTCTTTGATTCGTTTGCGGTAGATGGCGAGGGCGGCAAGGCTCGAGCCACGGGCATGAAGTTGCGCCGAAATCCGTGATGCCGCAACATCCTGCGGCTTGAGGTGTCAAGCATGGACCAATCACGTCTGGCTGGAAGTCATATGTTGTGCTGTCAGACGCGATTACCCGGACTTGACGAACAGCACCGCACAAAGTTGTCGTATGCCGGTGCTCCGCGCAACATCTAGCCTCGCGACCTTGCGGCCGTTGGTGTCCCGACGCGGAGGGTGACGTCCCGACCGGCCGGCATGACCAGCCATGGCCTTAGGTCCGGACCAAACCGCCGACGAGATCCTTGCCACCTGACTGCGAACGAATCAAGGACTCAAGACATCAGGTGGTTGGGGTCCCCAGCAGGGCGAAGGTGAGGTTCTCTTCCAGCCAGGCGGCGGCGCGCGGCAGCGGCCAGGACAAATCGTCAATCATCGTGAAATAGGAGGAATTTCCGAGGTAGAACCACAGCACATCGGTTGCCGTGACAGCGTCCAGCTCCGGCCTGAGCGCGCCCAGCTCGGCCAGCCGCTCGGCGGTGCGCGCGAGGGCGTCACGCAGGCTGGCATGTGCGACGTCGAGGCTTTCGCGGACGCCCGGCTCCCGGGGTGCGGCAGCGACCACCTGGCGCATCAGCGGTGACCACTGCTCGAACTTGGACCGGCTCGTCTCGACGACGTAGCCGATCAGCTCGCGCGCGTCGGTGTGCGTGCTGAGGCGGGCGCGGATGTCGTCGTTCTCGCCGGATCGGACGGCCGTCTCGATCAGCTCGCGGAGCAGGCCGTTCTTGCCGCCGCCCACCGCGTAGACCGTGGCCGGGGCGACGCGGGCGGTTCGCGCTATGTCCTCGACGCGGGTGCCGAAGTAGCCCTGGGAGACGAACAGCTCGCGGGCCGCGGCCAGGATCGCGTCCCTGGTCGCGGCGGCGTACTCGGCTCGGCGGCCGGTTGCTTGGGGTGCCACGCGGTTATCGTACAGGCGGCTACTTTCAGTAGAGTACGCTCTGATCAACATACTGAGCTATGAAGAGAGCTACCGATGAACTTCGTTCTGATCCCCGGGGCCTGGCACGGCGGCTGGTCCTGGCACCCCGTCGGGCATCGGCTGCGGGCCGCGGGGCATAACGCGCTGGCGCTGACGTTGCCCGGTCTCTCGATGGGCGACGACCCGTCCGAGCTGCGGCTGACCGACGCGGTGGAGCACATCGTGACCGAGGTCGAGCGGCGTGACCTGCGCGATGTTGTGCTGGTCGGGCACAGCTTCGCGGGCATCCCGATCACCGCGGCCGCGCACCGGCTGGCGGGTCGGCTGGCCGGGATCCGCTACTTCAGCGCTTTCATCCCGCGGCGGGGCGAGTCGATGACCGACGCGATGGGGCCCGAGATGGGGGCCTATCTGCGCGGCGCGATCACGGCGTCGCCGCAGCGGACGATCGAGGTGGACTTCGCGTCGTTCGGGGCGCAGCTCATGCAGGGGGAGCCGGAGACGCTCCAGCGACTCGTGTACGACCAGTTGATGCCGCAGCCGGGTGCTTACATGCTGGAGGCGATCGATGTGGACGGCGTGGAGACTCTGGGCGTACCCATCTCCTATGTTCTTGCCGAGCACGACCTGGCGCTCGCGGCACCCGGAGTTGAACTGGCCGCTCGCGTCGGGGTGGAGCCGATCATGGTGCCGGGCACGCACGAGGCCCTGCTCACCCACCCCGACGAGGTGGCGAAGGCGCTGCTCAACGCCGCTGGTTGAGCCGGCGGGTGGGCACCGCGGCGGCCGGGTCCTCGGGCCAAGGGTGCCGGGGGTAGCGTCCGCGCATCTCACCGCGTACCTGGGGATAGACGTTGATCCAGAAGGACGCCAGGTCGCTGGTGACGGCGAGCGGACGACCGGCGGGGGAGAGCAGGTGCAGGCGCACGGGCACCCGGCCGTCCGCGAGCCGCGGCGCGTCCTGCCAGCCGAACGTCTCCTGCAGCTTCACCGCCAGCACCGGGGCGGCCGGGTCCGTGTAGTCGACGCGGATGTTCGAGCCGCTGGGCACGGGCAGCCGTTCCGGAGCCACGTCGTTCAGCCGGCCGGCGATCGACCAGGGCAGCAGCGACCGCAGGGCCCCGGTGAGATCCAGTTTGGCCAGGTCGGCTCGGCGGCGGGCCCGGCCCAGGTCCAGCCAGTCGGTTTCGGTCAGGGCTTCGTCGGAGACGTCCGGCCAGGGTTCGCCGAGGGCCGCGTGGGCGAACGCCAGCCGCTGCCGCAGCTCGGTCGCCGGGCGTGACCAGGTGAGCAGGCCGAGTCCCTCGCGGCGCAGCCCCTCCCGGAGCGCCTCCTGCACGAGCGCGGGGTCCGGGTTGTCGATCCGCCGCTCCACCAGGGTGATCGCGCCGAGGCGTTCGGCGCGGCGGGCCACCACGTCGCCGTCGATCCAGCCGATCTCGGTGACCGTACGGGCGAGGGTCGCCGCCGCTTCCACAGCCGTCGCTTCGTCGAGCGGGGCGGCTCCGCGGATGCGCGCGGTCCGTGCCCCCGGCGCACGGTCCGCATCGGCCACCGCCAGCCAGGTCGTCCCCGCCAGCCCACTGCCGCCGTGCAGCTCCGCCTCGGTCCCGCCCGCCATGAGGTACGCCCGTGAGCCCGCCGATCGCGCCCGCGCCACCCTTTCCGGGTACGCCAGCCCGACCACCAGCCCCGCCGCGAGATCATCGGTCAGCCCCGCCGTCCCGCCGCCGCCCATCCCGCCGCCGCCCATCCCGCTGCTGCCCGTCCCGCGGCCGCCCGTCCCGCTGCCCGTCGCGCGGCCGGAGTTCGGGGTTCCGGCGTTGTTGCGGTCCAGGGCTGCGGTCAGGCGGCGCACCTCGGACTGCCAGGCGCCGTCCCGCTCGTTGCGGGCACGCCGCCAGGCAGCCACCACGTCGTCAGCCCGCCCCTCGCCGTCCAACAGCGCGACGATCTCCGCCGCCCGCCGCGAACCCACGCTGGCAGCGCCGTCGATCAGGGCCCGCGCGAGTCGCGGATGCAACCCGGCGTCGGCAAGCGCCCGCCCCCGCCCGGTGACCTTCCCGTCGGCATCGGTGGCCCCGAGGTCGCGGAGCGTACCCATCGCGGCCTGCATGGCACCGGCCGGCGGCGCGTCCGGCAGCGCGAGCCCGCTGCCGTCGGGATGCCCCCACAGTGCGAGATCCAGCGCGAACCCGGTGAGATCCGCGGCGGCGACCTCGGGCTCGGGCTGCGCCGGCAACCGGTCATGCTGCGTCTGCGACCAGCACCGATACACCCGCCCCGGCGCCTCACGCCCGGCCCGCCCGGCCCGCTGCCTGGCTCCGGCGCGGGACACCGGCACGGTCACCAGCGTGCCGAGCCCCCGGCTGTGGTCCATCCGCGGGACCCGGCTGAGCCCGGCATCGACCACCGCGCGTACGCCCGGAACGGTCAAACTGCTCTCCGCAACCGCCGTCGCCAGCACCACGCGCCGCGACGCCCCGGCCCGCAGTGCGGCGTCCTGAGCCGACCCGGAGAGCCGCCCGTGCAACGCGACCACGTCCACGCCGAGCCCGCGCAGTTTCCCGGCGACCGTGTCGATCTCGCGCGCGCCGGGCAGGAAGGCCAGCACGTCGCCGTCGCCGTCGGCCAGCGCGCGACGGATCGTGGCGGCGACGTGGTCGAGCAGCCGCGGGTCGACGCGCAGGCCGTGCGGCGGTGCGACGGGCGGCGACGGCGGGCACCAGTGGACCTCCACCGGGAAGAGGACCGCCTCGGCGGTGATGACGGGTGCGTCGCCGAGGATCTCCGAGAGGCGTTCCGAGTCGGCGGTCGCGGAGGTGGCGAGCAGGCTGAGGTCGGGGCGCAGCGCCGCTCGCACCTCGATGAGGAAGGCCAGGGCCAGGTCGGTGTCGAGGTGTCGTTCGTGGCACTCGTCGAGCACGACCGCGGTGGTGCCGGCCAGCTCGGGGTCGCGGTGCAGCCGCCGGACCAGGACGCCGGTGGTGACGACCTCGATGCGGGTGCGGGCGGAGACGCGGCGGTCACCTCGCACCGAATAGCCGACGAGGCCACCCACCTCCTCGCCGAGCAGGGATGACATGCGCCGGGCCGCGGCTCGGGCGGCGACCCGGCGGGGCTCCGCGACGATGACCCGCCCGGAGCCGGGATCCGCCATCGCCAGCGGGACCACCGTGGTCTTCCCGGTGCCCGGGGGCGCCACGAGCACGGCCGCGCCCGGCCCGGCGAGCGCCGCGGTCACGGCGGGCAGGACGGACCGGATCGGCAGGTCCGGCAGGGCGTCCTGGGGGATCAGCATCAGACCAGTCTTCCGTACGCGCGGAGCGTCCTTCTCTGTCACATGCGCGGTGTATAACTCTCACGTGGAAGCGTTCAACGCCCTGCCCGCCGAGCGGCTCGAAGCCGAGCTGCTCGCCGTTTGCGCTGCTCCGGCATGGGGTGCAGCGGTTGCAGCCGCCCGGCCGTACCCCTCCAAGGAAGCCCTGCTGGCCACGGCCGACCGGATCGGCAGCGAGCTGAGCTGGCCCGAGGTCCTCCTGGGTCTGTCCGCGCATCCGCGCATCGGCGAGCGGGCCGGGGGCGACTCGAAGGAGGCCGCCTGGTCGCGCCGGGAGCAGTCGACGGCCGCGACCACCGCCGACGAGTCCACGAAGGCCGAGCTGATCGCGGCCAACCGGGCCTACGAGGAGCGCTTCGGGCACGTCTTCCTGATCTTCGCCAGCGGCCGGTCACAGGAGGAGATCCTGGCGGCCGCGCAGGAGCGTCTCGGCAATGACGAGCAGGCCGAGCGGGTCATCGTGACCGACCAACTGCGGCGCATCGCCCTGCTGCGCCTGGAGCGCCTGGTCGATGGGCACGCGCTCTCCACACACATCCTCGACACGGTCAGCGGCGATCCGGCCCGCGACGTCCCCGTGCGGCTGGAGCGGCAGACCGGCGAGGGCTGGCACCCGGTCGGCGAGGGCCGCACCGACGGCGATGGGCGGTTCCGCTTCGGCGTGCCGGGCTGGGAATGGCTGGCCGGCGGCTACCGGCTCGTCTTCGCCGTCGAGGAACATCTGGGCAAGGACGCGTTCTTCCCCGAGGTCACCGTGGCGTTCCGCGTGGACGACACCGCGCGGCACTATCACGTGCCGCTGCTGCTGAGCCGGTACGGCTACACCACCTATCGAGGGAGCTGACGCGTGGCGATCGTGCTGGGACCCAACCGGTACGGCAAGGCGGAGAACCGGCTCGTGCGGGTCACCCGGGACGGCGACAGGCACGTCCTGACAGATCTCAACGTCAGCGTCGCGCTCTCCGGCGATCTGGCGGCCACCCATCTGACCGGCGACAACGCCGGGGTGCTGCCGACCGACACCATGAAGAACACGGTGTACGCGTTCGCGCGTGAGCACGGTGTCACCACGCCGGAGGAGTTCGGGTTGCTGCTGGGCCGGCATTTCGTGTCGACGCAGCCCCAGGTCGCGCATGCCCGGATCCGGCTCGAGTCGTTCGGCTGGGAGCGGATCGGCCCGCACTCGTTCCGGCGCGCCGGTGACTTCGTCCGCACGGCGACGGTCGACGTGGCTGCCTCCGGCGAGGTCCAGGTCGTTTCCGGCATCTCCGACCTGACGCTGATGAACACCACGGACTCTGAGTTCCACGGATTCCCGCGAGACCGCTACACGACATTGTCCGAGGCCACCGATCGGATTCTGGCCACGGTGGTCAACGCCTCCTGGCGGCACACATCGGATATCTCGGCATTTGAGGAAGTCAAGAACTCCCTGGTCAACGCGTTCGTCACCACCTACAGCTATTCGCTGCAGCAGACGCTGTATGCGATGGGTAAGCGGGTGCTCGCCGACCACGACGGGGTCGCCGAGATCCGGCTCGCGCTGCCCAACAAGCACCACTACCTCGTCGACCTGTCGCCGTTCGACCTGGAGAACCCGGGCGAGGTGTTCATCGCGGGGGACCGGCCCTACGGGCTGATCGAGGGCACCGTGACCCGTGACGACGCACCCCCGGCTCTGGTGGAGTGGTACCTGTGATCATCATTTCGAACGTCACCGTCGCGACCGTTGATCCTGCGGGCACCGAATACAGCGACGGGCATGTCGTGGTCGGTGACGACGGCCGGATCGCGGCGGTCGGTGCCGGCTCCTATGCGGGCGCGGCCGAGGGCGCGCAGCGGGTCGACGGCACGGGCTGCCTGATCACTCCCGGTCTGGTCAACACGCACCACCACCTCTACCAGTGGGCGACCCGCGGGCTGGCCCAGGACGACACGCTGTTCGGCTGGCTGACCACGCTCTATCCGATCTGGGGCCGCATCGACGCCGAGGTCGTGGGCGCCGCGGCCGCGGCTGCGCTGGGCTGGCTGGCGCTGTCCGGCTGCACGACCAGCATGGATCACCACTACGTCTTCCCTCGTGACGGCGGCGACGTCCTCGAGGCCGAGATCCTGGCGGCGCGCGAGATCGGGCTGCGCTTCCACCCGACGCGCGGCTCGATGGACCTCGGGCGGTCCCAGGGCGGGCTCCCGCCGGACAATGTCGTCGAGGACACCGACGAGGCGCTCGCCGCGACCGAGGCGGCCATCGACCGGTGGCACGACCCGTCGCCGGAGTCGATGCTGCGGATCGGGGTGTCGCCGTGCTCCCCGTTCTCGGTGACGCAGAAGCTGATGACCGAGGCGGCGGCGCTGGCCCGGCGCAAGGGCGTGCGGCTGCACACCCATCTCGCGGAGACCGACGACGAGGACGACTTCTGCCAGGAGAAGTTCGGGTGCACGCCCGTCGAATACGCCGAACGGCTGGGCTGGCTCGGGGACGACGTGTGGCTGGCTCACGGCGTACACCTGGATGATGCGTCCGTGGCGAAGCTCGCCGCGACCGGGACGGGGGTGGCGCACTGCCCGAGCTCCAACGCGCGGCTCGGGGCCGGGCTCGCCCGGGTGCGTGACCTGCTCGACGCGGGGGTGCCGGTGGGGCTCGGGGTCGACGGCTCGGCGTCGCAGGAGGCCGCCCACCTGGGCGAGGAGCTGCGGCAGGCGCTGTACGTCGCCCGGCTGCGCGGTGGCCCCACGGCGCTGACCGCCCGCGAGTCGCTGCGGCTCGGCACGCTGGGCGGCGCGCGACTGCTCGGGCGCCAGGACGACATCGGCAGCATCGAGGTGGGTAAGCTTGCGGATCTCGTGCTCTGGCGCCTCGACGGGCTCGGTCACGCGGGCATCGACGACAAGGTCGCGGCGCTGGTCCTCGGCCCGGCGGCCCCCGTCGAGCTGGCTCTCGTGGCGGGCCGGCCGGTGGTCTCGCGCGGCGAGCTCGTGAACGCCGACGCTGCGGTGCTCGCTCAGCGCGCTCAACGCGTACACGAGCAGCTCTTAAGGAAGATTTAAGGAACTCGGCCGGAGAAAATGTTATCGATTGCGCGCGGCGCGGCGACCAGCAACGCCATTTCCGGCCGTTCTTAATTCTTCTTCCGCGAGTTGAAACAAGTGCTCTGACCTCTGCATACTCCCTTTCGGAAACGCCTAGTCGTGCAGACCCGAAGGACAGTTAATGCGGAATACGCCCGCGCATGTCGCGCCCCAGGACCCGGTCAAGAAGCGCCGCCGCATCACTCGCATCACGCTGGCGTCCGCGGTGGTCGCGGCGCTCGGCGGCAGCGGCATCTACATCGCCGCGGCGAGCGCGGACGAGGTCGTCGTCCCCGGCCGCGTGCAGGCCGAGGCGTTCACCGCCCAGTCCGGCGCCCAGACCGAGGGCACCGGCGACGCCGACGGCGGCAAGAACGTCGGCTGGCTGAGCAACGGCGACTGGCTGAAGTACGACAACGTGTCGATCACCAGCGCCGACCTGAGCGCCCGGATCGCCTCGCAGAACACCGAGGGCGGCTCGATCGAGCTGCACCTCGGCACCCAGACCGGCACACTGCTCGCGACGTTCCCCGTGGCGTCGACCGGCGGCTGGCAGAGCTGGAAGACGGTCACTGCGAAAGCGGCGAGCGTGCCCACCGGCAAGCAGACCGTCTTCGCCGTGATGAAGTCCGCGTCGCGCTCCGACTTCGTGAACGTCAACTGGTTCACCTTCGGAACCGCCGCAGCGCCGTCTCCCTCAACCTCAGCCACAACAAAGCCGTCAACATCCCCCTCGGCGTCCCCGTCCCCCTCGGCCTCAGCAGGCACCCCGAGTGGCGACGGCTGGGTGACGATGGACCAGGCGGCGTGGCAGAAGCAGCTCGCCGACTTCAACGCGCTGAAGCAGAACACCAACGTCCCCAGCAACAACGTCCGGGTGCCGGAGTTCAACGCCTCCTGCACGCTCAGCCACTCGGCCAAGGACGACGCCATCGTCTTCCCGAACATGCCGGGCGCCTCGCACATGCACACGTTCCTGGGCAACAACAGCACCGACGCCGCCACGACGCTCCAGTCGCTGATGGCCAACACCAGCTCCAGCTGCAAGCCGGCCGACGACCACTCGGCGTACTGGATCCCCCAGATGCAGGAGGCCGACGGCACGCCGGTCGAGCTCGAGGGCGTGACCGTGTACTACGGCTCGCGGCTCAAGGACACCACCAAGACCATGCCGTTCCCGCAGGGCTTCCGCATGATCCAGGGTGACGCGAAGAAGCAGATCGACACCCCCGACGGCGCCCCCGGCCAGTTCTGGTGCGCCGGAGCCGGTGGCCAGACCGGCCGCAGCACCGACGGCAACTGGCCGGTCTGCGCGAGCACGGCGAACCTCACCTTCCAGCTGACGTTCCCGGACTGCTGGGACGGCGTGCACCTGGACAGCCCCGACCACAAGTCGCACGTCGGCCCGACCGGCCCGGACGGCACCTGCGCCAGCGGCAAGTTCCCGGTCGCGATCCCGTCGCTGTCGTTCGTCATCGGCTACAAGAACCACGGCAGCAAGGCCGGCATGAAGCTCTCGTCCGGCAACGCCTCGTCGATGCACGGCGACGCGTTCTTCGCCTGGGAGAACGACGCCCTGGGCAGCCGCGTCAAGAACTGCATCTGGCAGAAGGCCAAGTGCAACAGCGAGGGCGGCTTCTGACGAATCCCCCGTCAGAAGACAGGTAGGAAAGCAGTGGCCCCCGTTTCCCCGCGGGGGCCACTGCCCGTTCCGGGACCGATACGGTACGGGGGAAGTCTTCTTGGAGGGAGTCGTCACCCGTGCCCGAGATCCTGTCCCCCGAAGCCATTGCTTTTGTCACCGACCTCACCAGGCGGTTCCGGCCACGCCGCGATGAGCTGCTCGCCGCCCGCGCCGCCCGCCGCGCCGAGATAGCCGCCGGGGGCACGCTCGACTTCCTGCCCGGGACAGCGGAGATCCGCGCCGGCGACTGGACGGTCCCCGCCGCCCCGGCCGACCTGAGCGACCGCCGCGTCGAGATCACCGGGCCGACCGAGCGCAAGATGACCATCAACGCGCTCAACTCCGGTGCCAAGGTGTGGCTGGCCGACCTCGAGGACGCCAACACCCCGCACTGGGACAACGTCGTCGGCGGCCAGCAGAACCTCTACGACGCGATCCGGCGTACGGTCTCGCTCAAGACCGACACCAAGACGTACGAGCTGGGCGAAGGGCCGTATCCGACGATCGTGATGCGCCCGCGCGGCTGGCACCTCGACGAGCGGCACCTGCAGGTCGACGACGCCCCGGCCGTGGGCGCGCTGGTCGACTTCGGGCTCTACTTCTTTCACAACGCCGCCGAGCTCGTCGCCCGGGGCAGCGGACCGTACTTCTACCTGCCCAAGATGGAGTCGCATCGCGAGGCGGCCCTCTGGAACGACGTCTTCACCTACGCGCAGGAGACGCTCGGCATCCCGGTCGGCACGATCCGGGCCACCGTGCTGATCGAGACGATCCCCGCCGCGTTCGAGATGGACGAGATCCTCTGGGCGCTGCGCCCGCACATCGCCGGGCTCAACGCCGGCCGCTGGGACTACCTGTTCAGCATCATCAAGTACTTCCGCGACAACCCCGCGATGGTGCTGCCCGACCGGGCCGCGGTGACGATGACCGCGCCGTTCATGCGCGCCTACACCGAGCTGCTGGTCTCGACCTGCCACCGCCGGGGCGCGTTCGCGATGGGTGGCATGGCAGCGTTCATCCCCAGCCGCCGCGACCCGGCCGTCAACGAGGTCGCGTTCGCCAAGGTGCGCGAGGACAAGGAACGCGAGGCGGGGGACGGCTTCGACGGCTCGTGGGTCGCGCACCCCGACCTGGTCCCGCTCTGTTTCGCCGCTTTCCAGAACACCAACCAGCTTGACCGTACGCGTGAAGACGTCACCGTCACCGCCGCGCAACTGCTCGACGTGGCCTCGCTCGGCGCCGTGGTGACCGAGGCCGGCCTGCGCTCCAACGTGTCCGTGGCCCTGCAGTACCTCGAGGCGTGGCTGCGGGGCAACGGCGCGGTCGCGATCAACAACCTGATGGAGGACGCCGCCACCGCCGAGATCTCCCGTTCCCAGGTCTGGCAGTGGATCCACAACGGCGTGCTGCTCGACGACGGCACCCCGATCACCGCCGAGCTCGTCGCCCGGCTCGAGGACGAGGAGCTCCGCAAGATCGACCAGCCTGCGGGCAACCGCTTCGACGAGGCCCGCAAACTCTTCGAACGGGTCGCGCTGGCGGACGACTTCGCCGACTTCCTGACCACCGCCGCCTACGACTCGATCGACTGACCGTGCGGCTCAGCGACGACGACTACGCGATCATCGACGATCGGCTCGCCGGTCACGACGCGTTCCTGCGCTCGCGGTACCCCGGGGAGCGCTCCGGCCGGCAGCCGGTGCACACCGTCTACGTCCCGGCCGACCGGATCACCGGGTTCCGCGACTGGGGGACGCAGGCACTCGCCGCGCTCGACGAGCACCCACCGGTCCCGTTCCCGGCCGCGCTCGAGGAGCGGGTGCGCGCCAAACTGACCGCCGAGCCGATCGAGGACCTGCGCGTCGACTTCGAGGACGGGTACGGCGTCCGCGACGACGAGCAGGAGGACGCCGCCGTCAAACAGGCGGCCGCGGTGCTGCTCGACGGGGTGCGGCCGCCGTTCGTGGGGATCCGGATCAAGTCATTGGAGGCGCCGACGCGGCATCGCGCACTGCGTACCCTCGACCTCTGGCTCTCGCTCTACCCCGAGCCGTTCGTGGTGACGCTGCCCAAGGTCAGCGGCCCCGACCAGGTCGAGGCGATGGCCGAGCTGTGCGAGAAGCTCGAGACGGTGCACGGGCTGCCGACCGGGTCGCTGCGCTTCGAGATCCAGATCGAGCTCCCGTCGGCGGTGCTCGGCGCGGACGGCACGGCGACCGTGGCCCGGCTCATCACCGCGGCTGCCGGGCGGTGCACCGGGCTGCACTACGGAACGTACGACTACAGCGCGGCGGCCGGCGTCGCGGCGGCCCACCAGGCCATGGACCACCCCGTGGCCGATTACGCCAAGGCGGTCATCCAGGCGGCGGCTGCCGGCACGGGCGTACGCCTCTCCGACGGCTCCACCAACGTCCTGCCCGTCGGCACCGACGTCGCGGTCCACGAGGCGTGGGCCCTGCACCACCGGCTCGTGCGCCGCTCCCTGGAACGCGGCTTCTACCAGGGCTGGGACCTGCACCCGGCCCAGCTGCCGACCCGGTTCGCGGCGACGTACGCGTTCTTCGCCGACGGCATGGACGCCGCGGTCCTGCGCCTGCGCCGCTACCTCGACCGCCAGTCCGGCGGCATCCTCGACGAACCGGCCACGGCCCGCGCGCTGGCGGGATACCTTCTACGTGGCCTCGATTGCGGCGCGTTGTCCACGGGCGCGGTGGGCTTCAGCCGCTCGGAGCTGGTCACGCTCGCGTCGACCTATTAACTCCCGCAGTTGCCGGGCCGGCTTCGCTTGACGTAGCCGCCCGGCAACGCAGGGGCATTAGTGTGATGGTCATGGTCGATCTCGTGGTGCGGTCCCGCCGCGCCGTCACCCCCGACGGCGAACGCCCGGCCGCCGTCTCGGTCCAGGCCGGAAAAATCACTGCCATTGATCCGTACGATGCAGAGCTCACCGCCGTAGCGGACGTTGACCTCGGGGACGTGGCGTTGCTGCCCGGCCTCGTCGACACGCACGTGCACGTCAACGAGCCCGGGCGTACGGAATGGGAAGGGTTCGCCAGCGCGACCCGGGCAGCAGCCGCGGGCGGCGTCACCGCCATCGTGGACATGCCGCTGAACAGCCTGCCACCCACCGTCACCGCCGAAGCCCTCGAGATCAAACAGGCCGCGGCCGTAGGGCAGATCCACGTCGACGTCGGATTCTGGGGCGGCGCGATCCCGGGCAACGCCGGCGACCTCCCGGCCCTGCACGCCGCCGGGGTGTACGGCTTCAAGGCGTTCCTCGCCGACTCAGGCGTCCCCGAATTCCCGCCCCTGGACGCGGACCAGCTCGCCGAGGCGCTGGCCGCCGTCGACGCGCAGTTCGTGATCCACGCCGAGGATCCCGATCACCTTCGGGAAGCGGTCAGCTCCCCGGCGTACGGTCAATTTCTGGATTCTCGCCCACCGGAAGCGGAGCATGCGGCCGTGGCCACCGCCATCGCCGCGGGCCGCCGGGCCCGAGCGCGCGTCCACATCCTGCATCTCTCCGCCGCGACCGCGTTGCCGTTGATCGCCGCGGCGAAGGCCGAGGGCCTGCGGGTGACCGCCGAGACCTGCCCGCACTACCTGACGCTCGACGCAGCGGAGATCCCCGAGGGCGCCACCGAGTTCAAATGCTGCCCGCCGATCCGCGACTCGGCCAACCGCGACCAGCTCTGGGCCGCGCTCGCCGACGGCGTGATCACCTGCGTGGTCAGCGACCACTCGCCGTGCACCCCCGACCTGAAACGCCAGGACAGCGGCGACTTCGCGGCCGCCTGGGGTGGCATCGCCTCGGTCCAGCTCGGGCTGCCGGTGATCTGGACAGCCGCCCGCACCCGCGGCCACAGCCTCGCCGACGTCGTCGACTGGATGGCCCGGCGCCCCGCCGACCTCGTCGGACTCACCACCAAGGGCCGGCTCGCCGTCGGCGCCGACGCCGACCTCGTCGCGTTCGACCCGGACGACACCTTCACGGTCGATCCGGCGGCACTGCACCACCGCAACCCCGTCACCCCGTACGCCGGGAAGACCCTCACCGGAGTGGTCCGCACCACCTGGCTGCGGGGACAGACGGTCACCGGAGAGGCCCCGCAGGGTCGCTTCCTCAGCCGGAAGGACTCCTGATGGAAGAATTCACGCTCCTGCCCGACCTCGCGTCGCGCACCTTCGGCGGCGGGATCATCCACGCCAACGACGAGTTCTTCGCCGCCGCGGACCATCTGGTCGAGCCCGCCTCCCCGGTCTTCGCGCCCCGCACGTTCGGGCAGAAGGGCCAGGTGTACGACGGGTGGGAGACGCGCCGCCGTCGTGAACCCGGCTACGACACGGTGATCGTGCGGCTCGGCGCGCCCGGTGTCGTTCACGGGATCGACATCGACACGGCGTTCTTCACGGGCAACTACCCGCCGTACGCGTCGGTCGAGGGCGCTGCGCTGGACGGCTATCCCGACGCCGCCCAGCTTCTTGAGGCTGACTGGACGCCGCTCGTTCCGCGCTCGGCGCTGTCCGGTGACAGCCAGAACCTGTTCCCGGTCGACTCGCGGCAACGGTTCACCCACGTGCGCCTCAACATCTACCCCGACGGCGGGGTGGCGCGGCTGCGCGTACACGGCGAGGTCGTCCCCGACCCGCGCCTCCTCCCCGCGATCTTCGACGTCGCCGCCGCCGAACACGGCGCCCGCATCGCCAGCTGCAGCAACATGTTCTACGGCCACCCCCAAAATATGATCAACCCGGGCCTCGCCCGCTCCATGGGCGACGGCTGGGAAACCTCCCGCCGCCGCGACGACGGCAACGACTGGGTCCTCGTCCAGCTGGCCGCCCCCGCCATCATCGAACTGGCCGAACTCGACACCAGCCACTTCAAGGGCAACGCCCCCGGCAGCGCCACCCTCCGCGGCATCGACGGCCGAGTAGGCCTCCTCGACGACCCCGACGACTGGTTCGACCTCCTACCCCAGATCCGCCTCAGCCCCGACACCCGCCACCGCTTCCCCATCCCCGTCGTCCCCGTCGCCACCCACGTCCGCCTCGACATCTACCCCGACGGCGGCATGGCCCGCCTCCGCCTCCACGCCCGCCCCGACGCCGCCGTCCTCCGAGCCCGCTACGAAGCCACCACATGACCGCCCCCACCACCCGTCCTCCCCGCGCGCCCTCCAGGCCGTTCTCCCCAGGCCGTTCTCCCCAGGCCGTTCTTCATGGGTTTCTTTTCTTGGGCCGTTCTTCGCGGGTCGTTTTTTCGGGCCGGTCATCACGGGCGGTTTTCCTGGGCTGTTCTCTCTCGGCCGTTGCCTTGGGTTGTTCTCCTTGGGTCCGCTCTTCCCGGGTGGATCTCCTCGGGCCGTCGCCCTGGGTCGTTCTCTCGCGGCCGTTCCTCCCGGCCCATTTCGGTCCGTTTGCCGATTGGGCCACGCTTCGTGATCGGGTCCGCTTCGCGATTGGGCCACGCTTCGTGATCGGGTCCGCTTCGTGATCGGGCCACGCTTCGTGATCGGGTCCGCTTCGTGACCGGGTCCGCCGGCGTGCGCTTCGGTAACCACTTCGGGGCCATCTCATGATCACTACCGCCCGGCTGCTCTCCCGTACATGCTTCGAGGTCGCCTCGTGATCACCACCGACCGGCTGCACTTCCGGCAGATGACCCCCGGCGATCTCGACGACATGGCGGCGCTGCTCGGCTCGCCGGAGGTCATGCTCTACTACCCCAGGCCCCGCACCCGCGCCGAAGCCCAGCACTGGATCGACTGGAACCTCGGCCTCTACGCCGAGCACGGCTTCGGACTGTGGATCCTGTCGCTACGCTCAAGCGGCGAGTTCGTGGGGGACTGCGGCCTGACCTATCAGCAGGTGGACGGAGTCACCGAACTGGAGATCGGCTACCATGTACGAGCCGACCTCCAGGGCCTCGGCCTCGCCACAGAAGCCGCCTCAGCCGTCCGTGACCACGCGCGCGACACCCTCCACGCTCCCCGCCTCACCGCGATCATCAACCCGGCCAACACCCCCTCCCAGCGAGTCGCCACAAAGATCGGCCTCAAGCTCGAAAAACGCTCCACAACAGATCAACTGATCTTCGCCACCTCCTTCACCTGAGCTGCCACCTCGCTGTGCCCCCTTGGCCTGAGTGCCGGCTCGCTGTGCCGCCTTGGCCTTAGTGCCGGCTCGCCGTGCCCCTTCACGTGAGCTGCCAGCTCGTCGGCGTCCAGAGTGGATACCGCGGGTCGGGCGTCCGGGACAGCGTTATCTGCCAGGCCTGCATCGGGGGGCGCCCTGCCGACTCCCACCGGGCGACGATCTCGTTGGCCTGCTCGGTGCAGCGCCCGGCCTCGGGGCCGCCGGCCAGAATCGAGCCGTCGGGGAGGATCGCCGCTCCGCCCGTACCCGTGGAATCCAGTAGGGCGACGGCGTTCTGCCGATGATCGGGCAGGGCGGCGTGGGTTGCCCGGGTGCTCCAGATGCCGGCCGCGTACCAGAGGTCCCGGTAGCGCAGAGAGGTCAGCGGTTCGGCCCACCGTGGTGGGGTTGCCGCTTCCAGGTCAGTGAGGGCCGCGGTCGGCGCCGGATGACTGGTGCTGTGACGGGCGGTCAACGGACCCGCGGCCGTCATGAAGCCCGACGGGCAGATCACGGAGCCCGTCACCGGCCCGTCGGCGGTGCCGGTGACGGCCAGGACCGGGTGGGTGCCGGCATGCTCCACGGGTGCAACGACCAGACCAGGCCGGGACTGTGACAACCAGTGCGGGGAGATGCCCGCCACCCCGACCGTGACGATCACCCGGTCGAAGTCCGGACCCGCGTCGAGGTAGCCGTCGCCGACGAGAAGCCGGACGTCCTGAACACCGGCCAGGCTCAGCGCATCCCTCGCCTGGGCAGCGACGTCGGGCTGAACATCCACACTGGTCACCGAGGCACCCAGGCTGCTGAGCAATGCCGCGTTGTACCCCGTGCCGGTGCCGATCTCCAGCACCCGATCGCCCGGCTGGACCTCCAGGGCCGTCAGCATGATCGCCATCAGGGAGGGCTGGCTGGAGGAGCTGACCGGCAACCCGTCCGCCAGCTTCGTGACGAGGACATTGTCGCTGTAGACCGTCTGAAGAAAGCCGGGCATTCCCGGAGTCGCCCACTTGCCGTCCCGGCGCTGGAACCCGCCGCCCACGAACGCCTCGCGAGGAACGGCCCCGAACGCGTCCGCGAGCGCCGGTGACAGCGGACCGCTTTCCCGTTCGATCTCCGCCACGAAACGGCGCCGCAGGTCAGCCATGGTCTGCACGGGGAGTGGGCCGCGTGGCGTCGACCGCGGCCCGCAGCAGCTCCGGAACGTCGGACTCGTGATAGGGCCGCTCGGACTCCTCGATGTGATCGATAAAGTCCTGGTAAAGCGCCGCCGAGGCAAGGGCCGCCACGGGCCGGATCAGCTCCAGCGCCGTCTCCGGATCAGACCCGGGCACAGCCGCCCGCCACCGCGCCGCCCACTCAGCAACCAACGACCCAGCAGGCAACTCCTGACCCAGCCGCACAATATCGAGCGCCGGATGCCCCACCGCCGAATCAGCCCAGTCAACAATCACCACCCCACCCGCAGCGCCCGGCCCGGCAGCGCCGGATCCCGTAGCGCCCGGTCCCGTAGCGGCGGAGCCCGTAGCGCCGGATCCTGCAGCGCCGGATCCTGCAGCGCCTGGCTCTGCAGCGCTTTGATCGGGAGTGGTGGGGGAGCGGACGTTGCCGGGGTGCAGGTCGCCGTGGATGAGGGTGTCGGGCAGGCCGCAGGCGGCGATCGCGGCGAGGCGGGCCGGTAGCTCGTCGAGCAGGTCGTCGAGGCCGTCGAGGTGGTCGAGCCAGGGCTCGGCGACTCGGGCGAAGCGGTCGTAGGCGAGCCGGCGGTCGGGGATGCCGGCGTCGAGCAGCGTGCCTATGTGGGTGGCGAAGTGTTCCTGGACCGGGTGGAAGGTGCGGGCGACCGCGGCGCAGAAGTCAGGGCCGGCGCCGTAGCGGTCCTCGCCGGGGGCGTGGGAGAGCAGGCTGCGGCCCGCGTCGCCGGTGGCCAGCACTGCGGGGACGAGGCCGGGGGCGATCTCGGCGACCAAGCGCAGCACGGCCGGCTCGTGGGCGGCAAAGATCGGAACCTGTTTGAGCCAGGCCGCCGGGGTGCCGCCGACGTCGATGCGCCAGATCGCGGAGAGATTCCAGGTGCGGATCTGCACCGCCGACGCGCCGCCGGGGCACAACGGCAATGCCCACCGCAGCGAGGCACCGGGACCACCGGGCACTGCCCACGGCGCCCGCAACGGAGACGGCTGAAGATCCACCTCATACGGTTTGAGAGCGACCCCGGCCCGGGCTTCACCAGCGCCGCCCCCGGCCCCGGCTTCACCAGCGCCGCCCCCGGCCCGGGCTTCACCAGCGCCGCCCCCGGCCCCGGCCGTGTGATCAAAGGGCTCGGCCGCGTCATCAAGGTGCTCGTCGATCTGGGCGAGGTAGGTGACCTCGCCGCCGGGTGGTGCGGGATGCCCGGCCGAGAGCAACCGCAGCACCGTGACCGCCAGCCCGTGCCGCTCGCGCACGGCCTCGGCCACATCGGCGGTCTCCTGCCACCACGGCAGCCCGAGCTCGAACGGCGGCAGCGAACCGAGGACGTTTCCGGACGTATCGGTGAGCACGAGCGTCACGATGCGGGTCACGCGAAGGACCGTAACGCGTGCGACGTTTTTGTGGCTGTCCCTGTGGATAACGTGGGGCGGTGGATACCTCGCAGGTCGGTTGCACCCTCGGTTTCGATGTGAGCGAGCCCGCGGAGATCGTGTTGCAGATCGCCGCTCAGAAGCCCCGGAACGAGTCGTTGACGGTCTCGACCGACGGGGGGCGCGTGCCCACGACGGAGATCGGGGGGCGTCAGCACATCGTGCACGCTCCGAAGGGGATCCTCACGGTCACCTACAGCGCGGAGATGCCGGCCGAGCAGCCCCGGCCCGAGGACGTCACCGACCTGGAACGCATCGTCGCCCTGCGTCCGAGCCGCTACTGCCCGTCCGATCGGCTCGGTGGCTTCGCGGCGAAACAATTTAATCAGGACAATACCGCGGATACCGTACGCGCAATAGCGGCCTGGGTCCACGACCACCTCGACTATGTCGTGGGCAGCAGCGGCCCGTCCACCGACGCGAGCGACACGCTGATGGACGGCCGCGGGGTGTGCCGCGACTACGCCCACCTGATGGCGACGTTGTGCCGCGCGAAGGACATCCCGGCCCGCGTGGCGGCTGTCTACGCCCCGGGCCTGTCGCCGATGGACTTCCACCTCGTGGTGGAGGCCGCGGTGCAGGGTCGCTGGACGGTCTGGGACTCGACCCGCCTGGCCCCTCGGCAGAGCCTGATCCGCATCGCCACCGGCCGCGACGCCGCGGACACCGCGTTCGCCACCACGATCTCCGGATATCTGCTGCTGCCCGAGCTGATGATCACGGCGGTGGCCGGCGGCTCCCTCCCTTACGACAACCACACCGACCTGGTCGAACTCCCCTGAAAGAGGTCACAGGACGCGGAAGTCGGTGACGAAGCTGGTGACCTCGCCGTCGGCGCCGCGGCCGATGAACGTGGCGTATGCGCCGTCTCCCCATCCCGTGCTGACCAGCAGAACGTTGGCCCCGCTGGCCTCGTGGGTGACCGCGTCGAGAGGGCTGGGTGCCGCCTCGATCACGGCCGGGATGTAGGCGTCCTCGAGACGCTCATAGGGCCAGCCCGCGAGGGCGGTGACGGCCTGCTCGTCAGCGAACGTGCCGGTGCCGGAGTCGACCGGATAGACCGGGAAGCCGTCCTCGTCGACGCTCGCCGGGTCGGGGACGGGGGGATCGGGCAGGCGGGCCGGCTCCCACGTGGTCGTGGGTTGATCGCGGATGACCAGCTGCAGGGCGGCCGTGCGTCTGTCGGACTCGACCGGGTTGCCGGGTGGCCCGAAACTGATCACGGCGACCCAGGCCCGCAGGGGGTAGCGGCCCGGCGTGACGGGAACGGTGAAGGGTGGCGAGTCGCCGGCGTAGACCAGCGGATCGCAGGCCACGACGCGTCCGGTGGGCAGCGTCACATCGCCGACCGGGACCATCGTGAGGTGGTAGTCATGGGTGTCGTCGGAGTGTCGTGCGCCCTCGCTCAGGAGCCGCCCCAGCAGCTCACCGATATCCACAGCCATACCCCGCACGCTATCCCCGACCACCGACAAAAACCGCCACCCCAGCCCCGGACCTACTGAGGAAAGGCATCCGGATCGACGTCGCTGGTGGTCGCATTGCCACCGACCACCGGCGTCAGCGTGATCGTCCAGATGGAGGACGTACGCGAGGTCGTGCTGAACTTGAACGTGTCGTCGAACTTGCTGAAGCCGCAGTCGCGCGTGAACCCCTTCTTCGCGGAGTTCCAGTCGGCGCCGGTCGCCGTGTAGATGCGGTAGGTACCGTCCTTGATGCCCTTGGCGGTGTAGGTCTTCCCGCCCCGGACGTACACCGTGAAGACCGTCTTCTTGCCCTTGACCAGCGAGACTGTGGTGTCGTCCCCGCCGTTCTCGATCTTCAGGTGACCGAGCCCGCCGGTGGAGGTCCGCTTGACGTACTTGCCGTTGCTGAGGCGGCGGTTCTGGTCCTTGGGCGCCGCCGGCAGGAACGTCCCGAACCTGTACTTGCCGTTGGCCGAGGTCAGCTTCTTCACGTCGGCGCGGATGCCGTCGGCCCAGCCCGATTGCAGCACCGACGCGTACGGTGATGCGGCCGGGCATTCCTGTTTGGTGCCCGCGGTCTCCTCGATGATGTCGCCGAAGCTTTCTAGCTGCTGCGCGAGATCCTCGTGGACGCTTTCGGCACCGGCCGGTGGCTCGCTGGCGCGCAGCTTGCCGGCCTCGTTGCGGATGCTGGCCGCCGCGGCCGGAGCGGCCTTCGCGAACGCCTTGTTGTCGCTGGTGTTGAGCTTGCCGAAGCTCGCCTTGATGGCGTTGTCGGAGCCGGTGAGCAGCGCGGCGTACTGCTCGGGGGTGCTCGGTGCCGTCGTGGTCGGCACGGTCGCCGGCGCGGTGGTGGTGCCCGTCGCGATGAGGGTGTCGGCGACCGGTTCCTCGTCGTCGTCCCCGCCGGAGAAGGCACCGATGACGCCGATGCAACCGGCCAAGAGGACCGCCGCGACGCCGAGCCCTATGAGCTGGTTACGCCGTCCGGACCGCTGCACGGCCACAGGCGGCCCCGCGAAAACGGGTGCGGGGGCAGGGAAAGGCAGCGTTACCCGTACGGTGACTGCGACCTTGCCGCTGGGTGAGTCGACCCACAGCACCGCGCCGTCGGTCGTACCCGGTGGCACCGTGATGTGCAGCGGCCCGTGGGTGGGCGACCAGAGTGATCTGACCGTGCCGGCCGCTGCTTCCGCCGGTGGAATTTCAATGGTTGCGCTGATGTATCCCGGCTCCCCCGTCATACCGAAAAGTATGAATGAGCACTGCCGGATCCCGCTGCCCGCTTTCCGTCACAAAGTGGGGACGCAAAGTGAGCGCGTGCATGCAACGCGACAAACTGGACCCTGGGTCAGCCCATGAACAGCATGGCCGCGACGCCGAGCAGGACGAGCATCAGCAGGCCGAGCAGCAGGCCACGCTCGGAGGAGTCGGTGGCGGGGGCGGTCGTGGTCATCGGCTCAGCGCTCATGGGATGTGTCCTTCGACGCGATGGCGGGCTTGGGGGTGCGTGCGGGTGCCGGGGGGCCTAGCGTTGAGGGCGTCGTCGACCTCGAAGGGCTGCCCGGTGCAACTGGAGGACTGGTTTCTGACCACGCAGGAGCGGGGCAACCCGGACTCCGAGATACCCACCTGGTGCGAGGGAAACACCGCCGAGCCGCTTTTCCACGGAAGAAACTATTTCGACCGGTTGGTGAACGAGGTCGAACAGCTTGGTGACGGCGACCACCTCTTCTTCACCGACTGGCGTGGCGACCCGGACGAGCGCCTGCGTGATGACGGCCCGACCATCGCGGAGCTCTTCGCGGCGGCGGCCAAGCGTGGCGTGGTGGTCAAGGGCCTGCTCTGGCGTTCGCACATCGACAAACTCGCCTACAGCGAGGAAGAAAACCGGGACCTTAGCGAGGACATCGCGGCCGCGGGTGGCGAGGTCCTGCTCGATCAGAGGGTACGCAGGGGAGGTTCGCACCATCAGAAGGTCGTGATCCTCCGGCACCCCGGCGAACCCGAGCGCGACATCGCGTTCGCGGGCGGCATCGACCTGTGTCACAGCCGGCGCGACGACGAGCGGCACCACGGCGACCCGCAGCCGATCGCGATGGCCTCGGCGTACGGTAAGAATCCGCCCTGGCACGACGTGCAGCTGGCCCTGCGCGGACCGGTCGTCGGCGCTCTTGATCTTTCCTTCCGGGAGCGGTGGAACGACCCGGCCCCGCTGGACCAGCACGGCCCGATCTCCACGATCGCGGACAAGCTCCGGCACGCCGATCTCCGCGCCGACCGGCTGCCGCCGCAGCCCGCCGACCCGCCCCGCGCCGGCTCGCACAACATCCAGGTCCTGCGGACATATCCGGCGATGCGGCCGGCCTACAGCTTCGCGAGCCTGGGGGAGCAGAGCATCGCCCGGGGCTATACAAAAGCCATTAAACGGGCACGTCGGCTGATCTACCTCGAGGACCAGTATCTGTGGTCGACCGAGGTCGCCCAGCTGTTCGCCGAGGCGCTCACCGACAACCCCGAGCTCAACCTGATCGCGGTGGTGCCCCGGCACCCCGATGTGGACGGGCGCTTCGCGCTGCCGCCCAACCAGATCGGCCGCGAGGAAGCCATCGAGCTGTGCCGCAGCGCCGCGCCGGACCGCGTCCACATTTTCGACGTGGAGAACCACGCGAGCACGCCGGTCTACGTGCACGCCAAGGTCTGCGTGATCGACGACGTGTGGGCCAGCGTGGGCAGCGACAACTTCAACCGCCGATCCTGGACGCACGACAGCGAGCTCTCCTGCGCGGTCCTCGACGAGACCCGCGACGAGCGGGAGCCGGCCGACCCGGCGGGCCTGGGTGACCAGGCCCGCGCTTACGCGCGGCACCTGCGGTTGTCGCTGCTGCGCGAGCACCTCGACCTGTCCGAGGACGAGGACCTTCTGGACCCCGATTCCGCCGTGCGCACAGTGAACGCGATCGCCGGCAAACTCAGCGAGTGGCACGCGAACGGCGAGCGGGGACCCCGTCCTCCGGGCCGGTTGATGCCCCACAAGCCCGAGCGTCTTCCGTGGTTCCAGCGGTTCTGGGCGAAGCCTGCGTACCGTCTCATGTATGACCCGGACGGCCGGTCCTGGCGCGCTCGCCGGGCCGGCGACTGGTAACCATCGTCGTCGGCGGCTTGAAGGTAGACCCAGGTATACCCCCGCTGTAGACCCAGGAGGCTGGCTCGCCCCGCCCGGCCAGCAATAACGTGACTCCGTGCCTACCACCCAAGCTCCGACGCGGGCCCTCCTGGATCGCCGCTACCTGCTCACCGGCGGTCCCTGGCGGGCACTCTTCTACCTGTTCTCGACGCTGCCGTTCGCCATCCCGGTCGCCATCGCGGCGGGCGTGCTGGCGCTGCCCTACCTGGCGGCCATGTCCAGCCTGAGCCGCGGCGCAGCGCCGGACGGTCCCGTGCTGTTCCTCATGATCGTGTCGCTGGCGCTGCTGCTCGTCCTCGGTCCCCTCGTGGCCGTGCCGCTCGGCGTGGTCGAGCGCGCCCGGCTGTCCCTGATGGACACTCGCCCCCTGCCGTCCCCGCACCCGCCGTCCCCCGCGGACCTCGTCTCCTGGCTCCGCACCCGTTACTCCGAACCGGCCACCTGGCGCGAGCTGCTCTACGCACTGTTCCTCGCGACGGTGGTGCCGGCCGCGTACGCGATAGCCGGTTTCCTGATCATCATCGAGGTGGCCCTGCTGCTCGGCCCGTTCTTCGTGAACGGCGGATCGGCCTTCTGGACGATCGGCGCGTTCGAGGTCCGCACTCCCGCCCAGGCGATCCCGCTGTTCCTGGCCGGAGTGCTGATGGTGCCGGTGTTCGGCTACCTGGCCGGCCTGCTCGCCACCGGCCAGGCCTTCGCGGCCCGGGCCCTGCTCGGCGACCGCACCGGTCTCGAGCTGCACCAGGTGGCCCAGTCCCGCGCCCGCCTCGCCGACGCCTTCGACCTGGAACGCCGCCGCATCGAACGAGACCTCCACGACGGCGCCCAGCACCGTCTGACCAGCCTCACCCTGCAACTCGGCATGGCCCGCCTGGACGTCGCACCCGACTCACCCGCCGCCGAGCCGCTCACCCGCGCCCACGACCAGGCCAAGGACCTGATGGTCGTCCTGCGCGACCTGATCTACGGCATCCGCCCCCAGGCCCTGACCGACCTCGGGCTCCCTGCAGCCCTGCGCGAACTGGCCGGCCGTTCCCCCCTCCCGGTCGCGGTCACCGTCGCGGACGGCGTCCCCCGCCCCGCCGAGCAGACCGAGGGCACCGCCTACTTCGCCGCCTCCGAAGCCCTCGCCAACATCGTCAAACACGCCGAAGCCACCCGGGCCGACATCCTCCTCGCCCGAGCCGGCGAAACCCTCATCCTCGAAATCCGCGACGACGGCCAAGGCGGAGCAGACCCCACCCGGGGAACAGGCCTGACCGGTCTCGCCGACCGCGTAGCCGCATCCGGTGGCCGCCTCCTCCTCTCCAGCCCTCAGGACGGTCCCACCCTGTTACGCATCGAACTCCCGCTGATCCCCGCACCCGCGCCGGCTGCGTCACTTCCCGCGGCCGGGCGCCCGTGACCCGCGTAGTCCTCGCGGAGGACGGCGTCCTGCTCCGCGAAGGCCTGGTCAGCGTCCTCGCCCGCTTCGGCTTCGACGTGGTGGCAGCCGTCAGCGACGCCGAAGAGCTGGTCGCCGTGGTTGCCGAACACCACCCCGACCTGGTCATCACGGACATCCGCATGCCCCCGACATTCCGCGACGAGGGCCTCCAAGCAGCCGTGGCCCTCCGCCGGCTCCGCCCGGACCTCCCCATCGTGGTCCTCAGCCAATACGTCCAGGCCGACTACGCCACCACCCTGCTCAGCACGGGCGACGGCCGAGCAGTCGGCTACCTACTCAAAGACCGGGTAGCCGACGTCCAGGACTTCGCCAAATCCCTGCAATCAGTAACCGCCGGCGCCACAGTCATCGACCCCGAAGTGGTCCGCCGCCTCCTGCACCGCCCCCCGGACCCGCTGACCACCCTCTCCACCCGGGAACGCGAAGTCCTCTCCCTGGTAGCCGAGGGCCACTCCAACTCGGCGATCGCCACCCGCCTCTTCATCACCGAAGCCGCCATCACCAAACACGTCGGCAACATCCTCACCAAGCTCAACCTCCCACCCACCGACCAGGCCAACCGCCGAGTCCTGGCCGTCCTCCGCTACCTCCGCGCCTGACCGTCAGCCGTGCTGCCGCAGGGGCTTGCTCATCTGCAGGTAGGCGCTGCCGTCCCAGGCGACCGCCTGCCGGTCCAGCACATATCCGTTGGCGAGGTAGAAGTCGCGGGCGTGCATGGCGACTCCGGCGTAGATCGTCGAGTGGGCTGTGCGCGTACTGAAATCGTGCTCGGTCCAATGCAGTAAGGCTGAGCCGATGCCCTGGCGGGTGAAGGCCGGGTCGACGTCGGCGAGAAGGGTCGCCACCTCGCCGGGGGAGTAGGCGGTGGGTGCTTGTGCCGAGAACGCGGCGTGGCGGATCTGCAGGAGGCGTGGGACGTCGGTGGGGTGAGCTGGGGTGATCATGCTCGGGAGGCCTACCCGTCGGCGAAAGTGGGTAACCGGGTCGCCATGACGTACCGGGTTGAGTACAACGGCGAGGACCTTGAGGTCGCCACCCTGGATTCTGCGCTGGACAACGCGAAGCATGCGATTGCCAGTGATGTCGGGCAGATCAGTGGGTGGGCCGTTGAGCATGACGAGACGATCAACGACTGGTTTGTGCAGGGTGTGCTCGACGGGCAGGCGGTGGGGCCGACCGCGGTGGTGAGCGGGCCGGAGCCGATGCTGATGGCGGAGACGCGACGGGCGCCCGCGGCTGCGGAGCGTGAGGTGCTGCGGATGACCGTCACCGGGGCGACACCGGCGGAGGCGTTGCAGATGGCCGCGTCGTGGCTGGCCGGGCGGCCGGAGATCATCGACGTGGACGACATCGGATGGCACCCGACCCGGGCGGGGTACCAGGCCAAGATCTACTACCGGGCCTGAGAGCCGCGGGCCTTAAGAAACGCGGGCCTTAAGAGACGCGGGCCTGGGTATTCAGGACCGCGAAGAGCAGCCGGTCGCGCCAGGAGCCGCGGATCAGGAAATGGTCGTGCAGGTGCCCCTCCTGCGTCATGCCGATCTTGCGCAGCACTGCCGCGGAACCGGCGTTCGACGGGTCGCATGTAGCGGTGACCCGGTGCAGGCCCAGTTCGTCGAAGGCGAGGCTGATCAGGGCCTGTCCGGCTTCGGTGGCGTACCCGTGGCCCTGGGCCGGCCCGGCGATCAGATAGCCCATCGTGGCGCGCTTGTTCTCCGGGCTCTCGATGTGGAGTTCCGCCGAGCCGATCAGGGCGTCGTCGGCGGCCCGGACCACCGCGAAACGGTATGCCCGCCGCGGCCGCTCGGTCTCGGACAGCAACGCCAGCCCGAGGAAGATGCTGGTCTCCTCGGGGGTGTTCGGCCCCCAGTCCATCCACCGTACGATCTCCGGGTCGGACGCGAACGCGTGCACGGCGTCATGGTCGCCGGCTCGGAACGCGCGCAGTAAAAGTCGTTGGGTTCTGAGTTCCACCGTCGGATTATGACCCAATGACCTCCGCCGAAATCGAGCAGCTCGCCGCCGATCCCGCCGTCGAGGGCCTGATCCTCACCGGCTCGCACGCCCGCGGCACGGCCACCGTCCACTCCGACCGCGACCTGGTCATGATCGGCCCGGCGCACTACGCGCGACGCACCGCAACCCTGGACGTCGCGGTGGTGACCATCGAAGACCTCGCGGACACTTCAGACATCTGGCAGCGGTACGCATTCCGCGGCGCGAAAACCCTCGTCGACCGCCGTGCCGGTCAGATCACCGACCTCGTACACCGCCAGGCGACCCCCACGCCCCAGGAAGCAGTCGCCTGGTCCCGAGAAGGCCTGGACGGCTACGTGAACTTCCTCTACCGCGCCGCGAAAAGCCGCCGCGACAACGAGCACGTGGCCGCCCGCCTGGACGAGGCGGAAAGCGTGTCGTGGCTGCTGCTGACCGTGTTCGCACTGCACGGCCGCGTCCGCCCGTACAACAAATACCTGCGCTGGGAACTGGAGACCTACCCGCTCGACCCGCCATGGGACGCCACCACCCTGCCGGAACGCGCAGTGGCGAACCCGGCGTCATTCTTCCCCGCGGTGGAAGCCCTGGCCCGCGACCAGGGCCACGGCGACATCCTCGACGCCTGGGGTGACGACCTCGCACTACTGAGATAACCGAAGGGCTACTGAGGTAGCGGAAGCGTGGCCCATGCTGCCAGGGCGGCCTCGCTGGTGATCTCGTCGAGGCCCAGCACCGCGGCCCCCTGCAGCGGCCCGTCGTCCCCGTGCACGGCATCGACCACCGCGGGCGGCCGTCCCTTGTGGAACGCCATCAGCCCGTCGAGATAAGCCTGCTCGAAGGCGTCCGGCGCCGCCCGCCGCAGCAGCGGTGCCAGCCCGCCGAGCGTCACGGTCGCCGGATCATGCACGTTGACCAGCGCCCCCACCCCGCCACCCAGCGCCGCCGCAACCCTGGCAACCGCCGGCCCCGCCGCATCGGCCGGCCCCGCCGCAACCGCATCGCCCGCCGCAACAGCCGCGCCCCCTCCGAGGTGATCCCGGAGGAACGCCGCCGGGTCCTGCGGCTCGGCCACCCCGAGATGCCGGGCGAGGGCACGCCCGTCCACCTCCAGGTCCCAGCACCCCCGGGCCCCGCAAGGACAGATCAAGCTCCGGTCACCGTACGGCTGATGCCCGTACTCTCCCGCCGCCCCGTGCGATCCCGTGGCAGGCCGCCCGTCCACCGTGACCGTCCCGCCGATCCCCACGACAACCATCAGGTGCAGCGCCGTCGACGCCCCGACCGACGCCCCGGTGCGTGCCTCGGCGACCCCGGCCAGTGTCGCGTCGTTGCCGAGCAGCAGCGGCACGTCACCGGCAACCAGGCCCAGATCAACATCACGCCAGCCCAGCGTGGCGGACTGCACGAGCCGCCCCTCATGCACCGTGCCCGCGACGGCCAGAGACACACCCCGGACCCGATTTCCGTACGCCCGGAGCACCGCGTCCACCCGCCCCCGGATCGCCGCCAGCACCGCCCGCGGCGACCGTGACCCGTGCCGGACGCTCGCCGTCTCGGTGAGCTGCCCGTCGAGCGTGACCACCGCTGAGCGCCACTCCGCGGTGCGCAGATCAACGGCCAGCAGCACCGGCCCCTCGGGGTGGGCGCCGAGCACGGTCGTGGGCCGGCCGCGCTGCCCCGTGGCCCGGGGCGCGGGCGTCTCCTCGAGCAGTCGCATCGCTCGCAGCCGGGCGGTGATCTCGGTGGCCAGTCCGCTGTTGAGCCGCAGGTCCTGGGTGAGTTCGGCGCGGGTGCCGCCGGGGTGGGCGCGTACCCAGGTGAGGATCTGGGCGGCCGTGTGCCACCGGGCTTCACCCGCTGTCAATCTGCCGGAACTTGCCATGACCACCGCCTTCACGCCTATCCTGAAGATATCCTCGTGCAACGAGAATATTGGAGGAACCGTGGACCTCAGCGCCATCCGGGCAGTGCTCTTCGACATGGACGGCACCCTGGTCGACTCGGACGCCGCCGTCGAGCGCGCCTGGACGGTGTGGGCCGGAGAGTACGGCGTCGACCCCGCCGCCGTCATGGCGGTCTCGCACGGCGCGCCGGCTGGGCGTACGGTCCGGATCGTGCGGCCCGACCTGACCGAACCGCAGGTCAGAGCCGCCGCCGACCGCCAGCTGGAGCTGCAGTACGACGATCTGTCCGACGTCGTCGCCACCCCGGGCGCCCACGACCTGCTGGCCGGGCTCACCCTTCCGTGGGCGGTCGTGACCAGCGCCGACGTCCGCCTGGCGAAGGCGCGCCTGGGTGCGGCCGGCATCGAGGTCCCGGTCCTGGTCACGGTGGACGACATCCGGGTGGGCAAGCCGGACCCGGAGGGCTATCTGCGCGGCGCCGAGCTCCTCGGTGTGGCACCCGCCCGGTGCCTCGTGGTCGAGGACGCCGAGGTCGGCGTGACAGCGGGCCGGGCCGCGGGCGCGATCGTGGCCGCGCTCAAGGGCGTCGACGGCGACCTGCGCATCACCAGCCTGGCCGAACTCGCCCCGCTGCTCGCCCCATGACCACGATCGGGACCCTCCGCCCGCGCGGGCTGTCGCCGGTCATGCAGGCCGGCATTGCGCAGGGCGTGCTCGGTTTCGGCATCACCGGGCTCGGCGCGTGCCTCGTCCTGCTCGCCGGGGACCTCGGCGTGGCCCCGGAAAGTCTGGCCTGGTTACCTGCCACGTTCGGGTTCGGCCTCCTGGCGACGGCTCCCGCCGGGCCGTACCTGCTGCGTCATGGCCCGCGCCTTGCCCTGGTGACGGGATCACTGGCCCTCGCGGCCGGCCTGACGCTGCTGGCGCTCTCCTCCGCGATGCCCCTGGTGGTCGCGGGTGCCCTGCTGCTCGGCGTGGGCGGCGCGGCTTTCGTGCTGGTCACACCCGCCCTGCTGGCCGGGGCCGGTACGACGTCCCAGCTCTCCAGGGCCACCGCCGTGGGGAGTGCCGCCGCGGTGCTCGCGCCCGCTCTCATCGGCGGCGTGGACGCTACCGGGCTGGTGAACGGGCGGATCGCGCTGCTGGCCGGCGTACCGTTGCTGCTGTTTCTGGCCCTGACTGCCCGCCCTGGCGCGCCCGTCGGGTCCTCGCCGGTGTCGCGTCCCGCGCTGAGCGTTACGGGACGGCGCTGGACCGTGATGGTCCTGGCCGTCTCGGTGGAATTCTGCTTCACGATCTGGGCCGTCGCGCGGCTGGCCGGAACCGGACTACCCGTGTCCCGCGCCGCCCTGCTGGGCACGGCCTTCCCGATCGGCATGGCACTGGGCCGAGCCGTTGCGCCGCTGCTCCTGGGCGTGCTCCCGGTGCGCCGCGGGGGCGTCCCGATTCCGCTGACCGGCATGGTTCCCCTCGCATCCTTGGTGACGGCGGCGGGAGCGGTCCTGGTGGTCGCTTCCGGTCACCCGGCGGTGGTGACCGCGGGCCTGGTGGTAGCCGGCCTGGGGGTGGCGACGCTCTACCCGGTCACGCTCGCCACCTTGGTCGCGACTCCGGGCCTGAGCGGCAGGCACGCCGCATCCCTGGGAGCCCTCGCTTCAGGTGCGGCCATCGTGGCCGCCCCAGTAGCCCTCGCCCGCCTCGCCAACATCCTGGACCTGCGCCTCGCCTACCTCATCACCCTCCCCCTCCTCGCCGCCCTCCTCACCCTCCGCCGCCGCGACTAACCACCGCCCCGCGCCGGCCGCCCCGCGCCGGCCGCCCCGCGCCGGCCGCGCCGCACCGCACCGGCCCAGCCCAGAGCTGGGCAGTGACCCGCGCCCTAGTATTTCAGATTTGAAGGAGTTACTGTCTCTGTCATGGCCGAACCGCTGGACGCCCGTCAGCAAGCGATGTGGCGCGCCTACATCGACAGCTCCTGGGCGCTGCAGACCCGGCTCGAGGACGAGCTGCGCGCGGCGACCGGGCTGAGCATGCCGGACTATCACGTGCTGGTGGTGCTCTCGGAATCGCCGGGGCAGCGCCTGCGCATGGGCGAGCTCGCCGGCCGGATGGTGTTCTCGCCGAGCCGCGTGACCTACCAGATCGCGCAGATGGTCAAACGCGGTCTGGTCCGCAAACAGAGTTGTCCCGACGACGGCCGCGGTCAGGAAGCAGTACTGACCGCCGACGGTCTCGCCGCCCTCGAAAAGGCCGCGCCGCTGCACCTCGCCACCGTCCGCGACAGCTTCGTCGACGACCTCGACGACCACGAGATCGCCACCCTGACCGCTGTCTTCAGCCGTCTCGGCCCCCGACTGCGCCCCGCCACCCCACTTCTCACGCAAGGGAAACGCTGATGCCCGCGATCACCGTCGACGACGTCCTCGTGCTGCCGCGCCTGCCGCAGCTCGACCCTGCCACCACCACTTATCGCGCGGTCCGGCGCCTGACCACGGCCCCCAGCGGCTACGAGGGCGAGGGTTTCCCGGTCCGCCGTGCCTTTGCCGGCGTACCCATGAATGAGCTGGACCCCTTCATCCACCTGGACCAGATGGGTGAGGTGGACTATGCGCCGGGTGAGCCGAAGGGGACGCCGTGGCACCCCCACCGTGGCTTCGAGACCGTGACCTACATGATCGACGGCACGATGGACCACCAGGATTCCCTCGGTGGCGGCGGCAGCATCACCAACGGTGACACCCAGTGGATGACCGCGGCCAGCGGCATCCTGCACATCGAGGCCCCGCCGGAGCAGCTCGTCACCACGGGTGGCCTTTTCCACGGCCTGCAGCTCTGGGTCAACCTGCCCCGCGCGGCGAAGATGATCGCCCCGAAATACCAGGACATCCGTGGCAAGGAGTCGGCCCTGCTGACCACGGCCGACGGCGGCAGCCTGATCCGGGTCATCGCCGGTGAGGTGGGCGGTCACGCGGGCCCCGGCTCGACCTTCACCCCGATCAACCTGGCCCACGTGACGCTGCAGCCGGGTGCCCAGCTCGACCTCCCGTGGCAGCCCGACTACAACGCCCTGGTCTACGTCCTCGCCGGCCGCGGCACGGTCGGCGTGGAGAAGCGCCCGATCCAGATCGGCCAGCTCGCCGCCCACTCGGCCGGCGACGCGATCCGGGTCAACGCCGCCGCGACCCAGGACACCAACATCCCGGCGATGGAGCTCTTCATCATGGGCGGCCGCCCGATCCGCGAGCCGGTCGCCCACTACGGCCCGTTCGTCATGAACACCCAGGAAGAGCTCAAGCAGGCCTTCGAGGACTTCCAGAAGGGCCGCCTCGGCGTCATCCCCGCCGGCCGGCTGCCGCACACCAACTAGGGCGTATCTGATGGATCACGACGGCCTGCGCCGGGCCCAGCTTCCGTCTCGCGGCGCGTGACGAAGGGGTGAATACCGGTTTTGTATTCACCCCTTCGTCACACTTGCGACACGAAACCTGGACCTCGCCGCAGACTCGCCGTGATCCATCAGATACGCCCCGAGTCAGAACACCACGTCGGGGCGGGCGGGGTCGGTGAGGTCCGGGTCTTCGGTGGCGAAGGCCCGGGCGAGGGCCGGCCAGCCGCGCTCCCGGATGAGCGCGGCCTCCGCGGTGGTGATCGGGATCAGCCAGGTCAGCACGATCGGTGTCTCGGCGGTGTGGCAGACCGAGAATTCCTCCGGAAGGTATCGCGGGCTGGCCGCGACCATCGCGGTGGTGCGGGCTCCGGGAAACAGCGGCCCGCGCGGGCCGATCACCTGTCCGTGTTGCAGACCCGAGCCGCGGGTGACCATTTCGCCGGCGAGCTGGAACAGCAGACCCGCTGCTCGCGGGGGGAAGTCGCCGGGTGGGACGTGCATCAGGAGCTCCTGATGCCAGGCCTCGCCACTGGGCAGCGTCAGGTGACGCCGGGAGAGACCCACGGTGGTCAGAGTGGTCGCTCCGCGCAGGCTCGGGTCAGGACCGAAGAACGCGATGTGTACGCCCGGAGGTGTCTCCTCGTCGCCCTGGCTGCCGCCCGTCATCCGGCCGAGATGGGATTCCAGGTGTTCGATCAGGTCAGCCACCCGGCGAATCATTCCAGAGCGGGGATCCTCAGGCGGCCTCGGCGTTGAGCGAGTGGGTGGCCTCGGCGCGCAGCTGGTCCAGGTCGACGCCGCGTTCCGTGAGGATCTGCACGGCGAGTCCGTTTCCCTCGCGGATCAGGCCCAGCAGGATGTGCTCCGGGGCGATGTAGTTGTGCTTGAGGCGCAGGGCCTCGCGCAGCGACAACTCCAGCACCTTCTTGTTGCGTGGTGAGAACGAGGTGCTGCGTGGGGAGCGGCGGCGCAGCAGTCCTCGGCGTTTCGGGGCCGGTGGCGCCAGGTGGAATGCGCCCGGTCCGAAGTTCTCCTCGATGGTGCGCCGGACCGCGTCGAGGTCGATGCCGATCGCCTTGAGCGCTTCCCGGTCCGCGGCGTCCCGGTCGGCTGACGGGTCCAGGGAGGCTGAGCCGGTGCCGACCCGCCGGATGATTTCGGACCGTAGGTAGTGGGCGTCGACTCCCTTGCTGGTCAGGGCCGGGGCGGTGGCTGCCGGGCCGGTCTCGTCCGCGAGCAGGGCCAGTAGCAGGTGTTCGGTGCCGACCGGGGCCTGGTGCAGCTCCTGGGCCTCGGCCTTGGCGCGGACGACCGCGTCGCGGGCGGCGTGGGTGAATCGTTCGAACATGTCAGCTCTCCCGTGGGTCCTGCGTCGGCACTCGGTTGGCGTGTTTCTTGTGGACGCCCTGGCGGGTCACCTCGAGTGCGTCGGCGATCTCCTGCCAGGACCAGCCCTTGCGGCGGGCGTTGCTGACCTGGAGGTATTCGAGGCCCTCCAGGAGGCGGCGCAGCGCCACGACCGCTCGCAGCCCGACCCTGGGGTCGGTGCTGCCCGCGGCTGCGGCGAGGTCGGTTGCTTCGGTCATGCTGTCAACCTACGTTGACAGTACCGCCGTGTCAACCAGAGTTGACATAGAAGGCATGAAAAAAGGCCGGCGGGTGCCGGCCTTCTTTCCACAAGTACTACCGGCCGCGACCGGTCTCTTCCTGCAGCTCGTCGATGCGCTGGGACGCCTCGGCCTTGGTCAGGCCCTCCGGCACGTCCTCATGTGCCTCGGAAGCCAGCGTGTGCAGATACGACTCCTGCGCCCCGGTGGCCGGCTCGTCGCCGGTCGTCCAGTCCGCGGGATCCTTGATGGTGTTCGACGTCGTATCCTGCTCATTCGTAGCCATGACTTGCCCCTCGGACGAAGATGTTCGAACAGGCGTATCAGTACCCGCCGAACGTCAACTCCATGCCTGAAACCGCGTTGAGCTGCATAGTCAACTCGATCGGGACGGACGCGGGGGCCGCGATGGAGAACGGGACGCCCCACGGGTCGAGCAGCTCCGCGTAGGTGCCGAAGCCGGTTTCCGCGACGCCCGAGATCACCGTGCCGCCGTAGGCGCGGCAGTCCTCGAGGGTCTCGTTGCAGTCGGCGACCTGGAACGCCGCGCGCCACCAGCTGCCGCCGCGGCTCGGGGCGAGGCCGGCCATGGCGTCGTGGGCGGTGGTGATCCATTCGCCGCGGGTGCCGTCGCTGCCGTACTCGTCGCGCAGCAGCCAGCCGAACGCCTGGCCGTAGAAGCGGGCCGCGGCCACGGCGTCATCGGTGAGCAGCTCGGGGAAGGTCATGGTGCCGGGCTCACCGCCGACCTGGGTGCCGGTGAAGTCACGCGGCTCCCAGATGCCGAGGACCGCGCCGGCCGGGTCGGCGATGACCGCCGAGCGGCCGCCGTGCCCGTCGGTGGGCTCGCCGACGAGGCGGCCGCCCGCCTCGTGGACGCGCAGCAGCGAGGCCTCGAGGTTGTGTTCGGTGAGATACGTCATCCAGCCCTGGGGCCGGTCGGCGCGGGTACGGGTCAGGCCCGCCGCGGCGCGCCCGTTCAGCTTGAAACGGTCACCGGCTGGTTCCCAGCCGAAAAGTCGAGCATAGAATTCCGCTGCCCGGGCAGGATCCGCGCTTGCCAGCTCGACCCAGCAGGGTGTCCCCGGCGCAAAGCCCCGTAAACGCATCGGCCGCACCTTTCGTCGTCCATAGTGTCGTGGTCCATCGTGGAAACCGGCCATGGGGGAGGTCGTTGATACCGGCCACCGGTACCGCCTGGGGAGTTGACGATCACCTTACAGGTATGAATACGCTCCGCCACTATATCCGGGTTCAATGTCCTAAATAAACTACGGTTTTGCGGCGCATTGATTACCTAGCGTGGTGTCGATTACTGAGCGTGTCGCTCCTCCGGAGTGCGGGAGCGCTCGTTGGATCGGTCCAGAAGCCGCATCACGGGCGTCACCGCAACGCCGTGCAACACCACGCTCACAATGACGACGAATCCCACTGTCGCCCAAATGACATCGAGTGCGGGAAACGTTGCGTGGCTCATTGCGTACGCCAAGTAATAGAACGATCCGATGCCGCGAATTCCGAAGATCGCGATTACCCAGTGCTCCGAAGTGCGGCCCGGTGCACCGTGCAGCGACAGGAATCCCGAAATCGGGCGTACCACCAGAATAAGTGCGAGTCCGATCAATGCGGCGGGCCAGGTCAGCGCGCTCAGCAGGCCGTCGACGACCGCGCCGCCGAGCAGCAGGAGCAGCAGGACGGTCAGCAGCCGCTCGATCTGCTCGGCGAAGTCGTGCAGCACCTGGTGATAGTCGTGCGACCGCTGCGCCGACCGGATCCCGCGGGCCGCGATGAACACCGCCAGGAAGCCGTAGCCGCCGGCGACCTCGACCAGCCCGTACGCCAGGAAGGTCGCCGCGAGCGCTAGGAATCCCTCGGAGTGATGGGCCAGACGCAGATTGCGGTTACGGGCCCGGAAGAACAACTGACCGAGCAGCCGGCCGACGAGCAGACCGCCGGCCACGCCCACCACGACCTTGTAGAGCACGTCCTTGAGCGCCCACTCGCCGAACCAGCTCTCGTGGGTCACCGCCGCGGTCGCGAGCGCGATGGCCGCGTACACGAAGGGGAAGGCCAGCCCGTCGTTGAGCCCGGCCTCCGAGGTCAGCGCGAAGCGCACCTCGTCCTCCGAATCCTCCTCGTCGGTCGGCTCGCCGACCTGCACGTCCGCGGCCAGCACCGGATCGGTCGGGGCGAGTGCCGCACCCAGCAGCAGCGCGGACGCCGGCACCAGCCCGGCCCACCACCAGCCGAGCCACGCGACGGCCCCGATCGTGACCGGCATGGCGATGACCAGCAGCCGCCACGTGGAGTTCCACCGCCGTCCCTTCAACGGGCGGTCGATCTTGAGGCCCGCGCCCATCAGCGCGACGATCACGCAGACCTCGGTCAGGTGCTGGGTCAGCAGGGGATGCGCGAGCGGGTCTGCCTTCGGCAGACCGAGGGGCAGCGCGAACAGCACCATCCCCAGCGCGAGGAAGACGATGGGCATCGAGAGTGGGCGGCGTTCGAGGACCCGCGGCAGGATGCCCGCCAGCAGGGCCCCGACGCCGAAGAGCGCGAAGAGGAGGTCGGACAGCTGCACCCGCCCTGACTGCCCACGCCCGCGGGAAATCATGCGGGCCGGGCGTCGGCTACAAGAGCTTTTTGATCGCGGACCGGTCCAGCTCGGCGAGCAGTTCGGCCGGATCCGCGTACGCCTCCACGGCCCCCGCCTCCAGCAACTCCGCCGCGCTGGTCCCGCCGCACGCGAGCCCGATGCACGGGATGCCGAGCTTGGCCGCGGCCTTGACGTCCCACACCGCGTCGCCGACGAACACGCTGTGCTCCGGGTCGACCCCGGACTGGTCCAGCGCCGCCTGCAGGATGTCCGGCTCGGGTTTGCTCGCCTTCGCGTCCGAGGACGAGGTTGCCGCGTCGATCACGTCGTCCGCGTCGATGACCTTGCGCAGCTTGGCGAGCTCCTCGTCCTTGGCCGACGAGGCGAGCACCACCGTGAGGCCTCGCCCGGCGCACTCGCGCAGCAGGTCGGCGGCGCCGGGGAGGGGCCGCAGCCGCTCCCACCACGCGCCGTAGAGCACGTCGTGCGCGGTGGACAGCTCGTCGTCCTTCGACTTGTCGCGGTCGTCGCCGAGCAGGTGCCCCACCAGCTTGTCCGAGCCCATCCCGATCCCGCGGTGGATCTCGGCCATGGGTACGTCGTGGTCGCCCTGCCGCAACGCCTCCCACCACGCCACCGCGTGCAGGTAGGTCGTGTCGACCAGCGTTCCGTCGACGTCGAAGAGCACCGCGCGTTTGGCTGTCATACGCAGGTTTCTACCCCGATCAGGGCGCGGGTATCAGCATTTCGAACCAGACCGTGGAGCCGCGGACCGTCGGGTCCGTGCCCCAGGTGTCGCTGAGCTCCTCGATCAGGCCCAGGCCACGGCCCCGGCTGCTCAGCGCGTCGGTGCGGGCGCGGGTGACGCTGCCGCGGGTGCCCGTGTCGGCCACGGAGACCAGCAGCCGCTCGGCGCTGAGGTCGATGTGGACCTGGGCGGGGGTGCCCGCGTGCAGCAGCGCGTTGGTGGTCAGCTCGCTGGTGCAGAGGATGGCCGCGCCGATCACCGGCTCCGGGACCGCCCAGTCGCGCAGCCGGGTGGTCATCCACTGCCGCACCCGGCTCGGGCCGGTCGGCTCGGCCGGAACCAGCATCGTCGCGGACCGGCTGAGTGCCACCGCCCGCTCCACTGCCAGCACAGCCACATCATCATCGGTACGCCCGGACACCGCAGCCGTCGCCAATGAGCACAGATTGCGGGGGTCGCCACTGGCCGCCGCCGCGGTGGCCGTCACCAGCGCGTCGAGCCCGTCGCTCAGCGGGCGGTCGCGACGCTCCACCACGCCGTCGGAATACATCAGGATCGTGTCGCCGGGCTCGAGCTGCACCGTGGCCGTCCGCCAGCGCCCGCCCAGCCCGAGCGGGGCTCCCGGCGGGACCGTCACCAGCTCCGCGCTCGCGCTCCCGTGCCCGGCCCGGCGCAGCACCGGGGGAGGGTGACCGGCGCTGGCCAGCGTGATCGTGCCGTCGGCGGGGTCGAGCACCCCGTAGACGACGGTCACGAAGATCTCCTCGTTGCGGGACTCGGCGCCGAGCGAACCGACCAGCCGGTCCAGCCCAGCCAGCACCGTGCCGGGCGCCGAATCGGTCAGGGCGAGCGCCCGCAACGCCGCCCGGACCTGGCCCATCACCGCCGCGGCGCGAACGTCGTGACCGGCCACGTCGCCGAGCACCATCGCCAGACGCCCGTCGGCCAGCTCGAACGCGTCGTAGAAGTCGCCGCCGGCCGCGTTGCCGTCGACGCCGACGTCATAACGTGCGGCGATGCGGAAACGATCCAGCTCGGGCAGGTGCTCGGGCAGCATCGAGCGCTGCAGCAGCTGCGCGGTGCCGTGCTGCGCCTCGAAGCGGCGGGCCCGCTCGGTGGCCTGCGCGACCAGCTCGGCAGCCGCGTAGAGAAGCGCTCTCTCAGCCGGCAGCCACGAATGCGGGGTGCGGTAACCCATGGTCAGCGCCCCGTGCACCGACGCCGTGCGCAGCGGCATCGCGGCCAGCGCCTTGATGCGCCGCTCGTGACGGTCGGTGGCGATCTCCGCCAGCGGGGAACCGTCGGAGACGAACGAAGGCCGCCCGCTCTGCGCCGCCGTGACCATCGGCGAGCCGGGCTGCTCGGCGGGGATCCGCTTCCACAACGGGGGCAGCCGCTCGTCGGCCTCGTCGATCATCTCGCCGCGGATGCGCCGCACATAGCGGAACTCGGCGCCGTCGTCGACCGAGAACACGCAGTGGTCCACGTCGAACGAGGTCATCGCGTAGGACAGGACGACCCGGGCCACGTCGTCGATGGTCAGCGCGGACGCCAGCCGGGCGGTCAGCTCGCCGAGGCTCTGCAGCCGGCGGGTCACGTGGGTGGTTTCCGCCGCGACCGTGAGCACTCCGACGACGGTGCCGTGCTCGTCGCGTACGACGGAATGGCCTCTGGTGAACGACGCCTGCTCGACGTGACCGGCGCGCGGGACCGACACCTGGGTCTCGGCCTCGAGGAACGACTGGCCGGTGCGGAAGACGTCCGCGACGATGTCACCGAACCCCGGCGCGTGCCAGGCCTCGCCGAACACGTCAGCCGCGGGACAACCCATCGCCGCGGGATGCTTGGTGCCGATGATGTCCGCGTAGGCGTCGTTGTAGACCAGCACGAAAGTCTCGCCGTAGGCCATCGCCATCGGCACCGGCGACGCCAGCACCACGTCGACCGTGGAGCGCACGGCCTGGTCCCAGCTCTCGCGCGGCCCCAGCGGCGTGACCTGCCACGGGTGCGCGGCGACCAGCTCGGCGCAGCTCGGCGCCCGGGCCGGCACGCCGGCGCCCTGGGCGGGCAGCGTCGTCATCCCGGAGTGGCTCCCCATGCCGACCATGTCCCTGAGCGTAGCCCGCGTCGGCCGTTCGGACGATGGGGCCACCCTCCGGACGTTCTGTTCTGTCCGGTACGCGCGGATGATGCCGCTGCGCCTCTTGCTGCTGGTGCGGGTTGACGGTAGCCGATTTACTCTCTCCACCAAGCCGGCCCGGTGCCGGATCCCCCCGAGCTCCCGGGAGATTACTCATGAGCGGGTCCGAACTGAGCGACGCGCTGAGCGACATGTGGCGGTCGGTGCTGCTCTTCATACCGGCCGCACTGGCCTTCGTCGCGATCCTGATCATCGGCTGGCTGCTGGCCCGGCTGGTCCGCACGGTCGTCGCCAAGGCGCTGAGCCGGGTCGGCTTCGACCGCGCCGTCGAGCGCGGCCCGATCGGGCGCGCCCTGGGCGACCGCATCAAGCCCAGCGAACTCTGCGCCAAGATCGCGTTCTACGCGGTGCTGCTCTTCGCGCTCCAGCTCGCCTTTGGCATCTGGGGCCCCAACGCGGTCAGTGACCTGCTGACCTCCCTGGTCTCCTGGTTGCCCCGGGCCTTCATCGCGATCGTCATCATCGTGGTGGTGGCGGCCATCGGTGGCGCAGCCCGCGACCTGATCAGCAGCGCGCTCGGCGGTCTCGCGTACGGGCGGCTGCTCGCACAGGTCGCGTACTGGCTGATCGTCGCCCTCGGCGTCATCGCCGCGCTCGACCAGGTGCAGATCGCCACCACGGTCACCCAGCCCGTGCTGATCGCGGTGCTCGCCACGATCGCCGGCGTTGTCATCGTGGGTGTGGGCGGCGGGCTGGTCCGGCCCATGCAGCAGCGATGGGACACGTGGCTGGAGCGGGCGAGCGAGGAGTCCGCGGTGATCCGCGAGCATGCCCGGACCTACTCCGACGAGAAGGCGCGGCTGGCTCGCGAGGCTGAGGAAGAGGCACGGCGGGTCGAGGCCGCCCGGGTCGAGGCTGAGCGTAAGGCCGCGGAGGAGCGTGCCGAGGCTGAGCGTAAAGCGGCTGAGGAGCGTGCCGAGGCTGAGCGTAAAGCCGCTGCCGAGCGGGCCGAGGCTGAGCGTAAGGCTGAGGAGGAGCGCGTCGAGGCTGCTCGAAGGGTTGAGGAGGAGCGGGTCCGGGTTGAGGAGGAGCGCGCTGAGGCTGCTCGTAAGGCTGAGGAGGAGCGCGTCGCGGCTGCTCAGCAGGCGGCGGAGGACGCTCGCCGCCGGGCCGAGGAAGAACGGATCGAGGCGCAGCGCCGGGACGAGGAAGAGCGGGCCGAGGCCGAGCGGGTGGCCGAGGAACAGCGCGAGGAGGCCGTACGCGACGCCGCCCGCCGGGCCGAGCAGGCGCGCGAAGCCGAAACGCGGGCTGCGGCCGAGCGTGAAGCCGAAACGCAGGCTCTGGCGTCGCACGAGGCTGAAACGCAGGCTCTGGCCGAGCGCGAAGCCCAGACGCAGGCTCTGGCCGAGCGCGAAGCCCAGACGCAGGCACTCGCGGAGCGGGCAGCCGAGGCGCGGGCCGAGGAAGAGCGGCAGCGGCTGCTCGAGGAGACCGCGGGCGAGAAGACCCAGATCATCCCGGTGCAGCGGCGCCCCCGCGACCACAACCCGGTGCCCGGCTTCGGCCACGATGACGACGACGAGGAAACCGAGATCATCCACCCCGTGCCGAAGGACCCCCGCGACGACAAGTAGGCGGGGCAGGAGCGCAGGCGGCGCTGGAGCGCAGGCGGCGCGGGAACGTAGGCGGGGCCGGCACCTTGATCAGGTGCCGGCCCCGGGCGGTCTGTACAGCCTGGCGGACGGTGAAGTGGTGCGTCGGTGCGTCGGTGCGTCGGTGCGTCGGTCGGAGGTTGGTGGGTCAGGCCGGGGCGGGGAGGGTGCGGGCGAGGGTGCAGACCGCGAGGAGGCGGTTGAGCACCCAGTCGTTGGCGGTCCAGTCGATCTCGTCCGCCGGCGGGCGCCAGCCGTGCTTGAAGGCGGCGTCGCGGACACCCTCGGCGTAGGCGGCCAGGATGACCGGGGTCAGCGGGCGGACGTCCGTGGAGAGGCTGTCGCGGATGCCGGCAACATGCTGGTCAACCGTGGCGAGCAAGCCGGGGAACCGGGCGGAAGCCTCGAGTCCGGTCACTCCTACGGAGGAACTCAGCTCGGCGAGGCAGGCGTGGGCGGAACGCAGGGCAGCACGGGCGGCAGCGCCGCTGAACAGGCCATTCATAAGATGAAAGTTAGGGACCCCGGGGTAGCTGACGGTTCCCCGAACAGGTGCAGCTCGGTTGAACTGCCCGCCGGTGGGGAACTGACCCGGTCATGACCGTTGCGGACCAGGCACACAGCCGACCCGAGGGGCTCGACGACGTCACCGTCGAGGCTCTGGGCAAGCTGAGCGAGTCGCTCGAGACCGTCGAGCGGATCCGCGGTCACCTCTACGCGATGCACCAGCTCACCGGTCAGGCCGACTTCAACCTCGACGACGGGGTGGCCCTGTTCCGCAAGGCCGGTCACACCCGGCTCGCCGACCGCATCGAGGAAGAGCTGATCGGGCGCAACGTGCTCGCCGGGCGCTGGACGTTCCAAATCGTCGAGGAATACGACGACGGCTACTACGCCGACTTCCGCACGCTGGAGCAGGCCGCCCGCGACGAACTCGCGGCAGGCCGCCGCCACCTCTACGAAGCCGAACTCAAGGAACGCCGCCGCACCCACGGCCGCCCGGGCCACGAATCCCGCCCAGCTCAGGAATCCCAGCCAGTTCAGGAATCCCAGCCAGTTCAGGAATCCCAGCCAGTTCAGGAATCCCGCCCGTGACGGGGGTTATTCGAGCTCGGCGGCTGCTGGCTGCCGGCGCTGGTTGTCGTCGGCGAGGATGACCGTGGCGACGACCAGGGCGACAACAACGGCGAAGAGCCAGGAGGCGTCGTTGATCAGCGAGGCCGCAACAGGAGCCTGGAAAGCGGCGAGCATGAAGCCCACCCAGGCGAGACGGCGCTGACGCTCGGAGAGGAAACCAGCAGCAGATCGCATTCGGCCAGTCTGCCCAGAAACGGACGGATCGCCGTCACCCTTTCGGCCGATCTCGGGTTGTCCGATGGTGCCTACTGCGCAGCGTCGCCACCCTCCAACGCGCGGTAAACGCGTCCCATTTGCCCTGCTCACAGCGCTTTTCCTGGCGGCCTGCAGCCCCGATCCGCCGTCCCCGCAACCCAGAGTGACGGCTCCGTCAGACGAACTCCAGCCTCACGTCGTAGCGGGTGTGGCGCACGGTCGCCGTACGGCTGCGCTGAGCGTCCGCGACGCCGCCTCTCGCGTGGAGATCCGCCTGGTAGCGCTCCCAGACCTGCTCTACCGGATCACCACCCCGGCGGACTCCGGCCTGTCTCCCCGGGTGACCGGCCCGCCAGGAGGTGTCCGACTGGCCCTCGCGTCGACGGGCGCGAGCGGCCCCGACGCCGTGACGATCGAACTGAACCGCAAGGTGCGCTGGGACCTGAACCTCCCTGCCGGCGCGGGTGAACAACACCTCGATCTGGCCGACGGGCGGATCAGCAGGATCAGGCTCGGCTCCGGCGCGGCCCTCGTGCGCCTCCGGCTGCCCCGCCCGTCCTCGGCCGCGGTGCCGATCACAGTCGCCGGCGCGTTCGGGGAGCTGGACATCGAGATCCCGGACCAGACCGCAGTCCAGCTGCGGTTACGCGGGGGAGCGGGCTCGGTCGCGACCCCGTCGAGGGCCTCGGCCCCTGCCGCCCCCGGAGCAATCATCAACACCCACACGGGTACGCCTGCAGCCCACTATGCCGTGGAAATCCGCTCCTCCGTAGGAGCCCTGACCCTCCACAGCTGAGCGCGACCGCCAACTAGGTTGTGTGCAATTAAGTTGTGCACAACTTAATTGCACACAACTTAATTGCGCACAACTGGATCTGGCTCGGCCCAGGCTCAGGCTCAGGTTCAGAGCGGGTATGCGTCAGTTCGGGCCGCCGCGGCCTGTCGTGCTGGGGCGGAACTCGCGATCCGGGTCCGTGGTGCCGGCGCCCTCGGAGTCGGTGGGGTGGGGTCCGTGGCCGAAGGCCTGCTCCTCGCCCGCGTCGTTGCCGGTCGGGTCGCCCTGGCCGTCGGTGTCCCACGTTGCCATGGCGTCGCTGAGGTCTCGCACAGAAAGCTTTTCCTCGTCCCGCCACACGCCGTCATTCTCGCGATCAGTCATATTTGTCGACTACCCAGACTCGCGCCGTGCATACCCGATTGCGGATGTGAACGGGACAACGGCGAGCGCGCTCCGGGCGTACGGAAAAGGCCGCCGGAACCAATCGGCGGCCTTTCGCGTTAAACGGGGTTGTTACGGCTGGGGGCGGTCGACCTGGCCGCGCCAGCCGCCGCCGCTCTCGACGCCGCCGCGCTGCTCAATGTATTCCTTGAAGCGCTTCATGTCGCCCTTTACCTGACGGTCCAGGAAGCCGAGCTTGGCGCCGGCCTGCTCGACCACGCCGTCCGGCTCGAAGTCCATCTGGCAGGTGACCCGGGTGGTCGTGTCGTCGAGGCGGTGGAAGGTGACGACGCCGGCCTGCTTGCTGCCTTCGGTCGAGGTCCAGGCCACTCGCTCGTCGGGGAGCTGCTCGGTGATCTTGGCGTCGAATTCGCGCTTCACGCCGTCGATGTTGGTCTTCCAGTGGGTGGTGGTGGCGTCCAGCTGACGGATCTCCGTGACGCCGCCCATGAAGTTCGGGAATTCCTCGAACTGGGTCCACTGGTTGTACGCGGTGCGAACCGGCACGTCGACGTCAACAGATTCGGTAACGGTACTCACTGTGAATCACTCCCTAGATGCGTACTGTTTCCCGCACCATCAAGGGGTTCCCGGGGTCCGGCGGCTTAAACCGCGACTTTGGGCGGCAGCGGTGGATCGGGGTCGATCTCACCGGCCTGCAGGGCGCGTCCGCGCTGGATTTCCGCGTTCATCTCGACGCCCAGCATCAGCGCGGAATTGGCCAGGTAGAGCCAGACCAGAAACGCGATGACCGCGCCGAGGCTGCCGTACGTCTTGTCGTAGGAACTGAAGTTGGAGACGTAGAGCCCGAACCCGAACGACGCGAGCGCCCACACGAACAGCGCGACCACCCCGCCGACGGTCAGCCAGCGGAACCGGGGGCGCTGCACGTTGGGGGCGATCCAGAACAGCAGGGACAACAGGGTCATCAGGATCAGTACGAGCACCGGCCACCGCCCGATCGACCAGGTGAGCCGTAACGCCTCCCCGGCGTGCAGCGCGTCGCCGACCGCGTCCACCAGCGGCCCGCTGATCACCAGCCCGGCGGCAACCGCGGCCATCAGGACCAGGGCGATCGCGCTGAGCCCGATCTGCGCGGGACGTAACCGCCAGAACGGCCGGCCCTCCTTGACGCCGTAGATGCGGTTCGAGGCGCGGGTGAAGACGCCCACATATCCGGAGGCGGACCAGAGCGCGCCGAGCAGGCCGACGCTCAGCAGGACCTTCGCCGAGCTCTCCTGCGCGATGATCGCGTCGAGCACCGTGGTGAAGCTCTCGTTGCCGACGACGGCTCCGGCGCCGAGGTCGTCGAGGATGCCCAAGATTGTGCTCACCGCCGTGGCACCGTCGGTGACGAGGTTGACCAGCGCGACCACCACGATCATGGCGGGAAAGACGGCCAGCACCGCGTTGTAGGTCAGCGCGGCGGCCAGGTCGCCGCACTCGTGGTCGAGGTATCCGGTGACGCTGCGCCGCAGGACCCCACGCCAGGTGGACCAGTGCAGCTGTCGGACCTTGGTGGGCAGCGGGGCCGCGGCGACTGTCATCGATGCTCCCATCGGTCACGCCATGCGCACAGATCACTACCCGTCACGCGTTTGCGGCAAACGGCCAGGGGTAGGTTCGGGCCGTGGAACGAGCAGACGCGATCGTCATCGGAGCAGGACACAACGGCCTGGTCGCAGCGAACCTGCTCGCCGACGCGGGCTGGTCGGTCGTGGTCCTCGAAGCGACCCCGCACCCGGGAGGGGCGGTCCGGTCCGGGTACGTGACGGCGCCCGGATATCTCAGTGACCTGTTCAGCTCGTTCTACCCGCTCGGTTATGCGTCGCCCGTGCTGCGCGATCTGGAGCTGGGGGACTTCGGCCTGCACTGGACGCACGCGCCGGACGTGCTCACCCACCTGCTGCCGGACGGCCGCGCCGCCACGATCAACCGTGACCTCGAGACCACCATGGCGTCGATGGAGCAGTTCGCGCCGGGTGACGGGGAGCGCTGGCGGCACGCGTACGACGACTGGAACGACGTCTCCGGCTCGATCCTGAAAGCGATCCTCAAGCCCTTCCCCCCGGTCAGAACCGGTCTTGATCTTGCCCGCACCCTGGGCGTGGGCGGCTCGCTGCGTCTCGCCCGGCGGCTTGTTCTGTCGGTACGCGAACTGGGCTCGGAACTTTTCCAAGGCGAAGGGGCCACCCTCGCCCTGGCCGGCTGTGCCCTGCACACGGACCTGTCCCCGGAAGAGGCGGGCGGCGGCGTCTTCGGCTGGCTCCTCGCGATGCTGGGCCAGGAACACGGCTGGCCGGTCCCGGTCGGCGGCGCCCAGCACATCACCAACGCCCTGGTCACCCGGCTCGAATCCCGCGGCGGCCGGATCGAGTACGAGACCCCGGTCAACCGCATCCTCATCGCGAACGGCCAGGCCATGGGCGTCCGAACCGCCGACGGCCGCAACTGGCGAGCCCTGCGAGCAGTCCTGGCCGACATCCCCGCGCCGACCCTCTACCTGGATATGGTCGGCGACCGCTGGCTCCCGCCCCGCTTCGTCGAGGACCTGGAGTTCTTCCGCTGGGACGGCGCGACCCTCAAGGTCGACTGGGCGGTCAACGGCAAAATCCCCTGGAAGAACCCAGCCGCCGCCGGCGCGGGCACGGTCCACCTCGGCGCCGACCTGAACGGCCTGACCCGCTACGCCGCCCACCTGGCCACGGACGAGATCCCCCCGGACCCGTTCCTCCTCCTGGGCCAGATGACCACCGCCGACCCGTCCCACTCCCCGGCCGGCACCGAGTCGGTCTGGGCGTACACCCACCTCCCGCACCGCAAGACCTGGCACCCGGACGAGATCGCCGCCCACGTCGACCGGATGACCGCGGTGATGGAATCGCACGCTCCCGGCTTCGGCCAGCTCGTGGTGGGTCGCAACGTCTTCTCGCCGGCCGACCTGGAGAGGGAAAACCCGTCGCTGGTCGGCGGAGCACTCGGCGGAGGCACGTCGGCCGCGTTCCAGCAGCTGTTCCTGCGACCGATCCCGGGACTGGGGCGGGCTGACACACCGGTCGAGCGACTGTTCCTGGCGAGCGCATCGGCGCATCCCGGTGGCGGGGTGCACGGGGCTCCGGGGGCCAATGCCGCGCGGGCTGCGCTGGCCCGGAACCGGAGGCTGACGGGGGCGCTGTATCAGGGTGTGATCAGCGCGGCCAACAGGGCCATCTATCGGTGAAGGCGGCGCGCTCTGACGGCCGCACGTAATGCCGACCAGAGACGCAGGCGTCTACTGCTGTCGGCCGCTGCCAGGCAGGCCGCGAGCGCCGGTCGCTGCTCCGGTGGCACAAGCGTGACCACGATGAGTACGGGCAGAGCGGCCGCCGCAAGCTCAAGCAGCACAACGAACACGAGCGCGGCGGCCACGACGGCCACGACGGCAAAATCACTCACAGCAACCTCCTGATCAATAGCCGACTGCGGCGGCGGCGACAAGAACGAATGCAATCCCCATGGCGAACGCCACGACTACCGCGGCTGCCTCTGCGCTGAGAAGCGAACCGATTGGTGTGACCGCACGCTTTACATATCGCAGAGCGAACAGGATGAGCGCTGTCGCGAGCACGAGATAGAACACGCTTTTTGGTGTCGCCATCGCGCTCTCAAAGATCGATGTGAGACTGGCATCCATGGTCATCACCGCCGCAGTGAGAAGGGTTCTCTCCTTACTGTGCGTGATCAAAATTCAGGTCGGGTAGCAATATTCACCATCTATCAAATAGACCCCTGGCCTTGTCGTAAGCTGCCATATAGCCTTTTGCCATGCGCAGATGGCTGATCGCTGTCGGCGATATTGCGGCACTGGCGCGATCATTCATAAATATTCACCGCGCATACGATGGACGGACCCGTTGACCAAACCGACCGATCTCAGGCTCAAAGTCGTCGCCAAGCTGTGTTCGGCTGGGGCTTGCCCCACGGTGTATGACAGCGGAAGGGGCACTCTCGTCGTGCAGGGCTACGACCTGCCTGTGTTGCCTGCCCATCTAGAAGTCCCTGACGGAGAGTCACTCGTTGAAATTCCGCTGGAGCTCCTCGCAGAGGTGTTTCGCAACATGCCGGGAGCGATCCGGGAGGGCTGACCATGGAAGCTGGACCCGCCGAGGGGCAGCGACTGCCTCTCGGCACGGTGTTGGCCCAGCATCGCCGGCGCCGAGGCGTCACCGGGACTCAACTGGGCGTTGCGGTCGGTATGAGTCAAGCGAAAATCTCTCGCATCGAGACGGGCGCGAGCATCGCCGCGGCGGACGAGGTCGAGGCGATCGCTCGAGTGCTGGGCATTGATGACGCCGAGACCAGCCGCCTGGTCAGGCAGGCTGTTGACGAGTCGCAGGATCGAATGACCGACTGGCGGCAGGTTCCGCAAGGCTTGGTGGGTCGCCAGCGCAGGATGGGTCAGGTCGAGTATGCGACCACAGCGATAAGAGCGTTCCAGTCGGGCATTGTTCTGGGCCTGCTGCAGACCAGTGAGTACGCGCGTGCTGTCCTGGGAACGCTCGATGATCCTGTATTCAAAGGCATCTATTTTACGGTGTCTGCCGGGGTCCCTGAAGCGGTCTCGACTCGACTGCGCCGGCAGGAAGTCTTGTCCGACCCGACGAAGACTTTCCGATTCGTCATGGCTGAGGCCTCATTGGCCAACCGGGTCTGTGCTCCTGAATTCATGCCGGCGCAGTTGAGGCGTATCCGTGAGATCGCCAACCAGGAAAACGTGTACCTCGGGATCGTCCCGTTTGATCAGCAGTGGCGATTTCTTCCTGTGCATGGATTTGAGGTCTTCGATGACCACACCGTCGAAGTCGATCTGGTCAACACCGGTCTGACGACCCAGGGGGTGTCTGACGTGCAGGTATATCGCGGGGTATTCGACGCGCTGGAGGAGCAGGCAACGACGGACATCGACCCGATTCTGGACCGCTACATGGATCTCTACCTGGACCTGTCGCGGCCCGCGCGCAGGTCAGCGACGCCGGAGCAGGCCGGCCGTGGCGAGGCCGATCCCAGCGCTTAGGACTCCCGTGATCAGGGGCTTGTGGGTGGCTGCCCACAGGGCGAAGGAGCTGGTCCGGCTCTGCTCGTCGAAGACGCCGTGGGCGCCGTGGTCGCGGGTTTCGTCGACGGGCTTGTCGACGTTGTCCTGCCAGGTGGCGGGGTTGATCTTCTCGGAGGTCTGCTGGCCCTGGTAGCCCTCCTTGTCGGTGGAGAGGATCCGGTCCAGCAGGGCGGGGGCGACGATGTTGCCGAGGCGGGTCTTGAGGGTCGGGCCGCCGATGTTGAGTTCCCGCTTGCCCTTGTCGGCGGCCCAGAGGACGCCGCGGGCGATGACTTCCGGCTGGTAGATGGGTGGGACCGGCTGCGGGTGGTTGGGGAGCCGGGTGCGTACCCAGGAGAATTGGGGTGTGTTGACCGCGGGGAGCTGGACCATCGAGAGTTTGACCTTGTTGCCGTCGTGCAGGAGCTCGGCGCGCAGGGAGTCGTTGAAGCCCTGGATGGCGTGCTTGGAGGCGCAGTAGGGGGCCTGGAGCGGGATTCCCCGATAGGCGAGCGCCGAGCCGATCTGGACGATCGTGCCGTGGCCGGCCGGGCGCATGTGGCTCAGGGCGGCGAGGGTGCCGTGGACCGTGCCGAGATAGTTGACCTCGGTGACGCGGCGGTATTCGGCGGGGCTGATCTCCCAGGCGGGGGCGAAGACGGAGACCATCGCGTCGTTGATCCAGACGTCGATGCCGCCCCAGGTGCGTGCCACGTCGTCGGCGGCGTCCTGCACGGCGTCGGGGTCGGCCACGTCCACCTGGTAGGTGCGGACGTCGGCGGCGCCGGCTGCGCGGGCTTCCAGGGAGGCGCCTTCGAGGCCTGCGGCGCCGCGGGCGAGCAGGGCCAGACGGGCGCCGCGGCGGGCGTACGCGATGGTGATCGCTCTTCCTACGCCCGCGGATGCTCCGGTGATGACGACTGTCTGGGTCATGAGTGGCCTTCCGCGCGGGTGGCGACGTCCGATCGGGTGGCGATGTCCGAGAGACGGCGCAGGGATTCGATGTTGCGGCGGTGCAGGATCAGGTCGTTGAGCTTGTTGTGGATCCAGTTGAGCGGGCCGGCGTGGAATTCCTCGATCATGGTGATCTTGGTGGAGGCGGGGCCGGCCGGCTCGAGCTCGAACGTGATCGTGGCTTCGCCGGCGGGCCAGAGACCGGCCTTGATCTTCAGCGAGCGGTCCGGGACCACGGCGAGGACCTCGGACGAGTCGTGCAGGGAGACCGGCCAGGGTCCCGCCTTGTGGTGCAGTTTCGCGCCCTTCTGCGGCCACGAGGCATCGACGTCACGGATGTGCGCCGTGCCCACCACCCAGTCGCTGTAGGTCCAGCCGTCGGCGAGGACCGCGAACACCTGAGCCGGCCGGGCCGGGACGATACGCTGCACGTTAGCCACGAGCGGGGGCATACCCGCCTGCGCCATGTTTACGCTTCGGGGCGTCGGGCAACCTGCACGGCGTAACGCCAGCCCTAAGTCCGGTCTTCTCCCGGAATCAAGCTGTCGGAGGAGGACCACGTGCGGATCGCCATGATTTCCGAGCACGCGAGCCCGCTGCCCACCCCGGGCGGCACGGCCGGCGCCCAGCAGCGGCATGTCGCCGCGCTCTCCACCGCTCTGGCCCAGACGGGTCACGAGGTGCGGGTCTACGTGCGGCGTGACAACCCTGACCTGCCCGCCATGGTGAGCATGGGCGAGGGCGTTCAGGTGGTGCACGTGCCCGCCGGCCCCGCCCGGGTGATCCCTGCCGACCTTCTGCTGCCCCACATGGGGGATTTCGCGCAGTGGCTGCGCACGGAATGGCTCGACAGCGACTGGCTTCCCGAGGTCGCCCACGCCCACTACTGGACCAGCGGCCTGGCGGCTGTCACCGCCGCGCGGCAGGTGGGCATCCCGGTGGTGCAGTCCTTCCACGAGCTCGCCGAGCATGACCTGCCCGGCATGCCGGGATCACCTAACGGGCCGTCGCGGACCGGCTACGAGCGTGCGCTCGGCCGGGCGGTGGACCGGGTGGTGGCGCAAAGCCAGGACGAACTGCGTGATCTCGTACGCATCGGAGTCCCGCGGGCCCGGTTGACGGTCGTCCCGGCAGGCGTCGACAGCGAGCACTTCACACCGGAGGGCCCGAGCGCCGAGCGTGACCCGGAGCGGCCCCGCATCCTCACCGTCGGCCGGCTGGTCGAGAGCAAGGGTTTCGGCGACGTCATCCAGGCGATGCGGTTCGTGCCTGGCGCCGAGTGCGTCGTGGTGGGCGGCCCGTCCCCGCAGCAGCTCGCCGCGGATCCGCAGGCCAAGAAGCTGCGTGCCCTCGCCGAGCAGTACAAGGTCGCCGACCGGGTGCGCCTGATCGGCGCGGTGCCCGCCGGGGACATGCCCCGCTGGTACCGCTCCGCCGATCTGCTGGTCGCCGCACCCTGGAACGAGCAGTTCGAGCTCGCTCCGCTGGAGGCCATGGCGTGCGGGGTGCCGGTGATCGGCACCTCGATCGGGGGCCTCAACGAGACCGTCGTGGACGGGCTCACCGGTGATCTGGTGCCGGCCCGGGATCCGCGTGCGCTCGGCAGTGCGCTGCGCCGGCTGGTCAACGACAAGGTCAGGCGATTCGCGTACGCCACAGCGGCGCTGGACCGGGCGCGGCAGGCGTACTCATGGAAGCGGGTTGCCTCGCAGTTGGGCTCGGTCTACGGGGCGGTCGCGGGCCGTCGCACCAGCGAAGCCGAGGTGGTTGTCTAGTCGCATCAACCAGTTGGTGGACACCGAAACCCCATCGGCTGGTCGACGCGGCGAAGTGCCTCAGCGGGCCAAGCTTTGAGGCATGACAGTCATCGACGTCGCTCATCTTCAGAAGCGCTACGGGGACACCGCCGCCGTGCGGAACGTCTCCTTCACGGTCGACGCCGGCGAGATCTTCGGGATCCTCGGCCCCAACGGCGCGGGAAAGACGACCACCGTCGAGTGTGTCTGCGGCCTGCGCACGCCCGACGGCGGCTCGATCCGGGTCCTGGGCCGCGAGCCGCACGAGCCCGGGCTGCGCGCCGAGGTCGGGGTGCAACTGCAGGAGAGCCAACTCCCCGAGAAGATGACCGTGCGGGAGGCGCTCGAGCTCTGGTCCGCCTTCTACCCCGACCCCGCGGACTGGCGCGTGCTCGCCGGTGACCTCGGGCTGGACGGCAAGCTGGGGGAGCGGTTCGGCAAGCTCTCCGGCGGTCAGAAACAGCGGCTCTCCATCGCGCTCGCGCTCGTCGGCAACCCGCGGATCGCGATCCTCGACGAGCTGACCACCGGCCTCGACCCGCAGGCCCGGCGGGACACGTGGGACCTCATCGAGTCCGTCCGCGACCGCGGGGTCACCATCGTGCTGGTCACCCATTTCATGGAGGAGGCCGAGCGGCTCTGCGACCGGCTCGCCGTGATCGACGCCGGTGCGGTCGTCGCGCTCGACACCCCGGCCGGGCTGATCTCGCACCTCGCCGCCGAGCAGCGTCTGCGGTTCCGCCCGTCCCTGCCCGTCGACGATGACGTGCTGACCGCGCTGCCCGAGGTCACCGAGGTGATCCGGCACGGCAACCAGCTGGAGGTGGCCGGCACCGGCAACCTGCTCCAGGCCGTTTCGGCCACCCTCGTGGCCCACCGGATCATCGCCCACGACCTGCGCATCGAGCAGGCCAGCCTGGACGACGCGTTCGTGCGCCTCACCGGCCGCTCCACCGACCAGGAGGCCTGACATGTCGATCTTCGCCAAGCTGACCCGCTCCGAGCTGCGGCTGTTCCTGCGCGAGCCGGTGCAGGTGTTCTTCACCCTGTTCTTCCCGACGGTCCTGATCGCGATCCTCGGCAACATCCCTGATTTCGGCAAGCCGGATCCCGCGCTCGGCGGCGCTCGGGTCATCGACCTCTACGTCGCGATCGCCGTCGTGTTCACCCTCGGCATGCTCGGCCTGCAGGTGGCGCCGCTCGCCCTGGCCACCTATCGCGAGCGGGGCATCCTGCGCCGCATAGCCACCACCCCGGTCCGGCCGGTCACGCTGCTCGGCGCGCAGCTCGCGATGAACCTGCTCATCGCGATCGTCTCCGTGGCCCTCGTGCTGACCGTCGGCCGGCTCGCGTTCGACGTCGCGCTGCCCCGGCAGGCCGACGGTTTCGTGATCGCGTTCCTGCTCACCGCCGGCACGGCGTTCACCGTCGGGTTGCTGGTGGCCGCGGTCGCCCCCTCGGGCAAGACGGCCAACAGCATCGGCACGTTCCTGTTCTTCCCGCTGATGTTCTTCGCCGGGCTGTGGACGCCGCGCGAGGTCTTCCCCGGTCTGCTGCGGACGATCAGCGATCTCAGCCCGCTGGGTGCCGGCGAGCGTGCCCTGCACGCGGCGATGACGGGGTCATGGCCGTCGTGGGGATCGCTTACCGTGCTCCTGGCGTACATGCTGGTTCTCGGGATCGCCGCGGCCCGCCTGTTCCGCTGGGAATGAGGGACACCATGAGCCTGACGGGTCAGACCGGGCTGCTGGACCGGTTGCGGCTGATCGTTCCGTATGCCGCCTTGGCCGCCTCGACGGTGCTGGTCGTCATCACGCTGGACGATCCCGAGATCCCTCACCGGCCGTTCGGGGCGTCGCTGGCGGTCTCCGGGGTCACCGTCGCCTGGATTCTGTGGTTCGCCACCCTCCACCCGCAATGGCGGACCCGGCAACGGCTCATGACGGTGTTCTTCATCGGGCTGAGCGCCCTGAACGCGCTGCTGATCTGGACAAACCCGCTCTTCGGATTCTTCGCCTGGTCGGTCTATCTCTACGTTCTCTATGCGTTGCGCGGTCGGTGGCGGCTCGTGGGAGCGGCCGGCGTCGGGGTCTGCACGGCGATCTCACAGATGAACGGTTTCTGGATCCTGGGGGAGCCGGGTCAATGGGGAAAGTTCGCCGTTGTCCTCGCTTTCAACATCTCCATCGGCACGGCGATGACCTTCCTGACCATCGCCACGGACGGCCATCACGAGCGCCGCGCCCGGATGCTCGACGAGCTCTCCGAGGCCAACCGAAAGCTCGCCGCCGCGCTCGAGGAGAACGCGGGCCTGCACGCCCAGCTGCTCGTCCAGGCCCGCGAGGCCGGCGTCCTCGACGAACGCCAGCGTCTCGCCGGCGAGATCCACGACGTGCTGGCCCAGGGGCTGACCGGCATCGTCACCCAGCTCGAGGCCGCCGACCAGGCCGCCGAACGCCCCGCCGACTGGCGCAGGCACCTCGGCGCTGCCCGCAAGCTGGCCCGCGACAGCCTCGCCGAGGCCCGCCGCTCGGTCCGCGCCATGCGCCCGCAGCAACTCGACACGGCAGCCCTGCCGGAGGCCCTGCGCGAGCTGGTCGGCGACTGGACGACCCGGCACGGCGTAAGCGCCGAGCTCATCACCACCGGCCCGGCCCGTACCCTGCTCCCCGAGATCGAGGCCACCCTGCTCCGCACCGCCCAGGAAGCGCTCACCAACGTGGCCCGGCACGCCGCGGCCGCCCGCGTCGCCCTGACCCTGTCCTACATGGAGGATCTGGTGACCCTCGACGTCCGCGACGACGGCACCGGCTTCGACCCGGCCGTCCCGCGCCCTCGGCCGGACGGCGGTGGCTACGGCCTGACCGCCATGCGTGAACGGGTCCAGCGGATAGCGGGCACCCTGGAGATCGAGTCCGAGCCCGGCCTCGGCACCGCGATCTCCGCCTGCGTCCCCGCTCTGCGCCTGGAGACCGCGTCATGATCAAGCTGCTGATCGTGGACGACCACCCGGTGGTGCGTGACGGACTGCGCGGCATGTTCGCCGGTGACGACCGGTTCCAGGTGCTGGGGGAGGCCGCTGACGGGGCCGAGGCGCTCGTGGTCGCGCGTGACGTCGACCCGGACGTCGTCCTGATGGACCTCCGGATGCCGGGGATGGACGGCGTGAGCACGATCCGGGCGATGCGCACGCAGGGGTTCCGGGCCCGGGTGCTCGTGCTGACCACGTACGACAGCGACAGCGACGTGTTGCCGGCGATCAAGGCCGGCGCGACCGGTTACCTGCTCAAGGACACGCCGCGTGAGGAGTTGTTCCGCGCCGTGTCGGCCGCCCACCGCGGGGAGTCGGTGCTCTCGCCCGCGGTGGCCGGCAGACTGATGGGGGAGCTGCGGTCACCCGCGCCCGGCCGCGAACCGTTGAGTCAGCGGGAGCTGGAGGTGCTGGGCCTGATCGCGCGGGGCTGCTCCAACCGGGAGGCCGCGACCCGCCTGTTCATCAGCGAGGCGACGGTGAAGACGCACCTGCTGCATGCGTACGCGAAGCTGGGTGTCCGGGATCGCGCCGCCGCAGTGGCCACGGCCTTCGAACGCGGCCTGCTCGGCACCCGCCGGGAGCCCTGAAGCGGGTCATGCGACCGGCGCCAGGGCGAGCGCGGTGCGGGCGTCGGCCATCGTGGCGACGTAATCGATGGGGGCGCCGGTCTCGTCGGAGGAGCGCTGCATCTGCATCGCCACGAGAGGGTTGTCGAGGATGAGGGCGGCACGGCGGATGCCGGCGCCTACGGCGTTCGCCATGGTGCCCTCGATGATCGCCTGGACGCCCGGGATGGTCGGGCCGAGCTTGCTCATGTCGCAGATGACCGTCCAGCCGTCGCGGCGCTCGGTGAGCTTCTCCGAGAATTCCCGGCCGTAACGGTCGGCGAGGGACTGCTCCCAGGTGCCGATCAGGACGATGTTGAGGCAGTTGGCCGGGCGGTCCCAGAAGAGCTCATACGTCGCCTCGCCGGTGCCGGCTGCCGGGAGTCGCAGGGTCCCGGTCGTCCGGCGCAGCTCGGAGGCGATACGGCCGATCTCGGAGACCGCCATCCGGTTGCGCTCGGCGGCGGTGGCCGTCGTGGCGGAGCGTTCGCTGACCACGGCGATGGCCTTGGCGATCGACTCGGCCTGCTGGGAGACCTCGCTGGTGGCGGCGTTCATCTCGCTGGTCGTCACGGTCTGCTCCTCGATCGCGGAGGCGATCGAGTTCTGGTACTCCGAGATGCTGTCGATGATCCGCTGGATCTCGCCGATCGCCTCGATGGCCGAGGCCGAGTCACCCTGGATCTGCTGGACCGTCGCCGCGATCTCCTCGGTGGCCCGGGCCGTCTCCGTGGCGAGATCCTTGACCTCGGTCGCGACGACGGCGAAGCCCTTGCCCGCGTCGCCGGCGCGGGCGGCCTCGATGGTGGCGTTCAGCGCGAGCAGGTTGGTCTGCTCCGCGATCGCGGTGATCGTCCGGACGACGCCGCCGATGGTGGCCGAGGACTTCTCCAGGGCACTCATGGTGGTCGCGGTGGTGGCGAGGGTGTCGACGCCGTCCCGGGCCACACCCACCGCGTTCGTGACGTTGCGGGAGATCTCCTGGATGGCCGCGTGCATCTGCTCACCGGCCGCGGCGATGCCCTGAACCCGGGCGGAGACGTCCCCGGCCGAGTCGACGATCGTGCTGACCTGCGCGGTGGTGTCGCGAACGCCCGACGCGATCGTGTCACCGCTGGAGGTCATCTCCTGGCCGGCGATCGTCAGCAGTTCGACGGCAGAGCCGAGACCACCCAGGGCCTGCCCGAGCGCGGGTACGCCGGTGAGGTCCCCGTCGCGCAGCGCCGCCTCCAACCGGGCAGCCGCGGCGAGCTGGTCACCGGCCACGGTGACCGCGCGGCGGGCGAGCACCAGGGCCGCGACGGCCGCCACGGCGAGCACGATCACCACCGCGACGGTGGGGCCACCGGCCAGAAGCAGCACAGCTCCTGCGGCCATCCCGGCTACGGCAGCCACGGCGGGTGCCCACACCACGCCGTTGTAGGACCGTGCTTGCTCCATGACATCTCCTCGTGGCAGGGCGGTCTGCGCCAGTCACATCGCCCGGAACGGCCGGACTTTGAGGAAAACCACGACCTGGGCGCGCACCCACAGGCGTTGTTTTCGGCACACCACACCGTCGCGCTGAGTGACCTCCAGGGCGCCCCGGACAATTCTCGAATCCGGCAAATGCGTCCATGCCGAGTTCCCTGTCGATCCCCGAACGTGACAACGGGTTTGCCGTACCCGTCCCCGGGTTAGATCCTGATCGCCTGTATACGGAAGCGAAGCGAGGAACCCGTGACGGACGAACCGTTGTACTCCCAGTTCGGCTTCACCGACGCCGAGTGGGGGCTGCTCGTCGGCCTGCCCCAGTCGGTGCTGACCGCGGCCAGCGTGGCGACCCACGACAGCGCGCGCAAAACTCGGCAGGAGCAGGCCGCCGGCCTGGAGAAGATCTCCGACGCCCGCGCCTCGGCCAGCGGCCTGGTCACCGCCGTGGCCGGCGCCGTACTCGCCGCCACCGGCGACCCCGACCTGGGCGAGGAACTACCCGCCATCGAGCCCGCCGACCCGGTCGGCTACGGCGAGGACGTGGTCACCCGCGCAGCCGAAGCAACAACCCTGCTCGCCACCAAGGCCTCCCCGGAGGACGCCGAAACCTACAAGCACTGGCTCGTCGAAATCGCCGACACCGTGGTCGGCGCCGCCTCCACCGGCGGCGTACTCGGCATCGGCGGCGAGGAAGTCACCGACAGCGAACGCGCCTTCCGCGACAGCCTCGCCAAGGCACTCACCGACTGAGTCCTCGTGAGCACGCGAACGGCGCCGGCCTCGAGGCCGGCGCCGTTTGTCGTGGGGGTCAGACCTGGGTGAGGAGTTTGTGCTCCAGGACGACGGGGACGGACAGGGTCTTGTAGCCCTGGGATTCGAAGAGGACGGTGACTTTCTCCTCCTCGTAGCCCATGACCATGCCGGGGCCCCATTCGGGGTGCTGGACGGTGCTGTGGACTTTGAAGGGTTCGTCGCCGGCGGCTTCTTCGACCTCTTCGGCTGCTCCGTCGGCGCAGTTGTCGCAGTGGCCGCATTGGCGGGTGACGTCTTCGCCGAAGTAGGAGAGGAGGGTCTGGGTTCGGCAGGCTCGGGTTTCGGCGAAGGCTCGCATCATGTCGGTGCGTGAGCGTTGGACGAGTTGCTGGCGTTCGTGTTCGGCCAGTGCGTCCTCGGCTGCTTTCGCGGGCAGGGGGGCGTAGCGGGGGACCGTCCACTTGCTGCCGTCGACGTGGGCTGCTCCGACCTGTTCGAGCAGGGCGAGGAGCTGGCCGAGTTTGCGGGGGCCGAGGCCGGTTTTGTCCTTGAGGGCGGTTTTGGTGGTGACGCCGGCGCGCAGGGCGGCGGCGAGCTCGCGGACCTCGACGAGGTCGGGGCTGCCGCCGTTGAAGAAGCGCTGGATCGCTTCGTCCTCGGAGCGCCACAGCAGCAGGGAGCGGCTGGGCTCGCCGTCGCGGCCCATGCGGCCGATCTCCTGGAAGTAGCTGTCCGGGGAGTCGGGGAGGGCCATGTGGGCGACCCAGCGGATGTTGGGCTTGTCGATGCCCATGCCGAACGCCGAGGTGGCCACCATGATGTCGAGCTTGTCGTTGGAGAAGTCCTCGTGGCGCTGCTCGCGGGCGCCTGACGCCATGCCGCCGTGGTAGAACTCGGCGGGGTAGCCGGCCTTGGTGAGTTTCTCGGCGAGCTCCTCGGCGGCGCGACGGGTGGCGACGTAGATGATGCCGGGGCGTTCGACCTCGTCGAGCATGGCGGTCAGGCGGCGCCAGCGGTAATTCTCGTCGGGGCACTGCGCGACCTGGAGGAACAGGTTGCGCCGGTCGAGGCCGGAGACGTGGATCTCCGGTTTTCTCAGGTGCAGGCGGGCGATGATGTCGTCGCGGACCGGGGGCGATGCCGTGGCGGTCAGTGCGACCACCGGGGGCCGGCCCAGGCCCTTGATCAGGTGACCGATCTGCAGGAAGTCCGGGCGGAAGTCGTGGCCCCACACGGAGATGCAGTGCGCCTCGTCGACGGCGACCAGGCCGGGGCGCAGGGCGCGCACCTCGGCCAGTCGCTCCGGATCGCTGAGCTGCTCGGGGGTGATGAACAGGAACTCCGCCCGGCCCTCGCGGATCTCCTTGATGGCCTCGCGCTGCTGAGCCGGCGTCTCCGCGGAGCTGACGCGTACGGCGCGCAGCTTCGGGTCGTCGTACTCGTTGAGCGCGGCGATCTGGTCCTGCTGCAGGGCCAGCAGTGGCGAGATGACCACTGTGGGCCCCGGCAGCAGCACCGCCGGGATCTGATAGATCGCCGACTTGCCGGCGCCCGTGGGCAGCACGACGAGGGCGTCATGCCGGCGCAGGATCGCACGCATCGGCTTGAACTGGCCGGGCCGTAGCGACGGCCAGCCGAAGTGTTTGCGCGCGATCTTGCGCAGCCGGGGCCCATAGACGGGAATGTTCAGCTTCATCGAGCGGCCATTCTGCCCCAGGGGTGTGACAATCAAACGTCAGCGATGCTCGGGGAGGACCTTCGCGGCGTAAAGATCGAAGAGTCCCTGCCAGTTCGGGCCGGTGTTGGCGACGTAGATCTCGTCGAATCCGGCCTTCGCGTACTGGTCGATCATCTCCAGGTGGGCCCGCGGGTCGTTGCCGCAGACGAACGCGTCCTTGACCATGTCCTGGGTGACCAGCTGGGACGCCTGCTCGAAGTGCTTGGGCGACGGCAGGACCTGGGAGAGCTCACCGGGGACGCCGGCATTGGGCCATTTCTCGTACGCGATCCGAGCCCCCTCTTCCTCGGACGCCGCGAACGCCGCCTTGAACCCCGCCTGCGCGACCTTCTCCCCGCCGCCCTGGCTGCGGAACTGGGAAACGAGCTCGCCGTCGGGCATCGTGCTCACGTACCCGTCGCCGATCCGTGCGGCCACCTCGACGGCCTTGGGCCCGAAGCCCGACACGAGGATCTCGACCGGCTTCTCGGGCAGCGTGTAGATGCGGGCGTTCTCCACCGTGTAGTGCTTGCCGCGGTGCGAGACGACGCCGCCCTTCCACAGCTCACGCATGATCGCGATGGCTTCCTCGAGCATTTCCAGGCGTACGTCCGCCTCGGGCCACGCGTCGCCGAAGATGTGCTCGTTGAGCGCCTCGCCGGTGCCGACGCCGAGCCGGAACCTGCCGCCGGTCAGCACGGCACTGGTCGCTGCGGCCTGGGCGATGACGGCAGGATGGATGCGTACGGTGGGGCAGGTGACCGCCGTGGTGATCGGCAGCGAGCAGACCTGGCTGATGGCGCCGATCGTGGACCACACGAACGAGCTCTGGCCCTGGGCGTCCACCCACGGGTGATAGTGGTCGGAGATCCAGAGAGCCGAGAACCCGGCCTGCTCCGCGCCCTTGGCCTGCTCGATGAGCTCGGCGGGCGTGTACTCCTCGCTTGACAGGAAATATCCGATTCGCATGCCAGGCGGATACCCCTGTTACTTGCCGCCGAACATGCGTTTTATGGCCCAGAAGAGGATGAGCGCGCCGAGCGCCACGCCGAGCAGCTTGACGGCGTGAACCTGGGACCAGTCGACTCCGGACGCGGCAAGGACGGCGGGGTTCAGCACGCATCGAAGCCTACCGACCGACGGCGACTTCACGGACTTTAAACATGTTTAATAGAAAGGTTTGTTGACTGAATGGCGGGGGCTGGGCGACCATGGTGCGGTTGCATTGAGGGGGACGCGCTCACCGAGCGCGAATCAATCGTCACCGGAGGTACGCGAAGTCATGCCGAAATCTGGCGACCTGCCCGAGCTAGCCGCCGCCGTGCTGCAGCCCGGGTTCGTGGGCACGACCGCACCCGACTGGGTCCGGCGCTGGCTCGCCGAGGGGCTGGGCGGCGTGGCGCTGTTCGCCCGCAACGTCGAGACGCCCGCCCAGGTCGCGGCGCTCACCGCCCAGCTGCGCGCGGAGCGGCCGGAGGTCATCGTGGCCATCGACGAGGAGGCCGGGGACGTCACCCGCTTCGAGTCGCGCCACGGCAGCTCCCGCCCCGGCAACCTGGGCCTGGGCGCGATCGACGACGTCGAGCTGACCGGAGCGGTCGCCCGGGACCTCGGTGCTGACCTGGCGCAGGCCGGGATCACGCTCGATTACGCCCCGGACACCGACGTCAACAACAACCCCGACAATCCGATCATCGGGGTACGCGCATTCGGCGCCGAACCCGCACTCGTGGCCCGGCACGGCGCGGCCTGGATCCGGGGCCTGCAGGAGTCCGGCGTCGCCGCCTGCGCCAAGCACTTCCCGGGTCACGGCGACACCGCCGTCGACTCGCACCACGACGTCCCGGTGATCGGCCACGACCGGGCCCGGCTCGACGACATCGAACTGGTCCCCTTCAAGGCCGCGATCGCCGCCGGAGTCCGCTCGATCATGACGGGGCATCTGATCGTGCCCGCGTACGACGCGGAACTGCCCGCCACCCTGAGCCGGCGCATCCTGACCGGTCTGCTCCGCGAGGAACTGGGCTTCGAGGGCCTGATCATCACGGACGGCATCGAGATGCAGGGCGTACGCCGTAAGTACGGCCTCGAGGGCGCGACGGTCCGGGCGCTGGCCGCGGGTGCCGACGCGATCTGTGTCGGCGGTGACCACGCCGACGAGCACAGCGCCGTACGCCTGCGCGACGCCATCGTCGACGCCGTGCGTTCCGGTCAGCTCAGCGAGGAGCGGCTGCGCGACGCCGCCACCCGGGTCCGTGCGCTGGCGTCCTGGACGCTGACGACGCAGACGGCGACGGGGGCACGCGCGGTCGCCGATGCGGTCGGTGCCGCCGAGCCGGAGATCGCCGTCATCGGCGGTTCCGTGGTCGGCCAGGCCGCCGCCCGCCGTGCGCTGAAGGTCACCACGACCGTGGCCGCCCCCGAGCTCCCGCTGACCGTGCCGCCGCACGTGGTGGAGCTCGCCCCGCCGCGCAACATCGCCATCGGTGCCGAGACGCCGTGGGGCGTGGGCACGCCGCTGAGCGAGTTGCTGCCCGGCACCACCTCGATCCGGCTCGACGCCGACGACCTGAAAGGCGCCACCGACCCGGCGGCGGCGATCCTGGCCGGGGCAGGCGCACGACCGCTGGTGCTGGTGGTCCGCGACGCGCACCGCCACCCGTGGGTCGCCGACGCGCTGGCCGCCACCCTGGCCGTCCGGCCCGACGCGATCGTCGTCGAGATGGGCGTACCCGTGTCGGTCAGCGGTGGTCTGCACCTGGCCACCCACGGCGCCACCCGGGCCTGCGGTCAGGCCGCGGCCGAGCTGCTCGCCGGCACCTCGGTGCCGGACCGTTCCAGGCAGGCGCTCGCCGCCTAGCTCACCAGGATGTCGTCGTACTCGTGGTGCTCCGACACGTAGTGCGCGAAGAACGGGCAGGCGGGGACGACCTTCTCGCCGCGCTCCTTGAGGGTGTCCAGGGTCTGCTCGGCAAGGACATTGCCCAGGCCCTGGCCCCGGAACTTCGGGTCGACCTCGCTGTGCACGACGACGAGGATCCCGTCGCGGACCCGGTAGTCGGCGAACCCGCTGACCTCGCCGTCCACGAGAAGCTCGAACCTGTTGCGCTGCGGGTTGTCCCGCACAGTGACGTCCATGAGTTCCAGATTAGGCTCGCTTGCGCCAGCTATCCTCGGACTGGTGATGAACACCGCAGCACCTCGTCTTGCAGCCCTGTTCACCGCCGCAGTCCTCAGCGCCGGCCTTCTAGCCGGATGCAGCAGCGACAACGTTTCATGCGGTCTGGACCAGTGCACCGTGACCATCGACCGGACCGTCAACGCCAGCGCCAACGTGCTGGGCGTCGAGGCGAAATTCCTCAGCGCCGACCAGAACACGGTCACCATGGAGATCGCCGGTGAGCAGATCCAGCTCACCAAAGGTCAGCAGGCCGTCGAGGTCGCGGGGCTTCAGGTGACGCTGGACAGCATCACCGAGAACAACATTGGCATCCAAGTGTCGCGTTAGCACAGCCCGCGTGCGTGTGACGGAGGTTTGGAAAAGTTTACCGGCGGTCACATAACCGGTCTATGACTGCCTCCTCACAAGCTCGCAACACCGCATCGCGCGCGGCTGACAGCAAACCGCTCGAATACCTCGCCCGCGGTGGCTTCATCGCGTACGGCGTCATCCACCTGCTGATCGCCTGGCTCGCGCTGCAGATCGCCATTGGCAGCTCGTCCGGTGAGGGAGACCAGTCGGGCGCCCTGACGGAGCTCGCCGCCAAGCCGCTGGGCAAGACCATGGTGGTCATCGCCATCATCGGCATGATCGGGCTGGCGATCTGGCAGGCCTTCGAGGCGGCCATCGGCGAGAGCGGTGAGCAGGACCGGGCGGCTCTCGCGGAGCGCTTCATCTCGGGCTGCCGCACGATCATGTACCTCTACTTCGCCTTCATCGGCATCAAGGTGCTCTCGGGCTCGAACGCCTCCAGCGGTGACAGCTCCCAGAAGAGCGCGTCGAGCCTCATGGACAACACCGCCGGGCGCTTCTTCATCGGCTTCGTCGGCCTGGTCGTGGTCGGCGTCGGTATCGGCCTGGCGATCTACGGGCTCAAGAAGAAGTTCGAGAAGCACCTGAACATGCAGCAGATGGACGCCAAGGTCCGCAAGACGGTCGAGCGGCTTGGCATGGCGGGCTACACCGCCAAGGGCATCGCCTACACGATCGCCGGTGTCCTGGTCGTCATCGCCGCGGTCAAGTACGACCCGGAGAAGGCCCGTGGCCTCGACGCCGCGCTCAAGACGCTCGCCGGTGCGCCGTACGGTCCGTGGCTGCTCGGCCTGATCGCCCTCGGCATCGCGGCCTTCGGTGTCTACTGCTTCTTCCAGTCCCGTTACCGCAAGGTGTGATCTATCCCAAGGTCTGACCTTCCGCGCGCATGTTCCAGACACAGGCGAGCGGGGCACTGTTGATCGCTGGCAACCAACCCTGTTGAGGAGAGGGAACCGTGACCAGCGTTCTGACCGCCCTGCTCGCCGTTGTCGTGGCCGCGGGCGCCGCGACAGTGGCAGTCGAAGCAATCCATCTGGTGGTGAAGACCCTCGGTCGGCGTTCCCAGCTGCTGGCCGATCTCGCCACCACCGCGCATCTTCCGTTCCTCATCGCCGCCACGGTCTTCGCCGTGCAGGTGGCGATCCGGGGGTTCGCGGGTGATTTCCCGGGACGCCAGGGGGTGGTGCACACCCTCGTGATCCTCGTGATCGCCTCCAGCGCCTGGCTCGTCGGCGCGCTCCTGCTCGTCATGGAGGACATAGCGCTCGCCAAGTGGCGCATCGATGTCCCCGACAACATGAAGGCCCGCCGGCTCAAGACCCAGGTGCAGATGCTGCGCCGGGTCACCGTCGCCGCGATAGTCGTCATCACCATCGGCGTCATGCTGATGACCTTCCCCGCCGTGCGGACGGTCGGCGCCAGCCTGCTCGCCTCCGCGGGGCTCGTCTCCGTGATCGCCGCGCTGGCCGCCCAGAGCACCCTGGGCAACCTCTTCGCGGGTCTCCAGCTCGCGTTCAGCGACGCCGTGCGCATCGACGACGTGGTGGTCGTCGAGGGCGAATGGGGGCGCATCGAGGAGCTGACCCTCACGTACGTCGCGATCCAGATCTGGGACGACCGGCGGCTGATCCTGCCCACGTCGTACTTCACGCAGAAGCCGTTCCAGAACTGGACCCGCAAGGGCTCCGCGGTGCTCGGCACCGCCGAGATCGACGTCGACTGGTCGGTGCAGGTGGAGCCGATGCGCGCCGAGCTGCGGGCCGTCTGCGAGGGCACCGAGCTGTGGGACGGGCGGGTCTGCGTACTCCAGGTGACCGACGCGATCGGTGGCATGATCCGCCTGCGGGCCCTGGTGAGCGCGAACGACGCCCCTTCCCTGTGGGACCTGCGCTGCCTGGTCCGGGAGCGGCTCGTCACCTGGGTCTTCGAGAACCGCCAGGACACGCTGCCCCGGATGCGGGCCGACGTCACCAACATCGAGCGTTCCGGCCTCGCCGCCGCGGAGGCGTCGAACAACGTCAAGCTGCCCGACGCCCATGAATTCGACCATAACGGTCACTACCACCCGGCCGTTGAGCCCTCCGACGACGCTCGGGTCTTCAGCGGGGCGGGTGACGGTGACAACCGGGCCGCCGTGTTCGGCGGACCGGAGGAGCCCGGTCCGGACGAATCGGGGCCGGACGGACACCGCACCGCATCGGCCGGCGAACCGGCGCCCGCAACCGCGGGAAATCGCTCATAAGGCGTTCTGCCAGCGAGGATTGACCCGGCGCAGCGCAGGGCATACAGCCTGCAAGGGAAAGGAGGACACCATGGCCGATGTCCTGAACGGTAGCCCGGTTCGCCCGGGTTCCGACCAGTCCACCTCGGAATTGGTCCAGAAAGCGAGCGAGCAGCTCACCCGGCTCGTACGGGATGAGATCGCCCTCGCCAAGGCGGAGCTCACGGAAAAAGGCAAACACGCCGGCATCGGTGTGGGTCTGTTCGGCGGTGGCGGTGTGCTCGCCATGTACGGCGTCGGCGCCCTGATCGCCACGCTGATCATCGTGCTCAATATCTTCCTGCCGCTGTGGCTCGCCGCGCTGATCATGACCGTGGTGCTGTTCGCCACGGCCGGGGTGCTGGCGCTGCTCGGCAAGAAGCAGGTCACCAAGGCGGTCCCGCCGGAGCCTGAGTCCGCCCTCGCGAGCGCGAAGGCGGATGTCGACGAGGTAAAGCACGCGATCAAGAGCGGCAGGAGCCGGGCATGAGCGACAAGAACGGAACGGTGGGCGACAAGCCCGACGTCGAGGCGTTGCGCGAGGAGATCAAGCAGACCCGCGCCGAACTGGGCGAGACGGTGCAGGCCCTCGCGGCCAAGGCCGACGTCAAGGCCCGCGCCAAGGAGCAGGTCGAGGTGACCAAGGCCAACGTCAAGGCCCAGGTCCACGACGCCACCGAGAAGGTGCGAGCCGCCGCCGGCAGCGCGGCGACCGTCGCCTCCGAGAAGGTTGCTGTGGCCTCCGAGAAGGTGCGCGCCGCCACCTCCCAGGCCGGCGACAAGGTCGCCCTGGCCCAGGACAAGGTGCGCGAGTCCGGCGCGCTGGACAAGGCCGGGGAAGCCCGCGAGCAGGTCCGCCGTAACCCGATCCCGTTCGCCGCCGTGGTGGCTGCGGGGGTGGCGCTGGTCGGCATCATCCTGATCGTCCGCGGGAGGCGTAAGTGAGCGGCAAGCTCCAGAAGGTCGCGTACAAGCCGGTAGGTCTGCTGCTGGGCGTCGCGGCCGGCGCCATCGCCGGTGCGGTGTTCAAGGAGGTCTGGAAGCTCGCCGTCGGTGAGGATGACGCTCCCACGCCGGACGACGAAGAGCGTGGCTGGGGTGAGGTCCTCGCGGCCGCTGCTATCTCCGGCGCCATCTTCTCCGTTGTCCGCGCGGCGGTACAGCGCGGCGGGGCGGTCGGTGTCCGCAAGGTGACAGGCTCCTGGCCCGATTAAGGTCAGACATAACCGGATCGACCAAGGTCAAGGCCCTCAGCGTCGCTGAGGGCCTTTTCATTGCGGAGAGTAAGGCCCACTCATTTCCCACTAAGGGGAAGCTTTATCGACGCTTCCTCGGGTACAGTGTGGCCAGTTTTTGTGTACGTGGTTCAGCTGGTAAGCCTTTCGCAGAAACCCTGCTGCGAGGGGCACTCCTTCTGTGGCCGTTCGCGGCGCCGCTGCTCGAAAACGACCATCGGCTCTGCGACACCGGGCCGAAATTTCCAGAAGGAGAGTTCAGCATGGCGCAAGGAACCGTGAAGTGGTTCAACGCAGACAAGGGCTTCGGCTTCATCACCGTTGACGGCGGGGGTGCTGACGTGTTCGTCCACTTCTCGGCCATCCAGACGAGCGGGTATCGCACTCTGGAGGAGAACCAGCGGGTCGAGTTCGAGATCGCCCAGGGCCAGAAGGGCCCGCAGGCGGAGCAGGTCCGGCCCCTCTAAGACCAACCCGCCGGCTTTGCGCCGGCAGCTGATCGCCTGGCGGAGATCGGCTCTAGCGGTAAGCCCCGCTCCTCGGTTCCTCCCGAGAGGCGGGGCTTTCGCTATGAGCGACGTGACCGGGCCGCTATGAGTGACGGGCCGCTATGAGTGACGGGCCGTTGTGAGTGACCGGGCCGTTGTGAGTGGCTAGGCAGCGAGTGAACGCTTGTATTTGCTGCGGGTGCGCACGCCGATGACGATCAGGGCGAGGCCGGCGATCGCCACGACGGGGCCGATGACGGCGAAGATCTTCACGCCGCTCATCGAGCTGTTCGTGACCAGGTCGAGGCCCTGCGCGGTCCACAGCACGCCGGTGACCAGGCACAGCATGCCGCCTGTCAGCCAGGCCCAGCCCTTCAGCGGCACAGCCTCCGGGGCCGGATCGACCAGCGGCGACTCAGGGGCGGGCCCGTCAGCGGCAGGGACACCGTTGACCGGGGCGTTTCCCCAGGTGCCGCCGCCGTTGACCGGAGCGTTTCCCCAGGTGCCGCCGCCGCTGATGGGGGCGGAGATCTGCGGGGCAGGGGGCGGCTGACCCCACGGCTCACGGCCGCCGGGTGCCGGTTGCCGGCCCGGCCACTGGTCACCAGCGGTCATGGACCTGGGGCCGGATCAGCTCGTCGTACACGGACTGGACGACGTCGTGGGCGGCCTGCGGCAGCGGCGGCAGAGCGGCAGCGGCGGCGTTGAGGCGGGCCTGGTCGGCGTTGCGGGCGCCGGGGATAACCACGGTGATCGCGGGGTGGTCGAGGATCCAGCGCAGCGCGAACTGGGCCATCGTGAATTCCGCGGGGACCGCCGGACGCAGCCGGCTGACCGCCTCCAGCCCGGTGGAGAAGTCCACTCCGGAGAACGTCTCACCGACGTCGAATGCCTCGCCGTGGCGGTTGTAGTTGCGGTGGTCGTCCGAGCCGAACTGCGTCTGCTCGTCGTAACGGCCGGACAGCAGCCCCGATGCGAGGGGCACGCGGGCGATGATGCCGACGCCCGCCGCAGCTGCCGCCGGAAGGACCTTTTCCAAGGGCTTGAGACGCAGGGCATTAACGATGATTTGTACGCTGGCCGTGCCCGGTCGCGCGATTGCCGCGAGTGCTTCGTCGACTTTCTCCACACTTACGCCATACGCAGCGATGCGCTTTTCGGCAACAAGTGTGTCAAGTGAGTCGTACACCTCGTCGGAGCTGAAGACGGGCGTCGGCGGGCAATGCAACTGAACCAGGTCGAGCGTTTCCACACCAAGGTTGGAACGGGACCGATCCGTCCAGGCGCGGAAGTTATCGAGCGTGTAGTTGCCCGGTTCCTGTGCCATCCGGCGGCCCATCTTGGTGGCCACCGTCAATTGCGGGCGGTCCTTGATGAATGAGCCGATGACCTGCTCGCTTCGGCCGTCACCATAGACGTCGGCCGTATCGATGAACGTCACACCCGCATCGACCGCCGCACCGAGGGTCGCGTGCGCGTCCTCCTCGCTGACGTCGCCCCAGTCGGCACCCAGCTGCCAGGCGCCCAGACCGATGACTCCCACATCGCGGCCGAGCCGCTCGAATCTGCGCTTTTCCACGGCAGGAGCCTAGCTCAACCGGGGGTGCGCGATGTTAGGCTGCGAAACAAGACGTACGTACGGTTTGGAGAAACGTCATGTGGGATCCCGCTGTCTACCACCGGTTCGGCTCCGAGCGCGCCCGGCCGTTCTTCGACCTTGTGAGCAGGGTCGACGCCGCTGAGCCGCGTACGGTCATCGATCTGGGGTGTGGTCCTGGTGAACTGACCGCGACCCTCGCGCAGCGCTGGCCCGGCGCCCGGGTCGAGGGCATCGACAGCTCGGCGGAGATGATCGAGAAGGCACGGGCCCTCGGCACGGGCGGGTTCCGGGTCGGCGACATCGCGCAGTGGCACCCGGACGGCGAGACCGACGTGGTCGTGACGAACGCCGCCCTGCAGTGGGTGCCCGGCCACCAGGAGCTGCTGAGCACGTGGATTCGGGAGCTGCCGGCGGGGGCGTGGTTCGCGATGCAGGTGCCGGGCAACTTCGGCGCACCGAGCCACCGGGCACTGCGAGAGCTGGCCCGCACCGAGCCGTACGCGCAGGACCTCGACGGACTGCTGCGGGAGGCACCGGTGGACGACCCGCAGGACTACGCGGCGCTGTTCCTGGACGCCGGTGCCACCGTGGACGCCTGGGAGACCACCTACCTGCACCTGCTGCCGGACAACGGCGCGGAGCACCCGGTGCTGCGCTGGATGGACGGCACCGCACTCCGGCCGGTGCGGGCCGCGCTCGACGACACGCGGTGGCGATCCTTCCGGGCCGGACTCGGTGCACGGCTCGCGGCGGACTACCCTGCCCGGAGCGGAAATGTCGCGTTCCCGTTCCGCCGGATCTTCCTGGTGGCGCATCTGCAGGGGGAGAGTTCATGGATCTGACCTCGTTCATCGCCGGCCTGCCGAAGGCGGAGCTGCACGTGCATCACGTGGGCTCGGCGTCGCCGCGGATCGTTGCCGAGCTCGCGTCGCGGCACGAGGGGTCGCCGGTGCCGAGCGACCCGGCGGCGCTGGCCGACTACTTCGCGTTCAAGGACTTCAAGCACTTCATCGACATCTACCTCACCGTCGTGGACCTCATCCGCGACGACGAGGACGTGCGGATGCTGACCTACGAGGTCGCCCGCGAGCTGGCCCGCCAGCAGGTCCGCTATGCCGAGCTGACGATCACGCCGTTCTCGCACGTCAAGCGGGGCATCCCGGCGCCGGCGTTCTGCGCGGCGATCGAGGACGCCCGGGCCGGTGCCGCCGCGGACTTCGGCATCGAGCTGCGCTGGTGCTTCGACATCCCGGGCGAGGCGGGGCTGCCCGCCGCCGAGGAGACCCTGCGGATCGCGCTGGAGGAACGCCCGGACGGGCTGGTCAGCTTCGGGCTGGGCGGTCCCGAGATCGGCGTGCCGCGCCCGCAGTTCAAGCCGTACTTCGACAAGGCGCGCGCCGCCGGGCTGCACAGCGTCCCGCACGCGGGGGAGACCACCGGCCCGGCGACGATCTGGGACGCGCTGCGCGACCTGGGCGCCGAGCGGATCGGCCACGGGATCGCCGCGGTCGGTGACCCGCAGCTGATGGCGTATCTCGCCGAGCACCAGATCCCGCTGGAGATCAGCCCGACCTCGAACGTGCGGACCCGGGCGGTGGCGAACATCGCCGAGCATCCGCTGCCGCAGATCGTGGCCGCGGGCGTGCCCTTCTCGATCAACTCCGACGACCCGCCGATGTTCGGCACCACGCTCGAGGAGGAGTACGCCGTCGCCGCGCACCTGCTCGAGCTGGACGCGGCCGGGGTCGCCGGGCTGGCCAAGGCCGCCGTCACCCAGTCGTTCCTGCCGACCACGACCCAGCAGAAGCTGCTGAGCGAGATCGACGACTACACGGAAAAATGGCCCGCGTGAGTCAGTGACCCGCGTAGAGCGGGTCCTGCCAGACGGCGAGGACGGCGAGGATGCCGATCGTCAGGATCGCCACCACGCGGATCACCCGGCGCCGGTTGAACCGGCCCTTGGGCTCGTCCTCGTCGACCAGCGGTGCGGTACGGATGTCCGTGTCCAGCATTGTCATCTCCCTGGATATCGTTGCCCGGCCTAACCGGGCAGCGCCGTCCAACTCTGGTGCCGGGTCTGTCCCGGGCTCTGCAGTGCGAGCAGGCGGGCCTCGCCGAAGCGCTGGCTGCCCACCCCGACGGCCAGGCCGCCGACGCTCGTGCGCAGGCTGAAGCCGTAGTCGGTGGCGAAGAGCCGCCACCGGCCACCCGCGCTGCAGTCGCCCTGGACCAGCGGGGCACCGGCCACCGGGGTGCCGCCCACCGGGCCGACGCACTTGCCGGTGGCTTTCGACTGCAGCGAGAACGTGTCGGCCCCCGCGGGGACCAGCTTCCACTGTTGCTGGGCGTTGCCGTCGGTGCCGCCCAGCGTGACGGGTGTTCCGTTCGCCACCCGCGCGGCGTAGAGGTCCGCCGCGTCGTCGCCGGTCAGCGAGTTGGTGAGCACGAACCACGTGTTCGCCGCCGGGCGGGCCGCGGGTGCCGACTGGGCCTGGCCCTTGGCGGCGTACCCGAGCTCGGTGTTGCTGATCGTCACGGCGTATTTGCTGTCCGGTTTGAGGCCGATGAGCCGGGCGCGGGTGGCCACTGTGGTCGCCACGGTCACGCCGTCGACCTGCACCTGGTACTTCGCGGTCGGGGACGCCGCGCTCCAGGTCAGCCGTACGGACGTACTCGTGGGATCGCGGATCTCCAGAACGGCCTCGACCCCGGCGGCCGCGGCCTCGGTGGTCGGCAGCGCCGAAGAAAGCGAGGGCGCTGGTTCGTCGCCACCGCCGTCCGCGAAGCCGCTGGACTGCTGCCCGGCGTTCGAGGGCGCCGTGGACGGCTCGTCGGAGGGGGCCGGCACCGCGTTGGGCGCGTCGGGCAGGTCGTCACCGCCATCGCTGCGCAGCAGGAACTCGTTCAGCGCGACGTTCCAGTTGTCGGCGAGGTAGCTGCCCTGCTTCGGGTTGGTGCTGAAGTAGTCGTCGTGCCCGCAGTCGAGACGCGTCTCGTGCTGCTTGGGGCAGACGTCGCGCATAGCCTTGCCCGACCGGTCGGGGCGGCACAGCAGGTCGTAGTTGTCGGTGCAGCTCCCGCCGCCGGTGGAGTTCGGCGAGTCCTGCAGCACCGCACCCAGCATGTGGGTGGTCTCGACGGCGGCCACCGAGGAGCTCCAGCACCCGGAGTCGACCCGGCCGTACGACGGGCCGCCGTTGTTGCGGTTGCCCAGCCCGGGCCGCTTGTCGGCGATGTACGTCCCGATGCCGCAGTACACGTGGCTGTCGGCGAACATGAGGTACTTGCGGTCGGTGCGGTTGTAGCCGAGCGTCTGCAGGGCCGCGATGGTGCGGTCGAAGGACGCGAGCGCACCCGTCGGCAGCTGCACCTCGTGCACGTCCACCCGGCACTGCGGGGTCGTCACGTAGCGGATGTGCCGGGAGCCGCCGGTCTCGGCCGCGCTCTGGTCGTAGATGGCGTCCACACCCGCCGACCAGTTGCGGATCGACCCGGCGTACTCGCTGTAACGGCTCGGGGTGCCGAACTCGTGCAGGTAGAGCACCTGGACGCGTTTGCCCGAGCGGCCGTCGGCCTCGCAGGCCACGTCGTGCGTACCCATGATGAAGTCGGCCTCGCCGGGGGCCGCGTCCGGGATCAGCGCGGGCGAGCCCACCGACAGCGAGGCGCCGCCCTCGTCGCGCACGATCTCGGCGTCCGACGGGACCGCCCCGGTCTCGCGCCGGGGCTCGTCCGGCGTCGGCGCCGCGGCTGTCACGGGGGCGACGTCCTTGCTCACCGACATCCCGGTGGGCGCGACGTCGGGGCCGTAACTGCAGGTCTCCTCGTCCAGCGAGAACGTGCCGGCGCACAGCGAATCCGACGCGGCCGCTTTCAGGCCGGCGTAGACCATGCCCTGGGTGCGGTTGTCGTCGGGCAGGGCGCCGTACGACACCTGCTGGTCGCCCTGGTCCTTGCCGGAGCCGAAGCTGCCAGTGACGATCCCGGGACCGACGACCCCGCCGACGCCGAGCAGGACGACACCCACCGCGAGCGGGAGCAGCCTGCGGGTGCGGGAGGCCGCACGCCGGCGACCTCGGTCAGGGGCCTGCCGGCGCCCGGGCTGAGGTGCTTCCCCACGAAGCGCTAGCCGGCGGTGGGCGGACAAACCATCTCCTCGTGCTGCGGGTACGCGGTGGGAGGGGGCTATGGGGTGACCACCTCCCACCGCGCGGTGGCTTCACCGACCCTGGGTGTGGGGCTGGTGCGGGCTTCGGGCCGGGAAGCCGGATGGGATCGGGTTAGAGGTTGCCAGGCCCGCTACGTCAGGGGAATGCCTTTAATACAGATCTAAGCAATCGTTGTACCGTCCGGGGTAATTCCAGTCTCAACCAGAGTTTTTGCGCCGCGAGGGGTCACGCTCGCGCGCCAGTCTTCCGCGGCCGACCAGCCCGAAACGATTGGCCTGTTTCGGCGGCGCGTCGGCGTCGGCGAGCAGCATCACCACGCTGGCGCCGCCCAGCGCGGCCCGGGCCAGGCTCACCGAGCCGCCCGCGTCCTGCGCCGCACGGCGGGCGATGTCGAGGCCGAGACCCGTCGAGCCCTGGTCGCTCTGGCCGCGCTGCATCGCCTTCTCCGGGTCGTCGATGCCCGGCCCGGCGTCGTCGATGCGCAGCGCCACCCACCCGTCACGGCGCGAGAGGCTGACCTCGAACGCGGTGCCCTGCGGGGTGTAGCGGAAGACGTTGCCCAGCACGGCGTCCAGGGCGGCGGCCAGCTCGGGGCGGGCCACCGGCACCGGGATGCGCAGCTGCGCGCCGACCACCTGGTACTTCCTGTTCTGGTCGCCGGCCAGCGCCGACCAGAAGACCATCCGGTCGCGCACCACCTCGGCGGCGTCGCAGAGTCCCTCCTCGGGGGCCTCCGCAACCTGGGCCGCCACCGCAGCCCGGGTCGTGTTGATCAGCTGGTCGACCTCGCCCTCCAGGGTGACGATGGCCTGCCTGATCCGCCGGATGCCGCGCCTGCGGTCCAGCTCGGCCGCGGAGAACTCGCCGATGTGGGTGTCGTCGGGGTCGAGCGCCTCGGCGTCCAGGCGCAGCACGGTCAGGGGCGTCCGCAGCCGGTGCGACAGGTCGGCGACCAGTTCGCGTTCGCTGGTACGGGAGGTGACGAGCCGGTCGGCCATCCGGTTGAACGCGTACCCGGCCTCGGCCAGCTCGCGCGGCCCGGACGGCTGGATGCGCACGCCCAGGTCGCCGCCGCCGACGGCCATCGCGCCCTGGACGAGGTGCCGCACGGAGTCCACCGCGCCGCGGGCCAGCCGGTCGACCACGATCACCGAGCCGATGACGAGCCCGGCCATGATGCCGAGCAGGATCCACCAGTCACGGGCGGTGCCGTCGCCGAGCTCGGAGTCGGCCACGAACACCTCGACGACCGAGGTCTTGTTGCTGACAGTGACGGGCTGGAGGCGTACGGTGCCGCCGTCGACGTCGATCTCCACGGGCTGACCGCCGCCGGCCGCGTCGGTGAGCGCCTCGGCGGAGACCCGGCTGTTCTTGGTATCGCCGGGGGCATGCAGGACCAGGGTCCCCCCGGCTGCCCGGGTCGCGGCCTCGATGCCCTTCTTGCCCGAACCGGCGGTCACCGCACCGGCGACGGTGGCACTGCGCTGAGCGGCGGCGGACATGGCTTTGTCGCGGTGGTCGGCCCGCAGCTCCCAGCCCAGCGGGATGAGGAACGCGAGCGAAGCGACAGCGGTGGTGGCAGCGGTGACGTAGGCGAGCCGCGCCCTCAGTCCGGCGCCACCAACCGGAATCCGACCCCCCGCACGGTGCGCAGGTAACGAGGCTTCGCCGCGGATTCGCCCAGTTTCCGACGGAGCCAGTACAGATGCACGTCGATCGTCTGGTCCTCGCCGACCGATGGCTGTCGCCATACCTCCTCCAACAGCTCACGACGGGAAACCACCCGGCCCGGACGGGCGGCCAGATAGGCAAGCAGATCGAATTCCTTGCGGGTCAGCGCCAGTGCCTCGCCGGCGAGGGTGGCGCTGCGCTCACCGATGTCGACGCGCAGCTCTCCGACCTCGTGGACGGCGGGCTGGGCGGTGCGGCTGGCCCGGCCGACGCGGCGCAGCACCGTGGTGATCCGCGCGTCGAGATGGGCGCCGGTGAACGGCTTGACCATGTAGTCGTCGGCGCCGGCCCGCAGCAGCCGCACCACGGTCTGCTCGTCGTCGCGGGCGGTCGCGATGATGATCGGCACATCGGTGATGCCGCGCAGCATCCGCAGCGCGTCGGAGCCGTCCAGATCGGGCAGGCCCAGATCGAGCACGACCAGATCCGGGGTCTCGGCGGCGACGCGGCGCAGGGCGTCGAGTGCCGTTCCGACGGCGTGCACGGCGTGCCCCCGGTCGGCCAGCGACCGGAGCATCGCACCGCGCACGACGTGGTCGTCCTCGACGAGCAACACCGTGGCCATGCGAAGAAGGTACTGCCCTTGGCAAGATAGACCGAATCCGTCATCCAGCGGCATCGCTCGGCTACTGAGCGTCATGGAAAACGTAGTAGGATTCGCGTACCGATGACTTTCACTCTCTTTCCTGACACGAGGGCGGCACTGGCCGCCGACGCACTGACCGGACTCTCCGTGGGCGACGCACTCGGCGCCCAGTTCTTCGTCCCGGGGCATTCCCTGGACGTCCCGCCCGACCCGCCGTGGCCGTGGACCGACGACACCGAAGAGGCGTGCTGCCTCGTCGCCGCGCTCACCGCCGGCGACGACCTCGAGTTCGGCCGCGACCACTTCGCCGAGCTGCTCGGGCAGCACTTCGAGCCCTACCGCGGTTACGGCCCCGGCGCCGTGGTGATGCTGCGGCAGATCCGGGAGGGCACACCCTGGCCGATCGCCGCCGCGGCAGCCTTCGACGGACAGGGCTCGGCGGGCAACGGCGCGGCCATGCGGGCGGCACCGCTGGGCGCCTGGCACGCCGACTCCCTCGCGCACGCCGCGGCCCAGGGTGCTCGCGCCGCCGAGGTCACCCACGCGCACCTCGAGGGCATCGCGGGCGCGGTGGCGGTCACCGTCGCCGCGGCGGTCGCGGCCGCTGCCCGCCTGGAAGGGCAGCCGGTGGACCTGCTGGGTGCGGTTCTCGCGCACACACCCCAGAGCCGGGTACGCGACGGGCTGCGCGCCGCCACCACGATCAGCTCAGCCACCGCGGCGGCGTACGAGCTGGGCAACGGCACCCGCGCGATGGCCCAGGACTCCGTGCCGTTCGCGATCTGGGTCGCCGCCCGGCACCTGGACGACTATCCGGCAGCGGTCCAGGCCTGCATAGCCGCGGGCGGGGACATGGACACGACCGCGGCGATGGCCGGCGGGATCGTCGCAGCGCACACGGGCATCGCCGGGATTCCCGCGGAATGGATCCAGGCCCGCGAGCCGCTGCCTAAATGGGTGGCTGCGTCGCCCGAAGCGTGAACAATTGAGGGCAGTAGCATCGTGACCGACCACAACACAAGAGCTGAAGGAGATCCACCGTGTCTGCACCCCGTTCCCATGCTGCGGCCGACGTCCTAGTCGTCCCGGCCGGGACCACGGCGGCCGACGCGGTGGCTGCCGCCGGTCTGCCCCAGTCCGGACCCAAGGCGATCGTCGTGGTCAAGGACTCCTCGGGCCGGCTGCGTGACCTCACCTGGGTGCCCGCCCAGGACAGCGAGATCACCCCGGTGTCGATGGACTCGCCCGACGGGCTGAGCGTGCTGCGCCACTCGGCGGCGCACGTGCTGGCCCAGGCCGTGCAGGACATCTTCCCGGAGGCCAAGCTCGGCATCGGCCCGCCGATCGAGAACGGCTTCTACTACGACTTCGACGTCACCAAGCCGTTCCAGCCGGACGATCTCGGCAAGCTCGAGAAGCGGATGCAGGAGATCGTCAAGGCGGGGCAGACCTTCCGCCGGCGCGAATACTCCTCGCTGGACGAAGCCAAGGCGGAGCTGGCGCACGAGCCGTACAAGCTCGAGCTCGTCGACATCAAGGGCGACGTCGATGACAGTGAGGTCATGGAGGTCGGCGGCGGGGAGCTGACCCATTACGACAACCTCGACAAGGACGGCAACCGCGTCTGGGGAGACCTGTGCCGTGGCCCGCACCTGCCCAGCACCCGGTTCATCCCGGCGTTCAAGCTGATGCGCTCCGCCGCTGCCTACTGGCGCGGTAGCGAGAAGAACCCGCAGCTCCAGCGGATCTACGGGACCGCTTGGCAGAGCCGGGACGAGCTGAAGGCGTACCTCAACCGCCTTGCCGAGGCCGAGCGCCGCGACCACCGCAAGCTGGGCGCCGAGCTGGACCTCTTCTCCTTCCCCGAGGAGATCGGCAGCGGCCTGGCCGTCTTCCACCCCAAGGGCGGTGTGATCAAGCGCGAGATGGAGGACTACGTCCGCGCGCGCCACATCGAGGAGGGCTTCCAGTACGTAGGCACCCCGCACATCACCAAGGAGGGTGTGTTCCACACCTCCGGGCACCTGCCGTACTACGCCGACACCATGTTCCCCCCGATGCACATGGAGGGGGCGGACTACTACCTCAAGGCGATGAACTGCCCGATGCACAACCTGATCTTCAGGTCGCGCGGGCGGTCCTACCGTGAGCTGCCGATGCGGCTGTTCGAGTTCGGCTCGGTCTACCGCTACGAGAAGTCCGGCGTGGTACACGGCCTGACCCGGGTCCGCGGCCTCACCCAGGACGACTCGCACTCGTACGTCACCGCCGAGGACGCCCCGGGCGAGATCAAGCACCTGCTGAACTTCGTGTTGTCGCTGCTGCGCGACTTCGGCCTGGACGACTACTACCTCGAGCTGTCCACCCGCGACCCGAAGAGCGACAAGTTCATCGGCTCGGACGAGCAGTGGGAGGTCGCGACCAAGGTGCTCGAGGACGTCGCCACCGAGTCCGGTCTGGAGCTCGTGGCCGACCCGGGCGGCGCGGCGTTCTACGGCCCGAAGATCAGTGTGCAGGTCAAGGACGCGATCGGCCGCACCTGGCAGATGTCGACCATCCAGTACGACTTCAACCAGCCGGCCCGCTTCGGTCTGGAATACCAGGCCGCCGACGGCACCCGGCAGGAGCCGGTGATGATCCACTCGGCGAAGTTCGGCTCGATCGAGCGGTTCTTCGGCGTGCTGGTCGAGCACTACGCGGGCGCGTTCCCGGCCTGGCTCGCCCCGATCCAGGTCGTGGGCATCCCGATCCGCGACGACCACGCCGACTACCTGCAGGAATTCGTCACCCTCCTGCGCAAGGAAGGCCTCCGCGCCGAGGTCGACTTCTCCACCGACCGCATGCAGAAGAAGATCCGCACCGCCCAGCAGCAGAAGATCCCGTTCATGGCAATCGCCGGCGACGACGACGTCAACGGCGGCACGGTCTCCTTCCGCTACCGCGACGGCTCCCAGCGCAACAACATGCCGCTGGCCGAGGCCGTGGCCCACGTCGCCGAGATCGTCCGCTCCCGCACCAACATCGGACCGTCCGCGGCCTGATCTTTTCAAGACATTCGGGGGGTACGGGCACCGCGCCCGTACCCCCCGGATCGTCTATTTGAGGATCGGGAACCAGCCGTCCTCATTCGTGTCGCAGGTGCCGATGGTGGCGTCGGCGGCGATGCGCAACAGCTCAGACTTGCTGAGGTGGTGGTAGTCGGTCGCCCCGAGCCCGATGGCGCACGACGTGGTCTCGACGAACAACCGGCTCTCGGTTTCTGAGTGGGTTTCCCCTGGCACGGTGTTGCCCTCGGAATACCAAGCGGGGAAGCCGTTCACCGTGTCGGACGGCTCGCTGAGCCCGGAATGATCACGCCAGTTTTCGCCGCTCTTGGCCGTGATGTGCACGGTGATGGGGCTGCCGTGGCCGGGATCGGGGCCGGACTGCGCAGGCTCGGGATGCTGGGAGGCCTCCCATTCCGGTTTCCGGTCGAGCACGGAGATCGTGAGCTGCTGCAGCCCGTGGTCCGCCGGTGTGGAGGACTCGACGGATGTCACCGTGAGCCCCTCGGGCAGCCAGCCGAGTTGCAGCGGTCCCCGGACCGGCGCGAGGGGCCCGGTGCGGATCGCCGCGGCGAGCCGGAACAGGCGGTCGTAGTTGAAGTCGTTCGCCCTGACGGTGGTCCAGCGGCCGTCCCGGTCCTTCCACGCCACGAAGTTGTAGATGAGCTCGATGCCCATGTGGGGCGCGAGCGACGGCATGGGGATGATCGGGGTCGGTGTACTCCCCGGCCCAAGCTCGTTGACGTCGAGCCTGGGCAGCCACAGCGCATCGTGACCGGCCACCTTGATGGTTCGCCCGGCGGGCAGCTTAAACGCGTCGAACCAGCCCGGATCGAAGACCTGCACGAGATAGTCGCCGGGGTATTCCTCCGTAGGGTGCTCCTGCACGACGGTGAGCTCTTGGCGCCCGATGACCGCTGACCAGTGCTCCACCGTGAAGCCGGAGCCCGCAGCGATGCTGACGTTCATGTCCGACGGTGCGCGGGGTGTCACCGAGGCAGGCGGCGGCGACGAGTCGAGGTGCCGGGCGACCGGCAGTCCGATCGCGACGACCGCCACCGTCACCGCGGCGGCGACCGTTGCGGTGATCTTGCGGCGGCGGCGTACCCGGATGGCACCCGCCTGGGCGGCCTCGATCATGCCGTGGCCGTCCGGGGCGGATCCGGCGTGCCGCTCCAGCATGGCGCGCAGGTCGTTCGTGCTGGTCACGGCAGTACCTCCTCGGGCGCACCCGCTGGGAACTCGATGCCGAGCTCCGTCAGGGCGCGGCTCACGTAGCCGCGGACGGTGCTCGTGCGGCAGCCCAGGACCTCGCCGATCTCCTGGTCGGAGAGGCCCTCGTAGAAGCGCAGCACCAGGGCGGCGCGCTGGCGTTTCGGCAGGTCACCCAGGAGCTTCCACAAGCCGTCGCCGGCCGCCGGCTTTTTGTGGCGGCGCCAGGACAGGTATTCGCCGGTCACCATGCGGCGTACGTACGCGTACGGCTCGCCGCTGCGCTGGATCCGCTCCCACTTGACCAGGGCGCGGGTCAGTACCTCCCGCACGATGTCCCGGGCCTGGTCGTGATCGCCGGTGAGCAGCATCGCGTAGCGCAACAGCGCCGGCAGCCGCGCGGCGGCGAACTCCTCGAATCGCATCTGCCTCATCCGGCCGGTGACCAGGTCGCCCGGTTGGTGCAGTCCGCAACCGTCAGGTTCTCCGCGATCCTGCGCAGGGTCGCCTCATCGACCATCTGGTCCGGTGTGCCGCCCCAGCGCCGTGTCCCGACCGTGACCAGGCAGGTCGGCGTCTCGACCAGGAGCTCGGGTGTGCCGTCGCGGACGTAGGCGGGATGACCACCGACCGGCTTCACGGACCGGTAGAGATCGGTCTTCTGCTGCGACCAGATCCGATCCGGCAGCGGCTCCGTCTCGATCCGGACCGGGTCCTCACCCGGGTTGTCAGTCGGTCTGGTGGCCCAGGACCAGGTCACCCCGATCGTCCCGGACTGTTCCGTCGTGGTGCTGGCGGCCACCATCTGTGGGGGCAACCAGCCGACCCGGTAGGGCACGAGCACGTCGCGGGGTGTGGTGAACCTCAGCTGCTCGGCGACGGCGATCTTGTCGGCCCGGTTACCGGCGTTGACGCTGACCCATTCACCCCCGGGCAGTTGCCAGCCGAGGACGGCCCCCGTGTACCAGGCGTCATGCCCGTTGATGGTCAGCTTCTCGCTGGCCGTCAGCGTCTTGGTGTCGTACCCCGGGCGTGCCGCGACGGTGACCGACACGACGCCCCACTGCAGCCGCTGCGAATCGCGTTCGCTGGACTGGTAGACGGGGGTGAATCCGTCGGCCATCGTGATTGTCGTCTGGGTGGCTGCCCGGGGCGGGACGACCACGGGGTCGTGGTGGCGCAGGCCGGCGGCGACTGCGATGCCGCCTCCGGTGACCGCTACGACGGCGAGGGCGGCGATCCAGGACTGCCAGCGGCGGCGGACGCGGCGGCGGGCGGCGGCTTCGCGGGCCTGCTCGATGAGCCCGTGGCCGTCGGGGGCCTGGTCGGCGTACGCGTCGAACATGTGGTGCAGGTCGTCCAGCGTGGTCATGGCAGCACCTCCGTGTTCTGGGTGACCTCGACGCGGAGCGTGGCCAGGGCCCGGCTGGCGTACGCGCGGACCGTGCTCGTGCGGCAGCCGAGCGACTCGGCGATCTCCTCGTCGGAGAGGCCCTCGTAGAAGCGCAGCACCAGCACGGCGCGCTGCTGTTTCGGCAGGTCGCCGAGCAGCTTCCACAGGTCCTCGTCCCGGCGGTGCGGGGCGGCGGCGGGGTGGTCCAGGTCGTCGTCGCGCAGCGGGACGGTGACCACGCGCTTGCGGCGGCGCCAGGACAGATATTCGTTGGTCACCATGCGGCGTACGTAGGCGTACGGCTCGTCGGCCCGCGCGATCCGGTCCCATTTGACCAGGGCGCGGGTGAGCACCTCCTGCACGATGTCCCGGGCATGTTCGCGATCGCCGCTGAGCAGCATCGCGTAACGCAGCAGTGCGGGTAACCGCGCCGCGGCGAACTCCTCGAAGTGCATCCACCCTCCCCGTCGAAACTTTCTACACAGTGCAGACGTCGCGCGGGGGGAATCCGCTGTGCGTAGGGTTGGGGATGTGAGTGAGGACGGGCTCGACCGGCTGTGGACCCCGCACCGGATGGCGTACATCTCGGGTGAGGATCGTTCCGACGCCTATGAGCAGCCTGAGGGTTGCCCGTTCTGTGTCGGGCCGGGCCTGCCGGGGCAGGACAGTCTGGTGGTGGCCCGCGGCGAGCTCGTGTTCGCGGTGCTGAACCTCTATCCGTACAACCCGGGTCATCTTCTGGTCTGTCCCTATCGGCACGTCGCCGACTACACCGACCTGACGCCGGCCGAGACCGTGGAGGTCGCGGAGTTCACCCAGCGTGCGATGCGGGTGATCCGCGGGGTGAGCAGCCCGCACGGGTTCAATCTCGGGATGAACCAGGGCTCGGTGGCGGGTGCCGGGATCGCCGCGCACCTGCATCAGCACGTGGTGCCGCGATGGGGTGGCGACGGCAACTTCATGCCGGTGATCGCCCAGACCAAGGTGCTGCCGCAGCTCCTCGGCGATACCAAGGAGCTGCTGGCGAAGGCGTGGGCTACTTCACCGCCTGAGCCTCGCTGACGGCTTCCTGCCAGGCGATCCCCGGGGCCAGCTGGCCGATCTCGACCTTGCTGAGCTTGTTCTCCACGATGGTGCGTACGGCGGCGTTGTGCAGGCCGAGGTACTGCGCCGGCTTGCGGGAGACCGCGGCGGTGAAGATCTTGCCGACGGGGGCGTCGGAGAAGAACGGGTTGCGGAAGCCGGTCACCGCCGGGTCGTCATAGAGCGCGGGTACGGACGGCAGGTTCCCGGTCTCCTTGAAGATCCGCAGCTGCTGGGCGGGCGCGGTGAGCCAGGCCGCCAGCGCGTACGCCTCCTTGGGGTGGGAGCTCTGCTTCGGCACGGTCAGCCACGAGCCGCCCCAGTTGCCGGAGCCGCCCGGGACGGCGGTGACGTCCCACTGCCCGCGGGTGGCCGGGGCGTTCTGCTGGATCAGGCCGAGCACCCACGCCGGGCAGGTCAGCGTCGCGAACCGGCCGCCCTGCAGCGCCGCCATCCACTGGGCGTTGAACGCCACGTACTTCGCCGACTCGCCGGACTCGATCATGTCGATGGTCAGGTCCCAGGCGGTGCGGACGCCGGGCTTGTGATCCATGACGAGCTTCTCGTCGCGGTCGTAGTACGCGGCAGGCTGCTGGGCGAGGATCTGGTTGTAGATGTTGCTGGCCGCGTCGGTCCACTTCACCGGCAGGTCGGCGGCCTAAAAGCGCTGGCCGGCGGCGATGTACTTCTCCCACGTCGGCCACAGCTTCGCCACCGATTCGCGGTCGGTGGGCAGCCCGGCGGCCTTGAACAGGTCGGGGCGGTAACACATGGCCAGCCCGCCGACGTCGGTGCCGAGCCCCATCTGGCCGGTCCCGTCGGCGCTCAGCGTGGCCTCCCACTTCCAGGGCAGCCAGTTGCTCTTCAGGTCGCCGGCTCCCAGGTCGAGCAGGTTGACGAAGTCGGCCGAGCGGTTGCGGAACTCGACGACGTAGCCCTCCTCGACGGCGACCACGTCACCGGTGCCCTTGCCCGCGTCGAGGCGCTGGGTGAGCAGCTCGTGGTGCTTGGTGAACGCGGTGGTCCGTTCGACGACGCGCAGCTCGGGGTGGGCTGCCTCGTACTCGCGCAGCAGTTGCTTGTAGCCGAAGCTGCCGAAGTCGTCGACCGTCAGCGTGATCCGTTTGTCGTCGGCCGCTCCCGTCGTGCCGCACCCGGCCAGGGCGGTGAGCAGGGTGAGACCGGCGACGAGTCTGCGTACTCGGTTCATGACGCTGCCACCTCGGAGGCGCTGGAGCGGGCCAGTTGCCAGGCGGACAACCAGCTGGGGACCTTGCCGGCGGGCATCGGGCGGCACAGGGCGTACCCCTGCAGGCCGTCGACGCCGAGTGCGATGAGCCGGTCGGCGCTCGCCCGGCTCTCGACCCCGACCACGACGCTGGTCAGGCCGAGGTCGGCGGCGATACGGACGAGACCGGCGACGATCCGCTCGGCGGCCAGGCTCTCCGGGAGCAGCCGGACCAGTTCGCGGTCGATCTTGAGCCGGCTGACCGGCGCGCGGGCGACGGTCAGCCAGTGGGTGGTGCCGGCGCCGACGTTGTCGAGCCCGACGGCGATGCCGGTGTCGGCGAGCCGGGTCAGCGCGGCGGCCACCCGCGGCGGGTCGGCGGCGAGCGTGGCCTCGCGGAACTCGATGCTCAGCGCCGACAGCGGCAGCCCGGCCGTCTCGGCGATGCCGGTGACCAGCTCGGGGAGGGCATCGTCGACGAGGTTCTGGGTGGCGAGGTTCACCACCAGGCGTACGTCGTGACCCAGGGAGCGCCAGCCCGCCGCCTCGGCCGTCGAGGTGCGCAGCATCCACTCGGTGAGCGGGTGGATGAGCGAGGTCTGCTTGACGGCGGGCAGGAAGTCGCTCGCGGTGAGCAGCCCGTACTCGGGGTGGTTCCAGCGCAGCAGGGCCTCGAGGTCGCGGACGTCGCCGGCGGCGGTGAAGATCGGCTGGTAGTGGAGTTCGAGCTGGCCGTCCTCCAGCGCGTTGCGCAGCTGGGGGAGCAGGGTGACGTGCATGCCGCCCGCCTCGGGACCGGTGTCCGTCGCGTCGTGGCGGACCACGCCACCGCCGCGCTGCTTGGCGCGGTACATGGCCTGGTCGGCTCGTTGCAGCAGGGTGCTCAGATCCGTGCCGTCGACGGGGGCGAGGGCCACGCCGATGCTCGCGCCGACCTCGACGGTCAGGCCGTCGAGCACGACCGGGTGGCGTACGGCCTCGGCCACGGCCTGCGCGACGGCCAGTGTGGCGGCGGTGCCGGTGCGGGGCAGCAGCACGGCGAACTCGTCGCCGCCGAGCCGGATGGCGGTTCCGGCGCCCTGGCAGGCCCGGTCGATCGCCGCCGCGACGGCGGCGAGCAGCTGGTCACCGGCGTGGTGCCCGAGCGAGTCGTTGATCCCCTTGAAGCCGTCGAGGTCGAGCAGGAGCAGGCCGGCCGGGCGTTCCTCCGTGGCGTGCGCCAGCGCGGGTCCGGCGGCGCGACGCAGCTTCTCGCGGTTGCCGAGGCCGGTGAGCGGGTCGTGCACGGCGGCGTGGTCCTGGTCGCGTTGCCGGCGCCGGACCAGCAGCACCCCGGCGATCGCGACCAGCAGCACGAACAGCCCGCCGCCGTAGAGCATCTGGGTGGAGCGGGCGATCGAGGTGTCGACCCCGCGGCGGGGGAGCAGGACCACGGCGAGCGCGTCCACGATGCCGTCGCCGTTGGCGTCGTACGGGTAGTTGACCGCGAGCAGCTTCTCACCGGTGTCCGGATCGGTGGCGCTGGCGGCGGTGGGGTGCCCGATCAGGGCCGCGGTACGCCGGGCGGCGGTGAGCGGCCCGGCGAGCTGGTGGTCGAAGTCGGCGTAGACGAGCCGGTCGTCGGTGAGCGACCAGATCATCAGGCCGCGCAGTTCGCCCTTCTGCTGCAGCAGGACGACGTCGGTGTCGAGCTGGGCGCGGTTGGCGGGGTGCAGCCGCACGGTGATGTCGTCGAGCGTGACGCTGCGGTCGATGACCAGCGAGCTGATGATCACGACGCCCTGCACCGCGCTGTCCAGCGTGCGGGTGCGGATCTGCTGCTGGAGGGCGTAGACCCCGGCGCCGAGTGTGGCCAGCACCGTGACGAGCACGGCGAGCAGCACGCGCCAGGAGGTCAGGGCGCGTGGCTGGGTTCCGCGTCGGGGGGCCACGGTGGTGAGATCGACACCACGGCGGCCAAGTTGAGTAACTAGCTGATTACAGCGAGTGCTCGAATGCCGGCGGCGACCTGTTCCGCCGACGGTGCCCGGGCCGGGTCGATCAGCCACTGGATCATCACGCCGGACATCAGCGCCAGCGCGACGGAGCCGACCGAGCGTACGGTGCCGTCGTCCAGGCCCTCCTCCTCGCGCCCGGTGAGCATGGCCGCGAGGCCGCTGCGGCCCTGCTGCATCCCGTCGGCGATCTGCCCGCGCAGCTCGGGGCTGTGCTCGCTCTGGATCATCGCCTCGATGCTGGCCAGCCACGTCGCGCGGTGGGTCTCCAGGGTGTTGAGCGTCCGCCGCCAGTAGCTCACCAGCGGGTCGCCGGACTCGTCGCCGGCGCCCGCGGCCAGCGCCGCCCCGACGGCGTCGCCCCACTCCTCGATCGCGCTCAGCATCGCGGCGTTCAGCAGGCCCTGGGTGGAGCCGTAGTGGTAGCCGATCGAGCCCAGGTTGGCGCCGTCGGACGCGGCCACGATGTCGCGCGCCGTGGTGTGCGCGTAACCCCTCTCCGAGAGGCACCGCTTCGCGCCCTCGAGCAGTTTTTCGCGTTGACCCATGGTTGCCATCCTAGGTTCTATACAAACGTGTAAGACATTTGTATAGTACGAGCATGACTCAGCGATCGGTACTCATCTCAGGAGCCGGCCTCGCCGGACCGGCCCTCGCCTACTGGCTGCACCGGCACGGGCTGCGCGCCACGGTCGTCGAGCGGGCCCCGGCCCTGCGCGACGGCGGCTACAAGGTCGACATCCGCGGCGCGGCGACCGAGGTGCTCAAGCGGATGGGCCTCTACGAGCAGGCGCGGGCGGCCGACACCGGCATGCAGACCGTCACATACGTGAAAGCCGACGGCGGACGTATCGCCACCCTCGAAGCCGACCTGCTGATGGGCCGGCGCGGCGACGACCTCGAGGTGATGCGCACCGACCTGACCCGGATCCTGCACGACGCGACGGCCACGGACACCGAATATCTCTTCGGCGACTCGATCGACACGCTCGACGAGGACGCCGACGGGGTCACGGTGACGTTCACCAGCGGGATGAGCCGGCGTTTCGACCTGGTGGTGGGTGCCGACGGGCTGCACTCGAAAACCCGGCGGGCGGCGTTCGGCGAGGTGCCGTTGCGACACCTGGGGGCGTACATCTCCATCTTCGACGTCCCGGAGGATCTCGGCCTGGACCGGGAAGAGGTCTTTTTCAGCGCACCCGGGCGAATGGTCTTCGCCTACAGCACCGGGCCGGGAATTCCCGCGAAGGTCGGCATGGTGTTCGCGTCACCCGAGCAGTCATTCGCGGATCCACGCGCGGAACTGCGGAAACGGTTCGCCGGAATGGGCTGGCGGGTCGACGAGTTCCTGGCCGCGCTCGACGGCGTCGACGACCTGTATTTCGACTCGATGAGCCAGGTGGAGATGCCGCGCTGGTCACGCGGGCGGGTGGTGCTGCTCGGCGACGCCGCCTACTGCCCGTCCCCCTCATCCGGGCAGGGGACGAGCCTCGCGCTGGTCGGCGCGTACGTGCTGGCCGACGCGCTGGCTTCTTCCAGCGCGCACGAGGAGGCGTTCTCGCTCTACGAGAGCGGGCTCCGAGCGTACGTGGAAAAGAATCTGGCCTATGGCCGCAAGATGGCGTCGGACATGGTGCCGGGCGGGCGTCTCCAGATCGGTTTCCGCAATTACGGCATGCGGACCCTGCGCTTCAACCCCTGGAAACGGCAGATCATCGACATGGTGACCCGCCCGCTGCAGGAAGCCGCTAATGCCGTATCACTTCCGCGAGATGCGGCGGCATAGCTTCATGCCGGACATAGGTACGCGTAAAGCTGCCCCCGCCCGACGTCAGCGCCCGCAACTCCACCGCATACCGGACCAGCTCCACGGCAGGCACCTCGGCCCGGACCAGACTGTGCCCGCCGTCGTCGTCGACGTCGGTGCTCAACGGCCGCCCCCGCCGCCCGGAGAGATCGCTCATCACCGCGCCCACGAACGTGTCGGGTACGCGGACCACGATCTCGTCCACCGGCTCGAGCAGGGTCATCTCGCCCTGATCGGCGGCCTCCCGCAGGGCCAGCGCGCCGGCCGTCTGGAACGCCGCGTCGGAGGAGTCGACGCTGTGGGCCTTGCCGTCGCGCAGCGTCACCCGCAGGTCCACCACCGGATATCCGGCGATCAGGCCCCGCTCCAGCTGAGCCCGGACGCCCTTCTCCACCGACGGGATGTAGTTGTGCGGCACCGCCCCGCCGACGACCTTGTCCACGAACTCGAAGCCCGAACCCCGGGGCAGCGGCTCGATCTCGATGTCACAGACGGCAAACTGGCCGTGACCACCGGACTGCTTGACGTGCCGGCCGTGCCCCTTGGCCGCCACGCCGAACGTCTCGCGCAGGGCGACCTTCACCGGCTCGGTGCCCAGCTCGACGCCGCCCGCCCGGAGCCGGTCGAGCACCACCTCGGCGTGTGACTCGCCCATGCACCAGAGCACCAGCTGGCGGGTGTCGGGGTTGCGGTCCAGCCGCAGCGTCGGGTCGCCGGCCACCAGCCGGGCGAGGTTCTTGGCCAGCGCGTCCTCGTCGGAGCGCGACTGGGCCACCACGGCGATCGGCAGCAGCGGCTCCGGCATGCTCCACGGCTCCATGAGCAGCGGCTGGCCCTTGCCGGAGAGGGTGTCGCCGGTCTCCGCGCTGCCCGACTTGGTGATCGCGCAGATGTCGCCGGCCACGCAGAAGCCGACCTCGCGTAGCTGGGCGCCGAGCGGGGAGTAGACATGCGAGATGCGCTCGTCGGCGTCGTGATCGGGGTGGCCGCGCCCGGCCAGGCCGTGCCCGGAGACGTGCACCACCTGCTCGGGGCGCAGCGTGCCGGAGAAGACCCGCACGAGCGAGACGCGCCCGACGTGCCGGTCGATCGTCGTCTTGATCACCTCGGCCACGAGCGGGCCGTCCGGGTCGCAGGTCAGCGGGGGCAGCGGGCTGCCGTCCACCCCGGTCACCACCGGCAGGTCGTGCTCCATCGGTGAGGGCGCGGCGTTGACCAGCCCGTCCAGCAGCGCGTCGAGCCCGACGCCGGTCGCCGAGCAGACCGGGATGACCGGGTAGAACGTGCCCCGGGCCACCGCCTTCTCCAGGTCGGGCACGAGCGTCGCGGTGCTGATCAGCTCGCCGGCGACGTACGTCTCCATCAGGTCCTCGTCCTCGCTCTCGGCGATGATCGCCTCGATGAGCAGGTCGCGGTCGTCCTTGATCGGCATCAGGTGGGCCTGCTCGAACTCGGCCTCGCGCGGTGGGTAACCCGCCGAGTAGTCCAGCACCCGGAGCGTGACCAGGCCGATCAGCCCGGCGATCTCGGCGCCGTCGTCACCCAGCATCGGCTGGTAGATCGGCAGCACGTTCTCGCCGAACGCGTCCTGGCAGTCCTGCAACGTCTGCTCGTAGTCGGCGCGCGGGTGGTCCAGCCGGGTGATGACGACCGCGCGGGGCATCCCGATCGCGGCGCACTCCTCCCACAGGGTGACGGTCGACTCGTCCACGCCGTCGGCCGCCGAGACCACGAAGAGCGCGGCGTCCGCGGCCCGCAGGCCGGCGCGCAGCTCCCCGACGAAGTCGGCGTATCCGGGGGTGTCGAGGAGGTTCACCTTCACGCCCTCGTGCACGAGCGGGGCGCAGGAGAGGGTCACGGAGCGCTGCTGGCGTACGGCGGCGGGGTCGTGGTCACCCACCGTCGTGCCCTCGGCCACCGAGCCTGCGCGGCTGATCGTGCCGGTCGCGGCCAGCAACGCCTCGACCAGCGTCGTCTTTCCCGCACTCGAGTGACCGACCAGCACCACGTTGCGTACCGTGCTGGGGTCGGTCGTGCCTTCCTGGGGTTTCTGTGCCATCACTCCTCCTCGAGTGGGCATTCTTCCGGACCTGGGTCCACCGCTCCGATGTAAGGGCGGCCTTCATGGATCTGACACCCTCCGCGGTTGCAGCCGCAACCCTTGGTGACAGTGGCGGCGCGCTGTATGACGATCCGGCGACGCGTGACGCACGCCGTACCGGCTGCGGCCGGGGCGCCGTTATGGTGGGACGGCCATGGCAAAGATCGTGAACGTGACCGCCCGTGCCGTCGTTTCGTACGGCGTCAATCCCATCTCCCGTTTCCTGCTGCGTATCGGCGTCACGCCGAACGCCGTCACCGTCGCCGGCACCGTCGGGGTGCTGTTCGGCGCGTGGCTCGGCTCCCAAGGCGAGCTCCTCTGGGGCACCATCGTGGTCACCGCGTTCGCGCTCACCGACGCGCTCGACGGCACGATGGCCCGGATGCGCGGCGGAGGCGGCCACTTCGGCGCCCTGCTCGACTCGTCGATGGACCGCATCGCCGACGGCGCCGTCTTCGGCGCGGTCGTCTACTACATGGCCAGCGAGGGCAACCCGTTCGGTGGTCTCGTGGCCGCGCTCGTCTGCCTCGTCGGCGGCCAGGTCGTCTCCTACGTGAAGGCCCGGGCGCAGAGCCTCGGTCTCAACGCGGACGTCGGCATCGCCGAGCGCCTCGAACGGCTGCTCATCCTCGGCGTCGGCGGTCTGCTCGGCAGCGCGGGCCTGGAATGGGGCCTGCCGGCCGCGCTCTGGGTGCTCGCCGTGCTCTCCGTGATCACCGTCTTCCAGCGGCTCATCCACGCCTCGAAGTCGGACAACCCCAGCGCGGAACCGCCCGCACCGGTCGGGGCGGCGCCGATCCCGCCGGCCAGGGATGTGCGGTGAAGGACCGGCTCACCGAGCTCGGTTATGCGGCCGGGTGGCGGCTGACGCGGATGTTGCCGCTGCCGGCCGCCCGGGCGGCGTTCAACCTCGGCGCCGACCGGGGAGCGAAGGGCAACGGGCCCGGCATCCAGCGGCTGCGGCGCAACCTGCGCCAGGTGGTCGGCCCCGCGATGGCCGACGCCGAGCTGGACGAGCTGGTCCGGGCCGGGGTGCGGTCCTACGCGCGCTACTGGATGGAGGCGTTCCGGCTCCCGTCGCAGTCGAAGCAGGACTTCCTGCGTGACTTCGAGCTCGTCGAGGCCGAGGAGTTCCTCGGGGTGCTGGCGCAGGGGCGGGGCGTGATCCTGGCGCTGCCGCACACCGGCAACTGGGACGCCGCCGCTGCCTGGGTGGTATCAAACGGGTACAAACTGGTCACCGTCGCCGAGCGGCTCAAGCCTGAGGGGCTTTACGAGCGCTTTGTCGCCTACCGCGAAAAGCTCGGCATGGAGGTCATCCCGCTCACCGGTGGGCAACGGCCTCCGCTCGATGTCCTGGCCGAAAAGGCCACCAAGGGGTACGCCGTCGCGCTGCTCGCCGACCGCGACCTCACCAAGAGCGGCGTCGAGGTCGAGTTCTTCGGCGGCCGCACGCGCATGCCACCCGGGCCGGCGCTGCTCGCGATCCGCACCGGGGCGCCGCTGTACGCCGCCGACCTGTGGTTCACCGAGACGAAGACGATGGGCCGCATCCGCCGGGTCGAACCGGCCACCGAGGGCGCTCTCGACGTGCGGGTCAAGCAGACGACCCAGCGGCTCGCCGACGCGTACGCGCTCGGCATCGCCGACCACCCGCAGGACTGGCACATGCTGCAGAAACTGTGGCTGGGCCAGAGCGCGCGGGTCTGAGGGGCCGGCGTGCGGATCGGGATCGTCTCGCCGTACTCCTTCGACGTGCCCGGCGGCGTGCAGAACCACATCGTCGACCTCGCCGAGGCACTGATCGGTCTCGGACACGAGGTGAGCGTGCTCGCCCCGGCCGACGAGGACTCGGAGCTCCCGCCCTACGTCGTGCCGGCCGGCCGGGCGCTGCCGCTGCCCTACAACGGCTCGGTGGCGCGCATCGCGTTCGGCCCGGTCTCCACCGCCCGGGTGCGGCGCTGGATCGCCCGCGGCAAGTTCGACGTGCTGCACGTGCACGAGCCGCTGACGCTCAGCCTGTCCCTGCTCGCCGTCCTCTCGGCCCGGGGCCCGGTGGTCGCCACCTTCCACACCGCGATGACCCGCTCGCGGGCGCTGTCGGCCGCCCAGGGCCTGCTCCAGCTCGTGATCGAGAAGATCACCGCCCGGATCGCGGTCAGCGAGCTCGCCCGCAAGGTCCAGGTCGAGCATCTCGGCGGCGGCGCGGTGGAGATCCCCAACGGGGTCGCGGTGGCCAAGTTCACCGGGGTGCCCGCGCTGCCCGGGTGGCCGGGGGAGGGCGGGACGCTGGGCTTCCTGGGCCGGTTCACCGAGTCGCGCAAGGGGTTCGACATCTTGCGTACGGCGTACCTCTCCCTGGCCGCCGAACGCCCCGGCCTGCGATTGCTGGTGGCCGGGCCGGGTGACCGCCAGGGCCTCTACGACCAGTTCCCCGCCGAGCTGCACCCCCGGATCGAGTTCCTGGGCCTGGTCAGCGAGGCGGACAAGGCCAGGATGCTGCGCAGCGTCGACATCTACGTGGCGCCCAACACCGGCGGCGAGTCCTTCGGCATGATCCTCACCGAGGCGATGGCAGCCGGCGCGGCGATCGCCGCCAGCGACCTCGACGCGTTCAAACGGGTGCTCGACGGCGGCCGGGCCGGTGCGTTGTTCCCCACCGGCGACGCCGGGGCGCTCACCGCCCTGCTCGGCGAGCTGCTCGACGACCCCGCCCGCCGCGCTGAGCTGGCAGCCTGCGCCACGATCGCCGTCCAGGCCTTCGATTGGCCGAGCGTCGCCCAGCGCGTCCTCGAGGTCTACGCGACCGCGATCGAGGCGACGGACGGGCGCGTCATGGACGAAGAGTGGGCGGAACCACGTCCCGGAGCGTGACCGTGTGGTGCGTTCAGGCACTACGATCCCGGCATGTGGTGGGTAACGGGTGCGGTCGTGGTGGTGGCGCTTCTGGCTACCTACCTCGCCTGGACCGCGCACCGCGTGGAGCGGGTTCACGTCCGCGCTCAGTCCGCCTCCCGGGCCCTCGACGCGCATCTGCTGCGCCGGGCGGCAGCCGCGGCGGTGGTCGCCGAGCAGACGGATTCCGTCGAGCTCTACGCGGCTGCCCGGCTGGCCCTCGACGCCGATGACGACGAGCGTGAGGCCGCCGAGAACGACCTCACCCGCCAGCTCAAGGCCGCGGCGCTGACCGGTGCCGACCCGGCCACCCGCACGCTGGTGCAGACCAGCCGGCGGGTCGTGCTGGCCCGCCAGGTGCACACCGACCTGGTCCGCGACGCGCTGACCGCCCGGCGCCGTCCCCTGGTGCGGATGCTGGGGATGGCCCGTCGTTACGAGCAGCCGCGCTACTTCGAGATGGTCGATCCGACGCTGGTCTCCGCGCCGGCTGTCACCCAGCGTGCCTCCGCTTCCTCCGCCGAGGCCGGGCTGGCGCTGAAGGCCACCTAGGGGTCGATTGGCCATCGGTGGCACCCGTCCCCCGGCCTAAAATTCGGCTGTCTCGCGTTTACATCCCTGTGAGGAGTCGATTCACCGTGTCCGAGAGCCGAACCACCACCGGTACCGCCCGCGTGAAGCGCGGCATGGCCGAGATGCTCAAGGGCGGTGTGATCATGGACGTGGTCACCGCTGAGCAGGCCAAGATCGCCGAGGACGCGGGCGCCGTCGCCGTCATGGCCCTCGAGCGGGTCCCCGCCGACATCCGCGCCCAGGGCGGCGTGTCCCGGATGAGCGACCCCGACATGATCGACGGCATCATCGCCGCCGTGTCGATCCCGGTCATGGCGAAGGCCCGCATCGGTCACTTCGTCGAGGCCCAGGTGCTGCAGTCGCTCGGCGTCGACTACATCGACGAGTCCGAGGTGCTGACCCCGGCCGACTACGCCAACCACATCGACAAGTGGGCCTTCACCGCCCCGTTCGTGTGCGGCGCCACCAACCTAGGCGAGGCCCTGCGTCGCATCACCGAGGGTGCGGCCATGATCCGCTCCAAGGGCGAGGCCGGCACGGGTGACGTCTCCAACGCCACCACCCACATGCGCACCATCCGCGGCGAGATCCGCCGGCTCACCTCCCTGCCCGAGGACGAGCTGTTCGTCGCGGCGAAGGAGCTGCAGGCGCCGTACGACCTGGTCAAGGAGGTCGCCGAGGCCGGCAAGCTGCCCGTGGTCATGTTCACCGCCGGCGGCATCGCCACCCCCGCCGACGCGGCCATGATGATGCAGCTCGGCGCCGAGGGTGTCTTCGTCGGCTCGGGCATCTTCAAGTCCGGCAACCCGGCCCAGCGCGCCGCGGCGATCGTCAAGGCCGTCACGTTCCACGACGACCCCGACGTGATCGCCAAGGTCTCCCGCGGCCTGGGAGAGGCCATGGTCGGCATCAACGTCGAGGAGATCCCCCAGCCGCACCGCCTCGCCGAGCGTGGCTGGTGAACATCGGTGTCCTCGCCCTGCAAGGTGACGTCCGTGAGCACCTGGCCGCGCTGACCGGGAGCGACGTCCTCGCCCGCCCGATCCGCCGCCCGTCGGAGCTCGACGACGTCGACGCACTGGTGATCCCCGGCGGCGAGTCCACCACCATGAGCAACCTGGCCATCACGTTCGGCCTGCTCGACCCGATCCGCAAGCGCATCGACGACGGCATGCCCGTCTACGGCTCCTGCGCCGGCATGATCATGCTCGCCACCACGGTCCTCGACGGCCGCCCCGACCAGGAATCCTTCGCCGGCATCGACATGACCGTGCGCCGCAACGCGTTCGGCCGGCAGATCGACTCCTTCGAGGCGCCCGTCCGCATCGAGGACGTCGAGGGCGACGATTTTCACGCCGTCTTCATCCGCGCGCCATGGGTCGAACACACCGGCCCCGGCGTCCGGGTGCTGGGCCGCGTAACCGAAGGACCCGCCGCCGGTAGGATTGTCGCCGTTCGGCAGGGGAACCTGCTCGCCACGGCATTCCACCCGGAGCTGACCGGAGATCTCCGCGTTCACCGGTACTTCGTCGAGCTGGTCCGCCAGGCCCAAGACGCACGGTAGCGATTCACGGAGGTTTGCATGTCCGGCCACTCCAAATGGGCGACGACCAAGCACAAGAAAGCGGTCGTCGACGCCAAGCGCGGCAAGATGTTCGCCAAGCTGATCAAGAACATCGAGGTCGCGGCGCGCACCGGCGGCGGCGACCCGGCCGGCAACCCCACCCTCTTCGACGCCATCCAGAAGGCCAAGAAGAGCTCTGTCCCCAACAACAACATCGACAACGCGGTCAAGCGCGGCTCCGGCCTCGAAGCCGGCGGCGCCGACTGGCAGACGATCATGTATGAGGGCTACGGCCCCAACGGCGTCGCCCTGCTCATCGAATGCCTCACCGACAACCGCAACCGCGCGGCCACCGAGGTCCGCACGGCCCTGACCCGCAACGGCGGCACCTTCGCCGACGCGGGCTCGGTCTCCTACCTCTTCAACCGCAAGGGCGTCATCCTCGTCCCCAAGGGCACCCTCACCGAGGACGACCTCATGATGGCCGCCCTCGAAGCCGGCGCCGACGAGATCAACGACCTCGGCGACTCCTTCGAGATCGTCAGCGAACCCACCGACCTGGTCGCGGTCCGCACCGCCCTCCAGGACGCCGGCATCGACTACGACTCCGCCGAATCCTCCCTCATCCCCACGATGACGGTCCCGGTCGACGAGGAAGCCGCCCGCAAGGTCCTCAAACTCATCGACGTCCTCGAGGACTCCGACGACGTCCAGAACATCTACGCCAACTTCGACATCCCCGACGACGTCCTCGCAGCCCTTGACGAGTGACATGTTGATGCATGACGAGTAGGGTGAGGAGATGCTTGCCGTTATGGGCTTGAATTTACCCCCGATCGAGGAACTCGATGTCGAGGATCTCCTTACCCTGCCCAAGGGCTACCGCTATGAGCTGCACGAGGGAAACCTTGTCATCATGACGCCATCGACCTACTGGCATAAGGTGATGGTGCGAAGGTTCGTGCAAATGCTTCTTGCTGCCGGCGCCGAGGCTTTGCAGGATCCGGGCATCCGGAGCAATCGTCCGCGTGACAACCGATTGCCCGATTTTGGTGTTATCGACGTCCTGCCTCCGGACTTCGATGAGGTCTCCAATCTGCCCGGGTCGGCGTTTCTGCTGGTGGGCGAAGTCGTGTCAGAGAATTCGCTCAACGGCGAATTCACCGACAAAATGGCCTGGTATGCCGAGCAGGGCATCCCGGAGTACTGGATCGTCGAGCGCACCTCTGACCGTGCGAAGCATGACGCTCTCGTTCATATCCACCTTTTGTCGTTCTCTGGTGGCAAGGCTGCCTACGTGTGCGAGCGCAGCCTGCTCCTTTCCGTGCTGGAAGCTGAGTATCAGGCCCGGTAGCTGATGGCTGGACGAAGGGGCTGAGCATGCTGCTCAGTCCCTTCGTTATGTCCAATCTTGACTCGTGACATCCTGTCATTCGACCACTAAAGTTCGGGGCGTGGTCGAGATTGCGGTTGATGAGAAGCGTCGGGCTGCGATCGAGTTGGCGCGCGAGATGCTGGCCGACGGGCGGCTGGAGTTCAGGGTGCGTCGCTCGCTCGACGGGGAACTGCTCGATGAAGCGCAGCGGCAGATCTCCGCTGCCTCCCCTGAGCTGGCAATCTCCGAGGCGCTCCGGCGTCTCGTCGAGGAAGGGCATGAGAAGCGTCGCGCCGCACGTCGGCGGCTTGAGCAGATGTATGACAAACGGGACGGTCAGCTGCCCGCCGACGCTTGAATGAAGAACTGGACCATGGCGATGAAGAGCAGCAGGCTGGTGGCGGCTACTCGGGCGTAGCGGCGCCAGATGAAGTGGCGGTAGGCGTGGAGCCAGGCGATTTCTGCTTCTGCGACGACGCCGAGCTCTTCGCGTACGGTGCTGGGGATTAAAAGCGCGAGCCGCTGTGCCACCGAGACCCCGGCAATGGCTTTGTATGTGCGCTGATAGGCCGTGACCTCGACCGGGTAGAGCTGTTCCTCGCGCCAGTGTCTGGTCCGTATGGCCAGGCGGCGCTGGAGGTAGTCGACCCGGGCGTCGCGGCCCTGGAGGCGGGATTTCCAGTGCAGGCGGCGCCAGTGGCCGGCCAGGTCCGTGAGGGTGTCCACGGTCAGCGAGCGAGCGGCAGTGTGGTCTCCGCCCGTGAGCCGGGCCGCCTGGAGTTCGAGCAGGTCCAGGCGGGCTGCCACGAACTCTCTGTAGTCCGGTGGCGGCTCGTCGTTCATCGGTGGGAACAGATAGGCCACGTCTTCCAGGGTTATGTGAGGCCGGTCACAACGCAAGCTTCTGTCCGGTGTGTGTCGGCTGCTGGTGTGCGGGGGCGGCGTAATAGGGTGTCGAACACACGTCCGATCGAGGGGGGCAATGTGCGGGTGCTCGGCATCGACCCCGGTCTGACCCGGTGCGGGGTCGGGGTGGTCGAGGGGCAGCCTGGGCGGCCCTGCAAGCTGATCGGCTACTACGTCGTCTACACCGAGCCCGACGAGGACATCGCGCTGCGACTGTTGCACCTCGACAAGTCGCTGGGGGAGCTCGTCGCGGAGCACAAGCCGGACAGCGTCGCTGTTGAGCGGGTGTTCAGCCAGCACAACACGCAGACGATCACCGGCACCGCGCAGGCCAGCGGGATCGGCATCCTGGCGGGGGCGCGGGCCGGGTTGCCCGTGCAGACCTACACGCCCAGTGAGGTCAAGGCCGCCGTCACCGGGTCCGGCACAGCGGGCAAGGCTCAGGTGACCAGCATGGTCACCCGGTTGCTCAGCCTGGACGGCCCGCCCCGCCCCGCGGACGCCGCCGACGCCTTGGCTATCGCCATCTGCCACATCTGGCGTGGTGGGACCCGCAGCCTTCTGCAGGCAGCCGCGGTCAAAGCCGCCACCGCACGCAAACCGCGCAGGACAGGAGCCCGTTGATGATCGCCAGCGTGCGTGGCGTGGTCGCCGCGATCTCCCCGGACAGCGTTGTGATCGAGGTCGGCGGCGTCGGCCTGTCGATGCACTGCGCGCCCGGGACGCTCGCCTCGTTGAAGGCCGGCACCGAGGCGCGGCTCGCGACCAGCCTCGTCGTCCGGGAGGACTCGCTGACCCTCTACGGGTTCGCCGACGACGAGGAGAAGCAGCTGTTCGAGCTGCTGCAGACCGCGAGCGGGGTCGGGCCGCGGCTGGCCCAGGCCGTGCTCGCCGTCCACCAGCCCGAGGCGATCCGGCGCGCTATCTCCTCCGGGGACCTCACCGCGCTGACCCGGGTGCCCGGTATCGGCAAGAAGGGCGCCGAGCGGCTGGTCCTGGAGCTGCGGGACAAGATCGGTGCCGTCTCCACCGGTGCCGACGGGGTGGCCGGGTCGCTCAGCGGTGGCTGGCAGGAGCAGGTGCGCCAGGGTGTCATCGCGCTCGGCTGGTCCACGCAGCAGGCCGACCAGGCCGTCGTCGCCGTCGCGGAGTCGCTCGACGGCGGTGAGACACCGCCGGTCCCGATCCTGCTGCGGCAGGCCATCCGGCTGCTGGGTCGCGCGCGATGACCGACGAGGTCGTCTCCCCGTTCGCCGAGGACGAGGATCTGGACGCGGAGGCCAGTGTCCGGCCGCGCCGCCTGGCGGACTTCATCGCGCAGCATCGCGTACGAGATCAGCTCGATCTTTTGTTGAAGGGTGCGATGGGCCGGGGCACCCCGCCCGACCACATCCTGCTCTCCGGCCCGCCCGGCCTCGGTAAGACCACGCTGGCGAACATCGTGGCGGCGGAGCTGGGGACCGCGATCCGGACCACGAGCGGGCCGGTCATCGAGCGCTCGGGTGACCTCGCGGCGATCCTGACCAGCCTGGCCGAGGGCGACGTCCTGTTCATCGACGAGATCCACCGCATCGCGAAGCCCGCCGAGGAGCTGCTCTACAGCGCGATGGAGGACTTCCGGGTCGACGTGGTGGTCGGCAAGGGGCCCGGCGCGACCGCGATCCCGCTCGACGTGGAGCCGTTCACGCTGGTCGGGGCGACCACGCGGGCCGGGCTGCTCTCCGGCCCGATGCGCGACCGGTTCGGGTTCGTGGCGCATCTCGACTTCTACTCGCCGGCCGACCTGGACTCGCTGCTGCACCGGTCGGCGCGCATCCTCGGGGTGCCGATCACGGCTGAGGGGGCCGCTGAGGTCGCCGGCCGGTCGCGGGGCACACCGCGTATCGCCAACCGGTTGCTGCGCCGGGTGCGGGACTACGCCGAGGTGCGTGGCGACGGGATCGTCGACCACGACACCGCCAAGGCCGCGCTCAAGGTCTACGACGTCGACCAGCTGGGCCTCGACCGGCTCGACCGGGCCGTGCTGCGGGCGCTCATCGAGTCGTTCCGGGGCGGGCCGGTCGGTCTTTCCACGCTGGCCGTCGCGGTGGGGGAGCAGTCCGACACCGTCGAGGAGGTGTGCGAGCCGTTCCTCGTGCGGGCGGGGCTGCTGGCGCGTACGCCCCGGGGCCGGGTGGCCACCGACGCGGGCTGGCTGCACCTCGGGAAGACGCCGCCGGAGGGCCGGGGGATCGCCGCTCAGCTACCCGACCTGTTCACGCGTGCGGAAAATACCTCTCCGTAATGTGAACGTGACGTGTGCCGCGTCCCGACTTCCCAGATTCAGGGATTAGACTCGCCGCGCCGTGCGCCTTCAGCCGCGGTGAAGGCCCCACGGAAGGTTTCACTTCGTGTTCTCAGTAGTAGCAGCAGCGGAGGGCGGCGGCGGTAGCTTCGCGCCCCTGCTCCTTATCGTCCTGCTCTTCGGCGTCATGTACTTCATGATGATCCGCCCGCAGCAGAAGCGTCGCCGCGAGGCGCAGTCCATGCAGTCGGCGCTGGGTCCCGGCGACGAGATCGTGACCATCGGCGGCCTGCACGCCACGGTCGTCGAGGTCGGCGATGACGTCGTGACCGTCGAGATCTACCCCGGCGTCAACGCCCGCTACGCCCGTCCGGCGATCGCCCGGGTGGTGAAGCAGGAGTCGGCCGTGGCCGAGGAGCCCGTTGTCGAGGAGACCGTGGCCGAGGAGTCCGTCGTCCCCGCCGACGACGAGCCGATCCAGAGCCCGGTCGTCGAGACGCGCAAGTCCAAGGACTGATCCGTTTCGTTGCGGCCCGCCGGTCCTGGCGGGCCACGGCGTTGCCTGTTCGAGACGTACGCTACGGGCCGCGGGCGGGAAAACTCCCCAAGCGGCCCATTGTTGTGAATAATCGTCGCCGGGCAAAACGGCCGGAACTTCGCGTCCGGTCCGACACCGCCTGCCTTCCCCGATCCCCACCTGCCGCCGCGCTCCCGCGGCAGCCCCAGCACGAGGAGTTCGAAAGACGTGGCAAGACCACCACAGGGGCAAATGCATCCCGGACGGCAACTCGCCGTGCTCGGTCTCCTCTTCGCGATCCTCTACGTGCTGGTGTTCTGGGGGCCGGGAACCAAGGGACTCGGCTACGAGGAGCGGTTGCACCCCAAGCTCGGCCTCGACCTGATCGGTGGCACCCAGGCCACCTACCGGGCGTCCCTGCTCACCAACGGCCAGGTGCCCAGCCAGCAGAGCATGGAGGAGTCCCGCAAGATCATTGATCAGCGGGTCAACGCGCTCGGTGTGGCCGAGGCCGAGGTTGTCATCGAGGGCAACCAGAACATCGTGGTTTCCGTCGCGGGCAAGGCCAACGACCAGCTGAAGAACGTCGGTCAGGCCGCCCAGATGCGGTTCCGCATGGTTCTCGGCGCCAATGGCGACACCGCCGACTCGGTGATGAACCCGCAGGCGGCCGCGCCCAGCACCGACCCGAGCGGCAGCCCCGCGCCCAGCGCCGCCACCAGCAAGGCCCCGGCCGCGAACGCGTCCGCGGCGCCGTCGGCGTCCACCGGCGGGCAGGGCGGCGGCGAGCTCGCCCCGAGCGCCTCGCCGAGCCCGAGTGCCCCGGCCGCCTCCGCTTCCGCCGCTCCGGCCCCCGCCCCGTCCGCCTCGGCGGCGGCTCCGGCTCCGGTCACCGCGGACGTCAAGGAGCAGCGCGCCGCGATCGAGAAGAAGGTCGGCAAGGCAGCCTGGGCGGCCGCCGAGAAGCTCACCGCGCCGGTGGACACCACCGACGCCGCAGCGGCCGCGGTCTACAAGCCGTTCAACGCGCTCAACAGCGTCGAGGTCAACGCGCTGACGCCGGAGATGCAGTTCTACGTGCCGACGATCAGCTGCACGCAGCTCGACGGCCGGCCCAGCGGCGCGATCGACGACGAGAAGTCGAAGGTCGTGTCCTGCCAGACCGGCGCCAAGCTGCTGATGGACGTCGCCAAGGTGCTCGGTACCGACATCGACACCGCCAGCCCGCAGCTCGACCAGCAGAGCCAGTGGGTCGTCTCGCTCGACTTCACCAGCAGCGGCCAGGCCAAGTGGACCGCGCTGACCCGGGAGGCGTTCCAGCCGGCCGCCGACAGCCCGTGTCTCACCGCCGCCGCCGCGCTCTCCAGCGGTGCGACTCACTGCCTGGTCGCGGTGGTCCTCGACAAGGAAGTCATCTCGGCCCCCGAGATCCAGGGCGTGCTGAGCGGCCAGTCGCAGATCAGCGGCTCGTTCGACGCGACCTCGGCCAAGGAGCTCGCCGACCAGATCAAGTACGGCGCGCTGCCGGTCACGTTCACGCCGCTGTCCAGCGAGACGGTCTCCGCGACGCTCGGTATCGCGCAGCTCGAGGCGGGCCTGCTCGCCGCCGCGATCGGCCTCGGCCTGGTCGCGATCTACTCGTTCTTCTACTACCGGCTGCTCGGCTCGGTCATCTTCCTGAGCCTGCTGCTGTCGGGTCTGCTGACGTTCGGGGCGCTGGTCGTGCTCGGCCGCACCACGGGCTTCACGCTGACCCTGGCGGGTATCGCCGGCTTCATCGTGTCACTGGGTGTCGCCGCCGACTCGTTCGTCATCTACTTCGAACGCCTCAAGGACGAGATCCACGAGGGTCGAAGTGCCCGTAGTGCTGTACCGCGGGCATGGGCCCGGGCGCGGCGTACGATTATCTCCGCCAACACCATCACCATCATGTGTGCCGTCGTGCTCTACATCGTGTCGATCGGCGCGGTGAAGGGCTTCGCGTTCGCCCTGGGCCTGTCCACGGTCCTCGACCTCGTCGTGGTGTTCCTGTTCCGTCACCCGATCATGACGATGTTCGCGAACACGAAGGCGTTCATGTCCCCGCGCGTCAGCGGTCTGGGCCGCGCCCTCAAGCGCCAGCCGACCGAGAAGGAGGCCTGACATGGCCAACGGCCTTGCCGATCGCCTCTACCGGGGCGAGGCGAACCTCAACATCGTGGGTCGCCGTAACAGGTGGTTCGCGATCGCCGCGGTGCTCGTTCTCATCGCCATCGGCAGCTTCATCTTCCGCCAGTTCCACCTTGGCATCGAGTTCTCCGGTGGCACCAAGTTCTCGTTGCCGGCCAGCGTCGGCAGCACCGACAACGCCCGCAGCGCGGTGGCCAAGGCCATCGACGAGGCCGGCGTCGCCGGCGACGACAACATCGGTGCGGCGCAGAAGGTCGGCGACGGCAACGACGCCAGCTACACCGTGCGCACCGGGACGCTCAGCCAGGCCCAGTCGACCGCGGTCAAGGACGCGCTGGTCAAGGATCTGAACGTCTCGCCCGACGACATCAGCGACGACCGGGTCTCCGCGGCGTGGGGCGGCCAGGTGACCCAGCAGGCCCTGCTCGGTCTCGGCATCTTCCTGGTCGTGGTGATGGGCTACCTGGTCATCCGCTTCGAGTGGCGGATGGCGGTGGCGGCGGTCTCGTCGCTGCTGCTCGACCTGGTGCTCACCGCGGGCGTCTACTCGCTGATCGGCTTCGAGGTCACCCCCTCGACGGTCATCGGCTTCCTGACGATCCTCGGCTTCTCCCTCTACGACGTCGTCGTGGTCTTCGACAAGGTCCAGGAGAACACCAAGGGCATCACGGCGGGCAGCTCCCGGACGTACGCCGAAGCGACCAACCTCGCGGTCAACCAGACCCTGATGCGCTCGATCAACACCGGCCTGGTGGCTTTGCTGCCGGTCGGCGGCCTGCTCTTCATCGGCGCCGGCCTGCTCGGCGCGGGCACCCTGAAGGACCTCGGCCTGGTCCTGTTCGTCGGCATGGGCCTCGGCGTCCTGTCCTCGATCATGTTCGCCGCGCCGCTGCTCTCGGCGCTCAAGGACCAGGAACCCCGCATCAAGTCCCACAACGCCCGCGTCCTGTCCCGCCGCTCCTCGCGCTCCGGCGACGTGGCCCGCGGCGACCGCACCCGCACGGCCACCGAGCAGGACGGCGACGACGTCCCCGCCTTCGCCGGCTCCACCCCGAGCACGACGCCCCGCCCGGGTGTCCGCCCGGCGGCCAAGCGCAGCACCAACCGCGGCGGCAGCGCCGGCAACCGCCCCAGCGGCGGCCAGAAGCGCCGCTGACGCACAGCTCCACGAAAGCCCGCCGTACCCCCAGGGGACGGCGGGCTTTCGCTTTCTGCCGGGCCCTAAGCTGTGTGGGTGACAGACAATGCCGCAGATGTACGCGGGGACAGCGGACCCGGAGTCGCCCAGCTCGTCGCCAGCCGGGTCCTGGACGTGCCGGACTTCCCGAAGCCCGGCATCGTCTTCAAGGACCTGATGCCGCTCTTCTCCGACGGCGACGTCTTCCGCCAGGTGATCGATGAGATCATCAAGCACCACGGCGCCGACTCCTTCGACGTGGTGGCCGGCGTCGAGGCGCGCGGCTTCGTCCTGGCAGCGGCCGTCGCTTACGCGACAGGCAAGGGCGTCGTCCCCATCCGCAAGGCGGGCAAGCTCCCCCGAGCGGTCTTTTCCTCCTCGTACGCGCTGGAGTACGGCGAAGCCACCCTCGAAGTCCACCAGGACGCCTTCGTCGAGGGCCAGCGCGTCCTGGTCCTCGACGACGTCCTCGCCACCGGCGGCACCGCCGGCGCAGCCCTGGACCTGGTCGAGCGCGCCGGCGGCACGATCTCCGGCTTCACCGTCCCGCTCGAGCTGAGCTTCCTCAACGGCCGCGACCGGCTAGCCCCTCGAACCGTTCACGCCATGCTGACCGTTTAATCCGCTTACGTCCGTGTAGTGGTGTGCTTTGCGGGCCTCGGGGCGGGGCAACCGGGAAGATACGGCGAGTAGGATGGCGTTTCCAACCAGGTGAGCAGAAGCGACGTGAGGAGGCCGGTGTCCAGCGACGTCGCCCCTCCGACGGAGGGCACGGTGCACCCGACCGACGCGACCCCGACCGACGCGAACAGGGCCTTGGTTGCTGACGGCGTGGTTGGTAAAGACGTAGTTCTCAACGACTCGGCCATCCCAACGGTGAATGCGGGTTCGACGGTGAATGGTGCCCAGGCGAACGACGCCGGCTCGACCCCGGCATCCGGCCCGGTGAACGCTGACCAGCCAGCCTCCGCCCCCAACAACGCAGCGGCCCCGGCGGGCGCGGCCCCCTCGGCGAGCACAGCTGCTCCGGGGAGCACGACCGCTTCAGGGAGCCCAGCTGCTTCAGGCAGTACGACCGCTTCGGGGAGCGCAGCTGCTTCGGGGAGCACGACCGCTTCGGGGAGCACGACCGCTTCGGGGAGCGCAGCCGCTTCGGCGAGTGCGGCCGTCGAGGGCAGTGCGGCCGGGGCCGAGGTCATGACTCCGGCTGATGACGGCCCGGCTGGCGCTGGGGCTTCCCACAGCGCTGGTGCCCCGGCTGCGGCGGCGAAGGCCGCCAAGACCACGACGGCGAAGTCCACTGCTGCCAAGGCTGACGCGGCTACCGCGAACGGCTCGAAGCCCGCCGCGACCGCAAAGCCCGCCGCTACTGCGAAACCCGCTGCGGCGAAGCAACCCACCACCAAGCCCGCCTCCCCCAAGCCCGCCTCCCCCAAGCCCGCAACGGCCACGCCCGCAACGGCCACGCCCGCAACGGCCACGCCCGCAACGGCCACGCCCGCAACGGCCACGCCCGCAACGG
>NZ_BOMN01000042.1 GCF_016862215.1 Winogradskya humida
GCCCGCAACGGCCACGCCCGCAACGGCCACGCCCGCAACGGCCACGCCCGCAACGGCCACGCCCGCAACGGCCACGCCCGCAACGGCCACGCCCACGCCCGCAACAACCATGCTCTCAGCGGCCACGCCTGCCGCGGCCAAGCCCGCGTCAGCCAAGCCCGCGGACGCGGCCAGCACTAGCGCCACGACCACCAGCGCCACGACCACCGCTACAAAGCCCACCGCCACCAAGCCCACCGCCTCGAAGTCGGCCGTGAGTAACAAGCCGACCGCGGCTAAGTCCGTGCCCGCGCGGGTCGCCGCGACGACCGTGGCGCCGGTGGGTAACGGGTCGGCGGGGGACGGGCCTGTGGTGCACGATGCCGAGGCTACTCAGCCGTTTACGCCCGTGGAGGCTTCTGGCGGGTTCGGGCTGGCCAGTGCGCCGACCGGGCGGCGGGTTCGGGCGCGGTTGGCGCGGTTCAATGCGCCGTGGCAGACGACTCAGGTCAGTGAGGTTCTTGAGCCGCTGATCGCTACGCACCGGGCGAGTCACCCCAAGGCGGACGGGCGGGCGTTGCAGCGGGCGTTCGACGTGGCCGCGCGGTGGCATTCCGGGCAGTACCGCAAGTCCGGGGACCCGTACATCACGCATCCGCTCGCGGTGGCGACGATCCTGGCCAATCTGGGCATGGATACGACGACGCTGGTGGCGGCGCTGTTGCACGACACGATCGAGGATACCGACTACGGGCTCGAGCAGATGCGGACCGACTTCGGGGGCGAGGTCGCGCTGCTCGTCGACGGGGTGACGAAGCTCGACCGGGTGAAGCTCGGTGACGCGGCCAAGGCGGAGACGATCCGCAAGATGGTCGTGGCGATGGCGAAGGACCCCCGGGTGCTGGTCATCAAGCTCGCGGACCGGCTGCACAACATGCGGACGCTGACCTTCCTGCCGCGGGCGAAGCAGGAGCAGAAGGCCAAGGAGACGCTCGAGATCCTGGCGCCGCTCGCGCACCGGCTCGGTATGAACACGATCAAGTGGGAGCTCGAGGATCTGGCATTCGGGACGTTGTTCCCGAAGCGGTTCGAGGAGATCAACCGGCTGATCGGGGAGCACCAGCCGCAGCGTGAGGCGTTGCTGCGGCAGGTGACCAACCGGGTGTCGCTGGATCTGAAGTCGGCGAAGATCAAGGCCGAGACCACCGGGCGGCCGAAGCACCTGTATTCGATCTACCAGAAGATGATCGTACGGGGGCGCGACTTCGGGGACATCTACGACCTGGTCGGGGTGCGGATCCTGGTCGACACGGTGCGCGACTGCTACGCGGCGCTGGGGGTCATCCACGCCAACTGGCAGCCGGTGCCGGGGCGGTTCAAGGATTACATCGCGATGCCGAAGTTCAACATGTACCAGTCGCTGCACACGACGGTGATCGGCCCGACCGGTAAGCCGGTCGAGATGCAGATCCGGACGTTCGCGATGCACCGTACGGCGGAGTTCGGCATCGCCGCGCACTGGAAGTACAAGGAGCAGAAGGGCGCGACGATCGTCGGGCCGCCCGCCCACATCGACGAGATGACGTGGTTGCGGCAACTGCTGGACTGGCAGCGGGAGGCGAGCGACCCCAGCGAGTTCCTGGACGCGCTGCGCTTCGACCTGTCCAGCCAGGAGGTGTACGTCTTCACCCCCAAGGGCGACGTCATCCCGCTGCCGACCGGGTCGACGCCGGTGGACTTCGCCTACGCGGTGCACACCGAGGTGGGTCACAAGACGATCGGTGCCCGCGTCAACGGCAAGCTGGTGCCGCTGGAGTCGACGCTGTCCAACGGCGACGTCATCGAGATCTTCACGTCGAAGTCGGCCACGGCCGGCCCGACGCAGGACTGGCTGGGCTTCGTCAAGAGCCCGCGCGCGCGGACGAAGATCCGGCAGTACTTCAACAAGGAACGTCGCGAGGAAGCGATCGAGGACGGCAAGGAGGCGATCGTCAAGGCGATGCGCAAGCAGGGGCTGCCCCTGCAGCGCATGCTGACGAGCGAGAACCTCACGACGATCGCGCGCGACCTGCACCTGGCCGATGTGGCCTCGTTGTATGCCGCGGTCGGCGAGAGTGTGGTCTCCGCGCAGTCGGTCGTGCAGAAACTCGTCGCCGGCTTCGGTGGCGAGGAGGGCGCGGTCGAGGACATCGCCGAGACCGCCGTCGCGACCCGCCCGCCCCGCAACCGTACGTCGGCGCAGGACCCGGGTGTCGTGGTCAAGGATGTCAGCGACGTGTGGGTGAAGCTGGCCCGCTGCTGCACGCCCGTGCCGGGTGACGCGGTGTTCGGCTTCGTGACCCGCTCGGGCGGTGTCAGCGTGCACCGCGACGACTGCGCCAACGCCGAGGACCTGCGCGCCCAGCCGGAGCGCGTCGTCGAGGTGAGCTGGAAACCGACGTCCGCGTCGACGTTCCTCGTTGCCATCCAGGTCGAGGCGCTCGACCGGCACAAGCTGCTCGCGGATGTCACCCGTGTCCTGTCCGAGGAGCGGGTCAACATCCTCTCCGCGACGGTCACCACGACCCGGGACCGGGTGGCGGTCAGCCGCTTCACGTTCGAGATGGCCGACCCGAAACACCTGGGCCACCTCGTCGCCGCCGTCCGCAAGGTCGATGGCGTGTTCGACGCCTACCGGGTCACCTCCGGCGCCTGACGACGGCTCCCCGGGCGGACAGAACGCCCGGGAGCGCAGGCGGGCAGAACGCCCGGGAGCTTGAAACGCCCGGGAGCTTGAAACGCCCGGGAGCTTGAAACGCCCGGGAGCACGAAACGAGCGCACGAAAAAGGGCGGACCCCGCGGGGCCCGCCCTTTTTGCTAGCTGCTGAACCGGGTCAGGAAGCCGCGGCCATGGTGAAGGTCTTGATGTCGACCTCCGTCTTCGGGTGGCCGTCGCCCTGGCCGTTGGCGTTGTCGGTGCCGGCCTTGGCGACCTTCTCGACGATGTCCATGCCCTTGGTGATGGTGCCGAGGACGGTGTATTCGGCCGGGAGGTCCGTGTCGGCGTACACGATGAAGAACTGGCTGCCCGTGCTGCTGGGCGACGAGGTCTTCGCCATGGCGATGGTGCCCTTGGGGTAGGCGGGCGAGGCGTTGGTCGGCAGGTTCTCCTCCGCGTAGCGGAAGCTGGGGCCGCCGGTGCCGTCGGTGTCGCGGTAGCCCTTGCCCTTGGCGCTCGGGTCGCCGCACTGGAGGACCTTGATGCCCTCGGTGGTGAGGCGGTGGCACTTGGTGCCGTCCCAGAACTTCTTGCTGGCCAGGTAGTTGAAGGCCGCGCCGGTGCAGGGCGCCTTCGCCAGGTCGACCGTCGCGGTGATGGCGCCGAGGCTGGTGTCCATGGTCAGCGTGTCCTTGCCGGTGTTGGGCACGTTGGCCGGCGGGGTGCCGACGTCGGTGACCTTGGCGCCGGTGCTGCCGTCCTCGGGGATCCACTGGCAGGCGACGGTGCCCGCGGGCGGGGCCGAGGAGGCGGTGGTGGACTTGTCGTCGTCCTTGTTGAGGGCGGCGACGATCCACACCGCCGCGCCGGCGATGACGACGACGGCGAGGGCGGAGCCGATGATGGCCTGACGCTGCCGGCGCTTCTTAGCGGCCACGGCGCGCTCGGCCATCTCCTTCTCGAGGCGCGCCCGCGCCGCCGCGCGCTGCCTGTCCTTGATCGACGACACGGTGTTCCTCCTGTATGCCTTCGTGCGGTGAGGGGGGCGGTTCGGTGGAATTCTGCTCCGGAAAACTCAGGACTGGCTGGAAGCCGAGGGCGCGGCGGCCGGTGAGGCGCCGCCCTCGGGGGTGAATTCGCCGACGGTGACGCTCTTGACGGCGATTTTCGTCTTCGGTGTCACCTTGTCGCCGGCGGCGTTCGCCACCGTCGGGATCTTGCTGATCTTGGTGACGGTGTCCAGGCCTCCGGTGACCTGGCCGACGATGGAGTACTCCGGGTCGGCCGTGGTGTAGTCCTTGAAGAAGATGAGGAACTGGCTGCCGTTGGTGCCCGGCGGGTCGCCGATCATCGCGACGGTGCCCTTGGGGTAGAGCGGTGCGGCGGCGGTCGGGGCCGGGGAGGCGGACGACGAAGGTGCCAGCGGCACGTTCTCGTTGTAGATGCTGTACGTCGGGCCGCCCTGGCCGGTGGCGCTCGGGTCGCCGCAGCGGATCGCGCCCTCGGCGGTGATCTCGTGGCAGGTGGTGTTGTCGTAGAACTGTTTGCTCGCGAGATAGCCGAGGTCGGCGGAGTTGCAGGGCGCGTCGGCGAGGTCGAGCGTCACCACGATCGGGTCGCCCTGGTCCGTGGTGACCGTCATGGCCCGCGTGCCGGAGGTGGGGATGCCGGTGGTCGGGGGCTCACCCACGTCCTTCAGGCTCTTGTTGCTCTCGGTGCTCTGCGGGGTCCACGCGCAGATGTCGGAATTGGCGGCATCGGTGTTCGTCTCGTCGCCGTCGAAGGCACCGCCCAGCCAGGCGACACCGCCGATGATGACGATCAGCGCCACCGCGGCGCCCACACCGGCCTGGATCTGCCGGCGCCGGCGCTGCTTGACGGCCCGGCGCGCCATCTGGCGGTCGAACTTGTCACGCGCCAGCTTCCGCTGCCGGTCCTTGCTGGAAGCCACCGAGCGCTCCCCCTCCTGAAATCTGTGACGCGACGAAAGAACCGGTGACGCGACCAAAAGCCCGTGAAGCGCGAGCGGGAATATAAGGGCCACACGCCCGCAAGAGTGTACGGGTAACGCCTGGGAAAGTGGTGTGCGAGGTTCCGTGCCGGTGTGTACGGTGCGTCCAGCTAGGCTTCCGGGTGAAAAGAATGGGTGAAGGCAACGGGTGAAAGAGAAGGGGGTGCGGAGTGCTCGTCACCGGTTTTCCCGCAGCTGCGCTCGGCACCAACTGTTACGTGCTGGCGACCGGTCCTGGTGAACAGGCGCTGATCGTCGACCCGGGCATCGGCGTGATCGATCAGCTCGACGAGGTGCTCGCCAAGCACCGGTTGCAGCCCGCCGCGGTGTTGCTGACCCACGGCCACTTCGACCACACGTTCTCCGTCGCGCCGGTGTGCGGTGCTCGCGGCATCACCGCGTACGTTCATCCGGCTGATCGCGAAATGCTCGCCGACCCGATGAAGGGTATGGGCATGAGCCTCGACCAGATGCTCGGTGGACGGTTCACCTACACCGAGCCGGATGACGTCGCGGAGCTGACCGACGGCGCCACGATGAGCCTCGCCGGGCTGGAAATCACCGTCGATCACGCACCGGGCCATACGGGCGGGTCGGTGATCTTCCGGGTGCCGGGTTCCGGCACGTCGTGGGAGGCGGAGCAGATCTGCCTCACCGGTGACGTGCTCTTCGCCGGCTCCATCGGCCGCACCGACCTGCCGGGTGGCAACACCTCCGTGATGATGACCAGCTTGCGGGAGAAGATCCTGCCGCTGGCGGACGACACGGTGGTTCTGCCCGGCCACGGATCCGAGACGACGATCGGCCGTGAGCGCGCCCAGAACCCGTACCTGCGGGAACTGACGGCAGCGCCGGGCCTGTAACTCAAGGAGCATCATGAGCAAGCCCACCCCGCTGTCCGGCTTCCCGGAATACCTGCCGGCCCAGCGGATGATCGAGCAGAACCTGATCGAGCGCATCCGTTCGACGTTCGAGCTGTACGGTTTCGCGCCGCTCGAGACGCGTGCGGTCGAGCCGATGGACCAGTTGCTGCGCAAGGGCGAGACCTCCAAAGAGGTGTACGTCCTGCGCCGGCTGCAGGAGGACCCGAACGCCGAGAAGGACGACAACGCCCTCGGGCTGCACTTCGACCTGACGGTGCCGTTCGCGCGGTTCGTGCTGGAGAATTCCGGCAAGCTGCAGTTCCCGTTCCGGCGTTACCAGATCCAGAAGGTGTGGCGCGGTGAACGCCCGCAGGAGGGCCGTTACCGCGAGTTCCTGCAGGCCGACATCGACGTGGTCGACCGGGACAACCTGCCGTTCCACTACGACACCGAGATGCCGCTGGTGGTCGGTGACGCGCTGCGGTCGCTGCCCATCCCGCCCGCGACGATCCTGGTCAACAACCGCAAGGTGTGCGAGGGCTTCTACCGCGGCCTCGGCCTGGAGGATCCGGACGAGGTCCTGCGTACGGTCGACAAACTGGACAAGATCGGGCCGGTGAAGGTCGCCGAGCTGCTGGTGGCCAGGGGCGCGTCGGCCGCGCAGGCGGAGGCGTGTCTGCAGCTCGCGCAGATCTCCACGAGCGACGCCTCCTTCGTCGACCTGGTTCGCAAGCTGGGCGTCGACAACGAACTGCTCACCGAGGGCCTCGAGGAGCTCGCGCGGGTGGTGGAGACGGCGAACGAGCACGCTCCGGGGCTGATCCGGGCCGAGCTCAAGATCGCCCGGGGGCTGGACTACTACACCGGCACGGTCTATGAAACCGAGCTCCAGGGGTACGAGCGCCACGGCTCGATCTGCTCCGGCGGCCGCTACGAAAACCTGGCATCGTCGGGCAACGAGCGTTTCCCCGGCGTCGGCATCTCCATCGGCGTCTCCCGCATTCTCGGCCTGCTCTTCGGCCGCGACGCGCTGACGATCTCGCGCAGCGTCCCCACCGCCGTGGTGGTCGCGCTGCCCCAGGAGGAGCTGCGCGGCCGCTGCGACCAGATCGCCCGGTCGCTGCGGTCCCGCCGGATCAGCACCGAGGTCGCCCCGTCGGCGGCGAAGTTCGGCAAGCAGATCCGGTTCGCCGAGCGCCGCGGCATCCCGTACGTCTGGTTCCCCGGTGCCGACGGTGAGCCGGACACCATCAAGGACATCCGCTCGGGTACGCAGGTCGAGGCCGACGCCGCGACCTGGGAGCCCCCGGCGGAGGACCGCACGCCACTAGTCCAGGGCGTCTAGGAATTCCTCGATCGCCGTGCCGACCACCCCGAGCACCTCGGTGTAGTTGCGCAGCGGTCCCGGCACGCGGAGCGAGTGCTCGCCGTTCTCGACGGTGAGCACTCGCTTTCCCGTTGCCCGGGCGGCGCCGGCGTCCCACCACTCGTCGGCCGTCCCGCAGACGAGCAGCTGCGGCGCCGTGTTGCGGGTGATCCCGTCGACGACCGTCTGCCGGGTGAGCAGCGGTGTCAGCCAGATCGCGGGCAGCGACCGCTCGGCGGCCAGCGCCGCGGCGTACGTTCCGAACGATTTGGCGATCACGACGGGTTGCGCACCGGCGGGCAGTCGCCGCAGGGCCAGCTCGATGTGGACCCGGACGAACGGCTCGGGGTCGACGTCGAGGATGCCCCGGGGTGGCGACCAGGTGACGGTCTCGATGTGCGCCTCGCGATCGCGCAGCGCCTCCCAGCCGAGATCCGGCAGGGTGGTGAGATGCCCGGTGCCCCCGGGGACGACAATTCCCGCGATCATGGGGGTCAATATAGATCCTATGTGCACTCTGGGATGCCGTTAACGCAATGGACACGCGTCGATACGCTGTGTGAAATCGGCTGTTCCTAGCTTTCGGGGCACGAACCCGCGGGCGAAGGGACAAGTCCCATGTCACCTGTCAGACGGACCCTCATCACGCTGCTTGCCGCCGGCCTTCTCGCCGGTGGCTGCGCCAACGACCCCTCCGAAGGCGGCGGGAGCGGCGGCAACACCATCAAGGTCGGCATTCTGCATTCCCTGAGCGGCACCATGGCCATCAGCGAGGTGACCGTACGCGACTCCGAGCTGCTCGCCATCGACGAGGTCAACGCCGCCGGTGGCGTACTCGGCAAGAAGCTGGAGCCCGTCGTGGAGGACGGCGCGTCCGACTGGCCGACGTTCGCGGAGAAGGCGCAGAAGCTGATCAACGAGGACAAGGTCGCGACGACGTTCGGCGGGTGGACGTCCGCCAGCCGTAAGGCGATGCTGCCGGTCTTCGAGCGCAACAAGGCCCTGCTCTGGTATCCGGTGCAGTACGAGGGGCTGGAGAGCTCGCCGTACATCTTCTACACCGGAGCGACCACGAACCAGCAGATCGTGCCCGCTCTCGACTATCTCAAGCAGCAGGGCAAGAAGTCGGTCTTCCTGGTCGGCAGCGACTATGTGTTCCCGAGGACCGCCAACAAGATCATCAAGGCGTACGCCGCCGCGAACGGGATGACGATCTCCGGCGAGGAGTACACGCCGCTGGGGACCACCGAATACTCGACGATCGTCAACAAGCTCGGGCAGGCCAAGCCGGACGTCGTCTTCAACACGCTCAACGGCGACAGCAACGTCGCGTTCTTCAAGCAGCTGCGCAGCGCCGGGTTCACCGCGCAGACCATGCCCACGGTGAGTGTCAGCGTCGCCGAGGAGGAGGTCACCGGCATCGGGCCCGCCAACGTCGCGGGGCATCTGGTGGCGTGGAACTACTACCAGACCACCGAGGGCACCACGAACAGTACGTTCGTCAAGGCGTACAAGGCGAAGTACGGCGCGGACAAGGTCACCTCCGACCCGATGGAGGCCGGCTACAACGCCGTGAAGCTGTGGGCCGCCGCCGCGGCGAAGGCCGGCAGCGTGGACGTCGACGCCGTCAAGAAGGCGGCCGGCGGGATCTCGCTGGACCTGCCCGAGGGCAAGGTCACCATCGACGGCGAGAACCAGCACGTCTACAAGACCGCACGGATCGGCCTCATCCAGCCCGACGGCCAGATCAAGGAGGTCTGGAACTCCGGCGCCCCGATCAAACCCGACCCCTACCTCAAGGGGTACGCCTGGGCAGCCGGGCTCTCCTGATGAAAGAGCTCCAAGAGGGCGGGCTGTCTTGATGGGAACTCTCAACCAGCTCGTCATCGGCGCGAGCATCGGGGCGGTGCTGCTGCTCGCCGCGCTGGGTCTGACGTTCACGTTCGGCCAGATGGGCGTGATCAACATGGCGCACGGCGAGTTCATCATGGCGGGCGCGTACACCGCGTACGTGCTGCAACCGCTCGCCGGTGACCAGGCCGTCATCGTCGCGCTGCCGGTGGCGTTCGCGGTCGGTGGCGTGCTGGGCCTGATCCTGGAACGGCTGATCATCCGGCGCTTCTACGGCCGCCCGCTGGACACGCTGCTGCTGACGTTCGGCATCAGCCTGATCCTGCAGCAGGCGGCCCGGGACATCTTCGGCGCGCCGAACGTGCAGGTCGACGCGCCGGGCTGGCTGACCGGGGGCGTCGACCTGGCCGGGGTGCGGATCGCGTACAACCGGCTGTTCATCCTCGTGCTCGCGATCGGGTGCGTGGTGGCGATCTCGCTCTACCTGAGCAAGCTCCGGCAGGGCCGGCGGATGCGGGCGGTGATGCAGAACAGGCAGCTCGCGGCGGTCAGCGGGGTGGCGACCGGGCGCGTGGATCAGGCCACGTTCTTCATCGGCTCCGGGCTGGCCGGGGTCGCGGGGGTGGCGCTGACGTTGATCGGGCCGGTGGGGCCGACGCTCGGGACGGCGTACATAGTGGACGCTTTTCTCGTTGTCGTGGCCGGCGGCCTCGGTCAGCTGAAGGGTGCGGTGATCGCGGCCTTTGTCCTGGGTGTGCTGAACAGCTTCGTGGAATTCTGGACGGCGAACGGCGCGAGCTTCGCCAAGGTGGTCGTCTTCGCGGTGATCATCGCGTTCCTCCAGTTCCGGCCGCAGGGCATGTTCGTCCTGAAATCGAGGGCGCTCACATGAGAACAAGATCGTTTTCGGTGCGGCGGCGATCCTGCTGCTGGTCGTCGCGCCGCTGGTGCTGTCGCCGTTCCGCCTCGACCTGCTCGGCAAATACCTCTGCTATGCGATCGTCGCCGTCGGCATCTCCCTCGCGTGGGGCCGCGGCGGCATGCTGACCCTGGGCCAGGGCGTGTTCTTCGGCCTCGGCGGCTACGCGATGGGCATGCACCTGAAACTGCAGGACGGCGAGCTGCCCGACTTCATGTCGTGGAGCGGCGTCGAGGAGCTGCCGCTGCTGTGGAAGCCTTTCGCCAACCCGGTCTTCGCGCTGGCGATGGTGATCGTGCTGCCGGTGCTGGTCGCGACGCTGCTCGGTCTGCTCGTCTTCCGGCAACGGGTGCGCGGCGCGTACTTCGCGGTGCTGTCCCAGGCCCTCGCGGCGGCGTTCGTCATCCTGCTGATCGGCCAGCAGGGCCTCACCGGCGGCACCAACGGGCTCACCAACTTCCAGTACTTCTTCGGCCTCGACCTCTACGAGGACGCGGACCGCCGGATCCTCTATCTGGTCACGGCGCTCATTCTGGGTGCGTCTTATTTATCGGTACGCCAACTGGTGCGCAGCCGCTACGGACAGCTCCTCGTCGCCATCCGGGACGGGGAGGACCGCGTTCGCTTCCTGGGGTACGACCCCGCGCTCGTGAAGACGGTCGCGTTCGCGGTCTCGGCGGGGCTGGCGGGGATCGCGGGCGCGTTGTTCGTACCCCTCGTAGGCCTGTTGTCACCCGCCAACCTGGGCATCGTCGCCTCGCTCGAGCTGCTGGTCGGTGTCGCGATCGGCGGGCGATATTCGCTGGCCGGGGCGGTCGCCGGCGCGCTGCTGTTCAACTACGCCAAGACCATCTTCAGCGAGCAGTGGCCGGACGGCTGGCTCTACGTCCAGGGCGCCCTGTTCGTCGCGGTCATGGTGTGGGCACCGCGCGGCCTGGCCGGCCTGTCCCACCAGTTCCGCGACGCCCTCTCGTCCCGGCGAAAAGTCGAGGTACAAGCATGAGTGCGCTTCTTGAAGTACGCGGTCTCAACGTCGTCTTCTCCGGCTTTCACGCGATCACCGATCTGGACTTCACCCTGCAAGCGGGGGAGCTGCGGTTCCTCATCGGACCCAACGGCGCGGGCAAGACGACGCTGATCGACGTGATCACCGGGCTGACCAAGCCGGCGTCGGGCTCGGTGCGGTTCGCGGGCGAGGACCTGGCCGGCAAGCGGGAGTACAAGATCGTGCGCGCGGGCGTCGGGCGTACCTTCCAGACCTCGGTGGTCTTCGACGAGCTCAGCGTGCTCGACAACCTGGACCTGGCAGCGGGTTTCCGCCGAAGAATGACGGGCCTGCTGCGCCGCCGCCACGGCATCTCCGACGACGTCGCCTCGGCGCTGGACACGATCGGCCTCGGCGACCTGGCCGACCGCCCGGCCGGGGTGCTGTCCCACGGCCAGCGCCAATGGCTGGAGATCGGCATGCTGGTCGTGCAACGCCCCCGCCTGCTACTACTCGACGAGCCGGTCGCGGGCATGAGCCGCGACGAACGCGACCGCACCGGCGAACTGATGCAATCGGTGGCCAAGGACCACACGGTGCTGGTGGTGGAACATGACATGGCGTTCCTGCGCCGCTTCGCCAGCACGGTCACGGTCCTGCACGAGGGCCGTCTGTTGTGCGAGGGCACGGTCGCCGAGGTGCAGGCCGACCCCCGCGTGCAGGAGGTCTACCTCGGACGCAAGGAAAGGGTCTAGATGCTGGAAGTCAAGGACCTCCACGTCGCGTACGGCCGGGCCCGCGTCCTGTTCGGCGTTGACCTCCAGGCACCCCCGGGCTCCCTGGTCTGCCTGATGGGCCGCAACGGCGTCGGCAAAACCACCCTGCTCAAGGCCGTCATGGGCGTGCTCCCGGCCCGCCAGGGCACGGTGCTGTTCGACGGCAAGGACATCACGAAGTCCCCCATCCACGAACGGGTCCGCGCCGGCCTCGGCTACGTCCCCCAGGGCCACGAAACCTTCCCCCAGCTCACCGTCGCCGAGAACCTCCAGGTCGCCCGGGAGTCCGCCCCAAAGGCCCGCCCCGGCACCCTCGACGAGGCACTGGACCTCTTCCCTGCCCTGCGCGCCCTGCTCAAACGCCGAGCCGGCTTCCTCTCCGGCGGCCAGCAACAACAACTAGCCATCGCCCGAGCCCTGGTCACCGAGCCGCGCATGCTCCTGCTCGACGAGCCGACCGAGGGCATCCAACCATCCATCGTCCAGGAGATCGAGTCCGCAATCCGCCAACTCCACACCACCGGCCTGACCATCCTCCTGGTCGAGCAATACCTCGAACTGGCCCTCCGCCTGGCCGACCACTTCGTCATCCTCGACGCCGGCGAGGTAGTCCGAGCCGGCGCCGCAACCGAACTCCGCGACGACGAGGGGGTCCGCCGCCTCCTGGCCGTCTGACCACAGTGGCCAATCGGCGAGTCTCCCTGCGTCGTGGCAGGGGCCGTTGTTCGGCGGTGCCGAGATGGACGGCGAGGACAGCTGGAGCTGGCCAAGGGCAGGAAGTTGCGCCGAAACCGGCTATGCCGCCATCTTCTGCGGCGTCATATGTCAAGCATGGGCCAATTACGTCTGGCCGGGAAACATGTGTTCTTCTGTCAGACGTGATTGGCCGGTTTTGAGGTGCAACACCGCAGAAAGTTTTCGTATCCCGGTGTCCGGCGCAACATTCAGCCGCGCGGCATGGGCTGCAGCACTACTCAGGGCCCTAGGGGAGGTCGAAGAGCATGCAGCTGGAGGTGGCGTGGGCGACCAGGCGGCCGGTGGAGTCGGTCATGCGGGCCTCGGCCAGGGCGGTGCGGCGGCCTCGCTGGAGGACCGAGCCGGTGGCGGTGATCATGCCGGAGGCGAGGGTGACGGCGCGGAGGAACTTCACGTTGAGGTCGAGGCTGGTGTAGCCGACCCCGGCGGGGAGGGTGCTGTGCACCGAGCAGGCCGCGGCGGTGTCGAGCAGCGTTGAGATCACGCCGCCGTGGACCGTGCCGAGGGGGTTGTAGTGGAACTCCTGGGGGCGGACGCCGACCGTGACGCTGCCCTCGACGACCTCGAACTTCTCGATGTCCATCAGGTGCATGATCGGGGGAGCGGGGACCTCGCCGCGGGACATGGCCTGGAGCAGTTCGAGGCCGGAGCGGTTGCCGAGCAGGGCGGCGTTCTGCGCCGGGTCCGACCACCCGAAGGTGCGGGTCCGGGTCTCGTCCTGAGTCTGGGTCATAGACGCAGGTTGGCAGCACTGGCTGCGTCTGTCAACGAGACCTAGGCTGGAGGGTATGACCCAGACCACAGCACGCCCCGAGGCACTGGACTGGTCCGTCGATACCTGCACGATCGGCCGCGCGATGGAGATCCTGGGGGAGAAGTGGACCCTGGAGGTGCTGCGGGAGGTGTTCAACGGGATCCGGCGCTTCGCCGACATGCGGGAGCGCACCGACATCCCCCGGCAGGTCCTCACCAACCGGCTCCACTCCCTGGTGGCGTGCGGGGTGCTACGCCGCGAGCCGTACCAGGAGCCGGGGGCGCGGGTCCGGCACGAGTACCGGCTCACCGCGAAGGGGCTGGATCTCTACCCGGTGCTGGTCTCGGTGAAGGAGTGGGGTGACCGGTATCTGGCCGAGCCCGAGGGGCCGCCGCTGACCATGGTGCACCGGGACTGCGGTGCCGAGATCCACGGCGAGCTGCACTGCGGGAGCGGGCACGCCGTCACGGCGTACCGTGAGATCGTGCCCAGGCCCGGACCAGGCGCTCAGCGGCGATAGGCTTTCCGGCCGTGACCACCACGGCCTGGGCCCCTCTGCACGACAAGATTTTCCGCGGGCTCTGGATCGGCGTGCTCGCCAGCAACGTCGGCACCTGGATGCAGACCGTCGGGGCGTCGTGGCGGCTGGTCGCCGAGCCGGACGCCGCGACCTGGGTGAGCCTGGTGCAGACCGCGACCATGCTGCCGGTGCTGCTGCTGGCGCTGCCGTCGGGCACGCTCGCCGACACGTTCGACCGGCGCCGGCTGCTGCTCGGGGTGCAGGTCGCCCTCTTCGCGGTGGCCACGACGCTGACCCTGCTGACCGCGGCGGACCTGATGCCCCCGCCGCTGCTGCTGGTCTTCACGTTTCTGCTCGGGGTCGGGCAGGCGCTGACGCTGCCGGCCTGGCAGGCGGTGATCCCCGAGGTGGTGCCGCGCACCGAGCTGGCGTCGGCGTCCGCGCTCGGGGCGGTCAACACCAACCTCGCCCGGTCCGCGGGGCCCGCGGTCGCCGGGCTGCTGGTCGCGCATGCCGGCGTACCCGTCGTCTTCGGTCTCAATGCCCTGTCCTTCGCCGTCTTCGCGGTCGCGTTGCTGCGCTGGCGGCGCCCGAAACAGGGTGGTGGCGGGCAGGCCGAGCGGTTCGGGCCGGCGCTGCGGGCCGGGGGCCGCTACGTGCGCTACTCGCCGGTGGTGAGCCGGATCCTGCTGCGGGTCGTGCTCTTCGTGCTGCCGGGCAGCGTCGTCTGGGGGCTCGTGCCGCTGGTCGCCGACCAGCAGCTGCACATGGGCTCGCGGGGCTACGGCGTGCTGCTCGCCGCGCTCGGGATCGGCGCGATTCTCGGGGCGCTGCTCATGCCCCGGATCCGGGAGAAGGTCCCGCCCAACCGGCTTCTGATCATTTCCGGCCTGGTGTACGCCGCGGCGCTCAGCGTCGTAGCGCTCGTCCCGCATCCGCTCGCGGTGATCCCCGTGCTGGTCGCCGCGGGCCTCGCCTGGATGGTGCAGGTGTCGCGGATGAACGCCAGCCTGCAGCTCTTCCTGCCGAGCTGGGTGCGGGCCCGCGGGTTCGCCGTCTACCAGGTCGTCTTCGCGGGTGCCCAGGCGCTCGGCGCGTTCGCGTGGGGGCAGGTGACCCAGCACTCGGACCTGACAGCGGCGTACCTGCTGGCGGCGGCGCTGATGCTGCTCGGGACGGCGACCGTGCCGTGGATGCCGCTGCACGCCCACGCCGAGGACAAGGGCGGTCCGGTGAACTTCTGGCCCGAGCCGCACCTGATGCTCGAGCCGCACCTGGACGAGGGGCCGGTCCTGGTCACCAACCGCTACCGGGTCGCGAAGGAGAACCGGGACGCGTTCGTGGGCGCCATGCAGGCGGTGCAGCGGTCCCGGCGGCGGACCGGGGCGTCGCGCTGGGGGCTGTTCCGTGACGGCGAGGAGAAAGAGATCTTCGTCGAGGTCTATCAGGTGCCGACGTGGGAGGAGCACCTGCGCCAGCACGACGAGCGGATGACCGAGGCCGACGAGGATGCCGAGGCCAAGGCGGTCGCGCTGGCGCAGGGGCCGCCGGACGTCACGCACCTGCTGCCCGCCGACTCCCCCGATTAGCCCGATGTTTCGTAATTGTTCCGTTTAACCTCAAAGGTGAACCGCAGTCCACTGCGGTACTTGCCAGGAGGTAACCGTGTCCGCCCGCTTGCTCGTCATCGGTGGAGCTGAGCGGCACAGTCCGGGCGGTACGTCCATCCTGCGGCGCTTCGTCGAGCTGGCCGGGGGAGCGGACGCCGACATCGTGGTGATCGCCACCGCGAGCGGCGAACCGGCCGTGCTCGAAGCCGAGTACGCGACCCTGTTCACCCGCTTCGGCGCACGCCGGGCCCGGGGCCTGCGCATCGCCACCCGGGCCCAGGCAAACGACCCCGCCGTCGTGCACGCCCTCGCACCGGCGACGGGGGTCTTCTTCACCGGCGGGGACCAGCAGCGGATCACCAGCGTGCTCGGCGGGACGCTGACCGACTCGGCCCTGCAGACGCTCGTGCGCACCGGAACGATCGTCCTCGGCGGCACCAGCGCGGGCGCCGCGATGATGTCCGGCACGATGATCCTCGGTGGCGCCGCGCCCGGCATCGGGCGGGCCAGCGTACGCACGGGCCCGGGCCTGGAATTCCTGCCCGGGGTCCTCATCGACATGCACTTCGCCGAGCGGGGGCGGCTCAACCGGCTGCTCAGTGCCGTCGCGCTCTACCCGCACGAGCTGGGCCTGGGCATCGACGAGGACACCGCGATCCTGGCCGAGGACGACCGGTTCCAGGTGCTCGGCTCCGGCACGGTCACCGTCGTCGACGCCGGCTCCGCGGCCGACATCACGATCCCCGCCGACGGCCCGATCGGGCTGGCCGGTGCGCGGATCCACGTACTGACCGCCGGCAGCACTTTTGAGATGTCCGGACGTCGCCCCGCACTGGCAGGGGTCGCCGGAGAACGGGGACCAGCTTCATGAAGATCCTTAGCCTGCGCCGGCTGCGCGGCCCGAACGTCCACCTGTCCCGCCCGGCGATGGTGGTACGCCTCCGGCTCGACGAACTGACCGGGGTGGAGACCAGCGACATCACCGGGTTCGCCGAGCGGTTGCTGCGGGCCCTGCCCGGGCTCACCGAGCACCATTGTGCGGCGGGGGCGCCGGGCGGCTTCGTCAGCCGGATGCGCGGCGGTACCTACTTCGGGCATGTCACCGAGCACGTGACCCTCGAGCTGTCGCAGCGGATCGGGCGGGATGTCAGCTTCGGGCGTACGGTGTCGGGCCCGGAGCCGGGCGTCTACGACCTGATCATCGAGTGCCCGGTCGACGAGTCGCCCGAGTCGGAGCTGCCCGCGCAGCTGCTCGACGCCGCGATCGACCTGGTCACGACCGTCGCGGGTGGCGGCACGGTCACCGGCCCCGAGCTGGAGCAGCGCCTCGCCGTGCTCAGCGAGCTGGCGGAGCGGTCGGACACCGGGCCCAGCACCCGCTCGATCATCGCCGCGGCCCGGCGCCGGGGCATCCCCGTCGAGCGCTACGACGACCTCAGCCTGCTGCGGCTGGGCTGGGGCACCCGACGCCGGCTCGCCTGGGCGGCGATGACCGACCGGACCAGTGGCGTCGGGATCGACGTGGCCGGGGACAAGCAGGTCACCCGGCGGTTGCTGGCCGACGCGGGCATCCCGGTCGCGCCCGGTGGTGCGGCGTCGCGGGTCGAGGACGCCGTGCGGCTGATGACCGAGTTGGGCGGGGCCGTTGTGGTCAAGCCCCGGCACGGGCGGCAGGGCGAGAACGTCGCGCTGAATGTGCGTACGGGTGACGAGCTCGCCCTCGCCTTCACGGCCGCGGGCTGCGACGTGGTGGTCGAACGGCAGCTTCCCGGCTGCGACTACCGCGTACTCGTGGTGGCGGGCGAGGTCGTGGCGGCCGCCGAGCGCATCCCCGCGCACGTGGTCGGCGACGGCGAGAGCACGATCGAGCAGCTCGTGGCGGCGACCAACGCCGACCCGCGCCGCGGTACCGGGCACTCGCGGATGCTGACCCGGATCACGCTCGACGACACCGCGGGCAAGGTCCTGCGCGGCCAGGGCCTCGAACTGGGCAGCGTCCCCGGCGCCGGGGAGAAGGCCTGGCTGCGGGACAACGCCAACCTGTCGACCGGCGGAACCGGCCACGACGTGACCGACCGGGTGCACCCCGACGTCGCGCGGATCTGCCTGCGGGTCGCCGCCGTGGTCGGCCTGGACATCGCCGGCATCGACCTGCGGCTGCCGGACATCGCCGCGCCGGTCGCGCCGCCCGGCGACCCGGACGAGATCACCGCCGGGGTCATCGAGGTCAACGCGGTGCCCGGTCTGCGCATGCATCTTTCCCCCGTACGCGGGCGCGCGCGAGACGTCGGCGACGCGATCGTCCGCGCGATGTTCCCCGGTGGCTCCGACGGGCGCATCCCCACGATGAGCGTCACCGGCACCAACGGGAAGACCTCGGTGGCCCGGATGGCGGCGTTCATGCTGGCCGGCGACGGGCTGCGGGTCGGCCTGACCACCACCGACGGCGTCAGCATCGACGGGCGCACGGTGTTCCGCGGCGACGCGACCGGCCCCCGCTCGGCGCAGATGGTGCTCGGCGACCCGGCGGTGCAGGCGGCGGTGCTGGAGACCGCGCGGGGCGGGCTGCTGCGCCGTGGCCTCGGCTACGACCGGACGGATGTCGGCGTGCTCACCAACATCACCGTCGACCACCTCGGCCAGGACGGCATGAGCTCCATCGAGGACATCGCGCACGTCAAGGCCCTGGTCGCCGAGCGGGTCCGGGACGGCGGCACGCTCGTGCTCAACGCGGACGACCCGTGGGTGCGCAGCCTGGCCGAGAGCCCCCGGGTACGCGCTGACCGGAAACGACTGGTCTGGTTCGGCACCGACGCGCAGCAGCCGGTGGTCGCGGCGCACCTGGCCGGGGGTGGTACGGCGTACGTGCTGCAGGACGGCTGGCTCGTGCAGGCGACGGGAGCACGGCGTACGCAACTGTTGCGGGTCGCCGAGGTGCCCGGGGCGTTCGGGGGCGCGGCGCCGTACGCGGCTGTCAACGCCCTCGCGGCGATCGCGGCGGCCCGCGCGCTGGGTGCCCCGGCCGGCGTGATCGCCGAGCGGCTGGCCGAGTTCGAGCCGCGGGTGCACAACCCCGGGCGCGGCACGGTGCTGCGGCTCGCCGGGGTCACGCTCTTCGTCGACTATGCGCACAATCCGGCGGCGCTGGCGGCGGTGCTGCGTACGCTGCACCGCCTCTACGGCCCGGACCGGTGTACGGCCCTGGTGACGCTGCCCGGTGACCGGCGCGACGATCTGCTCGCCGCCAGCGCCCAGGTCGTCGCCGACGGCGTGACCCGGGCGGTCCTCTACGACGACGAGGATCTGCGCGGTCGCGAGCCGGGCGAGGTGAGCGCGCTCGTGGAACGGGAGATGCGGGCCCGCCGGCCGGGGCTGCGGTCGGTGCGCGCCGCCGGTTACCGGGCGGCCGTCGGGGAGGCGATGGCGATGGCATCGCCGGGTGACGTCGTGCTCGTGCTCTACGAGAGCCTTACGCCGATGCTCCACCATCTGGAGTCCCTGGGAGCGGTCCCAGTTGATGCGGCTCCGGTGGTTCTGCCCGGGTTGCACCCCGCGCCGGTACGCCGCGAGCGTTCCCTTACGGGTGAATTACCCCATCGGTGAGTCACGATGAGCAACAAAGCATGATCGGCGTGCTCAATTCACCTGATCGGGTGGGGTCCCGCAGGTCATAACCCTGCGGCAAGCAACAGTACGCGCGTACGTGAAGATCGCTCAGTTCTCACTGGAGGGTGACGCACGCGTCGCTGCACGTGCAGATTCCCATGTAGATGCCCCATCGGGCGGGTGAAACCCGCAAGTACCGACGAAGCGGGCATACCTGTTTATCGGGTCTGTCTATACAGCTCTGACCAGGCACTTTACCCGGACGCGCCGACCCGCACGGGTGGCGCACGGCAGGAAACGGACGGTGACCATCTGCAGGTCATCCTGCACGCAGGGAGTCGTGACAGTGACCGAACGTCGGCTAACATCCCCGTCGTCGAAGGGGAATGCTCGGTCCAACGGCGGACCGAGGGACGCCCCGGCATCAGGACGCATGGCGGTGTGATCCCGATGTTTCATCCGATCGCGCATGTGGGGGCACATGAGCACGACGGACCTGCCCGGCTCGAGCCTGCTGGCCAACCGATACCGGTTGGTCGAGCGGCTCGGCGCCGGCGGGATGTCAGTGGTGTGGCGAGGCTTCGACGAGGTCCTCGGGCGGCAGGTGGCGGTCAAGGTGCTGCCCCCGTCGACGAGCGCCGACCCCTCGTTCCGGCGCCGGCTGCGCGCGGAGGCCCAGGCCGCTGCCCGGCTGAGCCATCCGCACATCACCAATGTGTACGACTACGGCGAGGCGACCACCGTCGACGGTGAGCCGGTGCCGTACGTCGTCATGGAGCTGGTCGACGGCGAATCGCTCGCCGCCGTCCTGGCCCGGTCGCGGCGCCTGCCCTGGCCGGCCGCCGTCCGCATCGCCGCCGAGGTCTCCGCGGCGCTGGCCGCCGCACACTCCCGGGGCATCGTGCACCGCGACGTGACCCCGGCGAACGTCATGCTCACCCCGTCCGGCGCCAAGGTCGTCGACTTCGGCATCTCGGCCCTGATCGGCGAGAACGACATCGACCCCGACGGCAGCCTGCTCGGCACCCCGGCCTATCTGGCCCCGGAACGCCTCGAGGGCGGCCAGGTCAGCCCGGCCACCGATGTGTACGCCGTCGGCCTGCTCGTCTACCGCACGCTGATCGGCCAGCTCCCCTGGGACGTCGGCACCACCACGGCCCTGCTGCGCGCCCACCAGTACACCGAGCCCGAGCCGTTGCCGCCGGTCGAGGGGCTGCCGGGCTCGGTAGCCACCCTGATCGCCCGCTGCCTGCAGAAGAGCCCCTCCGAGCGGCCCTCCAGCGCCGAGCTCGCCCACGTCCTGGGCACGGTGTCGGCGGGAGTGCCGGCCGCGCGCGCGTTCGTCCCGGATTGGACGGACAACGGCGAGGACACCACGATCCTGCCCTCGGCCCACCAGTACACCGAGGGAGTCAGGCAGGGCCGCCCCGGATATTCGCGGCTCGCCGACGCCGCGCCCGGCCGTGGCGTCGCGTCGGTGCCACCCGCGCCCGTGGCCGCCATGGAGGACGACGCTCCGATCTCCCCGGCTCCCGGCGCCGCACAGCCCGTGTCGGTCGCCGAGGTCGAGGCGGCGATGGGCAGCAACAACGCCGCCCCGACCAGCGCGCCGCCGATCGCACCGGCGCCTCGCGCGGCCCGCAACAGCCGCTTCGGCCCGGTGCCGCCTTCCCACGTCGCGCCCGCTGCCGCCGGTCCTGTCGCACCGGCCGGTTTCGATCAGGGTCGCTCGCGGTTCGCCCCGGCCCCGGAGATCGACGACGAGCCCAGCCCCGCGCTGCGCCCCGCGTTCAGTGGCATCCCGTCGCCTCGCGCCGAGAGCGCCCCGACGACGCTGGGGCCGGCCCCGGCGCCGCTGCTCGCGTCGCCCGGCAGGCCGGCATCCGCCGCGACCCCGGGCAGGTTCGGTGCCCTGGCACAGCGTCGGCGGCTCCTCGCGGTCGCCGGTGCGGTCGCCGGCGTCGGCATCCTCGCCTGGGCGTTCACGGCGGTCTCCGACGACGGTTCGAAGGGCATCGTGACGGGAGCGGTCGCCCCGGCGCCGGCCGCGGTCACCAGCAAGTGCGTGGTCAGCTACGCGGTCTGGTCGGACGACGGCGGCCGCTTCAAGGCGGCGGTGACAATCGCCAACCGCGACGTGAAGGCGATCGACAACTGGAAGCTGTGGTTCCTCATGCCGGGCGACCAGGTGGTCTCCGGCGGCGGCAGACTCCAGCTCGACCAGCAGGCCCGCGCGGTGACGGTGAGCTCCAGGACGGCGCTGAACCCGCAGGCCAACACGACCATGGAGGTCAGCGGCCGCTACAAGCTCAGCAACGCCGCGCCGATGGTGTTCGAGCTGGACGGCAAGCCGTGCGACACCTATGTGTCACCGAAGCCGGGGGAGCCGTCGCGGCCGGTCGAGCATCTGAGCAACGGCACCACCCGGCTCGGCCCGGTGCCGTCGCCGCAGACCCCGATCCCGGGCATCTCCATCGACCCGAGCGGCGTCGTGGTGCCGGTCCCGGTCCCGACGTCGCCCGGCGGCGGCCAGGACCCGGTGCCCACCACGACGAGCACGTCGTCGGCGCCGACCGACACCGACAACGGGGGCGGCACCGACCCCGACGGCTCGAACGGCGGCGACGGTGACGGGGACGGCGACCAGGGCACGCTGGCTCCCTCCCCGCCGGCGCCTTCCGTCCCGCCCTCCCAGCCGGTGACAACAGGCGGTGAGGGAAGCCCGAGCGTGGCGCCTCCGTCGGCCGTCAACACCGACACCGACAACGCGGACTCCGACGACGCCGACTCGGACACGCCCGGCGCGACCGGCTGAGCGATCACCAGGTAGGACGGCCGATCGGACTTGCGGCCGGTCGTCCTGTCCGCGCGTTACAGTCGGAAGTGTTCCCGCGGGTCTTGTCTATCCCAGTGCGGACGCGCTGCCCGAGCCGACCCCGAGTGGCCGCCTGACGAGATGCCCGCCGAAAACGGTGCGAACCGTCCCGGCGTGGCCTGCGGGCCCAGCTGATGCCCGTGCGCATGATGTTGATACCGGTCTGCAACCTGAGCGGTTCCGGTCCGCACCGCCGCGAGCGTTAGCTGGAACCAGAGCAAGTGGTCGCACATCGGGGAGTTTCACATGATCAGCACTGTGCAGGAGCTGGCCGCGGAGGCGTTGTTCGTCTCCGACCTGCAGCCGTCCGAGTGTCCCAGCAGCGAGACGGTCGAGGAGACCGTGACCGCGATGATCCTGCGGCACGGGAGTGACGGCTGTGCCGCCTCCGTCGCCGAGGAGTTCGGGCACCATCCGGAGGTCGCGGTCCGCCGGATGAACTGGGTCCGCACCGAGCTGCGCAGCGCCGCGGCGGCCCAGCGCCGCCCGCACTATGCCAGCTGAGCCGGATCAGCGGAGCGGGCTCGCACGTTCTACGCCCTCGCAGCCCGGTTTGGGGCCTGTTTCCGCAGGTCAGGGCGGGCAGAATCGTAACTGAGTCTTTTTCGCAAAAAACTCCGTAAAAGCAACCGAGTTCGGTCGCCCCTGCACCCGGCGGCCGCAAATGTCTTCCTCAGCGGCCGGTTCATTCGCCGGCCGCAGCGAGCGAGGAGGACTCCGTGACTGCCACGACCGAACTCCCCGCCCCCATCGGCATTCACCACGATGCGCCGTCCGCGCGCGACATCGAGGACCTCGTCCGCGAACACATGCCGATGGTGGGCCACCTGGTCCGGGAACTGCTCAACCGCGTACCAGGCCATGTCCACTCCGACGACCTGTCGTCGGCGGGATTCGCAGCGCTCCTCGGTGCCGCACGCAATTTCGACGTGAGCCGGGGGATTCCCTTCCACCGGTTCGCGGCGGTGCGGATCCGTGGTGCGTTGCTCGACGAGTTGCGCGGTCAGGACTGGGCGAGCAGATCCGTGCGCGCACGGGCTCGCAAGACCGCGCAGGCGCGCCAGGAGCTGACCGCAGCCCTGGGCCGGACGCCGAGTGAGGCCGAAGTAGCCGAGATGCTCGGCATCGGCGTCGCCGAGCTCGCGTCGGTCGAGGACGACGTGCAGAAGGCGGCCCTGCTCAGTTTGCAGGGCTTCCCGACCGGCGCGGCCGAGGAGATGGTGCCCGAGCTCTCCGAGGGGCCCGAGGACCTGTTGATCAAACGGGAGCGGCTCGGCTATCTGCATCAGGCCATCCAGGCGCTGCCCGAGCGGCTGCGGCTGGTGGTCACCCAGTCGTTCCTGCAGGAGCAGCCGCTCAGCGAGGTGGCCGCCGAACTGGGTGTCACCGAGTCACGGATCTCGCAACTGCGGACCGAGGCGTTGCGGCTGCTGCGCGAGGGGCTGAACAGCTCCCTGGCGCCGGAGTTGCTGACGGTGGCGGCGGGCGGGCCGCGTACGCGTAAGGGTTGTCAGCATCGCCGCCGCAACGAGTATTTCGCCCGGGTCGCGGAGCAGGGCAACCTGCGGACCCGGCTGGCACTGACCGACGAGCACGGCGTGCCGATCGCATTCGCGGCGTAAGGGCACTGTTTCCTGGGGAAGGGAAACAGCGTGGGCAGGTCCGGACTCCGGGCCTGCCCTTCCTGCTGTCAGGCAGCCAGTTTTTCCACAGTACGGCCGGGGAGTACGCAGAGCGGGTCCAGGGCCGCTGCCACCGCGCGGATGTCCGGGCCGACCGCGCTCGCCAGCATTCCCGGGCCGGCCAGCGGCATCAGGACGGCGTCGCCACCGAGCAGTGCGGCCCGCGGCAACGAGGGTCCGGCGAGTACGACCGTGCCGGCCGCGCGGCCGCCGCCGAGCACCGCGGGGCCGGACCAGCCCGGGGCTGACGGGCCGATTGCGAGCTCGTGGCGGTAGAGGGCTCTGCCGGCGTACCGGATCAGGACCTCGGTCTTGACCGTGCCGGACGTCTCCGCGTGTCGGCCGCAGACGATGTCGTCGCGCCAGATCAGGGTGCCGCCCCGCTCGACGGTCACCTCGGTGGCCGCGAGATGGTGGCAGCCGGCCGCGGCGATCAGCGGTTCCGGTGCCCAGAGCAGCGTGCCGCCCGCTGCGACCGTGGCGCGCACAGCGAGCCGTGATGCCGGCAGTTCGAGGCGGCCGGGGAGGGCGAGCTGGGCGGCCACACTGCGCACGGTCAGCCGCGCCCCCGGTCCCACCTCGATGTCGAGCCGCAGGTCGTCACCGCGCAGCGGACCGGCCGCACCCCCGACCAGGTGCACAGTGAGGTCGCCCCCGCCGCGCCGGCCGGTGCGGCGCAGCAGCAGCGGGGACTCCCCACGCAGCACGGACGGCCGGGTTCCGCCCCGGCCGTCCGATTCCGCAACGATGTGCGCGCTTGCCTTCACGTGTTTATGCGGGAACGCGGTCGGCCACGAGCGCGCGGATCCAGTCCGCGACCGCCGTGGCGTTGCGGTCCTCGGTCAGCGACTGGAACACCGTGGGCAGCTCGCCGCGGCGCGCACGGGCGTCGCGGTCCATCACCGACAGGTCCGCGCCGACCATCGGGGCGAGGTCGGTCTTGTTGATGACGAGCAGGTCGGCGGTGGTGACGCCGGGGCCGCCCTTGCGGGGCACCTTGTCGCCGCCGGCCACGTCCACGACGAAGATCTGCTTGTCGATCAGGCCCTTGCTGAACGTCGCGGTCAGGTTGTCGCCGCCGCTCTCGACCAGCACGAGGTCCAGCGGGCCGAGCGCCTCCTCGAGATCCTCGACCGCGTCGAGGTTCGCCGAGATGTCGTCGCGGATCGCGGTGTGCGGGCAGCAGCCGGTCTCGACCGCTCGGATGCGGTCGGCCGGCAGGACGCCGTTGCGCAGCAGGAAGTCGGCGTCCTCGGTGGTGTAGATGTCGTTGGTCACGACGGCGAGCCGCAGCTCCTCGCCGAGCGAGCGGCACAGCGCCGCGACCAGCGCGGTCTTGCCGGAACCGACCGGGCCGCCGATGCCGATGCGCAGCGCGCGCGGCCCGGTGCCGAGCGGCGCGTGCGGGTCGACGTCCGAGTCGGGATGGGTGTGCGGAACTTCCTCGGGGTCGTGCGCGTGACCGTCGGAAGAGTGTTCAGGATGCAAAGAGACGCACCTCCCAGGTGGCGTGGAGCTCGGCGCCGATGTCGAGCAGGGGTGCTCCCGCGGCCGGCAGGTCGTCGACCGGGTCGCCGATCCGGGACGCGGCGTCGGCCGCGATCCGGTCGCATTCGGGGGCGAGGCGCGCGATGAGCGCGTGTACCTCGTAGGGGTCCAGGCCGAGCAGCCGGACCGCGGCGCTGGCCGGGCCGGTCACCGTGCCGTGGGCGGCCGCCACCGCGGCTTCCAGCGGTCCCAGGCCGGCGGCGTTCGCGAGCGCGCCGAGCGCGACCGGGTGGTGCGGGTCGCGGCCGATGGTCGCCACCGGCCACATCGCGCGCCCGGCCCGCAGCAGTGCCCGTCCCTGTGCTCGCGAGGCCTTCCGCAGCGCGGGCGACGGCGTGCGGGCGTCCATCCCCGCGTCGAGCTCTCTGAAAGCCGCAGGCTGGGCGCAGGAACAGGCTGCGAAGACGGCGGCGACCAGCCCGGACGTGACGAGCCGGCCGAGCAGGAACTCGCCGACCGATGTCACGTCGTGGACGCGACCGGCGGCGACCTGCGCCTCCAGGCCCCCGGAGTGCGCGTGCCCGCCGGACGGCAGGCGCCCGTCACCGAGGACGAGGAGGGTGGCCAGGGACATCAGAACAGGTGGTAGCGCTGGGCCATGGGCAGCTCGGTCACCGGGTCGGGCTCGACGACCTCGCCGTCGATGCGGACGATGAAGCTGTCCGGCTCGACCTCGATGCGCGGGGTCGCGTCGTTGAGCGGCATGTCCGCCTTGCCGACGCCGCGCGTGTTCTCCACGGGGACGAGGGCGCGCTTGACCCCGATCCGGTCGCCGAGCAGCGCGTCGATCGCGGCCGGGGCTACGAACGCCAGGGAGGTCGCCGCGGGGACCACGCCGTACGCGCCGAACATCGGGCGCGGCAGCATCGGCTGGGGCGTCGGGATGGAGGCGTTCGCGTCACCCATCTGCGCGGACGCGATCATGCCGCCCTTGATCACCAGCGCCGGGCGTACGCCGAAGAACACCGGGTCCCAGAGCACCAGGTCCGCGAGCTTGCCGGGTTCGACCGAGCCGATCTGCCCGGACATGCCGTGCGCGATGGCCGGGTTGATCGTGTACTTGGCGACGTACCTGCGGGCTCTGAGGTTGTCAGCCGGACCGTCACCGGGCAGCGCGCCCCGCCGGGCCTTCATCACGTGGGCGGTCTGCCAGGTGCGCATGATGACCTCGCCGACGCGACCCATGGCCTGCGAGTCGGAGCCGATCATCGAGATCGCGCCGAGGTCGTGCAGCAGGTCCTCGGCCGCCATCGTGGACGGCCGGATGCGGCTCTCGGCGAACGCGAGGTCCTCGGGCACCGCGGAGTTCAGGTGGTGGCAGACCATCAGCATGTCGAGGTGCTCGCTGAGGGTGTTGCGGGTGTACGGCCGGGTCGGATTCGTCGACGACGGCAGCACGTTCGGCAGTGACGCGACGGTGATGATGTCCGGTGCGTGCCCGCCGCCGGCGCCCTCCGTGTGGTACGCGTGGATCGACCGCCCGGCGATCGCCGCGATCGTCTCCTCGACGAAGCCCGCCTCGTTCAGCGTGTCGGTGTGGATGGCGACCTGCACGCCGGAGGTCTCCGCGACCCGCAGCGCGGCGTCGATGACCGCGGGCGTCGTGCCCCAGTCCTCGTGCAGCTTGAAACCGCCGGCCCCGCCGCGCAGCTGTTCCCACATCGACTCTTCGCTCATCGTGTTGCCCTTGCCGAGCAGCAGCACGTTGATCGGCCAGTGGTCGAGCGACTCGAGCATCCGGGCCAGGTGCCAGGCGTTCGGCGTGACCGTGGTGGCCTTGGTGCCCTCGGCCGGGCCGGTGCCGCCGCCGATGATCGTGGTGATGCCGCTGGCCAGCGCGGTGTCCAGGATGGTCGGGCTGATCAGGTGCACGTGGCTGTCGATCGCGCCCGCGGTGAGGATCTTGCCGTTGCCGGCGATGATCTCGGTGCCGCCACCGATGACCAGGCCGGGGGTGACCCCGTCCATGGTGTCCGGGTTGCCGGCCTTGCCGAGGGCGACGATGCGCCCGTCGCGGATGCCGACGTCGGCCTTGATGACACCCCAGTGGTCGAGGATCGTGGCGCCGGTGATGACGGTGTCCGGGGTGCCCTCGGCGCGGGTCGCGCGGGACTGTCCCATCGACTCGCGGATGACCTTGCCGCCGCCGAACACGACCTCGTCGCCGGGGGTCGGGCCGGCGCTGCGGTCCTCTTCGATCTCGATCAGCAGGTTGGTGTCGGCGAGCCGGATCCGGTCACCGGCGGTGGGTCCGTAGAGGGCGGCGTACCGGCCGCGGTCCAATGTGCTCACCGGGTGCTCCCGTTCTCGGGCAGTTCCTCGACGACGCCGCTGTCCTCTTTCGGGGGCGCAACCGGGTCGAGTGGTCCGCCGGCCAGGCCACGCAGACCGGGCACGACGCGGTTGCCGGTGAACGGCACGAGCGTCACGTCGCGGGGCATGCCGGGTTCGAAACGCACCGACGTGCCGGCGGGGACGGCGAGGCGGTGGCCCCACGCGGCGTCACGGTCGAAGTCGAGGGCCGCGTTGGACTCGGCGAAGTGGTAGTGCGAGCCGACCTGCACCGGGCGGTCACCCGTGTTGCGTACGGTCAGATCGAGCACGGGCCGTCCGGCATTGATCTCGATGTCGCCCTCGCCGAGGATGACCTCACCCGGAACGAAACCGGTCATCTCACCCGGAACGGAGCCGGTCATGAGATCGGCCCGTGTACGGTGACCAGCTTGGTGCCGTCGGGGAACGTCGCCTCGATCTGCACCTCGACCAGCATCTCCGGCACGCCGTCCATGACGTCGGCGCGGGTGAGCACGCGCCGCCCGGCGTCCATCAGCTCGACGACCGTGCGCCCGTCGCGGGCACCTTCGAGCAGGTAGGCGCTGATGATCGCGACCGCCTCGGGATAGTTGAGGCGCAGGCCCCGGTCCCGCCGCTTCCGGGCGACGTCCGCCGCGACATGGATGAGCAGCCGTTCCTGCTCATGCTGGCTGAGGAACAAACCAACCTCCCCTGATCGCGAGCGATGCTTGCAGCTCCACGTTTCCGACGTGTTACCCAGCGTCAGCAGTACATTTTGATCATTTCACGGGTACGCGCTCCGCACGGGCCGGAAACGCCGTCCGTGAGCAACCGGGCGAATGTGGTGCCCCGGAACTCCCCGAGGGGTCAGAATCGATGCCGGGCTATGTACGTTTGCTCCCGTGACAGCTCCGATTCCCGCCCCTCGCGGGCTGCCCGTCGTCGGCAACGCGCTGCAGGTCCCCGTCACCGGCGGGCACCAGTTCTTCGCTGATCTGGCCGCCGCCCACCCCGAGGGCATCTTCAAGCTCAACCTCGCCGGCCGGCACGTCGTGATGGTCTACGACCCCGACCTGGTCGCCGAGGTCAGCGACGAGAGCCGGTTCCACAAGCCGATCGACCCGCCGCTCGCCCACGTGCGCGACTTCGCCGGCGACGGGCTGTTCACCGCGCACGACGGCGAGGAGAGCTGGGGCCAGGCGCACCGGATCCTGCTGCCCGCGTTCAGCCAGCGGTCCATGAAGGCCTACTTCCCGCAGATGCTCGAGGTCGCCCAGGACCTGATCGCGCACTGGGAAACAAGAAGCGACGTCGATGTGACCGAGGACATGACCCGGCTCACGCTCGACACGATCGCGCTGACCGGGTTCGGGCATGCGTTCCACTCCTTCGAGCAGCCGGAGCTCCACCCGTTCCTGCAGTCCATGGGGCGTGCGCTGACCGAGGCGATGCACCGCACCCGGCAGCTGCCCGCGATCACCGGGCTCAAGCGCAAGGCGGACGCGGCGTACAGGGCTGACATCGCCCGGATGCACGACCTGGTCGACGAGGTCATCCGCTCCCGGCGCGCGTCGGGGGAGAAGGCCCAGGACCTGCTCGGGCTCATGCTGGAGGCGGCCGACCCGGTCAGCGGCGTACGGCTCACCGACGAGAACATCCGCAACCAGGTGCTCACGTTCCTCATCGCCGGCCACGAGACCACCAGCGGCACCCTCTCCTTCGCGCTGCACCTGCTGATGCGCAACCCGCACGTGCTCGCCCAGGCGTACGCCGAGGTCGACCGGATCCTGCCCGGCGACACCGTGCCCACCTACGAGACCGTGATGAAGCTCGACGTGATCCCGCGGATCCTCGACGAGGCGCTGCGGCTGCACTCGCCGATCACCGCGATCGGGCTGATGGCCAACCACGACACCGTGCTCGCCGGCAAGTACCACCTCGACGCCGGCCAGAAGGTCGCCGTGCTGCTGAAGCCGCTGCACGTCCACCCCGGCGCCTGGGAGAACCCCGGCGAGTTCGACATCGACCGGTGGCTGCCCGAGCGCAAGGCGGCGCGGCACCCGCACGCGTACAAGCCGTTCGGCAACGGCGAGCGGGCCTGTATCGGGCGCCAGTTCGCACTCACCGAGGCCCGGCTCGCGCTGGCGATGATCCTGCGGCGGTTCGCGATCTCCGACCCGCACGGTCACCAGCTCGCGATCAAGCAGACCCTCACGATCAAGCCCGACAACCTCACCCTGCGGGTGCGGCCACGCCAGGAGCACGAGCGGCTGTCGGTCGCCGCCACCGATGACGCGCCGGCTGCCGAGTCGGTCGAGGTCGAGGCCTCGGGGGTACGGCTGCACGTCGCGTACGGCTCCAACCTCGGCACCTCCGAGGACCTGGCCCAGCAACTCGCCGACCGCGCCCGGCGCTCCGGTTTCGACGTCACCGTGCAGACCCTCGACGACCTCGCCGACGATCTCCCCACGGAAGGCCTGCTCGCCGTCGTCACGTCCAGTTACAACGGCAAGGCCCCGGACAACGCCCAGCGCTTCGACGAGCTCGACATCCCGGCGGGCACGCTGACCGGCGTCCGGTACGCCGTCCTCGGCAACGGCAACACCCAGTGGACCACCTACCAGGCGTTCCCGAGCCGGGTCGACGCCGCGCTCGCCGCCGCCGGTGCGACCCCCATCGTGGCCCGCGGCGAGACCGACGCGGCCGGTGACTTCGACGGCATGGCCACCGCGTGGCTCGACGGGCTGTGGTCCGCGCTGGCCGCATCGTTCGGCGCGACCTCCGACGCAGCCCCGGTGACCTCGCGGTATTCAGTCGAGGTGCTCGGCGAGGATCAGGTGCGCCCCGCTGTTGTTTCCGCGCAGGCGTACCCGATCACGATCGTCTCGATCGACGAACTCACCCGGCCCTTCACCCTGCCTGCCGGGGTCGCTCGCCCCGGCGTCAAAGCCGTCACCGTACGGCTGCCCGGCGGCGTCACCTATGAAGCCGGCGACCACCTCGCGGTGTACGCCAAGAACCACCCGGAGCTCGTGGCGTGGGCGCTCGGCGTGCTGCGCGTGCCCCGCGACCGGGTGCTGCGCCTCGCCCAGGACGGCAACCGCCCGTCGTCGCTGCCGATCGGCGTCCCGGTGACCGCCGAGCTGCTGCTCACCGAGTTCGTCGAGCTCCAGGAGCCCGCGACACGCAGCCAGCTCGCCGTCCTCACCGCGCACACGGGCTGCCCGTGGACCACCGGCCAGCTTGCCGCCCTGACCCCGGAGGAGCTCCTCGAGAAGCGCGTCTCCGTGCTCGGCCTGCTCGAACGTTTCCCCGCCATCGAGCTGCCGTTCGGCGTGTTCCTGTCGCTGACCGGCACGATCCGGCCCCGCTTCTACTCGATCTCGTCGTCCCCGGCGGCCGACCCGTCACTGGCGACGCTGACCGTCGGACTGGTCGACGGGCCCGCGCTGGCAGGACAGGGCCGTTACCGCGGCATGTGCTCGCAATACCTGGCGCGCCTCACACCCGGGGACACCTTCTTCGGCCACGTACGCGTCCCCGCGCCGCCGTTCCGTCCGCCGGCTGACCCGCGTACCCCGATGATCCTGGTCGGTCCCGGCACCGGCGTCGCCCCCCTTCGCGGTTTCCTGCAGGACCGCGCGGCCGAGCCCGCGCGCGGCCGCGCGAAACTGTTCTACGGCTGCCGCCACCCCGACCACGACTTCCTCTACCGCGACGAGCTGCTGGCCTGGGAAGCGTCCGGAGTGGTCGACCTCCACCTGGCGTTCTCGGCGCAGGAGGACCATCCGCATCGCTATGTCCAGCACGCACTGGCGGCGGCGGGCGACGAGGTCTGGGAGCTGCTCGACCAGGGCGCCCACGTCTATGTCTGCGGCGACGGCGCGCGCATGGCTCCGGCCGTACGAGCAGAACTGTCCGATCTGTACACCCGCAAGACCGGCAGCACTCCCGCCCAGGCCGCGGAGTGGTTCCTGGCTCTGGAAGCGGCCGGCCGCTACCAGCAGGACGTCTTCGCCTGAGCCATCTCGTTCGAACGGGGCAGTGGGGGAGCGCCGGAACTGCGATATTGATCGCCATGTTCTCCCGCTCCCTGCCCGCGGCGCTGGCAGCCCTGGTCCTCGCGACCGTGCTGCCGGCGTCGCCCGCCCTCGCCGGTCCCCGCGACCAGCAGTGGTACCTCGACGCCCTGAACGTCCCCGCCGCCCAGCAGCTCAGCCGCGGTGCCGGCGTCACGATCGGGGTACTGACCAACGGCGTGCCGGCCGAGCATCCCGACCTCGCCGGGCAGGTCCTCCCGCTGATGCGCCTGAAGATCGCGTCCCACAAGTCCATGATCCCGGTCGCCGCGGACTGGCCGGTGCAGGATCCGGTATCCACCGGCGAGATCGGCCTGCTCGTCGCCCGCGGCGGCACGGGCCTGCTCGGCGTCGCACCGGAGGCGAAGGTGCAGCCGGTCATGTGCTCCAGCCTGCCCAAGGACCTCGACTTCTGCATGCACTGGATGGTCGACTCGGGCGTCGACGTCATCGACCTGGGCAGCACCTCGATGCTGGCCATCGGCACCGACTTCCGCACCTTCGACGGCTTCCGCTACGCCCTGGCCCACAACGTCGTGGTCGTGATGTCCTTGAAGGACGGCACCCAGATCCCCGCCGCCGACCGAGCCGGTGTCATCCTCGCCGGCGGCCTGGATAAGACCGGCAAACTCCCGGACGGCATCACCCCCGAAGCAGGCGTGACGGTACGAGCCCCCGCCGGCGACCCGGTCTGGAGCCCCCCGGCCAGCCAGGTCCTCACCCTCGACCCGACGGCGACCGGTGGCTACGGCAAGCAACTCCTTCTCGGCTCCGACCGGATCGCCGCGGCCCTCGTCGCCGGCGTGGTCGCCCTCGTGCGCGCCAAGGACCCCTCCCTGAACGCCCCGACCGTCATCGACCGCGTCGTCCGCAACACCACGGACCTCGGCGACCCCGGCCCCGACTTCACCAACGGCTACGGCCTGGTCAACGCCGTCCTGGCAGTCGGCACCACCGGCGCCGTCCTCACCGACAACCCCCTCGGCAACCCCGGCCCACCCACCCCGGGTCTCTATGCGGCCCGCCTATCTCATGCCGGTGATGGTCGCTAGCGCCGCTGTCCTGGTGCTGATCCTGCTCGCCGCCGGCCTCACCCTCTTCTTCGTCCTCCGCACCCGCCGTCGCGGTCGCATCTAGCCTTCGCCGCCATCGCATGTAGCCTCCGCGGCCGCCGCCGTATCAGCCGTCGCTCGGGCGAGTTTCGTAGGCGGAGCGACGCGCACAGTGACGCTGGGAAAAGAAAACTATCTCCTCGCAAAACGCGATGTTGTGCCGAACCTGAGGACCGCACAACTTATGCAGCGTTGAGACCCGCTCAATCGAACTTGTTCGAGCCGCTCGCGGTGAGGTGACGCTGAGAGATGAGGGAGTCACACGCTGGCGGGTCAGATCGGCTTGGAGAGGTGGTCCAGGGGGAGGGGGCCGCGGCTCTTGACCGTGCGGATGGCGAAGGTGCTGCGGGCGTCCACAATGGTGTCGATGATCAGGATCTGGTCGATCAGGATGCGCTCGTAGGCTGCCAGCGAGGGTGCGGCGACCTCGACCAGGAAGTCGGCGTTGCCCGAGATGATGTGGCAGGCGACCACGGCGGGGATGGCGATAAGGGCCGCCTCCACCTTTTGCGAGTTCTTCTGGGAGTGCCGTTCGACCTTGAGCTCGATGAAAATGGTCAGGTCGAGGCCGAGGCGTTCCCGGTCGAGTTCGGTGCGGTAGCCCGCGATGATCCCGGTCTCCTCCAGCGCGCGCAGCCGGCGCAGGCAGGCCGAGGGGGAGAGGCTGACCCGGGCGGCCAGATCGAGGTTGGAGATGCGCCCGTCGTCCTGCAAACATTCCAGGATCGCGATGTCGGTGTCGTCCATCGAACAACTTTATGCGAAATCATCGGCAAATGGCGAGCTGAAGTTGCGCTAGAGCCCTTCGCGGGGACCACATTTGCCATCGTGTGCGGCGCTGTTTTTGCCACGCTTGAACCATGTCAATCACCGCCTCACGGGGCGTCGCCCTCTACGTCGGCGCCCTGCTCGGCCCGGGCCTGCTGGTCCTTCCCGGCCTCGCCGCGGCCCAGGCCGGCCCCGCGTCGATCATCGCCTGGATCGGCCTGCTGCTACTCTCCGGCCTCATCGCCATCGTCTTCGCCACCCTGGGTGTCACCCGCCCCTCCGCCGGCGGCGTCGCCGAATACGCCCGCCTCGGCCTCGGCGACCGCGCCGCGCGAGCCGTCCGCTGGCTCTTCCTCGCCGGCATCACCACCGGCGCGCCCCTGGCCTGCTACATGGGCGCCGGCTACCTCGGCGGCACCCGCATCACCACCGCCATCGCCTCGGCGGTGCTGCTCCTGGTCGTCCTCGCGGTGACCCGGCACGGCGTGCGGACCTCCACCACGATGCAACTCGTCCTCGTCGGACTGCTGCTGGCGGTCATCCTGCTCGCTGTGGCCGGAGCGGCACCCCACTCCCGAGCCGCCAACTGGACCCCGTTCACCCCACACGGCTGGTCCTCGATCGGCCCGGCCGCCACGGTCCTGATGTTCTCGTTCGTCGGCTGGGAGGCAATCGCCTCGCTGACCGGCCGTTTCACGAACCCCCGCCGCGACCTGCCCCGCGTCATCGCCGTGGCCTTCGCCATCACCACAACCATCTACCTGGCGCTGGCGTATGTGACAGTGGCCGCCCTGGGCGACACCGCCGGCACAGCCACCCCGATCGCCGCCCTGCTGGAACTCGGCATCGGCGCAGCGGGCCCGGCCGTCGCCGCAGTCAGCGCGGTGATCCTCACCCTGGGCACGGTCAACGCCTACCTGACCGGCGGGATGCAGATGGTCGCCCGCCCCAACCGTTTCACCATTGCCATCCTGGTCACCGAAGCAGCCTTGCTCACCCTGCTCGGCACGGGCACCATCTCGACCACGGTCGCGGTAACCGTACCCACAGCCTGCTTCCTGCTGGTCTATCTGCTCTGCATGCTCTCCGCGATCCGCTCGCTGCCGGGCTTGACCCGCCCGGTAGCGGCCGTCGTCGCCGTAGCGGTCACGGTTGTGCTGAGCTTCGGCGGGTACGCGGTGGTGCCTGCGTTGCTCGTGACAGTTGCCGCCTTTGCCCTGCCGCTGAGGCCGATGTCCGCGCTGAGCAATGAGGTGCCGGTCGCAGAATCGGTCGACGCGGCCACCCGGCTGACGCCGTAGGGAGGACGGCGGTTCTGTGCCTCTGCGACCGGTGAAACGGTCATGCTTGTCGGGTGAAGGCAATTGGCGTCGTGTTGGCGCTGGTCATAACCGCCATGACCGCAGGTGGCTGCCAGTCGTCCCCGACCAAGGGCATGTCCCGGGATGACATTGTGGCCGAGTACGTGTCGGCGCTGCAGGCCGGCAACAGGGAGCGCCTCGTCGAACTTCACAATCCGCGCCTCGATGACACCAGCGACATCGACGTGAAGATCGCCGAGGCCGGCGGTGTTCCGTGGAGCAACGTCCGAGTCGAGTGGTACGCCGAGGCTTTCCCCAGTGGTCCCGTCGCACGAATCACGGCACTCACACCAGGTGGTCGCAAGATCGACACCAATATAGGGCTCAGTCAGATCGATGGTCTGTGGTATCTCGCGCTGGGAACCAGAACCCCGCACCCGGGGGACCCCGTCCCCCTCGACACCACCACATCACTGTCACCAGCGTCGTCGTGATGGGGGGCGGTCGCACGCTACGCGCGGAGGTCGGCGGTCATCTCGGCCAGTTCGGTGAGGCGGTCGGGGAGGGTGCGGGGGTTGCCTGGAGCGTCGGGGCGGGCGTCCCAGGGGCGGGGGCCGGTCAGGGGGCGGTAGTTGACGCCGAGGGCGTCCAGGCGGGTGAGGTGCGGGTCGAGGCGGGTGGAGAAGTCCTCGAAGGTCACCGGGCCCCAGACTGCTTCGGCGAAGGCGCAGAGGCGGGGGTAGGCCATGTAGTCGACGCGGCGGGCGGATTCCATGTGTTCGGTCCAGATGTTGGCCTGGCCGCCGAGGACGAGGTCGGAGTCGACGCCGGGGGTGAAGGCGTAGACGTCGGCGAGGGTGAGCTGGGTGCCGACCGGGGTGGGTTCGAGGGGATCGTCGGACTGGCGGTAGTCCAAATAGGTGGAAATATCGGGACAGGCCACGACCTGAAAGCCGCCCGCCACCGCCGCCGCAGTGGGGAAAGGCCCGCGCCAAGCGGCGATCACCGCGTCGGGAGGGGCGCCACCGGCCAGGATCTCGTCCCAGCCGAAAACGCGCCGGCCGCGCCCCGCCAGATGGGCGGCCATCTGGGCGGTGAACCGGGGCTGGACCGTTTTGTCACCGCCCCATTCCTCCACCGGGCACTCGTCGCCGCCGATGCCGATCAGTGGCGACGGGAAGATGTCGCAGAGGTGGTCCAGGACCGCGCGGCAGAAGTCGAGCGTCGCCGGCGCCATGTTGAGGACGTGGGACGAGATGCCCCAGGAGGTGCGGACCGGGCCTTCAAAACCATTACCCAGCGAGGGGTACGCCGCGATGGCCGCCTGCATGTGACCGGGCATGTCCACCTCGGGCACCACGGTGACGTGGCGGGAAGCGGCGAAGGCGACGATTTCGCGTAGGTCGTCGGCGGTGTAGTAACCCCCGTGCGGCCGGCCGTCGAACAGTGCGTGCTGGCGGGAGCCCAGCATCGTCGACGTGCGCCAGGATCCCACCGTGGTCAGGCGTGGCCAGCCGGGCACCTCCATGCGCCAGCCCTGGTCGTCGGTCAGGTGCAGGTGCAGGACGTTCAGTTTGTGGAACGCGGCGAGGTCGATGAAGCGCAGCACGTCGGCGACCGGCATGTAGTGCCGCGCGACGTCGAGCATCACCCCGCGCCACTCGTAGCGTGGCGAGTCGGCGATCCGGCCGCACGGCACCTCCCACGGCCCGGCAGCACCGGAGCGCAAGGCCGCCGCGGGCATCAGCTGCCGCAGTGTCTGGGTTCCGTAGAAGATCCCCGAGGGAGAGCCGCCCGCGAGGTCGATGCCGGAACCTGAAATGTCCAAAATGTAACCGTCAGCCGGTAAAGAAGGATCCAGCCGTTGAATCAAGGAACCGTCAGTAAGCAGGACGTCGCCGGAGAGGGAGACAGAGACCGGCCGGGGGATCAATCCTTCACCGCCCCGCCGAGGCCGGACACCAGGCGGCGGCGTACCAGCAGGAAGAAGATCAGGACCGGCACGGTCATCAGGGTGGAGGCCGCCATGATGGCTCCCCAGTCGTTCTCGTCGGGTTTGAAGAAGACCAGCAGGGCCATCGGCAGGGTCTGCCGGTCGGTCGCGCTGATGATGAAGGTACGCGCGAACAGGAAATCGTCCCACGCGTGGATGAACGAGAACACGCTGGTGGCGGCGAGCCCGGGTGCGATCAGCGGGAACAGGATGCGCCAGAGCACGGTGAGCCGGGACGCGCCGTCGAGCTGGGCGGCCTCGTCGAGTTCGTCCGGGACCGCCGCGACGAAGCCGCGCAGCATCCAGATGGCGAACGGCAACGTGAACGCGGTGTGCACCAGCATCAGGGAACCGAGGGTGTTGAGGGCGCCCAGGTCGCGTACCAGGAAGAAGAGCGGGATGGTCAGGGCCTCGACCGGGACCATCTGGGCGATCAGGAAGACCACCAGGATCGTGGTGCGGAAGCGGAAGTGGAACCGGGTCAGCGCGACCGCGGCTAGGAACGCGATCAGGCCGGAGATCACCACCACGACCAGCGCGACGATCAGGCTGTTGAGCAGGTAGCGGCCGAAATCGTTGACGGCCAGGACCCGGCGGAACGCGTCGAGCGACGGCGAGAGGGTCCACGGGCGCTGGTGCAGGGACTGGATCTCCCCGGCCGGTTTGATCGCGGCGAGCACCATCCAGTAGATGGGGAAGATGACGACGGCGGCGACGAGGACCGCGAAGGCGTCCAGTACACGTCTCACAGCGGTTCTCCCGACCGGCGCAGCGTTCTGAGGTAGAGCACCGTCACGGCGAGCAGGATCAGCATCATCACGACGCCGATCGCGGAGCCGAGGCCGTACTCGCTGGACGCGAAGGCCTGCTGGTAGGCGTACACGTTGAGGGTGAGGTTCTGGCCGGCCAGGCCGCCGCCGCGGGTCATCACGTAGATCTGGGTGAAGATCTTGAAGTCCCAGATGATCGACTGGATGACGACGACGGCGAGGACCGGTCGCAGCATCGGGACCATGATCTGCCAGAACGTACGCCAGGTGGAGGCGCCGTCGAGCGCCGCCGCCTCCAGCACCGATCGGGAGATCGCCTCGATACCGGCGTAGAGCGTGACCATCACGAAGGGGAACGACGACCAGACGACCACGGCGCCGACCAGGGCGAACGCGGAGTAGCGGTCGTACATCCAGTTGAAGCCCTCCGTGCCGAGCAGCTGGTTGACGAAGCCGAGGTCGGTGTCGAACAGGAACAGCCAGACCGTGGAGCCGCTGACCGCCGGGACGGCCCACGCCGCCATGGCGGCCAGCGACAGCAGCAGCCGCGGCACCCGGCTGATCCGGGTGAGCAGCACCGCGAGGCCGGCGCCGACGGCGAGGGTCGCCACGACGCAGGCTGCCGCGAAGCCGACCGTTGCCAGCAGCACCGACCAGAACTGCGGGTCGGTGAAGAGCTGGACGTAGTTGTCCAGGCCCACGAAGCGGGTCGGCTGCCCGCCGCTGACCTGCGCCTGCCGGAAGTCGAGCACGGAGATGAGCCCGAGCTGGTACATCGGGTAGAGGAACAGCCCGCCGAGTACGACCGCCGCGGGCAGCAGCAGCCAGAGCGGTGTGAAGCGTTGCTTCACTTCGTGAGGGCCGCGTCGACCTGCTTGGCCGCCTCGTCGGTGGCCTGCTCGACGGTGGACTTCCCGGTGGCGACCTTCTCGATCATCGTGGGCAGCACGGCGGAGGCGTCGATCTTGCCCCAGCCCGGGTCGAGCGGGACGAACTTCGTGCCGTTCGAGATGGTGGTGATGAAGGGCTCGACGAACTTGTCCTTCGCGGCGACCACGGCGCTCGCGGACTTCAGGGTCGGCAGGTTGCCCATGGCGTCGTACATCTCGGACTGGTATTTCTTGCCCGCGAGCAGGGTGAGGAAGTCCGCGGCGAGAGCGGGCCGCTGGCTGTTCTTCATGATGCCCAGGTTGTTGCCGCCGGCGAACGCGGGTGCGATCGAGCCGGGCTTGCTGCCGGGCAGCGGGACGACGGCGTACTTGCCCTTGGCCGCCCCGGCGTCGACGGCCGCGCGGTTGAAGTTACCCAGGATGCCCATCGCGGCTTTGCCGCTCGCAAACAGATCAACTGTCTTTCCGCCGGTCAGGTCCGCGCACTGCTGCGGCGGGCAGTTGTTGTCAGCGATCAGATCCGTGTACGCCTTGAGCCCCGCCCGCGACTGCGCGGAGTTCAGCGACGTGATGTCCCCGCCGGCGTCCCACACGAACGGCATCGCGGCGTACGTGTACTTGCCCCCGACCGCCACCCCGAACAGCTCCGGCTTCTTCGCCCGCACCGTGCGCGCCGCCGTGGTCAGCTCGGCGATGCTGGTCGGCACCTTGAGCCCGAGCTCCTGGAAGATGTCGGTGCGGTAGTAGAGCGCGCGCACGCCGACGTACCAGGGGACGCCGAGCAGGGTGCCCTCGTAGGTCGCGCTGGATTTGGCGTCGGGGCTGAGATCCGCGCCCTCGGACCACGCGGTGACGGCCGGGCCGACGTCGGCGAGCCCGCCCGCGGCGGCGTACTCAGGGAGATCCGTGTTGCCGTATTCAACGACGTCGGGGGCGCTGGCCGGGTCGTTGAACGCGCCCTTGAAGCGTTCGCTGCGGGTGTCGACCGCGATGTACGCGATGTCGACCTTGGTGTCCTGGTGGGCCGCGGTGAACTCGGCGACCGCCTCGTTGACGACCTTCTCCTTGGGGGCGCGGTTCGGCTCGTCGAAGAGCCAGACCTTGAGCGTGCCGGTGCGCGCGCCGCCGTCGGACGGCGCGGTGCGGGGTGTGGACGTCGAGGGGGCGCACGCGGTCAGCGTGAGGGCGAGGGCGGCGGCCGTCGCCAGGCGCAGCTTCATGGGGGCACTCCAGACGAACTATGTTCGTAAGTGGTTCGTTGCTTGGGTGCCCCTCAGAGTGCGGCTGCGGCCTCCGCCCGTCAACCCTTCGAGATCGTTAAATCTGGATATCAGAAGTACGTATGCAGGACATCCACGACCACATCGGAATCGTCGGCGACCGGGATGAAGCGCCACTTGTCGAACGCCGTGCACGGGTGTGACAGGCCGAAACGCACCAGGTCACCAATGTTCAGCGAGTCACTGCGTACATAGGTGTGGTGGTCGTTCATCTTGAAGACCTCGCCTGCGGTGGTCGTCGGCAGGCCCTCGTCGAACGGTGCGTCGCGCTTGCCCATGCCGACGATCGCGAGCCCCGGCTCCGGAGTGGACAGCACCTGCGCGTAGATCTCCAGCGCCGCGGTCAGCGAACCCTCGGCGGCGACCCGGTTGAACGGCGTACGGTCCTGGTAGAAGCCCTCGTCGTGGGTGACCGACGCGCCGCTGCGCAGCACCGTCCGCACGGTGTGCCCCTCGATCTCGAGCCCCTCGAAGGCCTTGATCACACGGTCGAACCAGGCGCTGCCACCTGCGGAAATAATGACTTCCCCGGGCAGTAGACCGGCGATCGCCCGCAGCGCCTCGATTTGTGTGGCCAGGAATTCGTCGACCTCGGCCGCCGTCTTCAGTGCCCCCTCGTAAGCGGTCACCCCGACGACATTCGCACCTGCCCGGGCGACCCCCACCACCTCTTCGACGGTACGACAGCCCGTGCGCCCGCCGTGGTGACCGAGCTCGACCAGGACCTTCAACCCGCCGGCCGCCGCGACGCGTTCGACCCCGGTCACCGAGTCGACCTGCACGAACACGTCCCAGCCCGCCTTCGACTCCTGCGACAGCCAGCGCAGCGCGGTCGGGTCGAGCACCTCGTTGGCAATGATCACTCTGGGTACGCCGAGCTTGCGCAGCACCAGCGCCTGGCTCGCGGTCGCCGCGGTCTGCGCCCATGCACCCGCGTTGAGCTGGGCTTCGAGCAGGCTCGGCGCCATCGACGTCTTGGCGTGCGGGGCGAACGAGAAGCCGTGCCGCTGGGCGTAGGCCGCCATCGTCGCGATGTTCGCGCGCACGGCGGAGTCCCGCACGACGAGCAACGGCCAGGTGAACGTACCGTCGAAGAGGTTGTGCCTTGCCGCGGCGAACTCACTCGCCTTGACCTGGCCTTCCGGCATCCAGAAGCCCTTGGTACGCCAGTCGATGATTTCGTCGGGGATCATGGTCCGCACTCCTCAGGGTTGACCGTCAGACTGACTTCGCGCATTGTGTGGAAGCTACTACGAACCACTTACGAACGTTGGGAGCGTTGATGGTGATCGGCCTGGTGTGCCATGCCGGCCATCGTGCCCGGTTCGCCGAGGCCGCGCGCACCCTCACCGGAGTGACGTTCGCGTGGGCGGTCTACGAGCGCGAGGACGAGATCCGCGACCGGGTGGCCGCTCTGCTGCGCGACCAGACCCTGGACGGGCTCCTGCTGGGCCTGGTTCCGTACGCCCGGAGCCGCGACCTGCTCCCGCCCGCCCTGCCCGTCACGGTGACCCGCTCGGCGGCGCTCGACCTGGCCCTCGCCTGGTCCCGGGCCCGCGGCAACGGCTGGCCCGCGACGCCGGTCAGCATCGACACGTTCACCCAGGAGACCGTCGACGAGGTCGCCACCGCGCTCGACCTGGACCGGTCGCTGATCGCCTGCCAGCCGTTCGACCCGTCGCAGTCGATCGCCGATGTCGTCGCGTTCCACCGGGACCGCGTGGCCGCCACCGGGGCGTCCTATGTGATCAGTGTGCGCACCGGGGTGGCCGCTGCGCTGGACGGGCAGGTGGCTGTCCTGAACGCGCTGGCGACGCCGGGGACCATCCGGGCGGATCTGCACGAGCTGGCTCTGCGCGTACGCAACAAGAAGGCCGACGGTCAGCGCTTCGCCGCCGGTGTCTTCCTGGTCGCGTCCCCGTTCGTCAAGCCTGAGGACGGCTCGGACCTGGACCGGTCGCGGGTCGGGTTGCAGCACCTGCTGATGAACACGCCCGAGTTCGCCGACGCGTGGATAGACAACCGGGGGCGTCGTGGGGTCGTCGTGTTCGCCCACGCGGCCCTGTTCGAGGCGATCACCCATCAATGGGTCGGCCTGCCCGTCCTCGCCGAGATCCGGGACTCCCTCGGCATCCGGGCGGTGGCCGGCTTCGGCATCGGGGACTCCGCCCGGGTCTGCGTCGCCCTCGCCGAGCGGGCCGCCGCACGTGCCGAGCAGGACGCCGATCCGGGCGCGTACCTGATCTCCGACAACGGCATGATGATCGGCCCGATGGGTGCCTCGGGGGTGCCGCTCACCTACACCTACCGCGAGCACGGCGGCATCGAGGCCCTCGCCGCCCGGGTCGGGCTGAGCCCGGCCACCCTGTCCCGGCTCGCGGCGATCGAACGCAGCCTCGGCGGACGCCCGGTCTCACCCGGCGACCTCGCCCGCTCGCTGGGCATCACCGACCCGAGCGGGCGCCGGCTGATCCGCAAACTCAGCGGGTCGCGGCTCGCGATCGACGACGGCAGCTCACAGGTCCACCGCAAGGGCCGCCCGACCCGGCTCTACCGCCTCGCCATCACCGCCGCCCTCGATACGGCCATCACCGACGCCCCGGACCCGGCCGTAACCGCGGCCCTCGACCCAGCCGTCACCTCTGCCCTGGGCCCGGCCATCAGCGCAGCCCTGGATCCGGTCTGATGATCTACGACCTGGTTCTGCGGGGTGGCACCGTTCACGGTCATGGTGTCACCGACCTTGCTGTCCATAGCGGACATATTGCCTCCATCGGCCCCGGCCTGTCCGGCCAAGTTTCGTCCGATCTGTCCGGCCTGGTGATCACGCCCGGCCTGGTCGACCTGCACACCCACGTCGGGCCCGGCTACTGGGGGATCGACCCGGACCCCATCGCCTGGTACACCGGCGTCACCACCTGGGTCGACGCCGGATCCGCCGGGGCGTACACCCTCTCCGGGCTGCGCAGGGTCGCCGATGCCGCGGCCGTCCGGGTGCCCGCGCTGCTCAACATCTCCGCCGTCGGGCTCGCCGGGCGCACCGGGGAGAGCCGCGACCTGGCCAATTGCGATGTCGCGCTGGCCATCGACACGATCCAGGCCAACCGCGACCTGATCCACGGCGTGAAGGTGCGCATCGACCGCGAAACCGTCGGCGACAACGGCGTCGAACCCCTGCGCCGGGGCCTGGCCGCCGCGTCGGCCTGCGATGTGCCGGTCATGGTCCACATCGGTGCCGCCCCGCCCGCAGTGTCGGCGGTTCTGGAGCTGCTGCGGCCCGGCGACATCGTGACGCATTGCGCTTCAGGCATCGCCGCGCCGCTCGGGGATGCCGCATCCGAAGCTTACGGGCGCGGGGTGCTGTTCGACATCGGTCACGGGTCGGGCGGGTTCGCGTTCGACGTGGCGGAGGGGCAGCTGGGGGCGGGGCTCCGGGCGTACACAATCTCGACCGATCTCCACGCACGCTCGCTGCACGGCCCGGTTTTTGACCTACCCACCACGATCATGAAGCTCATCGCCGTCGGCCTGCCCCTGCCCGACGCGATCGACGCGGCCACGGTCCACCCGGCCCGCGCCCTAGGGCTGCCCGGCGGCGTCATCGAGGTCGGCGCCCCCGCGGACCTGGCCGTCTTCCGCGTGGAAGAGGGCTCGTTCGAGGTTGTCGACGCCCACCGTCAGGTCCGTCACGCCCCGCTGCGGCTGATCAACGAGGCTACGTACGTCGGTGGCACCTTGCTGCCTCCGCGCCTGCCGGCTCCGCCACCGTCATGGATCCCGCTCACCGAAGCCCAGCGCGCCGCCCTGACCCGCCGCGACAATGACATCCGCACCCTGCTCTCGGCCCCCCTGGTGGGCGCCGAGGACCTGGCCGAACAATTCCCGAGGAGTTCCTGATGCCGAAGCGCGCCATCATCACCGACAAGGCCGCCCCCGCCGGCGGCCCGTACTCCCACGCCGTCATCGCCGGCGACACCATCTACCTGGCCGGCGCGATCCCCGCCCTCCCCGACGGCACCCGCGTCACCGGCTCCTTCGCCGACCAGGCCCACGCCGCCTTCAAAAACCTGGCCGCAACCGCCGAGGCCGCGGGCGCCAGCCTCGACGACGCCGTCCGCATCGGCGTCTACCTGCGCGACTTCGCCGACTTCCCCGAACTCAACAAGATCTACCCCGAATACATCAAGGGCGACAATCTCCCCGTACGCACAACGCTGCCGGTCGCCCTCGTCGGCTTCGACATCGAAATCGACGCCGTCCTCTACACCGGGGCCTGAACCACCAGCCGCGCGATCCACATCAGGTCGCGACAGAAATGAGCCAAGTCCGGGTCCTGGCCAACGCGGCGCTGCAGTCTCTCCAGCGCATCAACCAGGGCCCGGCGCTGCTCGTCTCCCCCTACCGCGGCCCCGCCCGCCGCCGCTTCGGCCGCCGCACCCGATGAGCCCGCCGTCAAGCAGGCGGCCAGGGCGGCGTCGAGTTCCCGTACGTCCGGGTCGCTCCACACCTCCGCCCGCTCGCGGCCCGTCTCCCGCCGCCGATAGGCCAGCGAGTACAGCTCAGCCCGCAGCTCCGCGCCGAACCACACCGGCGGCCGCCCGTTCGGATTCAACTCCCCGGCCCGCGGCGCCCGCCGCCCGAGCCGCTTCTCCACCCGCCGCCGCTCGCTGTACCGCCGAATCTCGGCCTGCCACCCGGCCCGGCTCGCCGACAGCACCTCGAGCGCCCGGAGCAGTGCGGCCTCGTCCCGCTGAAACGCCCCGGCCAACTCCTCCAGAAACCCCAGCGACGCATGGAACCCGATCGGATGGTAGATCTGCACACACGACCGCAACGCCGAAACCCGATGCCGAAACGGCAGGCCCGGATCCCTCACATGCCTGGCGTACGCGCTGAAACTCACGATCAGGACCGCACATCAGCCTCAGGATCAGCGGCGGGATCAGGCTCCACCAGCAACCGCGCATAGTTCGCCATCGACCGCTGATACCGCGGCAGATGCGGAGCCAAAGCCCCCACGGCAATCGACACGGCCTCCCGCTCCCGCCCCGCATCGGTCAGCACCAACGCCAGCACCGCGGCCACCGCGTCGGAGAGCTCATCCGCGGGCAGCTCCCGCTCCGCCTCCAGAATGGCAACACTCCGCTGCAGGTCACCGACATTCCGCAGCGAACTAGCCAACTGAATCGAAGCCCGCCGCCGCCTATACCCGGTCAGCCCCAGCTCGATCGCCTGCGTATAGAGCGGAACCGCGAGATCACTGTGCCCGGTCGAGTCGAGCGAACACGCCCGCTCGAACAGCCCCACCGGATGTTCCGGATCAAGCTCCTTCACCAGCTCCTCGATCAGCATCAGAAACTCCGCCTCAGACCGCTCCTCCATCGAGGCCCAAGCCGCGGTCACCCGCTCTTCCCACTCCGTAGTGATCATCCCCCCACCCTCCCACGACGCCCGGCGGAACGCCTCTGAGTAACCGGCCACCGGAAAGCGAGCATCACCCGTGAGTGGGGTTCGGGTTGACGGTCGCCGTTGTTTGCTGGTCGGATGGCGGGAGCGTCGCAGTGCGCCCGGTTCGGAGGCCGCCGTGGGCATGGAGGCGTGGGGCCAAGGGGATTTCCTTGGAGATGTCAGGGGAGTACGCGCGCTTTCTCGCGTACGGGAATCAGCTTGTGGAAGTGCATCTCAGCTTGCGTGAAATGCTCGCGGATCTGCGCGACGGGGTGGTGCCCGACGATGAGCTCGCGGTGTTCTGTCTTTCCTTCTGCACCGCGGTGACCAGGCATCATGTGGATGAGGACCGCGAGGTTTTCCCGGTGCTGGCGGGCCGGCATCCCGAGCTGCGGTCCTTTCTGGACGAGCTTGAGCGTGACCATGTGGTGATCGCCTCCATTCTGGGGCGGTTGAACGACCTGGTGGGGGATTCCGTAAAGCTGGGGCAGGAGCTGGATGGGCTTGCCGCGGTGCTGGAGACGCACTTCATCGGGGAGGAGAAACGGTTGGCAGGGGTGCTCAATGCGCTGGACCCTTCCGTGGGATTGACCCCTCTCACCGAGGCCGTAGAGTTTCTGTAGCACTCAGTGCGGTGAATGTCGCTTTGCGTTACTTGGATGGTGGGCGTTGGGCGCTGATCTGCGGGACAGGATCGGGAAACGGCATCGGGAGCTGGTCTCCCGGCATGAGCTTCTGGGGCAGGGAAACGGTGATGAGGGGCGGGTGTTCGACGCCACCAACGAGCTGATGGTCGTGCTGGACGAGGCGGCTTCGCGGGCGGCCCGGTTCCGGCGGCTGGCGGCGCTCATCCTGGTGCTGGTCGCCCTGGTCGTCGCATTGCTGGTCGTTGTCCGGGTGCTGGCGTCGCCCGGTCTCGTCGCCGCGGCGGTCATCCTCGCCGCGGCCGTCGGACTGTGGCTCACGGCTATGCCCAAAAGAAAGCGGAGGGGTCGATGACCAGCAGCACTGACACCCCGGCCGACCTGCTCCGGGTGAGTGACGCCCTGCGCAACGAGTTCCAGCGCAAGATGAACACGATGCGCCGCCAGCTCGATCAGGAGCACAAGCAGGCCGCCGAGACCGCCGAGACCCGTTACCAGGATCTGGTCGGCAGGGTTGACGCGCGGGATGCCCAGCTGGCCCAGATCGTCGACGCGTACGACGAGATCCGCCGGCAGACCGATGGTGAGCTGAAGGGTGCGCGGCAGGCCATCGCGCGGCTGGCGGGTGAGGTTCATCTGCTGGAGGGCCGGCTGCGGCTGGAGCAGGGGGTGCAGCCCGTCGACCTGGACGTCGTTCCGGACGAGCTGGCCCGGCTCGTTGCCCAGGTGCGGGCCGCCGAGCAGCTCAAGGCCGCGATGCTGGACGACGCGGGGCGGGGTGAGCTCGAGGCTGTGCTGACGGCGTACACGGAGGGGGAGCGGCGGGCGGCGGAGAGCCGGGCGCGCGCGTTCGAGGCCAGCCGTCTGCTTGCCGGCGCGACGGTCAGGAGTCGTGCCTTCCGTAAGGCTGCGGCTGCCTACAGGCTCCACTGGGGACAGTTCCGCACGACCGAGCGCGAGCTGGCTGCGAAGTCCGGGGAGCTCGAGCGTGCCGAGGCGGGACTGCGGCGCGACGCCGAGTTGCACGAGGCCTACCGGGTGCAGCGGGGCGGGGATGTTGTCGCCGACCTCAGCGCGCACCTGCGGCGGCGGGTGGACATCGCGGTGGAGACGCATGCGCTTTTCCCGGCCTGGTTCACGATCACCGAGCTGGGGCACCGGCCGAGCGCCGGGCACTCCGGCGAGTGGCGGGAGACGGCGACGCAGGTGCTGCTTTACCGGATCACCTACGAGATCACGCACGGAGTGCTGGCTCTCGGCGAGGCGCCTGCGGAGGGTTACCAAGCCGGGCGTCACGCGGAGGTGCTGGCCGCGCTGCGAAGATTGGACGAATGAGAGCCGATTTCGAGTGGGGGCCGGCCGGTGCCCGGCTGCTGGCACCGCGGGCGGACATTGTTGCGGTGGTCGATGTGTTGTCGTTCACCACGGCGCTGACCGTCGCGGTCGAGCGGGGGATCGCCGTGCGGCCCTATCCCTGGCGGGATGCCAGTGCCGAGGAGTTCGCGCGGAGGCATGACGCGACCCTGGCGGTGGGCCGCAAGGAACCGGGAGTGGTCAGTCTCTCGCCGGCGACCATCATGGGCAGCGCGGGGATCGAGCGGCTGGTGCTGCCCTCCCCGAACGGTGCGACGATCTCGGCGCAGCTGGCGGAGAGTGACGCGACGATCATCGGGGTCTCGCTGCGTAACGCGCCTGCGGCTGCGCGGTGGAGTCGCGAGCGACTGCGGGAGGGTCAGAGCATCGCGGTGGTCGCTGCGGGGGAACGCTGGCCGGACGGGTCGTTGCGCCCGGCGGTCGAGGACCTCTGGGGTGCGGGGTCCTTCCTGCATCATCTGGTACGCGGGGGAGCGCTCGAGTTGTCCCCGGAAGCGGACGCCGCGCTGGCCGCGTACGACAAGGTCGAATCGGGCCTGACCACCGCCATGCGGGCCTGCAGAGGCGGTATTGAGCTGCGAGAATACGGTTTTCCCGAGGACGTCGACGTCGCCGCGCAGGCTGGTGTCGCCGACGTGGTCCCGGTCCTGACCGACGGCTGGTACGTGGCGGATTCGGTAGCCTCCGCGCCCTGATCTGGCGGATTACGACACGCGAGGCGACTTGGCTGGTGCCCCGCTCATCCGTCGGGGATGGTGAGGCGGTCACACACAGTCAGGAGAAATGCCATGCGTAAGTGGTGGCCGCTCATCACGGTTTGCCTCGGCACCTTCATGCTGCTCATCGACGTCACCATTGTGAATGTCGCTCTGCCGCAGATGGCGCTGGACCTGCACACGTCGTTCACGGCCCTGCAATGGGTCGTCGACGGCTACGCCCTGTCACTGGCGGTGCTGCTGCTCGGCGCCGGGGCGCTCGGGGACCTCTCCGGGCACCGGCGGCTCTACATCGGCGGGCTGGTCGTCTTCGCGCTGGCCTCGCTCGCCTGCGGGCTGTCCACCGGGCCCGGGACGCTGATCGCTGCCCGGGTGGTGCAGGGCATCGGCGCCGCCGCCATGTTCACCACGACGTTCGCGCTGCTCAACGGGGCTTATCAGGGGCGGGAGCGCGGGGTCGCGTACGGCGTCTGGGGTGGCGTCTCCGGCGCTGCCGCCGCCGTCGGCCCGATCCTGGGCGGGTTGCTCACCGAAGGGCTGAACTGGCGCTGGATCTTCCTGGTGAACCTGCCGCTGAGTATCGCCGCGGTGGTGCTGTCGCTGACCGTGCTCAAGCCCGATCACGGTGAGCGCCGGGGCCGTTTCGATGTGCCCGGCACCATCACGTTCACGGTCGCGGCTACTGCGCTCACGCTCGCCGTCATCCGGGCGAACGACGAGGGCTGGACCGCGTTCCCGACGTGGGGGCTGCTCGTGCTGAGCGGGCTCGCGTTGATCGCTTTCGTGCTGGTCGAGCGGCGGTCGGCGTACCCCATGCTGGATCTTGGTCTGCTGCGCAACCGGTCCCTGGCCGGCATCCTGATCGCGGCCCTGCTGGTCAACGTGGCCGCGTTCGCGGCCTTCACCTACACCTCGATCTGGCTGCAGTCGCTCACCGGGCTGTCACCTATCCAGGCCGGGCTGACCGGGCTGCCGATGTCGCTGGTCTCGGTCGTGGTGTCGGGCATCGTCGGGTCGAAGCTGCACGGCCGGTCGCCGCGGCTGATCATCGGCGGCGGCATGCTGCTGATCGGTGCCGGGTCGGCGCTGTGCGCGCTGCTGCTCGGCCCGGACTCGAGCTGGCCCGCCCTGATCGCCGGCTACGCGGTCATCGGCATGGGCGTCGGCCTGGTCATGCCCACCCTGGCCGACTCGGCGATGGCCGCGGTGCCCCGGGAGCGCAGCGGCATGGCGGCCGGGGCGATCACGACCGCGCGGCAGCTGGGCTTCGCGATCGGCATCGCGGTGCTGGGCACGGTCTTCGCGTCCCGCACCCAGGATCACCTCGCCGACAAGGGTGTCGCCGATCCGGCCGGGACCGCGCACGGGCTCGCCGCCGGGCAGGCCGGCAAGATCCTCGCGGCTGTCCCGGACGCCGGCCGGTCCGCGGTCGACGCCGTCCTGCGTGCCGCGGCGGTCGCCGGTCTTGACGCGGGCTTCCTGGTCGCGGCGGTCGCGGGCATCATCGGCGGCATCGCCGTCCTGGTGCTCGTCCCTTCTCCGTCACGCAAGCGGGCCGCGGAGAATCCCGTTGTCGACGAGCGAGACAGCCTGCTTGACGCGCGTTAACACCGGGACCGTCTCGCAGTTGCGCACCTCGGGGATCGCGGCGACCTCCGTGGTCAGGTAGTCGTACAGCGCGGCGGCGTCGGTGCTCAGCGCGACCGCGACGATGTTCGCCGAGCCGGTCACCGCGGCGGCCCAGGCCAGCTGCTGGTGATCGGCGAGGCGGG
>NZ_BOMN01000043.1 GCF_016862215.1 Winogradskya humida
CGGCGAGGCGGGCGCCGACGCTCGCGAGGTCGGCGGGGGCGACGGTGAACCAGAGGTGGGCCACCGCGTGGAAGCCGAGCGCGGTGGCCGAGGTGTCGACGTCGAAGCGGAGAAGCCCCGCGGCGGTCAGGGCGTTCAGGCGCGAGGCGGCCCGGCGCTGGGTCCAGCCGGTGGCGTCGGCCAGGGCGGCGAAGCTGGCCCGGCCGTCGTGCGCGAGGGCGTTGATGAGAGGCTCGTCCTCTTGCGACATGTCTATATTTATCGTGACCTCTTCCAGCGGTGTGATCAACTCGCGTCGCTGGTCGTCGTCAAGGCGATCGTCCCCCGCGATCCAGTCGGCCTCACCCCGCCCGGCGAAGCGATGCAGGATCTGATGCGCGCTCACGGACAGCACATTGGCGGCCCGGGGCAGATGGTGCAGCAACCCCTGCTGCCCGGCCACCGCCGCGATGCTGGTGGTCAGCTCCGCGCCCCCGGCCCCGACCATCACCCAGCTGGTGTCGGGCCGCCGGGCCAGGGCCTCGGCCGTCGGCATGGCGGTGCCGGGGCGGCAGGTCAGCCGCACCATCCAGGTCGCGGCGCCGGGCAGGCGGGCGTGATCGACGGCGCCGAAGACCCGAGCGATCCCGAGCGTGCGCATCCGCTGGTAACGCCGCGCCGCGGTCTGCTCGGACACCCCGAGCACGGCACCGAGGCGGGCGAACGGCACTCGCGGGGCGAGCTGCAACCCATGGAGGATCTGCCGATCCAGCCGATCAAACGTGGCGGATTCAGACGTCATTCGTGCTGGCACAGTCGGATTCTAATCGCTGCTGGCCCTTTGAGTCGCGGGTGAGGCGCACCTGACAGAATGACCGATGCGTCCTGTGTCCCTGATTGAGGAGAGCTTTCCGTGATCCGTACCCATGAAGCCGGCAGCCTCCGGGCGGAACACGCCGGCCAGACGGTGACGCTCGCCGGGTGGGTGGCCCGCCGGCGCGACCACGGCGGCGTGATCTTCGTCGATCTGCGTGACGCCTCCGGGATCGTGCAGGTCGTCCTCCGCGAGGAGGACGCGCACGCGCTGCGCAACGAGTTCTGCGTCAAGGTCACCGGTGAGGTCTCCGCGCGCCCCGACGGCAACGACAACCCCGAGCTCGCCACCGGCGCGATCGAGGTCGTCGCCAGCGAGCTGGTCGTGCTGTCCGAGGCCGCGCCGCTGCCGCTGCCCGTCGACGACACCATCACCGCGTCCGACGACCTGCGGCTGAAGTACCGCTACCTCGACCTGCGGCGCTCCGGCCCGGCCAACGCGCTCAAGCTGCGCAGCCGTGCCAACCAGATCGCCCGCGAGGTGCTGCACGCCCGCGACTTCAACGAGATCGAGACGCCGACCCTCACCCGGTCGACGCCCGAGGGTGCCCGCGACTTCCTGGTCCCGGTGCGCCTGCAGCCCGGCACCTGGTACGCCCTGCCGCAGTCCCCGCAGCTGTTCAAGCAGCTGCTGATGGTCGCCGGCATGGAGCGCTACTACCAGATCGCGCGCTGCTACCGCGACGAGGACTTCCGCGCCGACCGGCAGCCCGAGTTCACCCAGCTCGACATCGAGATGTCCTTCGTCACCCAGGAGGACATCATCGAGCTCGGCGAAGAGCTCGTCACCAAGCTGTGGGGCGAGCTCGCCGGCTACCAGGTCCAGACCCCGATCCCGCGGATCACGTGGACCGACGCGATGAACCGCTACGGCTCCGACAAGCCCGACCTGCGTTACGGGGTCGAGCTGACCGAGCTGACGGCGTATCTCTCCGGCACTGAATTCCGGGTCTTCGCCGGTGCGATCTCCGCCGGTGGTTACGTCGGCGCGGTGGTCATGCCGGGTGGCGCCTCGCAGACCCGCAAGGAGCTCGACGGCTGGCAGGACTGGGCCAAGGCCCGCGGCGCCCGCGGTCTGGCGTATGTGGTCCTCGACTCCGAGACCGGAGAGCCGCGCGGGCCGGTCGCCAAAAACCTTTCCGCGTCGCATTTGTCCGGTCTCGCGGATGCAGTCGATGCCAAGCCCGGTGACGCCATCTTCTTCGCAGCGGCGAACGAGCGGCGCGAGGCGCAGGAGCTGCTCGGCGCGGCCCGCATCGAGATCGCCAAGCGCTCCGGCCTGATCGACGAGTCCACCTGGGCGTTCTGCTGGGTCGTCGACGCTCCCATGTTCGAGAAGACGGACGACGGCGGCTGGACCGCTGTCCACCACCCCTTCACCTCGCCGAACGAGGAGTGGGAAGCCACGTTCGAGGAGGCGCCCGACAAGGCGCTCGCCTACGCGTACGACATCGTGGTCAACGGCAACGAGATCGGCGGCGGCTCCGTCCGTATCCACCGCGGCGACGTGCAGAGCCGGGTCTTCGACCTGCTCGGCATCAGCCCGGAGGAAGCCGAGGACAAGTTCGGCTTCCTGCTCGAAGCGTTCAAGTACGGCCCGCCCCCGCACGCCGGCATCGCCCTCGGCTGGGACCGCACCTGCATGCTGCTCTCGGGCAACGAGTCGATCCGCGAGGTCATCGCGTTCCCCAAGACCCGCGGCGGCTACGACCCGCTGACCACGGCCCCCACGGCCATCACCACCCAGCAGCGTCTCGAGGCCGGCATCGACGCCAAGCCCAAGGCCGTTGCGGGGACCCCCGGCACGGACGGCGTGGCTGTCCCGGTCGAGCCTTCGAACTGACCCATGCGCACGCTGGTCGTCGGCGCGAGCGGTCACCTCGGTTCTGAGGTGGTCCGGCTCGCGTCGGCGGCCGGCAGCGAGGTCTCCGGCACGGCCACCACGGCGGCAACCGGTTGGTCACCCCTGGACATCCGCGACAGGTTCGCGGTCCACGCCCTGATCCTTTCAGTACGCCCAGAGCTCATCGTCAACGCCGCCTACCGGGCCACCGAATGGGCCACCTGCGCCGACGGAGCCGCCAACGTCGCCCTGGCCGCTGCCGCAACGGGCGCCCGCCTGATCCACGTGTCGTCCGACGCCGTCCACGCGGGCCGCCCCACCCCGTACGGCGACGACGAGCCACCCACCCCGATCTACGCGTACGGCGCGGCCAAAGCGGCAGCCGAAACCGCGGTCACGGCCATCACCCCGACGGCAATCCTGGTCCGCACCTCGTTGATCACGGGTGACGCCAGAAGCAAACAGACGGCCTTCGCCCTGGATCTAGCCCGCGGCACCCGCACCGGAGCCCTCTTCACCGACGAGATCCGCTGCCCGTTGGACGCCATCGACCTGTCCGCCGCGATCCTCGAACTCGCCACCACCGACTACACCGGCGTGATCAACGTCGCCGGCCCGCAAGCGATGAGCCGAGCCGACCTGGGCCGCCTGACCGCCGCCACCCACGGCCTCGACCCCGCCGCCATCCCCACCTGCACCGTCGCCGAGTCCGGCCTGGGCAACCGCCCCCTGGATATCCGCCTCGACAGCACCCGGGCCACGACCCTGCTGACAACCCCCCTCCGCCCGATCAGCGAATCCATAACCGTGTCGCCAGCACCCCCGCCGCACTGAGAAAAACCAGCGCCCCCACCGCGATCATCACCCACCACACCCGAGCCTGAGCATCCCCAGCCGGCTCACCGGTCATCGTTCCTCCTCGCAGACAACCACCACACATCGACGCCCTACCCCCTACCAACGACCCGCCCCACCCTCCCGAGGCGCCGCAACTGGGTGATGTCCCACCCCATCCCCCAGCCGGATCCCATAGGCCGACAGTCGGTGGTGCTCGGTCACGCGGGTCCTCTTTCCTGGTTGCTCGGCGGAACGGTCGATCTGCTTTCTCGTCCAGCCCTGCGTTACTTTTCGGGCATCTTTCGTGACGAGGAGTGATCAATGTCCGAGGAAACCTGGCTGACCGCGCGCCTGATCCCCACTTCCGGCATCAACGGCGCCGCCGAACAGGAACGACGGGCCACGTCGGCGCTGCTGGCGGTCATGAGCTCGGTCCGCGAGTTCGGCAGGGCGATCGTCCAGCCCATGGTGGCTCCGGCGGGTTCGCTGCAGACCTTCATCGAGGTCCCGTTCCAGCACGGGGACAAGCAGTGCTTCCCGGACGGCCTCATCCGCGTCGTTCGCGGGCAGCGACAGTGGACCGCCCTGGTCGAGGTCAAGAGCGGCGGTAACGAGCTGGAGGCCGAGCAGCTGGAGCGCTATCTCGATGTCGCGCGGGAGCACAACTTCGACGCGCTGGTGACCATCTCCAACGAGATCCCGCCGATCGCCGGGCAGCATCCGACCGCCGTGGACAAGCGGAAACTCAAGAAAGTCGCCCTGCATCACCTGCCATGGAGCGGAATCCTCACCGAGGCGGTCATGCAGAAGGAGTATCGCGGCGTCGCGGATCCGGATCAGGCCTGGATCCTCGGTGAGCTGATCCGCTATCTCGAACACCCGCGGTCCGGGGCGATGGAGTTCGAGGACATGGGGCGCGCGTGGGTGCCGACCCGCGAGGCGATAAACGCGGGGACACTCCGCTCCGGTGACGCGTCCGCGACCGAGGTTGCCGGGCGCTTCGATGCGCTGGTCCGTTTCGCGTGTCTCAAGCTCGGCCGGCGGCTGGGGATCGAGGTGGTGCCGTCGCTGAGCCGCAAGGATCTCGCGGACCCGGGGGCTCGCACCCAGGGGCTGGCCACACAGCTGATCACCACCGGGACGATGACGGGCGGGCTGAAGATTCCGGGGGCGGTCGGGCCGTTGCTGGTCACCGCCGATCTGCGGGCCGGCCGGATCACCTGTCAGGTCGATGTCGACGCGCCGAAGGAAGGCCGGCCCGCCACCCGGGTGAACTGGCTCATCCGGCAGTTGAAGAATGCCCCGGATTCGCTGCGGCTGGAGGCTTTCGCGATGCATTCGCGCGGCGCCGGGAATGCTGAACTGCTCCGGGTTGTGCGGGAGTCCCCGACGGCGATCATCGGGGATCCGGCGAAGGAACTCAGGGCTTTCCGGGTGGCGCAGTTGTCGGCGGCGGGGACCAAGCGTGGCACCGGGAGGGGATCCTTCATCGACTCGTTCATCGCGGCGATCGACGACTTCTACGAGAATGTTCTGCAGAATCTCAAGCCGTGGATGTCAGCGCCGCCGCGGCTCCGGTCGCTGGACGAGCCGGTGCTGGTCGAGCCGGTGGCGGCGGCCCTCATTTCGACGGCGATCTCGTCGCAGGACGGGCCGGAGGGGCGGGAGGCGGATTCTGTGTCGGCTGGGTGAATGGTGGGGGATGGCTTCATAGTGGAGGGATGCTTGCTGAACCCACCATTGTTGATCGGCCCGAGGTGGTCTATGCCGGGCGGCGTGAGTCGATCTCCATGACCGAGTTTGCCCGGGTGGCGGATCATCTCCCGGGGATGTTCGGGTGGCTGGGGGAGCGGGGTGTGACTCCCGCGGGGGCGCCGTTCTTCCGGTATCGCACGATCGACATGTCCGCGGAGCTGGTGGTCGAGGCCGGGATCCCGCTGGGCGCGGCGATCGAGGTCGAGGAGCCGACATTCATCGACGTGCTGCCCGCGGGGCGCTACGCGACCGTGACCCACGTCGGGCATCCCGATGAGCTTATGGGGGTGACCGCGAGCCTGCTCGACTGGGCGCAGCGCCGTGGCCTGGTGTGGGACATGACGCCGACGCCGGAGGGTGAGGTGTGGGTGGCCCGGCTGGAGGTGTTGCTGACCAGCCCGGCCGAGCAGCCCGACATGCACAAGTGGGAGACGGCGCTGCTGTTCAAGCTGGCTTAGAGCCGGTCGGCTGCGGACCAGCTCGCGAGCAGGCGCAGGCCGTCCTCGGAGGGCTGGTCGGCGGCTGTGTAGGCCACGAGCTCGATGAGGCCGCGATCGTGCGGGGCCCGGCCGGCTTCGGTACGCAGCAGGGCGACGGTCTGCGCCGCGAGGTCGGCCCAGTTGCGGTGGAACGTCGCCGCGTGGGGGTCGAGGAACAGGAAACGGGCGAAGTTCACCGGGCGTTGCCGCTGCTCGTACATGGGGGCGAGGACGGCGGCGGCGAGGCGGTTGGTGGCGAGGATGTCGAGGCGGCCGTTCTGGACGAACGCGGGGACGTCGCGCATCGAGTCGAGGAGTTGCTGCACGACGGGGCGGACCGTGTCGGGACGGTCCGGGGCACGCCGGCGCCGGGACTGGGCTCCGACGAGGTCGTAGAGGTGGGCGCGTTCCGCGTCGTCGAGCTGCAGGGCCCGGCTGATGCCGTCGAGGACCTGCGCGGACACGCCGGTCGCGTTGCCGCGTTCGAGGCGTACGTAATACTCCGGGCTCATCCCGGCGAGCAACGCGACCTCCTCGCGGCGCAGGCCGGCCACGCGGCGACGGCCGCCGAAATCCGGCAGGCCGGCCTGCTCGGGCGTGAGCCGGCTGCGGCGCGAGAGGAGGAACTCGCGGATCTCGTTCTGGCTGTCCACGCCGTCAAATCTAGAGCCGCGCCGGCACCGGAGAGGGTCACCAGCATTAACCCTGGAGCCGGGATCTCCCTCGGCCCGCGGCGAGCGCGAACGATCAACACCTGTGAAGGTACACATCGTCAACGCGCACCTGACCTACCCCGGCTGGTCCGAGGGGGCCCTGAACAAAGCGATGGCCGAGAGGGCGAAAACGCATCTCCTCGATCGCGGTCACAACATCACCGAAACCGCGATCGAGGATTTTTATGATCCGGACCTCGAGGTGCAGCGATAGTTTCTCGACAACGACGGGCGCACCGCGGCCGACCCGGCCCGTCAATACGGCACGGGTGGCCATCTGCACGGCCGGGGCTTCTTCGTGGCCACCACCTCGAACGCCCCCGCGAGCACGTTCGGCACCGCCGGCAGCGTGTTGTTCGAAGGTAAAGGCGTGGACGACCTGCTGCTCAACATCAGCGCCGCTTACAAGTTCGTCGGCTTCACCGTTCTCGAGCACTACGGAATCTTCGACATCTTCCGCGATACCGACGTCGCAGCGGGCATCGAGAACTACGCCGATCACCTTGACAAACAATTGCTAAACGCACAGGAGGACGGCGCGCCGGCCGGCCGCGAGTAAGCCGGGGTCGGGGTCGAGCTCCCAGGTTTCGAGAGCGGTGTCCGCGAACTTGATCGCGTGCGCGTCGCCCGAGTCGATCGCCGCTTGCAGCAACGCGTCGGGTGTGGCCGAGGGGGCGGGGTCCGGCGAGGGGGTGGCGGGGGAGTAGGCCGCGGTGACTGCGGCTGACGCTGCCCAGGCTGCCGCCAGGCTCGCCGGGTGCAGGGCGACGGGCAGGGCCGGGAGGGTACGCAGGACCGCCGCGGGCGCCGTTGCCGAGTGGACGAGCATGACCGGGTTCCCGTACCCGTAGGGGGTGAAGCGGAGGACCGCGGCCGTGACGATCGCGCGGAGCCGGACCTCGACGCTGCCTGTTCCCGGCACGGAGCCGGCGGCGTCGGGCCAGTCTTCGAGCGTGGCGAGCTGGGCGAGGCGGTTGCGGATCCCGAACCGCTGATCGGGTACGCGCGGCACGGCATCGAGCGCCGCCCGCGGATCCCTGCCGCGAAACCGTCCGCGCCCGGCGGGCACGAGCGGTTGCCAGCGGGCGGCCCAATAGGCGAGCCCCTGTCCCAGCTCCTCGACCCGCGCCGGTGTCTCCTGGGCGAGCAGGGCGCGCACGGCGTGGCCGACCCGGATCACGCCGTGCGTCGCCCCTGCCGCGATGCCCGGCAGGAGCCGCGGCCACCAGACGGCGAGCACGTCACGCCATGGGGCCAGGCCGAGTTCGCGGTCGAAGAAGCTGATCCAGTCGCCGGTGCGGACCGGGTCGCCGAGCGGGTCACGCCACTCGTCGGGGGCGATCGGTGCGATGCCGCGAGGCGCCTCCTCGAGCAGGGACCGGTAGCCGTCGATCCATCGGTGGAGCTCCGCGTCGTGGCCGTGGTGGGCGAGCGCCTCGACCGCCATCGGGGCGTGGTTGGAGAGCCAGCCGTCGCGTTCGGGCCCGGTGTTGCGGAGCCTGGTCAGAGCCTCGTCGAGCGTCATCCGGCCACCGTCCACCTTGAACCAAGCTTCAAGTCAAGTAGATGCGCATGGCGGGGTCGGCGGTGCGGCGGAAGCCGAGGGACTCGTAGAGCGGCAGCCCGTCGGGTGAGGCGCGCAGATCAACGACGGTGACGCCACTCCGGGCGTACCAGTCGAGCAGTGCCTGCATGCAGGCCCGGGAGAAACCACGGCGACGGTACGCGGGGTCGGTCGCGACGTTGTAGACGTACCCGCGTCTGCCGTCCGGGTCGTTCGGATTCGGGAGCCGCTGATCGATCGCGCCCACGACGCAGGCCGCGAGGCCCGGCCCGTCGGGGATGTCCACCACGAAGACGCCCACGGAGTCCCCCAGCAGCTGGGTCTCGAAGATCTCGGCGCCACGGTCCTGCCAGGGCCCGTCGGCCACCTCGCGGTCCATCGACTCCAGCATCACCTTGCGCAGGCGCATCACTTCCCGGGCGTCCGCACGAGTGGCCTGTCTCGCTTCGATCATGGCTCTCATAGTTGCACAGAAGGGTTGCACAACTTCTGTGCACAAGTATTGTGCAACTCATGGAACCCACTTCGGTGCACCTCGACGGCAAGCAGATCCGGGTGCTCGCGCACCCGCTGCGGGCCCGGCTGCTCGGGCAGCTCCGGGTCGACGGGCCGGCCACCGCCACCAGGCTCGCCGCCGCGCTCGGCACCAACACCGGGGCGACCAGCTACCACCTGCGTCAGCTCGCCGACGTCGGCCTGGTGACCGAGGACGACACCGTCGGGCAGGGCCGGGAGCGCTGGTGGAGGTCCGCCCACGACATGAGCAGCTGGAAGCGCGACGTCTTCGCCGGTGACCCGGACGCGACTGCGGCCTCCGACTGGCTCGACAGCTACGCGCTGACCCGGCTGGTCGAGCAGGTCGAGGCCTGGCGCCGGGTCCGCCCCGGCGAGCCGGCGGAATGGCGGGCGGCGGCCGAGTCCTCGGACTACATCCTCGACCTCAACGCGGAGCAGCTCGCGGCCATGAACGACGAGCTGGGCGCGGTCATCGAGCGCTATCGTGGGGTCGCACCGGGTGAGGGTGCGCGGCAGGTGCTTTTCTACCTTTACGGCGTACCCCGATGATCCGCCGTCGGTTCTTGATCCTGCTCGCCCTGCGCTGGCTGCCGGTCGGCCTGCTGATCCCGCTCTCCGCGCTGCTGCCGCTGGACCGTGGTCTCACGCTGGCGCAATACGGCTCGGCGGCGGCGCTGCAAGGTCTCGTGGTGCTCTTCCTGGAGCTGCCCACCGGTGGCCTCAGCGACGCGCTCGGCCGCCGGCCGGTGCTGCTGCTCGCCGGCGTCGTGGAGATCACCGCCCTGTCCCTGCTGACCGTGGCCGACGCGGTGGCCTTGTTCGTCGTCTTCTACGCGCTGCAGGGCGTCTACCGCGCGCTCGACAGCGGCCCGCTCGAGGCCTGGTACGTCGACAGTGCCCTCGCCGACGATGAGAACGCCGACATCGAGAGCGGGCTCGGCCGTGGCGGCGCGGTGCTCGGTGTCGCCGTCGGCGCCGGTGCGCTGCTCAGCGGTGGCCTGGTCGCCCTCGGTCCGATCGGGCCGGTGGACGCGCTGACGCTGCCGGTCTGGGTCGCCCTGGCCCTGCAGGTCGTCTCGCTGATCGCCGTCGCCACGCTGATGACCGAGGACCGTTCAGGCCGTGGTCTGGCCGCCCTCATTTCATCGGTACGCCAGGTGCCCGCGGCCATCGCCGGCGCCGTCGGACTGCTGCGCCGCTCGCGGGTGATCGTCGCACTGGTCTCCGTCGAACTGTTCTGGGGCTTCGGCATGGTGGCGTTCGAGACCCTCACGCCGGTGCGTCTCGCCGACGTCGTGGGTGGCACGGACGAGGCCTCCGCCCTGATGGGCCCGGTCGGCGCGGTCGGCTGGCTCGCGTCGGCGGTCGGCGCGGCCCTGATCCCGCTGCTCAGCCGGCGGGTCGGCGCGCCCTGGACAGGGTTTCTGCTGCGGCTCGTGCAGGGCGCGACGGTTGCCGGGATGGCGTTGCTGGCCGGGCCGGTCGGGGTGATCACGGCATACCTCGTCTGCTACTCCGTGCACGGCGCGAGCAGCGCCGTCCACAATGCCCTGTTGCACCGGCAGGTCGAGGGTCCCTACCGGGCGAGCCTGCTGTCGCTCAACTCGATGGTCGCCCAGCCGGCCGGCGCACTCGGCCTGGTCGTGCTCACCTCGATCGCGTCCGGCGCCGGTCTGGTCACCGCGCTCCTGTCCGGTGCGGTGGTGCTGGCCGTGGCCGCGCCCCTCTATCTGGTTTCTTCTATTTCTGTGGTGCCGAAGCCGGTTTACCCGTGACCACCAGGGGGGTACCAGCAGTTTCAGCTGCTCTCACCCCCCGATGGAGGCTCTCGAATGCTCGCGATCGCCGCGGCCGTTGTTTTCGGCATCTACCTGCTGCTCGACCTGTTCGACGTGAAGACCACGGACCTGTTCAACTTCCCCACGTTCGCGGCCCTCGGCCTGCTGCTCCTCTCGCTCTACCTCGCCGGCATCGGCAGCGGCCCGCGCAACGGTTCCGGCGGCTCGGGCCGTCGTTTCTCCGGCCGTCGTCCCGGCCGCGGCTGAACGCTTCTCGGGAAGGCGTCGTCCTGGTAGGGCGGCGTCTTTCCGTGTGCGTTGGATCACGCTGAGTTCCGCACGAATGGCGCATTTCAGGCACCGGGCGGAGGCCCGGTACTGTCGATGCCAATGGAATTCGACGGACTCTTCTCCCTGAACGAGCCGGGTGGTGTCCGCACCGCGCCACCGGCCGATGCGGAGTCCAGCCTGACCCGGCCCGACCCCGGATCGCCGCTGCCCGTGCGCATGCGACCGGTGTCCCTGGACGAGCTGGTGGGCCAGAAACATCTGCTCGCCCCCGGCGCCCCGCTGCGCCAGCTGGTCACCGGCACCACCCCGATGTCGGTCATCCTCTGGGGCCCCCCGGGAACGGGCAAGACCACCATCGCGCACCTCGTCGCCGGCACCACCGATCGCAAATTCGTCGCGATGTCAGCCCTCACCGCCGGCGTCAAGGACGTCCGCGCGGTCATCGAGACGGCCCGCCGCGACCGCCGCTACGGTGGCCCGCCCACCGTGCTGTTCATCGACGAGGTCCACCGCTTCAGCAAGACCCAGCAGGACTCCCTGCTCGCCGCCGTCGAGGACCGCACGGTCACCCTGCTCGCGGCCACCACGGAGAACCCCTACTTCTCGGTGATCTCCCCGCTGCTGTCCCGCTGCGTGCTGCTCACCCTGCAGTCCCTCGACGAGGACGACGTGCGGGGCCTCATCCGCCGCGCGGTCACCGACGAGCGCGGCCTGGCCGGTGCGGTCACCCTCACCCCCGAAGCCGAGGACCATCTCGTACGCCTCGCAGGTGGCGATGTCCGCAAAGCGCTGACCGCCCTCGAGGCCGCGGCCGGCTCCGCGGAAGCCCAGGGCGCCCCCGAGATCGACCTCGCCACCGCCGAAAAAGCAGTCGACGTGGCAGCCGTCCGCTACGACCGCGACGGCGACGCCCACTACGACATCATCAGCGCCTTCATCAAGAGCATGCGCGGCTCCGACCCCGACGCCGCCCTGCACTGGCTCGCCCGCATGCTCGTCGCCGGCGAGGACCCCCGGTTCATCGCCCGCCGCATCACCATCTTCGCCAGCGAGGACATCGGCATGGCAGACCCGCAGGCCCTGCTCATCGCCACCGCGGCGGGCCAGGCCGTGCAATCGGTCGGCCTCCCCGAAGCGGGCCTCAACCTCGCCCAGGCCGTCATCCACATGGCCACCGCCCCCAAATCCAACACGGTCACCAACGGCCTCTTCGCCGCCATGGCCGACGTCCGCGCGGGCAAGGGCGGCTCCGTCCCCGCACACCTCCGCGACGCCCACTACCCCGGCAGCAAAGGCCTCGGCCACGGCCGCGGCTACCGCTACCCCCACGACGACCCCAAGGGCATCGTCCGCCAGCAGTACGCCCCCGACGACCTGGCCGACACCGAGTACTACACCCCCACCGACCACGGCGCCGAACGGGCCCTCGCCGACCGCCTCCCCCGGTTGCGCCGCATCGTTCGCGGCACGCCCATCCCTGCCGGCTTTTCCCGCCCGGCACCTCCCGCGGACGCTCCTTCGGCTCCTGCGTCTTCTGCTCCTGCGGTGGTCCCGGCTCCTGCGGTTGTCCCGGCTTCTGAGGCGGGTCCTGTGGTCGGCCAGGTTATTTCCGAGTCTGCTTCTTCCAGCGGTTCGGCATCATCGGCGTCTCCTTCGGCATCTCCTTCAGCGTCTCCTTCGGCATCTCCTTCGGCGTCGCCGGAGGAATCGGGTGAGGCTGGTTCGGTTGGTGCCGTAACGGGCGCCGCGACTGATGTGGCCGGAAGTACCGGGCTTTCAGCCGCTTCGGCCGGAAGCGCTCCCACCGCGAGCAGGAAGCGGCGCGGCCCGCGTAAGGTGCCGCACGACGCTTCTCCCGCGACGCCCTCGGGTGCCGCGCGCGAGATCCCGGAGGACGGCTCTACCGAGGCCCCGCAAGGTGCCCCAGCGCCCGACGGTGCCCCTTCTTCCGGGGTTCCGGACGGTGCCCTTTCTCCCGGGGTTCCGGACGGTGCCCTTTCTCCCGGGGCTCCGGAAGGTGTCCCGGATGAGGTTTCGCAGGGTGCCCCCGGTGGGGCGCGCAAGGGCGACGACAACGGCGTGAGCGCCGGAGAGGACCAGCCGTGAGCAGGCGCGGTGCCGATCGGCCCGACGACGACGAAGAGCGCAGCGACCAGACCGGCCGCAGCCGCCGGTTGTTCGGCCGCGGCCGCCCGGAGCCGGTCGAGCCCGAACCGCTCGCCGGCGAGGAAACCGGCTGGCTCGACGACCTGCGCACCGCCAAGCAGCAGGCCGCCGCCATCGGCCCAGGCACAGCCCCCGGCGAAGGCCGCTTCAGCAAGAGCGGCCGCACCGCCCCCGGCCCGGACGACACCCCGGACGAGGACGACCCCTTCCCCCCGCTGCCCACCTCAGCCCCCCCGGCCCCCTCCGCAGCGGCCCCGGCCCCCACCCCGCAACCCCCTGCGCACCCCCAACAAGGTGCTCACCCCCAGCCCTCCCCGCGCCCCCAGCCGTCCCCCCGCCCACGCCCCGGAACGCCCCCGGTCACAGCCCCAGGCGCACCGGTCACAGGCGCCCGCGCGGCAGCATCCATCCCGCCCCGAGGCGCCCCCGGCATGCCCCCGGCCCCCCGAGGCGCCGCCACCCCACCCGCCACCGCAACCGGCCCGGTCTCCGGCGCCCGCGGCGGCGCCCCAGCCCCCCGCGGCGCAGCACCCGGCCCAGTCCCCGGCAACCTCGCCCCCCGCGGCGCAGCCAGCGCCCAGGTCCCCGGCGGCCTTGACCCGCGCGGCGTACCCGGCGCCCCTGATCCGCGCGGCGCCCAGGTGCCCGGCGCCCCTGACCCCCGCGGCGCCCAGGTTTCCGGTGGGCCGGATCCCCGTGGTGCGGCCGGCGGTCCCCCATCTCGTAGTGCAGCGGGCGCCCAGGTGCCCGGTGGTCCTGGTGCGCGTGCTGGAGCGAGCGGTCCGGTGTCTGGTGCGCGTGGTGGGCCGGACGCCCGTGGTGCGGTCAGTGGTCCTCAGCCCGGTGGTGCCGGGCCGCGTGGTGCTGCGAGCGTTGCCGTGCCGGGCGTGGCAGGAGTTCCGCGTGGCGTGGCGCCCGGTGGTGTCCCTGGTGGACCGCCGGTGGCAGGTCCGGGGCAGCAGGAAACCGGCGGAGGCGTGCAGGGGCGGCGTGGTGCCCGCGAACGGGCTGTGGGGGACCAGTCTGTCGGCCGGCGGGCTGCCCCCGATCCTGAAGTTCCGGGTCAGGGACGTCGTCAGCTCGACCCGGGGCAATTCGGCGGGCCCGGCGACCCGAGCCAGTCCGGTGCGTTTCCCGCTGTCGGGGGACCATCGGGTGGGTATCCGGCGGTGGGTTACCGCTCCGGGGCGTACCCGGCGGTCGGCCCTGCTTCGGGTGTCCCCGCCTCGGGTAACGCACCCCAGGTTCCCGGTGTGCGGCACACGCCACCCGAGGGCGCGCGCGCCGCGGGCCGCCACGGCGCAGGCCCGGACGAGCCGTTGCCGGGACGCCCGGTCTCGCCGTCCGGTCGCGCGAGCCGCCACCAGGGCCCCGACGACGGTGCACCGGGTCGTTCCGCGCGCCATCAGGATCCCGAGCAGGGCCCGCCGGGACGCCTCGGCCGTCGTGACGCCACCGGGGCCTTCCCCGAGTATTCGCCCACGGGCAGCCACGCGGTGGTCGACGGACCCGGAACGCGCCGTGGTGGCCACGCCGCCACCCCCGACGAGCAGTTCACCGGCCGCGCGGCCCAGGACGAAGGATTCACCGGTCGCGGCCGCCGTGCCGCCCCGGACGATGCACCTACCGGCCGTCGCGCGGCCCCCGATGACGCTCCCACCGGCCGTCGTGCGGCTCCCGAGGACGGGGTGGCCGGGCGTCGTGCTGCCCCGGATGACGCGCCCACCGGGCGTCGTGCCGCGTCGGATGAAGGTCTGGCTGGGCGTCGTGCCGCGTCGGATGAAGGTCTGGCTGGGCGGCGGGCTGCGGCGGAGGCTGGGCCTGGTGGGCGGCGGGCTGCGTCTGAGGATGGGCTTGCTGGGCGACGGGGTGTCGTCGGTGGTGGGGCGGTCCGGCCGACGAGTGGGGCGAGCCGGCCGGTTTCGGCTGTGCCGGGGGCGGACGGGAGCTCCTTCGGGTCGCGGAATGCTGCGACCACCGGCGGCCGGGCGCGGCCCGATGGGCAGCCCGCTGAGCAGGGCGGACGACACGGGCGGTCGGACGGGGGCGAGGAATCCGGCGAGGTGCGGCACACCGGTCCGATTCCGGCCGGTGGACCCGGTGCTCCGCCGGTGCGAGCTTCCGCCGCGGTGGTGCCGCCGGTGGTGCCGGGGCGTGAGGGTGTTCGCACTCCTGCCGTTCCCGGGCGAGCTGGAGCGATGGCCGGTACTTCGTCCGGCGTCATCAGCAATACCGGGCAGATTCCGAAGGTCGGCCGGGCGCCCGCGGGTCCGGTTCGCGGTTCGGGGCGCGTTCCTCGCCCGGGGCAACCGGAACAGGGGCCGCCCGGACGCGCGGTGGTCCGGCCGGTACCCCCGCAGGGTGCGCCTGATGAGGCCGGCGCCGACCCGAACGAGCAGGGAACAGGCCAACGAGGCCCGGGCCAGCAGGGTCCGGGCCAGCAGGGTCCGGGCCAGCAGGGTCAGCGAGGCCCCGGCCAGCAGGGTCAGGGTCAGCAGGGCCCAGGCCAGCAGGGTCAGGGTCAGGGTCAGCAGGGTCCGGGTCAGCGTGCCTCGGTCCAGCGGGGGCCCGGTCAGGTGGGCACAGGTCAGGTAGGGCCAGGTCAGCAAGGGCCAGGTCAGCAAGGGCTCGGTCCGCAGGGGCCGGTGCCGCCGGCACAGGCCGGGCGGGCTGCCGCCGCCGTTCAGGCGGGGCGGGGTGCCGCGTCGGTGCATGCCGCCCGCAGTCTGGGTGATGTTCAGGCAGGTCAGGGCATGCCCGGTCACGGCGCCACAGAGGTTGCGGGGCGTGGGACCGGCGACGTGCCGCCGGGCCGCGGGACCGCAGAGGTAGCGCGCGGCGGAGCTGCCGTAGTCCCGGGCCGCGCCGAGGTTCCCGGCCGTGCAGAAGTGCCGGGCCGCACCGATGTTCCAGCCCGCGACGAAGCACCGGGCCGAGCAGACGTTCCGGGTCGCGCTGAGATCCCGGGTCGCGCTGAGATCCCAGGTCGCGCTGAGATCCCAGGTCGGGCAGAGGTCCCGGGCCGAGCCGCAGTCCCAGGGCGGGCTGACGTTCCGGGCCGAGCCGCAGTCCCAGGGCGGACTGAGGTTCCGGGCCGCGCTGAGGTTCCGGGCAGTGCAGATGTTCCCGGCCGCGCTGAGGTCCCGGGCCGGGCAGAGGTGCCTGGCCGGGCTGCGGTCCCAGGGCGCGCGGAGGTTCCCGGCCGGGCTGAGGTTCCCGGCCGGGCCGTGGTGCCGGGGCGGGCTGAGGTTCCAGGGCGGGCTGAGGTTCCAGGGCGGGCTGAGGTTTCGGGGCGCGCCGAGATTTCGGGCGGTGTGGAGGGATCGGGGCGGCCTGAGGACCTGGGTGGCGTCGAGGGAGCCGGGCGGGCTGAGGTCCGGCCGGATATCGGGGCGGGGGATTCGGGGTTCGGGCGGCCGAGTCCGGTTGCTCGGGCTGCGGCGGCCGCTCGGGTGGGCGTACCCGCCAAGGCTGGTGAGAATCTGCCGGCGTTGCGGGCGGCAGCTGCCGGGAGTGACGATTCGGTCGCTGTTGGTGGGTTGAAGGGTGCCCGGTCGGAGTTGCGCAGGCAGATGCGGGCCAAGCGGCGGCTCCGGGTGCTGACCTTGAGTGTGCTGAGTGTGCTGGTGCTGGGGTTGCTGCCGCTGTTCTTCGGGGTGCGGTCGGCGATGAAGGACCCCGTTTTCACCTCGCTGGACTCGTTGAACGTGCCGGGGTGGGCGGATCAGCAGTCCGAGGATGTCAGCGCGGGCAGCCGGTGGTGTTTCATCGATTGCCGGTTCCGGGAGCGGACGGTGCAGTCGGAGAAGGCTTTCGGGGAGACCGCGACGGCGTACGCGTCGGCGCTCAGTTCCGCCGGGTGGAAGCCGCTCGACGGGAAGTGCACCGATCAGCCGGCGACGACCGAGGGCAAGTACACCTGCTGGCAGCGGGACGAGTTCACTCTGGATCTGTGGGTTCGGATCCCTGAGTGCGCGGTGGACGCCGTGGCTGCTCAGGACCCCGATGCGGTGCCGTCGCTGGGCCCCGATGGGGTGGTCGAGACCGTCGACCCGTCCAAGTGCACCGGGTCGACCGTCAGCATCAAGGTGCAGAACGCCGTCACCGACCCCCGGGGCAAGGCCGAGCCCGCCGACAACCCCTCGCTGGTGGGGGAGACGCCGGACCCGGTCCTGACGAACGACCCGCTGCTGGAGCCGACACCCTCGGCGTCGTGACGCGGACTCCGGTCACGGACGGTAGGGTTCTGCACGTTGTCAGGGCCAGGGATCGTAGGTAGAGGAGACGCGTGTAATGGGCGCCGGAGAAATCGCAGGACTGATCGCGGCGGGCGCGTTCCTGATGCTCGTTGTCGTGCTCGCAGTGCCGATCCTGAAGTTGCGGCACACGGTGGACGCCGCGACTCAGGCCATCAACGACCTGAACGACCGGACCGGGCCGCTGCTCGGTGGAGTCACCGAGACCGTACAGAACGTGAATGTGGTGCTCGGGCAGACGCAGGTCTCTTTGGACGGTCTGAACGTGCAGCTCGCGAAGATCGACACCATGACCGAGCACGCGCAGAACGTGACGGCCAACGTGGCGAACCTGACCACCGTGGTGTCCGCGGCTGCCGCGAACCCGCTGGTCAAGGTTGCCTCTTTCGGGTACGGGCTGCGTAAGGCCGCGGCCGCCCGCCGGAACGCCGAGGACGAGCGCGACGTGCGCGCCACCCTCAAGCAGCGCCGCAAGGCCGCCCGCGCCGCAGGAAAGTGAGAAGACCCCTATGAAGCGGTTGCTCTGGCTGGGCGTGGGCCTGGCCGTCGGCGCCATCGTCGTGCGCAAGCTCACCCGTAAGGCCAACGAGTTCACGCCGTCCGGCATCGCGACGTCGCTGTCGGAATCCGCTGGCGGACTCGTCGAGTCGCTGCGTAGCTTCGTGGATGACGTCCGTGAGGGGATGGCCGAGCGGGAGCAGGAGATCCACGAGGCCTTCGCCGCGGGCGAGCTGTATGAGGACAAGTTCGCCGACGTGCGTGACGACACGCAGGACGGCACACGCGGGCGGCACGCCCAGGAGGGTCACTGATGAAGACGGCGGAGATCAAGCGGCGCTTTCTGGCGCATTTCGAGGCCAACGGGCACACGGTCGTGCCGAGTGCCCCGCTGCCCGCTATCGACGACCCGAACCTGCTGTTCATCAATGCCGGCATGGTCCAGTTCGTCCCGTATTTCCTGGGTCAGCGGACCCCGGCCTTCTCGCGCGCGGTCAGCGTGCAGAAGTGCATCCGTACGCCGGACATCGACGAGGTCGGCAAGACCTCGCGGCACGGCACGTTCTTCCAGATGAACGGCAACTTCTCGTTCGGTGACTACTTCAAGGAAGAGGCCATCCGGCTCGCCTGGGAGCTGTCGACCAACCCGATCGAGAAGGGCGGCTTCGGGCTGGACCCGGAGCGCATCTGGCCGACCGTCTACCTCGACGACGACGAGGCGTTCGGGATGTGGCAGGCCATCGGCGTGCCCGCCGAGCGGATCGTGCGCCGGGGCAAGAAGGACAACTGGTGGCACATGGGCATCGCCGGCCCGGGTGGCACCTGCTCGGAGCTGTTCTACGACCGCGGCCCCGAGTACGGCGCGGAGGGTGGTCCGGAGGTCGACGAGGACCGCTACATGGAGTACTGGAACCTCGTCTTTATGCAGTACGAGATCACCGACGTGAAGAGCAAGGAAGTCTTCACGATCGTCGAGGATCTGCCCAAGAAGAACATCGACACGGGCATGGGCCTGGAGCGGGTCGCGTCGATCCTGCAGGGTGTCGACAACCTGTACGAGATCGACGAGGTCAAGCCGATCCTGGCGCGCGCGGCGGAGCTGACCGGCAAGACGTACGGCGCGCACTCGGGTCACGAGGCCGGCAAGTCGCACCCGGACGACGTGCGGCTGCGGGTCATCGCGGACCACGTGCGTACGGCGCTGATGCTCATCGGTGACGGCGTGACCCCCAGCAACGAGGGCCGCGGTTACGTGCTGCGCCGCATCATGCGCCGCGCGATCCGGTCGATGCGCCTCCTGGGCTGGGAGGCGCCGGCGCTGCCCGAGCTGCTCCCGGTGGCGCGTGACTGCATGTCCCCGTCGTACCCCGAGCTCGCCACGGACTTCGAGCGGATCTCCAAGTACGCGTACGCCGAGGAGGAGGCGTTCCTCTCCACCCTGCGTGCGGGCGAGACGATCCTCGACACGGCGATCACCGATGCCAAGAAGTCCGGCGGCAGCAAGCTCGGGGGCGCGCAGGCGTTCCAGCTGCACGACACGTACGGCTTCCCGATCGACCTGACCCTGGAGATCGCGGCCGAGAAGGGCCTCGAGGTCGACCAGGAGGGCTTCCGCCGGCTGATGGCCGACCAGCGGAACCGCGCGAAGGCGGACGCCGCGGCACGCAAGACCGGGCACGCCGACCTGAGCGCCTACCGCACGGTGCTGGACGAGGGCGGCCCGATCGAGTTCACGGGCTACCAGGAGGTCACCCGGGAGTCGAGGGTGCGTGCGCTGCTCGGCTCCGGCGGCTCGGCGGTCGAGGTCGCGGGCGAGGGTGAGTACGTCGAGCTGGTGCTCGACACGACCCCGTTCTACGCCGAGGGTGGTGGCCAGCAGGCCGACACCGGCGTGATCAACGTGGGCGGCGGGCAGGTCGAGGTCGTCGACGTGCAGCAGCCGATCCCGGGCCTGATCATCCACAAGGCGCGGGTGCTGCGTGGCGAGGTGCGCGCGGGTGAGGCCGGATTCGCGGAGATCGACGTGACCCGGCGCAAGGCGATCTCGCGCTCGCACACGGCGACCCACCTGATCCACCAGACGATGCGGGCGTTCCTCGGCGAGTCGGCGACGCAGGCGGGTTCGCTGAACGCGCCGGGCCGGCTGCGGTTCGACTTCAACACCCCGGGCGCGGTGTCGGCGAGCGTGCTGCACGACGTCGAGCAGCAGGTCAACGAGGTGCTGTTGCGGGACCTCGAAGTGCACGCGTTCATCACCTCCCAGGACGAGGCACGCCGGCTCGGTGCGATGGCGCTGTTCGGGGAGAAGTACGGCGACGAGGTCCGAGTGGTTGAAGTCGGCGACTACGCGCGTGAACTTTGTGGTGGCACGCACGTGGCCCGCTCCGGCCAGCTCGGCCTGGTGAAGATCCTCAACGAGTCGTCGATCGGTGCCGGTGTGCGCCGCGTCGAGGCGCTCGTCGGTATCGACGCGTTCGGCTTCCTCGCCAAGGAGCATCTGCTGGTCACACGGCTCGCGGAGCTGTTCCGGGTCCCCGGCGACCAGGTCGCCGACCGGGTCGAGCAGACCGTGACGGCGCTGCGCGACGCGGAGAAGGAGCTCGAGAAGATGCGGGCGCAGATGGTGCTCGGCGGTGCGGGTGCGCTCGCGGCGCAGGCCCAGGATCTGCGCGGTGTCGCTTTTGTCGGGACCGAGGCGCCCGAGGGTGCCGCGACCAACGATGTGCGTACCCTTGCGCAGGAGATCCGGGCCAAGATCGACTCGGCCCGTCCGGCGGTGGTCGTGGTAGCGGCCCGGGCCAACGGCAAGGCGTCGCTGATCGTCGCGGTCAACGCGGTCGCCAAGGGCCGTGGCCTGTCCGCGGCCGATCTGGTCAAGGGCGCGTTGTCCGGCCGGGGCGGCGGCAACGCCGATCTCGCGCAGGGCGGCGGTGTCCCCGCCGATCAGGTTCCGGCGCTGCTGGCGGCGGTGGAGAAGGCGGTCGGTGAGGCCGCCTGAGAAGGGCGGGCAACCCGATGAGCGCATGGTCGCGGGGTAGGCGGCTGGCCGTCGATGTCGGTAAGGTGCGCGTCGGGGTCGCCATCAGCGACCCCGACGGGATCCTGGCCACCCCCCTGGTCACGGTCGCCCGTGACATGGGGGCGGCGCCCGACGTCGTCCCCCGCGACATAGCTGAGCTCGTTCGCCTCGTGGGGGAGCACGAGGTGGTGCAGATCGTCGTTGGCCTCCCCGTGCGCCTCAACGGGCGCGAGGGGGATGCCGCCATAGACATTCGTGCGTACGCTGGGCGGCTGGAACGCGCGGTCGGGCAGGTCCCGATCGTGCTGGCGGACGAGCGGATGTCGACCGTGGTCGCGACCCGTAGGCTTGCCGAGCGCGGCGTACGGGGCAAACGGCAACGGGCGGTCGTCGACCAGGCGGCCGCGGTGGAGATCCTGCAGAGCTGGCTGGACGCACAGCGGAGGCAGACGAGATGATCGACGAGCTGGACCTGGCGTTCGACGAAGAGGCCGATCGCAGTAAACCTCGCCATCGGCGTGGCGCCAAGGGGGCGAAGGGCGGCGGCAAGGGCAAGACCGCCATCGCTTTCCTGATGGTGTTTGTCCTGCTGGGCGTGCTCGGCGTCGGGGGTTACCTCGGCTACGAGAAGGTCAAGGGCTTCTTCACCGCCGCCGACTACGACGGCGCCGGCACCGACGCGGTGCAGGTTGTCATCGAGGAGGGGTCGCTCACCGCGATCGGCAACACCCTCGTCGACTCCGACGTGGTGAAGAGCACAGCCGCGTTCACCGAGGCGGCCGAGGCGAACCCGCTGGGCAAGAACATCCAGGCGGGCACCTACAACCTGAAGAAGCAGATGGCGGCCAAAGATGCCGTGACGATGCTTCTCGACCCGAAGAGCCGGGTGAAGACGGGGATCACCATCACCCCGGGCACCACGGCCAGGGACGTCTACAAGCTGCTCGCGCAGAAGACCGGCCTGCCGTTGAAGGACTTCGAGGACGCGGGGAAGGATCCGAAGGCGCTCGGCGTCCCGGACTTCTGGTTCAACCGCACCGACGGCAAGAAGGCCTCCGGCACGATCGAGGGCTTCCTCTATCCGGACACCTACGAGTTCAAGCCCAAGGCGACCGCCGCGGAGATGCTGGCGGTGATGGTGCAGAAGTTCCTCACCGTGACCGGTGACATGGATTTTGTGAAGTCCGCCGAGCAGGGGCTGTCCGTCTCGCCGTACGAGGCGCTGATCGTGGCGTCGTTGTCGCAGGCCGAGGCGGGTGTCGCGAAGGACTGGCCGAAGGTGGCCCGGGTCGCCTACAACCGGGCGTACAAGGACCCGAAGATGCCGTTGCAGTTCGACGTGACGACGAACTACTGGCTCAATCTGAACGACAAGTCCGGTAAGCACTCCGGCAAGATGACGAAGGCCGAGCTCGAGGATCCGAAGAACCCGTACACCACGGAGTTGAAGGTCGGGCTCCCGCTCGGCCCGATCAACAACCCGAGCGAGGGCGCGCTGGCGGGTGCCGCGAAACCGGCGAGCGGGCCGTGGCTGTTCTTCGTGGCGGTCGACAAGGCCGGCAACTCGGCGTTCGCGACGACCAACGCGGAGCACGAGGCCAACATCCAGAAGGCGTGCAGGAACGGCATTCCGTTGTGCTGAGCGCGGGATAACGACTCGGACAAAGCGGCGCGGCGGTGAAACCGCCGCGCCGCTGCCCGTACGCTGAAGCAGCCCCGACTCCGATCGAAAGCGCGCAACCGATGACCGTCAATCGCCGGGCCGCCGTCTGCGGCAAGCCCATCGGCCACTCGCTGTCACCGGTGATCCACGCCGCCGGGTTCGCCGCCGCGGGCCTGCTCAACTGGTCCTACACGACCATCGAGTGCGCCGAGGCCGAGCTTCCCGACCTGGTCGCGGGGCTGGGCCCCGAGTGGGCCGGGCTCTCGCTGACCATGCCGCTCAAAGAGGCGGCCCTCGCGCTGGCCCAGGAGGCGTCGCCGGTCGCGATCGCGTCGGGTGCCGCCAATACTCTGGTACGCCGTGACGACGGCACCTGGTACGCCGACAACACCGACGTCGCGGGCATGGTCCGCGTCCTGCGCGACGCCGGCCTCAAGAACAATCCCCGGGTGACCGTGCTGGGCGGTGGCGGCACCGCGCGGGCCGCCCTGGCCGCGGCCGCGGAGCTCGGCGCCGACGAGGTCACGCTGGTCACCCGTCGTCCCGAGGCCCGCGACGAGCTGACCTCGACGGCGGAAACGCTCGGGCTGAAACTCCAGGGCATCGCCTGGGCCGACGCGGCCGGTGCCTTCGACGCCGACGCGATCGTCTCGACGGTCCCCAAGGGCGCGGCGGACACCCTGGTCACCCGGGTCACGTGGCGGCCGCGAGCGGTGCTGTTCGACGCGATCTACGACCCGTGGCCGACCCCGCTGGCGGCGGCGGCCGGCGCTCACGGCGTACGTGTGGTGTCCGGGCTTGATCTGTTGCTCGCTCAGGCCCTCGGGCAGTTCGAGCACTTCACCGGGGTACGGCCGGCCCCGGAGCGGGCGATGCGCGAAGCACTGACCGCGGCCGCGTCGGTCCGGTAGTCCGCTGGGCGGGATGGCGGGTGGCGGACGGCGGACCGCGACGGGGGCGTGCCAGACTGTGACCCGTGTTGCGCTGGCTTACCGCAGGTGAATCCCATGGACCGGCGCTTGTCGCCCTGATGGAGGGCGTGCCCGCCGGGGTGCGGGTGACGAGCGAGGACATCGCCCGCGACCTCGCGCGCCGCCGGCTCGGTTATGGCCGGGGTGCGCGGATGAAGTTCGAGCAGGACGAGATCGAGATCATCGGCGGCATCCGGCACGGGCTCACGCTGGGCAGCCCCGTGGCCATCCGCATCGGCAACTCGGAGTGGCCCAAGTGGCGCACCGTGATGGCAGCCGACCCGGTCGACGAGGAAGAGCTCGCGTCGCAGTCGCGCAACGCGCCGCTGACCCGTCCCCGCCCCGGGCACGCCGACCTGGCGGGCATGCAGAAGTACGGGCACACCGACGCCCGGCCGATCCTCGAGCGCGCCAGCGCCCGGGAGACCGCGGCCCGGGTCGCCGTCGGCGTGGTGGCGAAGGCGCTGGTCAAGCAGGCGCTGGGCATCGACGTCGTCTCCCACGTGATCGAGTTGGGTTCGGTCGTGGCCAAGGCCGGGCTGATCCCCACGCCCGACGACGCCGAGCGCATCGACGCCGACCCGCTGCGCTGCCTCGACCCCGAGGCGAGCGCGCGGATGGTTGCCGAGGTCGACGCGGCGAAGAAGGACGCTGACACGCTGGGCGGCATCGTCGAGGTGCTGGCGTACGGCGTACCGCCAGGCCTGGGATCGCATGTGCAGTGGGACCGCAAGCTGGACGCCCGGCTGGCCACCGCGCTGATGTCCATCCAGTCGGTCAAGGGCGTGGAGATCGGCGACGGTTTCACCCAGGCCCGGTCGCGGGGTTCGGTCGCGCACGACGAGATCATCAACACCCCCGACGGCGTACGCCGCATCACGGACCGTGCGGGCGGCCTCGAGGGCGGCATCACCAACGGTGAGAACCTGCGAGTACGCGCTGCACTCAAGCCCATTTCGTCCCTTAACCGTGCGTTGCAGACGGTCGACGTCGTGACCGGTGAGGCGGCGACGGCGATCAACCAGCGCTCCGACATCACGGCTGTGGCCGCCGGTGGCGTGGTCGCCGAGGCGATGGTGGCGCTGGTGCTGGCGGAGGCCGCGACGGAGAAGTTCGGCGGCGACTCGGTCGCCGAGATCCGCCGCAACGTCGCGAGCTACCTCGACAGTCTGCTGATCCGCTGATGGCGCCCGTAGCGGTGGTGGTGGGCCCGCCCGGCGCCGGCAAGACCACGGTCGGGCAGGCCATCGCGGCGCTGCTCGGCGTCGCGTTCGTCGACACCGACCACCTGATCGAGGAGCGGGCCGGCAAGCCGATCCCGGAGATCTTCTTCGACGAGGGCGAGGACACGTTCCGCCAGCTGGAGCGTGAGGAGATCGCCGGCGCCCTCGACTCGTTCGAGGGGGTGCTCGCGCTGGGTGGCGGTGCCATTCTCGATCCGGGTACGCGTGACGCCCTGCGACCGCACACGGTGGTGTTCCTGTCGGTGGAGCTGCCCGACGCCGTCAAGCGGGTCGGGCTCGGCGCGGGTCGTCCGCTGCTGAGCGTGAACCCGCGGGCGACGCTGAAATACCTGATGGAGCAGCGCCGCCCGCTCTACGCCTCGGTGGCGACCCACACGGTGAGCACCGATTCGCGCCCGCCGTCCGAGATCGCCGCGGAGCTTGCCGACCTGCTGAAAGTCAGCTGATCCTCGCTTCCAGCGCTTCGATGCGCTGGACGATCGGCGCCAGCGCGGCCTGGAGCAGGTTCGCGGGCTCCTTGGTGGTCGCGCGCAGGTGGGCGTAGCCCGCGACGGCAGCACTCACCGCCCGCCGGGAGCTGCGTGCGTCCGCGCCGGCGTCGCGCAGCACCTGTCCGGCCAGCCCGTCCGGCTCGGCGGCCAGCGCGATCAGCAGGTGCTCGCAGCCCACATAGTTGTGGCCCATCGCGGTCGCCTCGGTGACGGCCAGCTCGAGGGCGTTGGCGGCCGGGCGCCCGTCCTCGGCACCCGACGGCACGACGATCGCCGCGGGGTCGATCTCCATCGCGGCGAGGACCTGCACGGCGAGGTTGGTGCCCTCGGCCAGGATGCCGTGCAGCAGGTCCGCGGTGGTGACGGTGGCCGCTCCGGCGGCGCGGGCCCGGTCGATGGCCAGGGTCAGGGTGGCGACGGCCCGCGGGGTGAAGTTCGGCAGCTGGGCGGCCAGGTCGACGGGCTCGCGGACGTCGAGGATCGTCCGGCGGATGGCGGCGACACGGCTGACCGCCTGCTCCAGGGCGCGTTGACAGATTGCGGACACCGGGAGGCCGGCTTCGCGTACGGCGTCGGCCAGGTCATCGGGCAGATAAACGTTGATTTTTGGCATGTCCCAGGTGTAACCCCTCATGGGGTTATCTGTCTATAACCCCATGCTTTCACGCTAACATCTGACCTGATGGACGACGTGACGCGTATTTCCGTGACCGGTGACCGGCCCTACGACGTGCTCGTCGGCCGGGGCCTGCTCGATACCCTGCCCACGCTGGTCGAGGGTGCCGCCCGTGCCGCCGTGCTCTATTCGGCGCCGTTGAAGCAGCATGCCGGGCAGGTCGCCGACGTGCTGGCCGCCGCCGGTCTGCGCCCCCTGCCGATCGAGGTGCCCGACGCCGAGGCCGGCAAGAGCGTCGAGGTCGCCGCCCGCTGCTGGGACGAGCTGGGCGCCGCCGGGTTCACCCGCACCGACGTCGTGATCGGTGTCGGCGGGGGAGCGGTCACCGACCTGGCCGGGTTCGTCGCCGCGAGCTGGCTGCGCGGCGTGCGCTGGGTGCCGGTCTCGTCCTCGCTGCTCGGCATGGTCGACGCGGCCGTCGGCGGCAAGACCGGCGTCAACATCGCCGCCGGTAAGAACCTGGTCGGCGCGTTCCACCCCCCGGCCGGGGTGCTCTGCGACCTCGACCTGCTGGCCACCCAGCCCGCCGACGACCTGCTCGCCGGCCTGGCCGAGGTCGTCAAGTGCGGCTTCATCGCCGACCCGGTGATCCTGGACCTGATCGAGGGCGACCCGGCCGCGTCGGCCGACCCTGCCGCCCCCGTGCTGCGGGAGCTGGTCGAGCGGGCCATCCGGGTCAAGACCGAGGTGGTGAGCGCCGATCTGCGCGAGTCCGGTCCCCGCGAGTTCCTCAACTACGGCCACACCCTCGGCCACGCGATCGAGAAGAACGAGCGCTTCCGGTGGCGCCACGGCCACGCGGTCTCGGTCGGCCTGGTGTACGCCGCCGAGCTGGGCCGCATCTCCGGCAGCCTCGACGCCGCCACCGCGGCCCGGCACAGCGCCGTGCTGCAGCTGCTCGGCCTGCCGACGACCTACCGCGCCGACGCCTGGGACGAGCTGCTCCCGGCCATGCGCATCGACAAGAAGGCCCGCGCCGACACCCTGCGCTTCGTCGTCCTCGACGGCCTCGCCAAGCCGGGCATCCTCTCGATCGCCGACGAGGGCATGCTGGCGCAGGCGTACCTGGCGGTGGCAGCAGCATGACCGACTGCACCACACCGCGCCCACGTCCGCTTTCGGACGACCGCGAGGGTGAGGGCCACGAAGGCATGCCAAAGGGGGCAGAGTGAAGGTCTACGTGCTGAACGGTCCTAACCTCGGGCGCCTCGGGACCCGGCAGCCCGAGGTCTACGGCCACACCACCTACGCCGACCTGGTGGCGCTCTGCGAGGCGGCGGGCAAGGATCTCGGCCTCGACGTCGTGGTCCGGCAGACCGACGCGGAGCACGAGATGCTGGCGTGGCTGCACGCCGCGGCCGACGAGCAGGCAGCGGTCGTGCTCAACCCGGGTGCCTGGTCGCACTACTCCTACGCCGTCCGCGACGCCTGCGCGATGCTGCGCGACGCCCTGGTCGAGGTGCACATCTCCAACATTCATACCCGCGAGGAGTTCCGGCACCACTCGGTGATCTCCGCGGTCGCGACCGGGGTCATCGCGGGTCTCGGCGTCGACGGATACCGCCTCGCGCTGGCACATGTCGCGGGACGCCCGCGCCCCGATTCGCCTGGTGACGGGTCGCGCCGGTAAACTCGGCCGGTCACCTCTACGTTTTCCCTCTTCCCAAGGCAGGACATGGCTTCCACCAACGACCTGAAGAACGGCCTGGTTCTCAACCTCGACGGCGACCTCTGGGCCGTGGTTGAGTTCCAGCACGTCAAGCCGGGCAAGGGCGGCGCGTTCGTGCGCACCACGCTGAAGAACGTCCTCTCCGGCAAGGTCGTGGACAAGACCTTCAACGCCGGCACCAAGGTCGAGACGGCCACGGTCGACAAGCGGACGATGCAGTACCTCTACCAGGACGGTGAGGACTTCGTCTTCATGGACCTGGACACCTTCGACCAGATCACGGTGCCCGGCGGCACGGTCGGCGAGAACGCCAACTACCTGCTGCCGGAGGCCGAGGCGACGGTGGCGACCCACGAGGGCGTCCCGCTCTACATCGAGCTCGCGACCAGCGTCTTCCTCGAGGTCACCTATACCGAGCCCGGCCTGCAGGGCGACCGCTCGACCGGTGGCACCAAGCCGGCGACGGTCGAGACCGGCGCGACCGTGCAGGTCCCGCTCTTCATCACCACCGGTGAGAAGATCAAGGTCGACACCCGCGACGGCCGTTACCTCGGCCGTAGCTGAGGTCCTGGTAAATGGCTGAAGGTCCCAAGACGCAGATGCCTGCGCGCCGCAAGGCGCGCAAGCGGGCCCTGGACGTCCTCTACGAGGCCGACCTCCGGGACCTCCCACCGGCCCAGGTGCTCGTCACCTACCTGGACCGGATCGAGAAGCCGCGCCCCGATCACCTCGACTACACGGTCAGCCTGGTCGAGGGCGTGGCGAAACATCTGGACCGGATCGACGAGCTGATCTCCAGCTACGCCGAGGGCTGGACCATCGACCGCATGCCCGTGGTCGACCGCAACCTGGCCCGCATCGCGGTCTACGAGCTGCTCTACGTCGGGGAGATCGACGACCCGGTGGCCATCTCCGAGGCGGTCGAGCTCGCCAAGCAGATGTCCACGGACGACAGTCCCCGCTTCCTCAACGGCATCCTCGGGCGCATCGCCGAGTTCGCCACCCGCTGACGGCCGGTCCGGGCCGGGTCGCTTCTGCTGACCCAGCGCCCGGACCTCCGTCGGTTCTCCCCGATCGGCCAGCTCGTAGCCCGGCCGGTTTTCAAGGATCGGCCAGCTCGTAGCCCGGCCGGTTTTCAAAGATCGGCCAGCTCGTTTTCAAAGATCGGCCAGCTCGTTCAAAGATCGGCCAGCTCGCGCAGCGCGGCCGGTTGGAGCACGACCACGCGACGGTAACCGGTGTCGACCAGCCCGGCCTCGCGCAATTCACGCATCGCCTTCTGCAGGGAAACCTCGGCAGCGCTGCACAACCCGGCGAGCTCCGTCTGGGTCAGATGCACGCCCAGCTGGATCCCCGCCGGAATACGCAGTCCGTGCATCTCGGCGATCTCCGACAGCACCCGGGCGAGCCGCACCTTGACCGGATAGGACGCGAAGTCGACGCGGGTCCGGTTGGACCGGCGCAAGCGGTCGGCGACGGTTCCCGCCACCGCGAGCGCCGCCTCCGGGTTGTCGCGCAAGAACGGGCGGAACTCGTGGAGATGGATGACATTGAAGCTCGATGTCGTACACGCCGTCACGGTGGCCATGCGTGGGGTGCCGTTCAGCGCGGCCGTCTCGCCGATCAGGTCCCCGGAGACCCGGATGTCCAGCAGGGCCTGCCGCCCGTCGGCCATCCGCGCCGAGACCTTGGTGAGCGCGTGCCGGAGCACGATCACATGGGTCTCGGTCGCATCCTCGGTCAGCAGCGGCGTGCCTGCCGCGACGGTGCGCCGCACGCCGAGCGCGAGGATGCGATCGAGGGTGGCCGGGTCGAGCCGGCCGAGCAATGTGGTCGGTGGGAACGAGGGCAGTATTTGCGCCACGTCTCCCAGTATCACCCCGCCCATCAGCCGGCGTGCGAGAGCAGAGCGGGAACGGCGATCAGCAGCTCCCACCCGATCATGGCTGCGGCGGCGACGATCAGGCAGTTCAGGCTTCGGCGTACGCGCAGGTGCTTCGCGATCGCGATCCGCGACAGCACCTCGACGAGCTCCCGGAAGTCCCCGTCCGCCGGCCCGAGCCGTCCGGTGCCGCCGGCCGTGTCGAGCCGGGGGCGCAGCGCGTCGGCCAGGAACCAGGCGGCGCCGGCGAGACCGGCGATCGCGATCGCGGTGAGGACGCCCGCCGCGTAACGCATCCACACGTCGGCTCCGGCCAGCGTGGCGAGGTCGGTGACCCGGCCGGCGAGCAGGGCGGCGCCGCCGAGGACCACACTGGAGATGGCCGCGATCTTGGTGTCGGCGTGCCGGATGGTGCGCTGGACGAACTCGGCGGTGTGCAGGGCGAGCATGGGGTCGGCGGGCTGCTGGTCGTCGCGTGCGATGGTCGCCATGGATTCAGTGTCGGCCGGGCCCGGTCCCCGTAATACCTCGAAATATCGGCTGCGGGGGTGCGCCGGATCACGGCACCAAAAAGTCCGCGTCGCCGGGGCGACGCGGACTCAGATGGTGCGGGTTCAGCTCGCGAAGAACGCGCGCGGGTCGGCGACCAGCACGCCCTGCTCGGTGAGACGCTCGATCAGGCCCGACGGCGAGATGTCGTAGACGATCGCGAGCGCGCGCAGGTCGTCGGCGCGGATGGAGAGCACGCGTCCGTTGTAGTCACCGCGCTGCTGCTGGATGGCCCGGGCGTAACGGGCGACGTAGGCGAGGTCCTCGCCGGCCGCGTCGTACAGCTTCTCCAGGTCGAGCACGATCTTGTTGGTGGCCTCGAGCCGGACGCCACTGCCGTCGGGCAGCAGCTCGGAGACGGGGACCCGGTAGAAGTCGGCCAGCTCGGCCAGGCGGGAGACGGTGACGGCACGGTCGCCACGCTCGTACGAGCCCACCACGACGGCCTTCCAGCGGCCGTTGGACTTCTCCTCCACGCCCTGCAGGGACAGGCCCTGCTGCTGGCGGATGGAGCGCAGGCGGGCGCCAAGCGATTTGGCGTACTCAGACGGCATTCGGACACTCCAGTACTGTGCTGGCCCGGAGGGTTCTTCCTCCGGATCGCTACGCTGCGTGACGGTACGGAGTTTGCGACGCCTGGTCAAGTGTCGGTTGCCTATGAGTCGCTGAGCCAGGGGGGAGATTGCCCGCATTCGTCCGTCTGGTCCCGTGGGTAGGCCACGTCACCATGGTCATCGCCGCACTCGCTGGTAACGTAGCGTCAGCCATCGGGCTCCCCATGATCGGGGGGCCTGGTTCAACCCTTCTTTAACGACCCGTCCCGTGAGGCGGGGAAGGAGGTCCGCCGTGGCACCACCACGCGCAGACACCGAAACAGTTCCCGGCAAGGTCATTCTTTCGGGGTCCGACCTGCACAGGGTCGTCGACCGGATCGCGCACCAGATCCTCGAGAAGACCTCCGGCGCCACCGGCACGGTTCTCCTGGGAATTCCGACCCGCGGCGTCCCGCTCGCCCACCGTCTGGCCGCCCGGATCCACGCCTTCGAGGGCATCGACATCCCGGTCGGCGCACTCGACATCACCCTCTACCGCGACGACCTGCGGCTGCACGCGACCCGGGCCCTCGGCAGGACAGAAATCCCTGGTGACGGGCTTGACGGGCGGCGGGTGATCCTCGTCGACGACGTGCTGTTCTCCGGGCGTACGGTGCGAGCGGCCCTTGATGCTCTCAGCGATGTCGGCCGGCCGAGCTCGGTGCAGCTGGCCGTTCTCGTCGACCGCGGTCACCGCGAACTGCCCATTCGGGCCGACTACGTGGGCAAGAACATCCCCACCGCGCTGAGCGAGAAGGTGCGGGTGTCGCTCGCCGAGACCGACGACGGCGTCGACGAGGTCAAGCTGTACGGAGACGCCGCATGATCAAGCATCTGAAGTCGGCCGCGGACCTCGACGCGGCGACAGCCACGCTGATCCTGGACACGGCGGGTGAGATGGCCGCCCTCGCGGGGCGTGAGGTCAAGAAGCTGCCGACCCTGCGCGGACGGACGGTGGTCAACCTCTTCTACGAGGACTCCACGCGTACCCGCATCAGTTTTGAGGCCGCCGCCAAACGGCTCTCGGCGGACGTCATCAATTTTTCCGCGAAGGGCTCCAGCGTCTCGAAGGGTGAGAGCCTCAAGGACACCGCGCTCACCCTGCAGGCCATGGGCGCGGACGCGGTCGTCATCCGGCACCCCGCCTCAGGCGCGCCGCACCGGCTCGCCTCGTGGGTGGACGGTTCGGTCATCAACGCCGGCGACGGTACGCACGAGCACCCGACGCAGGCGCTGCTCGACGCGTACACCATGCGGTCCAGGCTTGGAAAGATCGAAGGCCTCAAGGTCGCGATCGTCGGTGACGTCCTGCACAGCAGGGTCGCCCGGTCGAACGTCCTGCTGCTCACCACGCTCGGCGCGCACGTCACCGTGGTCGGACCGCCGACGCTGATCCCGCTCGACGTCGCCGCCGCGCTGGCGCCGGGCATCAAGGTCACCTACGACCTGGACAGCGTGCTCGCGGACTCCGACGTCGTGATGATGCTGCGGGTCCAGACGGAGCGGATGCAGGACTCCTACTTCCCCTCGGCGCGCGAGTACAGCCGCCGCTATGGGCTCGACGCCCCGCGCATGCGCAAGCTGCCGGAGCACGCGATCGTCATGCACCCCGGCCCGATGAACCGCGGCATGGAGATCGCCCCGGAGGTCGCGGACTCGTCGCGCTCCACCATCGTTGAACAGGTTGCCAACGGCGTCAGCGCCCGGATGGCGGTTCTCTACCTTCTGCTCGGAGGCAAGGCATGACCTCGTACTTACTCAAAGGGGTCTCCGTCCTCGGCGGCTCACCGACCGACCTGCTGATCAAGGACGGGGTGATCGCTTCCGGCGCAGGCAAGGCTGACGAGACGATCGACGCCACCGGCCTGGTCGCTCTGCCGGGGCTGGTCGACCTGCACACCCACCTGCGCGAACCCGGACGCGAGGACGCTGAGACGGTCGAGACCGGTTCGCGTGCCGCGGCGCTCGGCGGTTACACGGCGGTCTTCGCGATGGCCAACACCTCGCCGGTCGCCGACACCGCGGGCGTGGTCGAGCAGGTCTGGCGGCTGGGCCGCGAGGCCGGGCTGGTCGACGTCCAGCCGATCGGCGCGGTCACCGTCGGGCTCGCCGGCAAGCAGATGGCCGAGCTGGGCGCGATGGCGACCTCGGCCGCGAACGTGCGGATCTTCTCCGACGACGGGCACTGCGTCGCCGACCCCCGGCTGATGCGCCGCGCCCTGGAATACGTGAAGGCGTTCGACGGCATCATCGCCCAGCACGCCGAGGAGCCCCGGCTCACCGAGGGCGCGCAGATGCACGAGGGCGAGGTGTCCACGCGGCTCGGCCTGACCGGCTGGCCCGCGGTCGCCGAGGAGGCGATCATCGCCCGCGACGTGCTGCTCGCCGAGCACGTGGGCAGCCGCCTGCACGTCTGCCACGTCTCCACCGCCGGCTCCGTCGAGGTGCTGCGCCAGGCCAAGGCCCGGGGCGTACGCGTCACCGCCGAGGTCACCCCGCACCACCTGCTGCTCACCGACGAGCTTGCGGCCAGCTACGACCCGGTCTACAAGGTCAACCCTCCGTTGCGTACGGCCAAGGATGTCGAGGCGCTGCGTCAGGCGCTGATCGAGGGCGTGATCGACATCGTCGCCACCGACCACGCGCCGCACGCCGTGGAGGACAAAGAGTGCGAATGGGCGTACGCCCGCCCGGGCATGGTCGGTCTGGAAACCGCCCTCCCGGTCGTGCTCAGCGTCCTCGGTGAGCAGTGGGAGCTGATCGCCGAACGGATGTCGCGGGCTCCGGCCCGGATCGCGGGTCTCACCGGGCACGGCACCGACCTCAGCCCCGGCTCGCCGGCCAACCTCACGCTGGTGGATCCGGCCGCGCGCCGGGTCGTGGACCCCGCCGAGCTGGCCAGCCGCAGCCGCAACACACCGTACGCGGGCACCACCCTGCCGGGTCGCATCGTCGCGACCTTCCTCCGGGGCGAGCCGACAGTCCTGGATGGGAAGGCAGTCAAGTGAACACTCCGACGTTTGATGCATCGCGGCGTAGCCGCCCTGGTAACGCAGCAATTCTTGTGCTCGAGGATGGGCGCACATTCCACGGAGCCTCCTACGGCGCCGAGGGGGAGACGTTCGGTGAGGCTGTCTTCACCACCGGCATGACCGGCTATCAGGAGACGCTGACCGACCCGTCGTACCACCGGCAGGTCGTGGTCCAGACCGCACCGCAGATTGGTAACACCGGGGTCAACGGCGACGACGACGAGTCCTCGAAGATGTGGGTCGCCGGATACGTGGTCCGCGACCCCGCCCGCCGCCCCTCCAACTGGCGCTCCACCGGCGACCTCGGTGAGCGGCTCGCCGCCGAGGGTGTCGTCGGCATCTCCGGCATCGACACCCGCGCCCTGACCCGCCACCTGCGCTCACGCGGCGCGATGCGGGTCGGCATCTCCACCGTGGAGCTCGACCCGGCGGCGCTGCGGGCCCGGGTCCTCGGCCAGCCCGAGATGACGGGTGCGGACCTGTCCGCCCAGGTCACCACGGACGCGCGATACACCGTCGACGCGGTCGGGGAGCACCGCTACACGGTCGCCGCCCTCGACCTGGGCATCAAGCGCAACGTGTCGCGCCGCCTCGCCGAGCGCGGTGTCACCACGCACATCTTCCCGGCGTCGACCTCGATCGAGGAGCTGCTCGCGGTCAGCCCCGACGCGGTCTTCCTCTCACCCGGCCCCGGCGACCCGGCGACCGCGGACGGCCCGGTCGCGCTGGCCCGTGAGGTCATGGCCAGGCGGGTGCCGCTGTTCGGCATCTGCTTCGGCAGCCAGATCCTCGGCCGCGCGCTGGGCTTCGGCACCTACAAGCTCGGGTACGGCCACCGCGGCATCAACCAGCCGGTGTTCGACAAGACCACCGGCAAGGTCGAGGTGACCAGCCACAACCACGGCTTCGCGGTCGACGCACCGCTCAACACCGTGATCGACACCGACTTCGGCGGCGTCGAGGTCTCCCACGTGTGCCTCAACGACAACGTGGTCGAGGGCCTGCGGGCACTGGAAGTTCCCGCGTTCACCGTTCAGTACCACCCCGAAGCAGCAGCGGGCCCGCACGACGCGGACTACCTGTTCGACCGTTTCGTGGAGCTTGTCGAGAAGGTCGAGGCCCGCTGATGCCGAAGCGCACAGATCTGCAGCACGTCATGGTGATCGGCTCCGGGCCGATCGTGATCGGGCAGGCCTGCGAGTTCGACTACTCCGGCACCCAGGCCTGCCGGGTGCTGCGCGCCGAGGGCCTGCGCGTCTCCCTGGTCAACTCGAACCCCGCGACGATCATGACGGACCCGGAGTTCGCCGACGCGACCTACGTCGAGCCGATCACCCCGGAGTTTCTCGAGCTGGTCATCGCCCGGGAACGCCCCGACGCGATCCTGCCCACGCTGGGTGGTCAGACCGCCCTCAACGCGGCGGTCGCGCTGCATCACTCCGGCATCCTCGAAAAGTACGGTGTGGAGCTGATCGGCGCCGACATCGAGGCGATCAACCGCGGCGAGGACCGGCAGCTGTTCAAGGAGATCGTCGCCAAGGCCGGCGGCGACACCCCGCGCAGCAAAGTCTGCCAGTCGATGGACGAGGTCAAGGCGACCGTCGCCGAGCTGGGCCTGCCGGTGGTGATCCGCCCCTCGTTCACCATGGGTGGCTTCGGTTCCGGCATGGCGCACACCGACGAGGACCTGGAACGTATCGCCGGCGCGGGCCTGACCGCGTCCCCGGTGCACGAGGTGCTCATCGAGGAGAGCGTGCTCGGCTGGAAGGAGTACGAGCTCGAGCTGATGCGCGACAAGAACGACAACGTTGTGGTGGTCTGCTCGATCGAGAACATCGACCCGATGGGCGTGCACACCGGCGACAGCGTCACCGTCGCCCCGGCGATGACCCTGACCGACCGCGAGTACCAGCGCCTGCGTGACCTGGGCATCGCGGTGCTGCGCGAGGTCGGCGTCGACACCGGCGGCTGCAACATCCAGTTCGCGGTCAACCCGGACAACGGCCGCCTGGTCGTCATCGAGATGAACCCGCGGGTCTCGCGGTCCAGCGCGCTGGCCTCCAAGGCGACGGGTTTCCCGATCGCGAAGATCGCCGCGAAGCTGGCCATCGGCTACACGCTCGACGAGATCCCGAACGACATCACGCTCAAGACCCCGGCGGCGTTCGAGCCGGCGCTGGACTACGTGGTCGTGAAGATCCCGCGGTTCGCGTTCGAGAAGTTCCCCGGCGCCGACCCCGAGCTGACCACGACGATGAAGTCGGTCGGCGAGGCGATGAGCATGGGCCGCAACTTCGCCGAGGCGCTCAACAAGGCGATGCGCTCGATGGAGACCAAGGCCGCCGGTTTCTGGACCGCGCCGACGTTCGAGGATCGCGCCGAGGCACTGGCAGCCCTGCGGATCCCGCACGACGGCCGGCTCTACACGGTCGAGGCGGCGCTGCGGCTCGGCGCGACCGTCGAGCAGGTGCACGAGGCCAGCGGGCGCATCGACCCCTGGTTCCTCGACGAGATCCAGGCCCTGGTCGACCTGCGCGCCGAGATCCTGGACGCGCCGGTGCTGGACGAGGCGTTGCTGCGCCGGGCCAAGCGCCAGGGACTCTCCGACCGGCAGCTCGCCGCGCTGCGTCCCGAGCTGGCCGGTGAGGACGGTGTCCGCACGCTGCGCCACCGGATGGGCGTACGCCCGGTCTACAAGACGGTCGACACCTGCGCCGCGGAGTTCGAGGCGGACACCCCGTACCACTACTCCACGTACGACGAGGAGACCGAGGTCACGCCGTCGGACCGGCCCAAGGTGATCATCCTGGGCTCCGGGCCGAACCGGATCGGGCAGGGCATCGAGTTCGACTACTCCTGCGTGCACGCGGTCATGGCGCTCAAGGGCGAGTACGAGACCGTCATGGTCAACTGCAACCCGGAGACCGTCTCGACCGACTACGACACCGCGGACCGGCTCTACTTCGAGCCGCTCACGTTCGAGGACGTCCTCGAGGTCTTCCACTCCGAGGACTCCTCCGGCAAGGCGGCCGGCGGCCCCGGCGTGGTCGGCGTGATCGTGCAGCTCGGCGGGCAGACCCCGCTCGGGCTCGCGCAGCGCCTCAAGAAGGCCGGCGTGCCGATCGTGGGTACGTCGCCCGACTCGATCGACCTCGCCGAGCACCGCGGGCTCTTCGGCGCGGTGCTCGCCAAGGCCGGGCTGCGCTCGCCCGACCACGGCACGGCCACCTCGTTCGACGAGGCGAAGGCGATCGCCGACGAGATCGGTTACCCGGTGCTGGTCCGGCCGTCGTACGTCCTGGGTGGCCGCGGCATGGAGATCGTCTACGACGAGCCGACGCTGGCCGACTACATCAGCCGGTCCACGGAGATCTCCCTGGACCACCCGGTGCTGGTCGACAGCTTCCTCGACGACGCCATCGAGATCGACGTGGACGCGCTCTGCGACGCGACCGGCGAGGTCTACATCGGCGGCGTGATGGAGCACATCGAGGAGGCCGGCATCCACTCCGGCGACTCGTCCTGCTCGCTGCCGCCGGTCACCCTGGCGGGCTCGCATCTCGCCGAGGTACGCCGGTACACCGAGGCGATCGCCCGCGGTGTCGGGGTAAAGGGACTGCTCAACGTGCAGTACGCGCTGCGCAACGACGTGCTTTACGTGCTCGAGGCGAATCCGCGGGCATCGCGTACGGTCCCGTTCGTCTCCAAGGCGACGGCGGTGCCGCTGGCCAAGGCGGCGGCCCGGATCATGCTCGGCGCCACGATCAAGGAGCTGCGCGAGGAGGGCATGCTGCTGCGTACGCGCGACGGCGGTGAGACCCCGCCGAACGCGCCGATCGCGGTGAAGGAGGCGGTCCTGCCGTTCAAGCGGTTCCGTACCCCCGCCGGTAAGGGTGTGGACAGCCTGCTCGGGCCCGAGATGAAGTCGACGGGCGAGGTCATGGGCATCGACCCCGACTTCGGGCCGGCTTTCGCGAAGTCGCAGGCGGCGGCGTACGGTTCCCTGCCCACCAGCGGCAAGGTCTTCGTCTCCGTCGCCAACCGCGACAAGCGCTCGATGATCTTCCCGATCAAACGCCTGGCCGACCTGGGCTTCACGATCGTCACGACGGCCGGCACCGGTGAGGTGCTGCGCCGGCACGGCATCGCGTGCGAGGTCGTGCCCAAGCACTTCGAAAGCCCGGGCCGCAACGCGGTGTCGCTGATCCAGTCGGGTGAGATCGCTTTGATCATCAACACCCCGCAGGGCTCAGGAGCAAGTGCCCGATCCGATGGGTACGAGATCCGCAGCGCAGCTGTCACCCATGACATCCCGAGCATCACGACGGTTCCCGGTGTGGCGGCGGCCGTGATGGGCATCGAGGCCCTGATGCGCGGCGACATGTCCGTACGCCCCCTGCAGGAGCTCCACGCCTCCTTGCGGGAGAGCGAGTGACGTTCTTCGAGACCGCCGTCCGCCCGGTGCTGTTCCGGGTGGGCGGCGGCGACGCCGAGCAGGCCCACGAGTTCACCCTCAAACGCCTGGCGGGCCTGAGCCCGACCGTGCGCGCGGTCCTGCGCCGGCGCTACGCGGTCAGCGCCCCCACCGAGGTGTTCGGGGTGCGCTTCCCGAACGCCGTGGGGCTGGCCGCCGGGATGGACAAGAACGGCGTCGCGCTGCCGTCGTGGCCCGCGCTCGGCTTCGGCTTCGTCGAGGTCGGCACGGTCACCGCGAAGCCGCAGCCCGGCAACGACCGGCCCCGGCTGTTCCGGCTGCGGGACTCCGAGGCCGTGATCAACCGGATGGGCTTCAACAACGAGGGGGCCGCCGCGCTGGCCGCCCGGCTGTCGGCGCTCGGTCCCATCGGCGTGCCGCTCGGCATCTCGCTGGGCAAGTCCAAGGTCACGCCGCTCGAGGAGGCGGTGCAGGACTATCTGGACTCGTACGAGCTGCTGCACGCGTACGCCGACTACATCGCGGTCAACGTGTCGTCGCCGAACACCCCGGGGCTGCGGACGCTGCAGGACAAGTCGGCGCTCGCCTCGCTGCTCGGCGCGCTGGTCGGCAAGGTACCGGTGCTGGTGAAGATCGCTCCGGACCTGAGTGAGCCGGCCGTCGCGGAGCTGCTCGAGGTCTGCCTGGCGTACGGCGCGGCCGGGGTCATCGCCACCAACACCACGCTGAGCCGCGAGGGGCTCGCCGCGGCCGACCAGCCGCGGGCGGGGGAGGCGGGTGGCCTCTCCGGGCGGCCGCTGACCGAGCGGGCGCGCAAGATCGTGCACTTCGTCCATCAGGAGACCGGCGGGAAGCTGCCGATCATCGGCGTCGGCGGGATAACCGGGCCCGACGACGCGGCCCGCATGTTCGACGCGGGTGCGGCGCTGGTGCAGCTCTACACCGGGTTCATCTACCGAGGTCCGGGGCTCGTCAGAGCGGCCGCTCTCGCGCGGACCTGAGAAAGCCCGGCTCCGGCCGGGCTTTTTTCTGCCCTTGGTCCGCTGTGCACGGGGGCCTTCACGGCGCTCCTGGGGCATCTGAGACGCCTTCGCATTACCAGTGACGCCGCTGCGGTGGTGTCCGCCAGCTGACACGAGAGGAAATCATCGACATGGAGAGCTTCGGGAGCCGGCTGCGCGCCGCTACGGACGCCAAGGGGCCGCTGTGCGTGGGCATCGATCCGCACCCCGCTCTGCTCGCTCAGTGGGGTCTGGAAGACGACGTCGCCGGCCTGGAACGTTTCGCCTTTACGGTCGTCGAAGCACTGGCCGATCGGGTCGCCGTACTGAAGCCGCAGTCGGCCTTCTTTGAGAGATTTGGGTCACGTGGCATCGCTGTCCTTGAGTCAACTATCCGACAGTCACGCCAGGCCGGTGTGCAGGTACTTCTTGACGTGAAGCGGGGTGACATCGGCTCGACGATGGCCGCTTACGCGAGTGCGTACCTCGATCCGGACAGTGCTCTTAGTGTTGACGCCATTACTGTGAGTCCCTATCTCGGAGTGGGCTCGCTGGCCCCCGCATTCGATCTTGCGACCGCTCACGGAGCCGGAGTCTTCGTCCTCGCGCTGACGTCAAATCCGGAAGGACCGGAGGTTCAGCACGCCGTCACCGCGGACGGGAGGACCGTCGCGCAGACCGTCATCGACGAGATTTCCCAGCTCAACGGGGGTGCGGACGGTCTCGGAAGTTTCGGTCTCGTGGTCGGCGCGACGATCGGGGAGACCGGCCACGACCTTTCCAAGGTCAACGGGCCGTTGCTCGCTCCGGGCCTCGGCGCGCAGGGCGGAGACCCCGCCGGACTGCGAGCGATCTTCGGCGAAAGTCTGCGGAACGTGCTGCCTTCGTACTCACGCGAGGTCCTCTCGGCGGGCCCCGATGTGGCCGCGCTGCAGGCCGCGGCGGATCGCGCTCAGGCCGCCTGCCGGGCCGTGATCGGGTGAAACGGCCTGCCTAGCAGGCCCGGGTCCACCGGGGTGAGGGGTACCCCCACGTTGCCGAAAGCGCCATTGACCGCTAGTTTTCCCGGCGCCGGGAACCACATGCCCCTTTGGTTCCCTGGCACACCACGTTTCACAGAAGTGCCGGTATTGAACTACTGGCGCGATAGGGACCTGAGGAGAACTGGTGCCGCTCCCGTCACTGAGCCCCGAGCAGCGTAAAGCCGCGCTGGAGAAGGCTGCGGAGATTCGTAAGGCCCGTGCTGAGCTGAAGGATCAGCTCAAGCAGGGCAAGACCACCCTCGCCGCCGTGCTCGACCGGGCCGAGGGCGACGACGTCGTCGGCAAGCTGAAGGTCTCGGCCGTGCTTCAGGCACTGCCGGGCATCGGCAAGATCCGGGCCACCCAGATCATGGAGAAGCTCAAGATCGCCGACAGCCGTCGCCTGCGTGGCCTTGGCGAGCAGCAGCGTAAGGCCCTCCTGGGGGAGTTCGCTGCGAACTGACTCTTCGGCTCGTGTAGTAATGAGCCGTGAGCATGGATGACGACGCGCGCCCGGCAGCCCGCCTCACCGTCCTTTCCGGCCCCTCCGGGGTCGGCAAGGACAGCGTGATCGAGCTGATCCGGGCGCGCTCGCCATGGATCAAGTTGTCTGTGTCGGTGACGACCCGCAAGAAGCGCGACTACGAGACGGATGGCGAGCATTACCACTTCGTCACCCGTTCGGAGTTCCAGCGCCTCGTCGAGGGCGACCAGTTGCTCGAGTGGGCAGAATTCGCGGGGAACCTCTACGGGACCCCCCGGGCCCAGGTCGAAGGCTGGATCGCGCAGGGCCGCCCGGTCCTGTTGAAGATCGACTTGCAGGGGGCGCGCCAGGTGCGCGCCACGATGCCGGACGCACAGCTTGTATTCCTGGCCCCGCCGAGTGTGGAAGAACTCCGTCGCCGACTTGTCGGCCGCGGAACCGATGACGAGGACACCATCCGCCGGCGCCTGGCGCACGCGGATGAGGAACTGGCCGCAGAGAAGGAGTTTGACCGGACGGTCGTGAACGACTTCGTCGAGCGTGCGGCCGATGAGCTGGTAGGATTGCTCGGTTCGTCATTTCTGACTCCCGAACAGCTTTAGGTAGGTCAATTCGTGGGAACCATCGCCAACCCCGAAGGCATCACCAACCCGCCGATCGACGAGCTGCTCGACAAGACCTCGTCGAAGTACTCGCTGGTGATCTTCGCGGCCAAGCGCGCCCGCCAGGTCAACGCGTACTACAGCCAGCTCGGTGAGGGCCTCCTCGAATACGTCGGTCCCCTCGTGGAGACCACGCCGCAGGAGAAGCCGCTCTCGATCGCGATGCGCGAGATCAACGCCGGGCTGCTCACCGCCGAGGCGACCGACAACCCCTGATCTCTGCCTTTCCAGGCCCGCGTCCGCTTGCTGCGGGCGCGGGTTGTTCATTTGTGCGCGGGGGGTGTCCATGGCCGAGGTCGTGCTCGGGGTGTGCGGCGGGATCGCCGCCTACAAGGCGTGCGAGCTGCTGCGCCTGTTCACCGAGTCGGGGCACTCCGTTCGGGTGGTGCCCACCGCGTCCGCGCTGAAGTTCGTCGGCGCTCCCACCTGGGCGGCGCTGTCCGGCAAACCGGTCGCCACCGAGGTCTGGGACGACGTGCACGAGGTGCCGCACGTGCGGATCGGGCGGGCCGCCGAGCTCGTGGTCGTCGCCCCCGCCACGGCGGACATGCTCGCCAAGGCCGCGCACGGTCTCGCCGACGACCTGCTCACCAACACGTTGCTGACCGCCACCTGCCCGGTCGTCTTCGCTCCGGCGATGCACACCGAGATGTGGGAGAACCCTGCCACGCAGGCCAATGTGGCGACGCTGCGCTCGCGTGGGGCGATCGTCATCGAGCCGGCGGTGGGACGGCTCACCGGCGCCGACACGGGCAAGGGCCGGCTTTCCGACCCTGCCTCGATCTTCTCGACGGCCCTGCGTGTCCTGTCCCGACGAGTTCCTGATCTTGCGGGCCGTCACGTGGTTGTCACTGCCGGGGGCACTCGCGAACCACTCGACCCCGTCCGGTTCCTCGGCAATCGTTCCTCCGGCAAGCAGGGGTATGCGCTCGCTTCATCGGCCGTGGCGCGGGGCGCGCGGGTCACGCTGGTTGCGGCGAACGTCACTCTGCCCGTCCCGGCCGGCGTCGATCTGGTCACGGTTGGCACCACGGAGGAGCTCCGTAAGGCCACGGTTTCCGCCGCGGCGGACTCCGACGTCGTGGTGATGGCGGCCGCTCCCGCTGACTTCCGGCCCGCCTCGGTGGCCGAGAAGAAGATCAAAAAGAGCGACGACGGCGGCGTACCCGTGCTCGAACTGATCACCAACCCGGATATAGCGGCCGAGCTGGGCGCGGCCAAACGCCCAGGTCAGCTGCTTGTGGCCTTCGCGGCCGAGACCCACGACGCGCTGGAGAACGCCCGCGGCAAGCTGGCCCGCAAACGCGCCGACCTGATCGTCGTCAACGAGGTCGGCACCGATCTCGTCTTCGGCGCCGACGACAACACGGTGACCATTCTGGGCGCCGACGGAACCACCACCACGCTCGGTAAACTCCCCAAAGCCGATGTGGCTGATGCGATATGGGACGCGGTCGTGTTGCGGTTGGCCTCGCCGTTCGGCCACGATGGGACCCCGCAGGACCGGACCAGCGGTTCTTGAGCGGTGGTGACTACACTGCCGCGGAACGAACCTTCGACGAATCTGAGGAGCACCGTGGCACGTCGCCTGTTCACTTCCGAGTCGGTCACGGAAGGCCACCCGGACAAGATTGCTGACCAGATCAGCGACGGAATTCTCGACGCCCTGCTCACGCAGGACCCCCGCAGCCGCGTCGCGGTGGAGACGCTGATCACGACCGGTCAGGTGCACGTCGCCGGAGAGGTGACGACCCAGGCGTACGCCGACATCCCCAGCATCGTGCGCGAGACGATCCTCGGGATCGGCTACGACTCGTCGAAGAAGGGATTCGACGGCGCGTCCTGCGGCGTCAGCGTCTCCATCGGCTCCCAGTCGCCCGACATCGCACAGGGCGTGGACAGTGCCGTCGAGCTGCGTGAAGGCAGCTCGGAGCACGTCCTCGACGCCCAGGGTGCCGGCGACCAGGGCATGATGTTCGGCTTCGCCTGCTCGGAGACCCCCGAGCTGATGCCGCTGCCGATCGCGCTGGCCCACCGCCTCGCCCGCCGCCTCTCGGCCGCGCGCAAGGACGGCACCATCCCCTACCTGCGTCCCGACGGCAAGACCCAGGTCACCATCGAGTACGACGGCCTGCGCCCCGTCCGCCTCGACACGGTCGTCGTGTCCTCGCAGCACGCCGCGGACATCTCGCTCGAGTCGCTGCTCACCCCCGACGTCCGTGAGCACGTCATCGCCCCCGAGCTCGAAGCCCTGGGCATCGACACCGAGGGCTACCGCCTCCTGGTGAACCCCACCGGCCGCTTCGAGATCGGCGGCCCGATGGGCGACGCCGGCCTCACCGGCCGCAAGATCATCGTCGACACCTACGGCGGCTACGCCCGCCACGGCGGCGGCGCCTTCTCGGGCAAGGACCCGTCGAAGGTCGACCGCTCCGCTGCGTACGCGATGCGCTGGGTCGCCAAGAACGTCGTCGCGGCCGGCCTCGCCGAGCGCTGCGAGACCCAGGTCGCCTACGCCATCGGCAAGGCCCACCCGGTCAGCCTCTTCGTCGAGACCTTCGGCACCGAGACCGTCCCCGTGGACAAGATCGAAAAGGCCATCAACGCCGTCTTCGACCTCCGCCCGGCCGCCATCATCCGCGACCTCGACCTGATGCGCCCGATCTACCAGCAGACCGCCGCTTACGGCCACTTCGGCCGCGAGCTCCCCGACCTGCTCTGGGAAAACACAGACCGCGCCGCGGACCTCAAGAACGCCGCCGCCTGACCTTGGCAGCCTGACTCTTGGCACAGCGAACGGGTGTCCCTGCCTCCACGGCCGGGGCACCCGCTCTGTTTCCCCCGGCCGGTCCACCCCGGCCTACCGGCTCTCCGCAGCCCGATCCTCCGCCTGCCATTTCCTCGCGGCCCGATCCTGCGCCTGCCGGTTCTGCGCGTGCGGGTTCTGTGCGTGCGGGTTCTGCGCGTGCTGGTTCTTTGGCAGGCGGTTCTTTGGCAGGCGGTTCTTTGGCAGGCGGTTCTTTGGCGGGCGGTTCGCAGCCTGAGGATGAGGCCGCGCTGCTGCCGGGTATGTCGGTCGTAGCGCCGGCGGAGTTATCCACAGGGGTGGCGGCGGGGGCGGAATCTGTCGTACCCCGGCGGCAGAATAAAAAGGTGCCGGCGAAACAACGCGACCGCGAACCCGCCCCGACCCTCCCGGTCGCCCGCGTCTCCGTCGACGTCCCGCTACCCCACCTCGACCGCCCCTTCGACTACCTCGTCTCCGCCGCCGACGACGCCGCAGCCCAACCCGGCGTCCGCGTAAAGGTCCGCTTCGCCGGCCAACTGGTCAACGGCTACCTCCTCGAACGAGCCGACTCCAGCACCCACGCCAAACTCGCCTACCTCGACAAAGTCATCTCCCCCGAACAGATCCTCGACCCCGAGATCGCCCGCCTCGCCCGAGCCACCGCCGACCGCTACGCCGGCAACCTCTCCGACATCCTCCGCCTGGCCATCCCCCCACGCCACGCCCGCGTCGAAGCCGAACCCACCCCCGACTCCACCCCCGCTGAGGACCCACCGCCAGGCGATGAGTCACTTGCAGATGGCGAGTCGCTTCGGGGTGG
>NZ_BOMN01000044.1 GCF_016862215.1 Winogradskya humida
ATCGCTTCCGGGTGGATCGCTTCCGGAGGGGCGGCTTGCGGGTGGTGGGTCACTGCCGGATGGGTCGCTCCCGGATGGGTCGCTTGCGAGTGGTAGGTCACTGCCGGGTGGTGGGTCACTGCGGGGTGGTGAGCCGGCTGCGGATGGTGGGTCGGTTCCGGCCGGTGGGTCGCTTCGGGGCGGCGCATCGCTTCCGGGCTCTGGCTCAACTTCTGATTCCGACTTACCGCACGACCCGGCTGGTTCCATGTCGAGCCCGGACCTCGTGATGCTCCCGTCCGCTTCCCCGCCGGGCCCGGGCCTCGTGGCACCCAGCGGTGGTGAGCCGACATCCGCCGATTCGCCGTCGCTGCCAGCTGCGGTGTCGCGCTCCCCTGCTCCCACAGAGTCCTCAGTCCGCGCGTCCTCGAGCACACGTGGTTCTGTCACCGATCCGGCGTCGCGCATAGACCTTGTACCGTCCGCGGACGGCGATCTGCCTTCGGCCCCCGCATCACTTTCCGATTCGGCCCCGCTTCCTGACTCCGAACCCGGCCCCGGTTCTGCGCCTGACCTCACACCTGGCTCTGGTCCCGCGCCGGGCTCTGATCCTGCGCTGGGTTCTGGCTCCGGGCTTGGTACAGGGCTGGGCTCTAATGCCGCGCCTGGTTCTGGTTCCGCGCTGGGTTCTGGTTCCGCGCTGGGTTCTGGTTCCGCGCCTGGTTCTGGTTCCGCGCTGGGTTCTGGTCCCGTACCTGGTTCTGGTCCCGCGCTGGGTTCGGGCTCCGTGCCTGGTGCCGGGTCGGGTTCTGATTCCGGGCTGGGCTCTGGCTCCGGGCCTGGCATCGCGCTGGGCTCTGGTCCCACGGCTGATTCGGCGCTTGGCACTGCGCTGGGTGCTGATTCCGTGGTGGGCTCTGGAGCGGCGTTGGGTGGGGGGCCGCAGTGGGCTGACTATCCGGCCGGGGTGGCTTTTCTGCATGCGCTGGAGCAGGGGCGGGATGCTCGGGCTGTGTGGTCCGCTCTGCCCGGGGAGGATTGGGCTGCTCGGATCGCGGAGGCTGCGGCGGCGACCGTTCGGGGTGGGCGGGGCGTTGTGGTGGTGGTGCCTGACGCTCGGGATCTTGAGCGGTTGGATCGGGCTTTGGGGAAGGTGCTCGGGGTCGGGCGGCATGTGGCGTTGAATGCGGCGGCGGGGCCTTCGGAGCGGTATCGGCGGTTCTTGGCGGCTAGTCGGCATCGGGTGCCGGTGGTGGTGGGGACTCGGGCGGCGATGTTTGCTCCGGTTGCCGAGTTGGGGCTGGTGGTTATCTGGGATGACGGGGATGACCTGCATGCCGAGCCTCGGGCTCCTTATCCGCATGCGCGGGAGGTGCTGCTCACTCGGGCTCAGATGGCGGGGTGTGCTGCGCTTGTGGGGGGCTTTGCGCGTACGGGCGAGGGGCAGTTGCTTCTTGAGACCGGGTGGGCGAAGGAGATTGTGGCGGGGCGGGACATGGTTCGGGATCGGTGTCCGGCTATTGCTCCTACGGGGGATGATCCGCAGCTGGCGAGGGACCCGGGGGCGGCTACGGCGCGGTTGCCGAGTTTGGCGTGGCAGGCGGCTCGGCAGGCTTTGAAGGACGGGGCTCCTGTGCTTGTTCAGGTGCCTCGGCGGGGGTATCTGCCGTCGATCGCTTGTGGGGAGTGCCGGACACCGGCTCGGTGTCCGCACTGTTCCGGGCCGCTCGGGTTGGCGGGGGCGCGGGATGTTCCGACCTGTCACTGGTGTGGGCGGGCTGCGGCCGACTATGCGTGTCCTGCTTGCGGGGGGCGGCGGCTTCGGGCTTCCGTGACGGGGGCGCGGCGGACGGCGGAGGAGCTGGGGCGGGCGTTTGCCGGGGTTCCCGTGAAGACGTCGGGGCGGGACGAGATTCTGGACACCGTTCCGGGGACCGCTGCTCTGGTGGTTGCTACGCCGGGGGCTGAGCCCGTGGCCGAGGGCGGGTACGGCGCGGTTCTCCTGCTCGACTCGTGGGCGTTGCTGAGCCGGGCCGATCTGCGGGCTGCGGAGGAGACTATGCGGCGGTGGTTGTCGGCGGCGGCTCTTGCGCGGCCGGCTAAGCAGGGTGGGCGGGTGGTGGTGGTGGCCGATGGGTCGCTGGCGCCGGTTCAAGCCCTGTTGCGGTGGGATCCGGGGTGGTTCGCGAGCCGGGAGCTGGCGGAGCGCAGGGAGCTGGGGTTTCCGCCTGCGGCGCGGTTCGTGAGTTTGACCGGGAAGACCGAGGCGGTGAACGAGTTGCTGGAGATTGCCCAGTTGCCCGACGTCGCGGAGATTCTCGGGCCGGTGCCGGCGGCGGAGGAGGATCAGGAACGCATGCTGGTGCGGGTTCCGCGGGGGCGGGCGGCAGAGTTGGCGCGGGCGCTGCATCAGGCAGCGGGGGTGCGCAGTGCGAAGCGGGCATCGCTTCCCGTGCGCGTCCAGGTCGACCCGGCCGAACTGCTGTAGGGGTGTGTCCGGTGTTGTCCGGTGTGTGTCCTGAGAGCGCCGGCCAGCCACGATGCGGTTGCCATGGTGTCCCTACCGAACTACGGAAGGGACAACATGATCTCGTTCAAGAAGCTGGTGGCCGCCGCTGGGATCGGCTTGACGCTGGTGGCGGGACTGGCGCTCCCGGCCCAGGCCTCCACCCGGGCGGTCGGCGTCGTGACCCCTGTGAAGCCGGACGGCGGTGAGACCTTCGTCCAGCAGCTGTTCCACACATGGGGAAACAGCGTCGTGCTGCTGAAGGCCAACGCGCCCTCCGGCCTCACCTCCGGCGGCACTCTGGTGCGCGTCTACGTCGAGGACGAACCCTGGGATGACTGCGTACTGACCGACTACAGCACTCCCTGCCAGTTCTCCATCCCCGCCGACAGGTATTTCGAGGTCAGCCTGACGAAGCGCTGGGCCGGCGGCACGGACAGCAGCTTTGAGGGTGTCCTGACGATCAAGGACTGACGGACTTCCCGCGGACGGCGCCGGGAGAGGGGGATCCGGCGCCGTCCTACGACCGGGGTCAGGGCAGGACGCGGGGGTCGGGGTTGAGGGACTTCGGGAGGCGTACGGTGATGAATTCGTTGTTGTCCGCGACGCCCGGAGTGCGTCCCGCGGAGCCCGGGAAGTTGTTGTCGTTGAGGACCGCGATGGTGTCGCCGGAGAGCAGGGCGACGTCCTCGATGGTGACGAACGGGAAGCGGAACGTCTTGCCGAAGCCGCCGAGGCCGCGCGGGTTGGCGATGTTCAGCAGATCGACGACGAGGGTCTTGTCCATGACGCCGTCGTGGTTGCGGTCGCGGCGGTCGGCGAGGTAGATGCGCTTGAGGGCGGCGGCGTCGCCCTGGTTGTTGTCGCGTTCGATGATCAGGAAGCGGTTGGCGTCGACCGGGATGGCGTCGCCGATGGCGTTGGACGCGGTGTCGAGGCGGTAGGTCCAGCGTTTGCCGGTGAAGGCGGCGGTGCGGGTGTCGAATTCGTTGAAGCGCAGGTCGCCGGGGGTGTCGCCGGCGACGCTGCCTTCGAGGAGCGGGTAGAGGTAGCGGCCGTCGGGGGAGTGGGCCGTGCCTTCGAAGCCTTTGCTGCCGGGCAGGTTGGGGGTGCCGGCGGGGTTCTCCGGGGCGAAGACGCCGGGCAGCGGGATCGGTGCCTGCAGGAGCCGCCCGGCCCGGTCGAAGTGCAGCAGGTACGGGCCGAACTCGTCGCCGAGCCACAGCGTGTTGTCCTTGGCCCGGACGATCGACTCGACGTCGAAGTCGGAGCCGGTGAGGACGCGGTCGGCGCGGGTCAGCGCGAACGGCACCTTCTTGAACGGGTCGGTGAGGTTGATGCCGCCGAGGACGTCGACCTGGCCGGTCGCCGTGACCGGGCCGATGTGCTGGATGCGGAGCAGGAAGTCGGCGCTGTTGGCCTTGTTGCCGTAGCCGTTGTCGCTGAGGACGTCGTACGTGCCGTCGGTGTTGGGCAGCACCCCGGAGAAGCCCTGCACCGGCTGGTCGTCCCAGGGTGCGGCGATGCCGTTGACCGGGGTGGTGCCGAGGGCGGCGCCGGACGGGTCGCTGCCCGGGACGAACGTCAGGGCCGGCAGGGACGCGAAGCCGGTGAGGGTCGGCACGGAGACGCCGTGCGCGGAGGAGGGTGCGGCCACGAGGCCGGCACCGGCGAGCATGAGGCCGGCTACGGCCACTCGGGACACGATTCGTCGCATGTGCGGCACGGTAGGAGCCGACGGTGAACCGCGGCCGACGTGGACGTGAAGCGACAATGGAGGGATGGATCTCGCCGCTGCCGTTGCCTCGCTGCTGTCGCCCAAGGCCTCGATGAACCCCTATCCGGCGTACGCGACCCTGCGCTCGGCCGGTCCGATCGTGGGCACGGGCAGCACGTACTTCGTGTCGGGCTACGACGCGGCCGACTCGATCCTGCGGGACCCGGCGATGGGGACGTACGACAGCGGGCAGCTCGACGAGCACTTCGACGACTGGCGCGAGAACCTCGGCGTGAAGCTGTTCGTCGACTCGATGCTGCGGCAGAACCCGCCGAACCACACGCGGATGCGCCGGCTGGCGTCCGGGGTGTTCACCGCGCGACGGGTGGCCCGGCTGCGGGACGTCATCGTGGAGCAGGTGGACGAGGTGCTCGACGAGCTGGAGGGCAGCGAGCGGGACGGGGTGGCCGACGTTGTCGCGCATCTCGCGTACCCGTTGCCTATTGCTGTGATCTGCGCACTTCTGGGGGTGCCGCCCGAGGACCGTGGGCAGTTCCGGCGGCTGGCCGAGGCGTTGACGACGGTGCTGGAGGTCCGGTTCACGGAGGCGCAGGCGACCGCGGCGCATACGGCGGCGCAGGAGCTCACGGCGTACTTCGAGTCCTTGATCGCGCTGCGCAGGCAGGAGCCGCGCGATGACCTGGTGACCGCGCTGGCCGCGGCGCACGACTCCGGCGGCGACAAGCTGACCGCTGACGAGCTGATGGGCAACCTGGCGCTGCTGCTCGTGGCGGGTTTCGAGACCACGACCAACCTGCTCGGCAACGGGGTTCAGCTGCTGATCGAGCGTCCGGCGCAGGCTGCGCGGCTGCGTGCGGATCCGGGTCTGGCGCCGGCTTTTGTCGAGGAGGTTCTCCGGTACGACTCCCCGGTGCAGCTCACGGAGCGTTTCGCCGGCGAGGACACGGTGGTGGCGGGGCTGCCCGTGCCCGCGGGCAGCGAGTTGATCATCTTTCTCGGCGCGGCGAACAGGGACCCGGCCCGCTTCCGTGATCCCGACCGGTTCGACCCCGACCGGCCCGGGAACGCGCCGCTGTCGTTCGGGGCGGGAGCGCACTACTGCCTCGGTGCGCCGCTCGCCCGGCTGGAGGCCCAGGTCGCACTGCCGGCGCTGCTGCGGCGCTTCCCGGAGATCACCGCGGCGGGTGAACCGGGCCGCCGGGACCGGCTGACACTGCGCGGCTGGGCGACGCAACCGGTCACGTTGGGCTCTCCTGACACGGCGTCCGTAGACTAGGTGCGAATACCGACTTCGCGCGTCAGGAGCAGCACCGAGTGACCGTCCAGCCCATCCGTCTGTTCGGCGACCCGGTGCTGCGTTCGCAGGCCGATCAGGTCGTCGATTTCGACAAGGAATTGCGTACGCTCGTCAAGAATCTCACCGACACCATGCTCGACGAGGGTGGCGCCGGGCTGGCCGCACCGCAGCTCGGGGTCGGTCTGCGGGTGTTCGCGTTCGACGTCGACGACGTGGTCGGTCACATCGTCAACCCGGTGCTGAGCTACCCCGACGAGGAGGAGCAGGACGGCCCCGAGGGCTGCCTGTCGATCCCGGGCGTCTACGTCGACACCAAGCGCCGGCAGAACGTCGTGGCCGAGGGCTTCAACGAGCACGGCGACCCTATCCGGCTCATCGGCACGGGGCTGATGGCGCGGTGCGTGCAGCACGAGACCGATCACCTCGACGGGGTGCTCTTCCTGGACCGGCTGGACGCCGCGGGACGTAAGGACGCGATGAAACAGATCCGGGCCTCCGACTGGTACGACCTGGCGAAGCCACCCGTGGTGAAGACCAGCCCGCACGGGCGTGGCCTGTTCGGTCTGGGGCGCTGAGCGATGCGCATCGTTTTCGCGGGTACGCCCGAAGTCACCCTCCCGTCCCTCAACGCCCTCGCCGCCTCGTCGCACGAGCTGGTCGCCGTGGTGACCCGCCCGGACGCCCCCTCCGGCCGAGGCCGCAAGCTGCTGCGCTCGCCCGCCGGTGCGTGGGCCGACGAGCGGGGCATCGAGGTGCTCACGCCGCAGCGCCCGCGCGAGCCGGAGTTCCAGGAGCGGCTGCGCGAGCTGGCCCCTGACTGCTGCCCGGTCGTCGCGTATGGCGCGCTGGTCCCCTCGTCCGCGCTGGAGATCCCGAAGCACGGCTGGGTCAACCTGCACTTCTCGCTGCTGCCCGCCTGGCGCGGCGCGGCTCCGGTGCAGCACGCCGTCCTGCACGGCGACGAGGTGACCGGTGCGAGCGTGTTCGAGCTGGAAGCGGGCATGGACACCGGCCCCGTCTACGGCACGCTCACGGAGCAGATCCGCGCCACGGACACGTCGGGTGACCTGCTGGCCCGGCTCGCCACGGAGGGTGCCGGGCTGCTCGTCGCGGTGCTCGACGCGATCGAGGCCGGCACGGCGCGGGCGCACCCGCAGCCCGCCGACGGCATCTCGATGGCGCCCAAGATCAGTGTTGAGGACGCGCGGATCCGCTGGGGCGACCCGGCGTTCGCCGTCGACCGGCGCATCCGCGCCTGCACGCCGGCCCCCGGCGCCTGGACCACCCTGCGCGACGAGCGGCTCAAGCTCGGCCCGGTCCGCCCGGTGGCCAACGCCGTGCCGCTCAAGCCCGGCGAGCTGCTGGTCGAGCGCAACCAGGTGCTGGCCGGCACCGCTACCACTCCCGTGATCCTCGGCGAGGTCCGCGCCGCCGGGAAGAAACCCATGTCCGCGAGCGATTGGGCCCGTGGCCTGCGGATCAACCCCGGAGAGCAGCTTCAGTGACTTCCGAGCACCACGCCGACCGCCCGCACAACACCGGCCGTCCGCGGCGTCCCGGCGGGCCCGGTTACGGCCGCACCCAGGACCGTGACGCGCGCACCGGACGAGCCCCGCGAGCGGGCCGGCCGGCGTCCGACCCGGCGCGGCAGGCGGCGTACGAGGCGATTGCCGCCGTGCACCGCGACGACGCGTACGCGAACCTTGTCCTCTCCGAGATCCTGCGCGGCATGGGGCTGCACGGCCGGGACGCGGCGTTCGCGACCGAGCTGACCTACGGCACGCTGCGGGCCCTCGGCACGCTCGATCTGATCATCGGGGACGCCGCCGGGCGTGAGGTGTCACGCATCGACCCGCCCGCCCGCGACGCGCTGCGCCTGGGCGCCTATCAGCTGCTCTTCACCCGGGTGCCGGCCCACGCGGCGGTGAACCAGACCGTCGACCTGGTCCGCGCGGTCGCCCCGGCGGCGCACGGCTTCGCCAACGCGGTCATGCGCAGCATCTCGGAGACCAGCCTCGACGACTGGCTGACCAAGCTCGCCCCGGCGTACGAGCAGGACCCGGTCGGGAACCTCGCAGTCGTGCACAACCACCCCGAATGGGTGATCCGCGCGTTCAGCGAGGCGCTCGGCGGCGACCTGGAGGACACCGCCCGGCTGCTGATCGAGGACAACCAGGCCCCGGTCGTGCACCTGTGCGCCCGTCCGGGCCGCTCCGACGCGATCGAGCTGGCTGACGAGGTCGGTGGCGTGCCGGGTGCGTTCTCGCCGTACGCCGTGTATCTCAACGGTGGCTCCCCGGCGGAGCTGGGCGCGATCCGCAACGGCCGTGCCCACGTGCAGGACGAGGGTTCGCAGCTGGTGGCCGCGGCGCTGCTGGCCGCCCCGCTGGAGGGCCGCGACGACCGCTGGCTCGACCTGTGCGCGGGTCCCGGCGGCAAGGCCGGTCTGCTCGGCGCGATCGCCGCCGAGCGCGGCGCCCGGGTGACCGCGGTCGAGGTGGCGGAACACCGGGCCCGGCTCGTCGACCAGGCCACGGCGGGGATGCCGGTCACGGTGCTGCCGACGGATGGGCGTACGGTCGGCCGCGATCCCGATCTGCCCGAGGAGGGCTTCGACCGCGTGCTGGTCGACGCGCCCTGCACGGGCCTGGGCTCGCTGCGCCGCCGCCCGGAGTCGCGCTGGCGCCGTAAGCCGACCGACCTGCCGCCCCTGACCAAGCTCCAGCGTGAGCTGCTCGTCGCGGCGCTGCGCGCGGTCCGTCCCGGCGGCGTGGTCGCCTATGTGACCTGCTCACCGCACATGGTCGAAACCCAGGTCACGGTCACCGAGGGCTCCCGCCGCAGCGGCGTCGAGGTCGACTTCGTGGACGCCCGCCCGCTGCTGCCCGCGGGCATGCCCCACCTGGGCTCCGGCCCGACCGTCCAGCTCTGGCCCCACCGCCACGGCACCGACGCGATGTTCCTGGCCGTCCTGCGCCGCACCAGCTGACCTGCCGGAGCGGCGGCCTTGCGCCGCCACCGGCTAACCGACCCGCAGCGCGTCGAGCACTTCGGCGGCGTGCTCGCGGATCACCTTGTGGGGGGAGACGAGGCCGCGCCTGGCCTCGTCCACCTCTTCCGGCCGGATGGTGCAGGCCGTCCGGATCTCCACTTCCGACGCGTACGCGGGAAACCGCGCGAGGGCATCCGCCAGCGGGCGGTAATCGAGCGGCGGCGGATCGACCGCATCATCCCGGAAGCCGGTGTACGGCGCGGCGATCGCGTCCGCCACGGTGTCCGCGGGCAGCGTGCCGGCACGGGCCAGCACCGCATCGAGCCGGCCGAGACGGGCGAGCGCCCTCGCCACCCAGTTCCGGTCGGAGCCTTCGGTCCGCTCGAGCGCCGTTTCGAGGGCCCGCAGGACGTCGCCGTCGGGGCGTCCGATGTCGGCAATGACTTTCGCGGCCTGCCACGCGGCGCCGGGAACGGCGAGCAGCGGAATCAGCGCGGGGAAGGCGTCCGGGCCGAGTTCGCGGAGCGCCGGTTCCGCCTGGACGGGCCCATCGAACACATCCAGCTGGGTGACGAGATGGGCGCCGCGCTCCGCGACCGGCATGACGGCGAGCCGTGCCAGCTCGGCGTCGCGGGCGTCGTACTCCGGGAAGTGCAGGCTGACCTCGTGCGGGGCCAGCACCGCTCTGATCAGTGACTCGTGGTGTTCGTCGTCGAGCAACACCACCATGACGTCCAGCGTGGCTCGCGCTCGGCGGCAGGCGTGCACGAGTGCTTCCAGGTATCGCTGGAACGTCGCGTCCCAGTGGCTGGGGGCCGAGGAGCGGGCCTCCGCCGTCACGGCGTCAGTGACCTCGGCGGGGAGCCATTCGTCGTCGAAGTAGTCCCAGTCGGCGATGCTCCAGCCGTCGGTAGCGAGCTCCTCCGCGGTGGCGACACCGAGGGCGGGCAGCGTGATCACCCCGTCGGTTTCCCGGTAGAGGTGGGCCAGCGCCGCCGCGACGGCGTGGGGGTTTTCCGTGAGCGCCGAGGTCACGGCATGGACGAGGCCGTCGTGGAGGGTGTTTTCGAGGGTGGTCCGGTCCATGGCGGCATCTTCCTCGTCAAGGGGTGCGGGTGAGGTCCTACACTTCATTCGTGGAGCCATCGCCGATCATCGCCCCCAGCATCCTCGCCGCGGATTTCGCGCATCTGGCTGACGCCGTGCATGACATCGAGGGCGCCGCCGACTGGGTGCATGTCGATGTCATGGACAACCATTTCGTGCCGAACCTGACGCTCGGGCTGCCCGTGGTGCAGAGTCTGCGCAAGGCGACCGTGATCCCGTTCGACGTGCACCTCATGATCACTGACCCGGAGCGGTGGGCCCCCGGGTACGCCGAGGCCGGGGCCTACAACGTGACGTTCCACGCCGAGGCCTGTGAGAACCCGGTGGCGCTGGCCAAGACACTGCGCGCGGCGGGGGCGAAGGCCGGGCTGGCGATCGACCGGGACACGCCCGTCGAGCCGTACCTCGAGCTGTTGCCCTATGTGGACACCCTGCTGATCATGACGATCAAGGCCGGTTTCGGCGGGCAGAAGTTCATGCCCGAGATGCTGGAGAAGGTGCGTGATGTCCGGCGCCGGATCCGGGCCAAGAATCTCGAGGTGCGCCTGGAGGTCGACGGCGGCATCTCGGCCGACACGATCGAGCAGGCCGCCGAGGCCGGCGCCGACGCGTTCGTCGCGGGCACCGCTGTCTATGGCGCTGCCGATCCCGCCGAGGCTGTCCGCAAGCTGAAGGCGCTGGCCGAGAGGGCGACGATCCGGGTATGAGCACGGGGGCGATCCACTCGAACGACGCTCCGGGCGCCGACCCGGCGGAGAAGCCCGACCTGGTCATGGTCGTGGACGACGACGACGACATCGCCGGCTTCGTGGGGTTCAACCTCAAGGTGCACGGTTTCGAGGTGGTCCGGGCCCGCGACGGCCAGGAAGCGCTCGAGATGATGGAGACGCAGCGTCCCGCGCTGGCCGTGGTCGACTGGATGATGCCCCGGATGGACGGCGTCGAGCTCACCCGCCGGCTGCGGGCCGAGCCGCTGACCTCGGCGTTGCCGGTGATCATGCTGACCGCCAAGGGCATGACCGTGGACAAGGTCGTCGGGCTCACCGCCGGGGTGGACGACTACCTGGTCAAGCCGTTCGACACCGCTGAGCTGATCGCCCGGGTGTCGTCGACGCTGCGCCGCAACAAGGAGTTCCGGGAGGTCTCGCCGCTGACCGGGCTGCCCGGTAACGCCCGGGTCACCCGGGAGATCGTCGACCGGCTCAAGGCGGGCAAGGAATTCGCGGTCGGCTACATCGACATCGACCGGTTCAAGCCGGTCAACGACGTGTACGGCTTCGACCGCGGCGACGACTTCATCACCACGCTCGCCGAGAGCGTGCACCGCGCGGCGACCGCTGCCGGGCGCCCGTCGGTCTTCCTGGGCCACATCGGCGGTGACGACTTCGTCTTCATCTGCCACCCCGACCAGGTGCTGCCGCTGACCAAGCAGATGGTCACCGACTTCGAGGCCTCGGCCGACCAGCTCTACGACCCCGAGGACGCCCGCCGCGGCTACATCGAGGTGCCCGACCGCCGGGGCGGCAAGCAGCGCGCCGCGCTGGTGACCCTGTCGATCGGGGTGGCCCAGTCGACGACGGGTGGGCGGCACTACGACGACTACCGGGCGGTGGTCGCGGTCGCCTCCGAGATGAAGAAGGTCGCGAAGAGCCAGCCCGGCTCGTACGTCGCGATCGACCGCCGTCGCCTGGAGTCCGAAGCCGACGACACGCTGTTGTGACCTGCCTCGCCCGGGGGTCGGCAAAAGCCTCGGAGCGTGCAAGTATCGGGGGTAACCCACCACGCGCTGGCGGGACTCGGTGAAATTCCGAACCGGCGGTGATCGGCTCCTGCGGGAGCCGTAAGCCCGCGACCCGGACGCTGCTTCACGGGCGGACGGTGGACCTGGTGTGACTCCGGGGCCGACGGTGTGATCGACCTGTTTTTACGCCGCATGGCGTGGTCGGTCCGACAGTCCGGATGAGAGACAGCGCGCGGAGCAGGACATGGGCTGCCGCCGCGCGCTTTTTAAAGCGGCGCAAGCGCCGCCGTGTCCTATTCCTGCGTTTTCTCACTCTTTCGCCGCGCGTGACCGTTCCGCGCGAGGGAGAGGCACGAGATGCTCACCGAGGATCAGGCGATGGCCCGCGCGGTCGCGCTCGCCGCCCGCGGCCTCGGCTCCACCAGCCCCAACCCGGTCGTCGGCTGCGTACTGCTCGACGCCGACGGGGAGGTGGCCGGGGAGGGCTTCCACGCGATCGCGGGTGGCCCGCACGCCGAGATCGTCGCGCTCGCCCAGGCCGGTGAGCGGGCCCGGGGCGGCACCGCCGTGGTGACGCTGGAGCCGTGCAACCACACCGGGCGCACCGGGCCGTGCGCGCAGGCGCTGATCGCCGCCGGGGTGCGCCGGGTGGTCATCGCGGTCGACGACCCGACACCGGACGCCGCCGGGGGCGCTGCCACGCTGCGCGACGCCGGGGTGCAGGTCGAGACCGGGGTGGGCCGGGCCGGGGCGGAGGCGGGCAATACTGCCTGGCTGACCGCCGTGCGGCGCGGCCGGCCCTACGTGACCTGGAAGTACGCCGCGACGCTCGACGGGCGTTCCGCGGCGGCCGACGGCACCAGCAAGTGGATCACCTCGGAGCCGGCCCGCACCGACGTCCACCGGCTGCGGGGCACGGTCGACGCGATCGTCGCGGGGGTCGGCACCGTGCTGGCCGATGACCCCGAGCTCACCGTCCGGGACATCAGCACGGGGTCGCTCGCGGGGAAGCAGCCGCTGCGGGTTGTTGTGGACAGCTTGGGGCGTACCCCTCACAAAGCCCGCGTGCGCGACTCCGCGGCAGACACCTGGATCGCGACGGCCGCCGCGGTGGGTGCCGGGCCTGACGGCCACGTCGACCTGTCCGCCCTGCTCACCGAGTTGTACGCCCGAGGCGTCCGCGCCGTGCTGCTGGAGGGCGGCCCCACCCTGGCCGGCGCGTTCCTCGCCGCCGGCCTGGTCGACCGGGTCGTCGGCTACGTCGCACCCAAGCTGCTCGGTGCCGGCAAGCCCGCCCTGGTCGGCGCGGGGGTGGCCACGATCGCCGAGGCGATCGACCTGGATCTGATCGAAGTCACGCAGATCGGCCCCGACCTGCGCTTCACTGCTACCCCTGTCGAGAAGGGCAACTGATGTTCACTGGCATCGTCGAGGAACTGGGAGAGGTCGTTTCGTTCACCGAAACGGTGCTCGCCGTGCGCGGCCCGCTCGTCACGTCCGACGCCCGGCACGGTGATTCGATCGCGGTCAACGGCGTCTGCCTGACCGTCGTCGACAACGCGGACGGCGTCTTCACCGCCGACGTGATGGGGGAGAGCCTGCGCCGCTCGTCGCTGGGCGTGCTCGAGCAGGGCTCCCCGGTCAACCTGGAGCGGGCCGCGACGGTCGGCTCCCGGCTGGGCGGTCACCTCGTGCAGGGCCACGTCGACGGCGTCGCGACGATCATCGCCCGTGAGCCCGCCGACGAGTGGGAGGTGCTGCGCTTCTCGCTCCCTCCGGAGCTGGCCCGCTACGTGGTGGAGAAGGGCTCGATCACCGTTGACGGAGTGTCGCTGACGGTCATGGCGGTCACCGCCGACGAGTTCAGCGTCGGGCTGATCCCGACCACGCTCAAGCTCACCGTGCTGGGCGCCAAGGCCGTCGGCGACCCGGTCAACCTCGAGGTCGACGTGATCGCGAAGTACGTCGAGAAGATGCTGGGGGATCGTCATGTCGGATGACATCGAGGCCGCTATCAAGGCGATCGCGGCGGGGCGTTCGGTGATCGTGGTGGACGACGAGGACCGCGAGAACGAGGGCGATCTCATCTTCGCCGCCGAGCTGGCCACCCCGGAGCTGGTCGCGTTCATGGTCCGCTACTCGTCGGGCTACATCTGCGTGCCGCTGCCCGAGACCGAGGCCGACCGGCTCGACCTCCCGCCGATGTTCCACACCAATCAGGACGCGAAGGGTACGGCCTACGCCGTGACCGTCGACGCCCGCGAAGGCGTCAGCACGGGCATCTCCGCCGCCGACCGGGCGCACACCATCCGGCTGCTGGCGAGCGCGGCGACCGGCCCGTCCGACCTGTCCCGCCCCGGTCACGTGGTGCCCTTGCGCGCCAAGCCGGGCGGCGTGCTGCGCCGTCCGGGGCACACCGAGGCGTCCATCGACCTCGCGACGCTCGCCGGGCTGCGGCCCGCCGGGGTGATCTGCGAGCTGGTCAACGACGACGGCACCATGATGCGCCTGCCCGACCTGGAGAGATTCGCGGCCGAGCACGACCTGGTGCTGATCAGCATCGCCGGCCTCATCGAATACCGCCGCCACCACGAGCAGCAGGTCGAGCGGGTCGTCGAGACCCGGCTGCCGACCGAGCACGGCGACTTCACCGCGGTGGGTTACCGCGCGACCGTCGACGGCGGCGAGCACGTGGCCCTGGTCTACGGCGACCTGTCAGAGCCGGGCGACGTCCTCGTCCGGGTGCACTCGGAGTGCCTCACCGGTGACGTCTTCGGCTCGGTGCGCTGTGACTGCGGCCCCCAGCTGGACGCGGCGCTGCAGCGGATCGCCGCCGAGGGACGCGGCGTCGTGCTCTACATGCGCGGGCACGAGGGCCGGGGGATCGGGCTGCTGCACAAGCTGCAGGCCTACCAGCTGCAGGACCGTGGCCTCGACACGGTCGACGCCAACCTCGAGCTGGGGCTGCCGGCCGATGCCCGGGACTACGGCATCGGCGCGCAGATCCTCTATGACCTGGGCATCCGCTCGATGCGGCTGCTCACCAACAACCCGGCCAAGCGCGCCGGGCTGGAGGGCTACGGCCTGACCATCACGGGTCGCGAGGCGCTGCCCGTGCGGCTGCACCCGGAGAACGTCCGTTACCTGCGGACCAAGCGGGACCGCATGGGGCACCTGTTCGAAGCGTTGGGCTGATTTCGCCCTGTCAGTTATGTGAGCATTATTTCAAAAGGGGGCATCATGGCCGGTTTCGGGGATCCGCACCTGGAAACTGTCGACGGCGCGGGGCTCACGCTCGGCATCGTCGGCGCGCGCTGGCACTCCGACCTGGTCGACCACATGGTCGACCGCGCCCAGGCGGCGGCGAAGGCGTGCGGCGTGGAGAGCGTGACCACGGTGCGCGTGGCGGGCTCGGTCGAGCTTCCCGTCGTGGCCCAGGCCCTCGCGAAGAAGTGCGACGCAGTGGTGACGCTCGGCGTGGTCATCCGCGGCGAGACCGCCCACTTCGACTACGTCTGCGACGCGGTGACGGCCGGGCTGACCAGGGTCGCCCTGGACGAGCAGACCCCGGTCGCCCACGGCGTGCTCACGGTCGAGAGCCTCGGCCAGGCCCGCGACCGCGCGGGCCTGGAGGACTCGATCGAGGACAAGGGCTGGCAGAGCACGGTCGCCGTCCTCGACGCCGTCCTCGCCATCCGCGAGGTCAACAAGGACTAAAGTCTGCCGGCCTCGATGATCCGGGCCAGGAACTGCCGTGTTCTCGGCTCGACGGGGTCTCCCAGCACCTGCGATGGGGGGCCCGCTTCGATGATGCGGCCGCCGTCGAGGAAGACCACGCGATCGGCGACCTGCCGGGCGAAGCCCATCTCGTGGGTCGCCAGGACCATGGTCATCCCGTCGTCCTTGAGGCCGCGGATCATCGTCAGGACCTCGCCGACCAGTTCCGGGTCGAGCGCGGAGGTGACCTCGTCGAGCAGCAGCAGGCGCGGGTTGTTCACCAGCGCGCGGACGATCGCGACCCGCTGCTGCTGGCCGCCCGAGAGCCGGTCCGGGTAACTGTCCGCCTTGTCGGCCAGGCCGACCCGGGACAGCCACTCCATCGCCTGATCCCTGATCTCGGCGGCGGCGCGTTTGTGCACCTTGTCCGGGGCGAGGGTGACGTTGCGCAGCACGGTCATGTGCGGGAAGAGGTTGTAGCTCTGGAAGACCATGCCGATGCGGCGGCGTACGAGATCCGGATCCGCCCTGGGGTCCGTGATGTCCTCGCCGTCGAGGCGGATCACCCCGTCGTCGATCCCGGTGAGCAGGTTGACACAGCGCAGCAGCGTGGACTTGCCCGAGCCGGACGCGCCGATCAGCGCGACCACCTCATGCTCGTCCACCTCCAGTGACAGATCGTCCAGGACCAGGTTGGTGCCGAACGTCTTGCGGACGTTCTGACAGGACAGCAGCAACTCAGGACCCCGCAGACTGGCGGCGGGCCGCGCGCAGCGTGACCCAGTCGGTGATGCCGATCAACGGCAGGGCAAGAAGCACGAACAGAACCCCGGCCACGATGTACGGCGTGAAGTTGGCGTCCTGCGCCGTGGCGATCTGCGCCGCGCGAACCGCGTCGATGGGCCCGGCCAGCGACACCAGCCCGACGTCCTTCTGCAGCGCGACGACATCGTTCAGCAGCGGCGGCGTGACCCGGCGGACAGCCTGGGGCAGGACCACGTGCCGCATCGTCTGCCGGTAGGTGAGACCCAGCGAGCGGGCCGCGGCGAGCTGGCTCGGGTGCACCGACTCGATGCCGGCCCGGAACACCTCGGCCAGGTACGCGCCGTAGACGATCACCAGCGCCGCACCGCCGAGCACCAGCACGCTGGGCATGCCCTGCAGGCGCAGACCCGGCACGCCGAACGTGAAGACGTACAGGACGATGATGAGGGGGAGGCCGCGGAATGCGTACGTGTATCCGGTCGCCAGGGCCCGGACCGGGAAGAAGACCGCGCCCCGCAGCGTGCGCAGCACCGCGATCAGCAGGCCGAGCAGCAGCGCGGCCAGCGTGCAGACGACCAGCAGCCGGATGTTCAGCCAGAGGCCCTGCAGGATGTCGGGGAGGTACTCCCGGGCGATCTCCGGATCGAAGAACGACGACTTGACCCGCTCCCAGCCGGGGGAGCCGGTGACGGCGTAGGCCAGTGCGATGCCGACGACGAGGGTCGAGAGCGCGGACAGCAGCACCGAGCGGATCGTCTGCCGGCGTCGGTAGGCGATCCGCTCGCGCTGGACATCACTCGGCTCGTATGGCCTGGGCTGATAGGGCGTGCTCACGAAAGCTCGGGAGCCCCGCCACTGCTCAGCCACGTCTTCTCGAGCACCGCGAGGGTGCCGTCCTGGCGCAGCTGGTCCACCGCGTCGGTGACGCACGGGGTCAGCTTCGAACCGAGATCGAGGACCAGGCCGAACTGCTCGGGAACGCCGACCTGCGGCAACTGCCCGACGATCACGCCGTCCTTGAGCTCCGCGCCGGTCATGTAGAACGCCGTCGGCAGGTCGACCACGATGCCGTCGACCGACTTGTTCTCCAGCGCGGCCTTCGCGTCGTCGTTGTTGTTGTAGACCTGGGCCTTGGCGGTCGGCTTGATCAGCTCGTTGACCGCCTGGTAGCTGGTGGTGCCGACCTGCGCGCCGAGCTTGGCGTCCTTGAGCTCCGCGATGGTCTTGGCGTTCGCGATCTTGGAGCCCTTGATGGTGATCACCGTCTGGCGCACGAGGTAGTACGGCGACGAGAAGTCGACGGCCTTCTTGCGCTCCGGCGTGATCGAGAACTGGTTGACGTCGAAGTCGAACGTCTTCGGGCCGGGCGCGATCGCGTTGTTGAACGTCACCTGGGTCCAGACCACGTTCGCCGCCGGGTAGCCGAGCCGCTTGGCCACCTCGTACGCGACGGCGGACTCGAAGCCCTTGCCGTTGCTCGGGGTGTTGTCGCTGAACCAGGGCTCGTACGCCGGGTTGTCCGTGCCGATCGTGAGCTTGCCGCCGGCCAGGGTGTCGAGGGCGCCCTGGGCGCACGCGGCGTTCGACGCGGAGGCGGAACCGGCGGCGGTGGGGGACGACTCCTCGTCCGCGGGCGCACAGGCGGCGAGCGTGGTGAGGAGCACAACGGCGCTGCCCAGCGCGGTGAGGGTGTTTCTGCTGACCATGAACCGCAGCCTAAGCCACGTGCGGCAGGTAGAGGCCCGTCCGTTGCCACCCCGTAATGAGCTGCAACAATCGGTCCTCGTGAAGACGTTCGAAGAGTTGTTCGCCGAGCTGCAGCAGAAGGCGGCCGAGCGGCCCGAGGGCTCGGGCACTGTCGCCGCGCTGGACAAGGGCGTGCACTTCATCGGCAAGAAGGTCGTCGAGGAAGCCGCCGAGTCATGGATGGCCGCGGAGCACGAGGGTCGCGAGCGGACCGCCGAGGAGATCTCGCAGCTGCTCTACCAGGCACAATGCCTGATGATCGCTTCGGGTCTCGACCTCGAGGACGTCTACCGACATCTCTGACGTGCCCTCCGTTCTGATCGATACTTCTTTCAAGGAGCACGTCCGATGCTGCGCATCGCTGTCCCCAACAAGGGGACCCTGTCCGCCCCGGCCGCCCAGATGCTGCGCGACGCCGGGTACCGCCAGCGCACCGACCTCAAGGACCTCGTCTGCCGTGACGAGGACAACAACGTCGAGTTCTTCTACCTGCGCCCCCGCGACATCGCCACCTACGTCGCCTCGGGTGATCTGGATCTCGGTATCACCGGCCGGGACCTGCTGGTCGACTCCGGTGTCCCCGCGCAGGAGATGCTCGACCTCGGCTTCGGCGGGGCCACGTTCCGCTGGGCGGCCCCGATCGGCGGGCTCGACTCGGAGTCCCAGATCGGTGGCAAGCGCATCGCCACCGCCTACCCCGGCGTGGTCGGGCGCTACCTCGCCGAGCACGACCTCAAGGCCGACGTGGTCCGCCTCGACGGCGCCGTGGAGAACGCCGTCCGGCTCGGGGTCGCCGACCTGATCGCCGATGTGGTCGAGACCGGCACGACGCTGCGCCAGGCGGGCCTGGTCACCCTGGGTGAGCCGCTGCTGCGCTCCTCCGCGATCCTGATCGGCCGGCCTTCCTCCGCGGAGGCGAAGCTTTCGCAGTTGATGCGCAGGCTGCAGGGGGTCCTGGTCGCGCGGGGCTATGTGATGCTCGCGTACGACGTCCGCGCCGACCTCCTCGATCAGGCCACCGCCCTGACCCCGGGCATCGAGTCACCGACCGTCTCCCCGCTGCACCGCGAGGGCTGGGTCGCCGTGCAGTCGATGGTCCGCCGCGCCGACGTGCACCGCGTCATGGACGAGCTCTACGAGATCGGCGCCCGCGCCATCCTCGTGACCGACATCGCCAACTGCAGGTTGTGAGGACCACGATGGCTTCCCCGCTCGTCTTCAAGCCGCAGCGCATCCGCTGGGTGGCCGGCATCGCCGCGGTCGTGACGTTCGTCCTGTTCACCGCGCTCAGCTTCGGCCTGCACGGCTCGACCGGCGACGGCTACGGCCACTTCGAGCGGGGCGACCAGAGCGCGATGATCGGGCTGGGGGTGCTCGCGGCGCTCGGCATCCTGACCTTCACCCGGCCCCGGGTCCGCGCCGACGCCGACCACGTGCAGGTCCGCAACCTGATCGGCAACTTCGATCTGCCCTGGTCAGCGGTTCGCGCCGTGCGTTTCGACCGCAACTCGGCCTGGGCGATGCTGGAGCTGCACGACGAGGAGATCGTGCCCGTGCACGCGCTGCAGGCCACGGACAAGGACTACGCAGTGCAGGGCGTACGGGCGCTGCGTGCCCTTCATTCGGCATCTATCTCCTGAGCTGGTAGAGTTCACAGCAGTCGACCACGCCTGCCCTCTGACGACCGCAAGGTTGTCAAGCAATCGCAAGATTGTTTGGGACGGCGCGAAAGAGGAGCCCGCTGGTTCCCACCCTGAAGCTCTAGAAGCATCTGGGTCCGGTCAAACCGACTGTGGGAATATCCCGCGGTGGGTGTGCGTCCTCTATGGGGCGCCGATGACCGGTCGAGCGGGCCCTGGCATATGCCGGGGCCTTCTGCTTTCCCGCCGCCCGGTGGTCAGAGGGCGGCGCGAGGCCGACCGACATTGGCACGGGTTGTTCCACGGCGTGAGCCGGGGAGCGACCGGATATTGATCCCGTTCTGAGGAGGCCCCATCAGCGTCGAACCACGCGTTAACGAACAGATCCGGGCACGAGAGGTCCGGCTGGTCGGCCCCGAGGGTGAGCAGGTGGGCATCGTCCCGCTCGAGCGCGCCCTGCAGCTGGCCGCCGACGTCGACCTGGACCTGGTCGAGGTAGCGCCGATGGCGCGCCCGCCGGTGTGCAAGCTCATGGACTTCGGCAAGTTCAAGTACGAGAGTGCACTCAAGGCGCGCGAATCGCGGCGCAACCAGCAGCAGACAGTCATCAAGGAAATGAAGCTCCGCCCGAAGATCGACCCGCACGACTACGAGACCAAAAAGGGTCACGTGGTGCGGTTCCTCAAGGCGGGCGACAAGGTCAAGGTCACGATCATGTTCCGTGGTCGTGAGCAGAGCCGCCCCGAGCTGGGCTTCCGCCTGCTCCGCCGGCTGAGCGAGGAGATCTCCGAGCTCGGCTTCGTCGAGGCCAGTCCCAAGCAGGACGGCCGAAACATGATCATGGTTTTGGCGCCGCACCGGGCCACCAAGGTCGCGGCAGCCGCCGCGGTCGAGGCCGCACGCCCGGCCGGCCGTGAGCCGCGCGAGGGTGACGTCGCCGCCGAGGCGGAAGCGCCTGTGGCGGAGACCGCCGCTAGTTCGTCTGAGTAGTTCTGTAGTTGGCCCCCGCGGCCGTCAGGCCGCGGGGACGAGATGAGAGTAGGCGTCAAGTGCCGAAGATGAAGAGCCACACCGGCATGGGTAAGCGGGTGAAGGTCACCGGCAAGGGCAAGCTCGTTGTCGAGCAGGCCGGTAAGCGTCACCTGCTGGAGGGCAAGTCCTCCAAGGTCACCCGCCGGATGACCGGTACGGTCACCGTGGCCAAGGCCGACACCAAGCGCGTGAAGAAGATGCTCGGCCGCTGACGCGCGCCACAACCGTTCCCCTGTTAGGAGTACTGAAATGGCACGCGTCAAGCGGGCAGTAAACGCCCAGAAGAAGCGTCGCACGTTGCTGGAGAGCGCCAGCGGTTACCGCGGTCAGCGCTCGCGCCTGTACCGCAAGGCCAAGGAGCAGGTACTGCACTCGATGCAGTACTCGTACCGCGACCGCCGTGACCGCAAGGGCGACTTCCGCCAGCTGTGGATCACGCGCATCAACGCCGCGGCCCGGGCCAACGGCATGACCTACAACCGCCTCATCCAGGGCCTCAAGCTCGCGGGTGTCGAGGTTGACCGCAAGATCCTGGCCGACATGGCCGTCCACGACGACGCCTCGTTCGCGGCCATCGTCGAGATCGCGCGGGCCGCTGTGGTGGCCGAGGGTATCGGCGGCGCCGCCGCCCAGGCTGCCTGATTTCGCACCGCACCTTTGAGGAAGCGCCTTCCGCCACGGCGGTGGGCGCTTCTTCGCTTTCTGAGTTTTCCCGCAGCGGAAAACACATGTCACCCCGCTTGGAGTGGACCTCAGTGATCTTCACCCCCCGCACCCCGCGGATCATCGCGGCCCGCAAGCTGCAGAAACGCCGCGACCGCGACAAGGCCGGGCAGTTCCTGGCCGAAGGACCTCAGGCCGTGCGGTCCGCTCTCGCTGCGGGAGTGGTTCTCGAGCTTTTCGGTACGCCCGAAGCGCTGAACCGCTACGGCGACCTCGCGATGGAGGCGCCCGTGGTGTCCCCGGTCGACGACGAGGCGATCGCGGCGCTGACCGAGACCGTCCAGCCGCAGGGCCTCGTGGCGGTCTGCGAGCAGATCGACGTGCCGCTCGCCGAGGCGCTCGCCAAGGAGCCGCGGCTGGTCGCCGTCGCCGTCGAGATCCGCGACCCGGGCAACGCCGGCACGATCCTGCGCACCGCGGACGCCGCCGGGGCGGGCACGGTCATCTTCGCCGGGGATGCCGTGGACCCGTACAACGGGAAATGCGTGCGGGCCTCGGCGGGCAGCCTGTTCAACGTGGACGTGGTCCGCGCGCCGCTGACGATCGTCGACGAGCTGCGCGACTACGGCCTGCAGGTGCTCGCGACCACGGGTACGGGCGAAACCGATCTGGACTCCGTCGAGCTGGGGAAGCCGACGGCGTGGTTGTTCGGCTCGGAGGCGCACGGGCTCGGTCCGGAGCTGTTGAAGGCGGCGGATGCGCGGGTGCGCGTACCCATCTATGGTGGTGCCGAGAGCCTTAACCTGGCTGCCGCCGCCGCGGTCTGCTTGTATGCTTCAGCACGAGCGCAACGGTCCGTTTCGCCGGGAGATCCTCGCTCCGTTTCGCCGGGAGATCATCATGAGTCAGCTGTTTAGCGAGCCCGCTGGTCGCGGGCGCGTGCGCTGACCCTTTCGCGCGTAACTCGTTGACCGGCGGGCTGTGGCCCAGCCGCGCCTCCGTACACTGATCCACCTGAGTCACCCCTTCGCGGCCCGGCCGCGCTCGGTGCACTCGGGTTCCGCCTGATCCACCTGAGTCGCCCCCTCGCGGCCCTCGCTGCGCTCGGTGCACTCGGTCCCGACGAGTCGATGGCTCATCCGGTCTTGAGGGAGTTCGCTCGACCATGTCTTACCGCAACGATCCGTACGACCCGAAGCAGGCCGTCCTGCTCGCCCCTGAATCGCTCGACGCGGCGGTGACAGAGGCGCTCGACGCGTTCAAGGGCGCCGCCGACCTCGACGCGCTCGGCGCGCTGAAGCCGGCCCACCTCGGCGACCGCTCACCGGTGTCGCTGGCACGCCGCGAGATCGGCTCGCTGCCGCCGGCCGCGAAGTCCGAAGCCGGCAAGCGCGTCAACATCGCCCGCCAGGCCGTGCAGGCCGGCTATGACGAACGCCAGGGCGAGCTGGAGCGCGAACGCGCCGAGCGGGTCCTGGTCGAGGAGCGCGTCGACGTCACCCTGCCCTGGGACCGCCACCCGCGCGGCGCCCGGCACCCCGTGACCACCCTCATGGAACACATGGGCGACATGTTCCTCGGCATGGGCTACTCCGTGGTCGACGGCCCCGAGCTCGAGCTGGAATGGGCCAACTTCGACGCCCTGAACATCGGCCCCGACCACCCGGCGCGCGGCCTGATGGACACGTTCTACGTGGACCTGCCCGGCCTCGTCATGCGTACGCACACCTCGCCCGGCCAGGTCCGTACGATGCTCACCCAGGAGCCGCCGATCTACGTGGTCAGCCCCGGACGCGTCTACCGCACCGACGAGGTCGACGCCACGCACAGCCCGGTGTTCCATCAGATCGAGGGCCTGGTCGTCGACGAGGGCATCACGATGGCGCACCTCAAGGGCACCCTCGACCACTTCGCCCGCTCCCTGTTCGGCCCGGACGCGAAGACCCGCTGGCGGCCGCACTACTTCCCGTTCACCGAGCCCTCGGCCGAGTTCGACGTCTGGTTCGCCCAGCACCGCGACGGCCCGCGCTGGGTCGAGTGGGGTGGCTGCGGCATGGTCAACCCGCGGGTCCTCACGGCCTGTGGCATCGACCCCGACCGGTATTCCGGTTTCGCGTTCGGCATCGGCGTCGAGCGCACGCTGATGTTCCGCAACGGCGTCAGCGACATGCGCGACATGGTGGAGGGTGACGTCCGTTTCACCCGCAACTTCGGTATGGCGGTCTGATCATGAAGCTCTCCCTTTCCTGGCTGCGCGAGTACGTCGAGCTGCCCTCGCCCATCGACACCGCCGAGCTCGAGCGCAAGCTGGTCGACCTCGGCATCGAGGTCGAGGCCATCGTCGACCAGGGCGCCACGATCAAGGGCGGCCTGGTCGTCGGCCGGGTCCTCGAGATCGAGGAGCTGACCGGCTTCAAGAAGCCCATCCGCTTCTGCAAGGTCGACGTCGGCAACCCCGACGCGCAGGAGATCGTCTGCGGCGCCCGCAACTTCACCGTCGGTGACCTGGTCGTCGTGATCCTGCCGGGCGGCGAGCTGCCCGGCGGGTTCCACATCGCTGCCCGCAAGACGTACGGCCACACCTCCAACGGCATGATCTGCTCGGCGGCCGAGCTGGGCCTCGGCGACGACCACGACGGCATCATCGTGCTCCCGCCGTCGTCCGCGGCGCCCGGCACCGACGCGCGGCCGCTGATCGGTCTCGACGACGTCGTCCTGGACGTGGAGATCACCCCCGACCGTGGGTACGAGATGAGCGTCCGCGGCCTTGCCCGTGAGCTGTCGCATGCTTACTCGGCTGCGTACACGGATCCCGGCTCTGTGGATATTTCGGACGTTTCGCTTGGTTCTGGTTATGCGGTTAAGGTCGAGGACACGGTCGGGTGTGACCGGTTCTCGGCGCGTGTCGTGCGGGGGATCGACCCGTCGGTGCCGTCGCCCGACTTCATCAAGCGCCGCCTGACCACGGCGGGCGTCCGCTCGATCTCGCTCGCCGTCGACATCACCAACTACGTGATGCTCGAACTCGGCCAGCCCATGCACGTGTTCGACCTGAACCTGCTGCGTGGCGGTCTGACCGTGCGCCGCGCCCACCCGGGCGAGAAGCTGACCACCCTCGACGGCGTGGCCCGCGTCCTCGACGCCGAGGACATGGTCATCACCGACGACTCGGGCCCCATCTCCCTGGCCGCGGTCATGGGCGGCGAAACCAGCGAATACCAGCCGACCACGGTGGACGTCCTGCTCGAGGCCGCCCACTGGGACCCGGTCATGGTCGGCCGCACCGCCCGCCGCCACAAGCTCTTCAGCGAGGCGGCCAAGCGCTGGGAACGCGGCGTCGACCCGCAGCTCACGCTTGTCGCCCTTTCGCGCGCGGTGGACCTGCTCACCACGCACGCCGGCGGCACCCCCGACGAGAACGTCCTGGACATCAACCACGTCAAGGCCCCCGCGCCGGTCCTGCTGCCCACGGACCTGTCCACCCGCCGGATCGGCGTGCCCTACTCGGTCGACGAGATCACCGAGCTCCTCGGAAAGATCGGCTGCCAGGTCACCGGCGTGGAACCCCTCGAGGTCACCCCGCCGACCTGGCGCCCCGACCTCGTGGCCCCGGTCGACCTCGTCGAAGAGGTCGCCCGCCTCGGCGGCTTCGACGCCATCCCGAGCCTGCTGCCCCCGGCCCGTGGCGGCGGCGGCCTCACCGCCCGCCAGACCCAGCGCCGCACGGTCGGCCGCGCGATGGCGGAGAGCGGCTACGTCGAGGTGCTGTCCTACCCGTTCGTGTCCCCCGGCGCCGCGGACGCCCTCGCCCTGCCGGAGGACGACGCCCGCCGCAGCGCGGTCAAACTGACCAACCCGCTCTCCGAGCAGGAACCCCTGCTGCGCACCACTCTGCTGCCCCCGCTGCTCACCACCCTGAAGCGCAACCTGGGCCGCGGCGAACGAGACCTCGCCCTGTACGAGCTGGGCACGGTCTTCCAGCCCCACCTCACCACAACCGCCCCGCCGGTCCTCGGCGTCGATCACGGCCCGTCCCCGGAAGACTGGGCGAACGCCAACGCGATCGTCCCGTCCCAGCCCTGGCACCTCGCCGTAGCCCTGACCGGCGACGTCTCCCCAGCCGGCTGGTGGGGCCCGGGCCGCCCCGCAACCTGGTCAGACGCGATCGAAGCCGCCCGCACCGCTCTGTCAGCGGCCGGCCTCGACCCGTCCCGCATCACGGTCCAGGCAGCGGACCAGGCCCCCTGGCACCCGGGCCGCTGCGCCGCCATCCTGGTCGACGACGCGATCATCGGCCACGCCGGCGAACTCCACCCCGCCGTCCTGTCGAACCTCGAGCTCCCCAAGCGCACCTGCGCCATGGAACTCGACCTCGACGCCGTCCCCGCCAAGCCGGTCACCCAGGCCCCGCAGATCTCCACCTTCCCCCCGGCCCTGATCGACGTCGCCCTCGTCGTCCCGGCCGCGACTCCCGCTGCCACTGTCGAGGCCGCCCTGGTCAAGGGGGCAGGAGAGCTCCTGGAATCGGTCCACCTCTTCGACGTCTACGAGTCGGCGCAGGTCGGAGAAGGACTCAAGAGCCTCGCCTACAAGCTGACCTTCCGAGCCCCCGACCGCACCCTCAAGGTCGAGGAAGCGGTAGCAGCCCGCGACGCCGCAGTCTCCGAAGCCGCCACCCGGACCGGAGCAACCCTCCGCGGCGCCTGATCCACCACGCACCACCCTCGGGCCGGGCCTCCCTTTCAAGGGAGACCCGGCCCGTCGCCGTTTCCCCTATCGCCTGGCCTTTTCGCCGCCCCCTTCACGCGAACGTGGCCGCGCCGCGAATGAATGGTCCCGCAGACTTCCTCATTCACGCGTCCAGAATGGCTTGCCCCCACCATTGTTCCGCGATTCAAACCCATTCAACAGATATACCTGAACCCCTTAGAGGCCTTGACTGCCTGCCCGTTCTGCGCGGATTGACCAAATCCCGCCCCCGTGTCAGATTCCGATGGTCCAAGAAAACCCCGCGCCGAACAACGGGAGACGCCCTGACCAGGAACGCACTTCTCCTAGCCGTCTCAGCCGCCGCCGTCACCCTCTCGATCACCCCCACCCCTGCCTACTCCGCCCCCTCGCCCGCCATTCCCCGGACCATCACCACCGCCAATTCCCTCACCCTCACCCCCCACTATCCGCAAACCAAACCCGCAGGGCCGGCCCTTTCAGGCTCCCTACCGGCCACCCACGCACTGTCAGGCCTCACACCCGCGGCGCTCGCGATGGCAGCGCTCTCGCCCGGCAATCTCACAACTGCGGCTCTCACAGCCGCGGGTCTCGCGGTCGCGGGTCGACCGGCCGCACAGCTCACGCCTGCGAGCCGACAAACCGCGGGTCTCACGCTCGCGGGGCGACCGGCCGCGCAGCTCACGGCCGCGCAGCTCACGGCCGCGGGGCGCCAAGCCGCGGGTCTCACGCTCGCGGAGCAACCGACGGCTGGGCGACAGGCCGCGCAGCTCACGGTCGCTGGGCAACCGACGGCTGGGCGACAGGCCGCGCAGCTCGCGGTCGCTGGGCAACCGAACGCGGGGCGGCAGGTCGCGCGGCTCACTCCGGCGCAGCGGACGGCGTCGCGGCGGGCTCAGATCCTGCAGCGCCGCGCGGCCATCACCGGATACGCCCGCGCCCAGGTCGGCAAGCGTTACCGCTACGGCGCCGCCGGCCCGCAGAGCTTCGACTGCTCCGGCCTGACCCGAGCCGCCTACCTCAGAGCCGGCATCCGCCTCCCGCACTCGTCAGGCTCCCAGGCCGCCCTCGCCCACCCCGTGCCGTTGTCCAGGGCGAAACCCGGCGATCTCGTGGTCGGCCCCGGCCACGTCGGCATCTACCTGGGCGGCGGCATGATGGTCGACGCCGGCAACCGCCGCCTCGGCGTGACCCACCGCCGCATGTACCGCGGCCTGCACGTCGAGCAGCTCTGACCCCTCACCCCCACCCCCATCCCCGAGACCACCCCCGGTCTCGGGGATGCCCCCTGCCCGGTCGCTCTGCCCCGGTCGCTCTGCCCCGGTC
>NZ_BOMN01000045.1 GCF_016862215.1 Winogradskya humida
GCTCTGCCCGGGTTGCTCTGCCCGGGTTGCTCTGCCCGGGTGTCCCTGCCCGGGTCGCTCTGCCGGGGGTTGGCGGGCCGTCCGGACGTGGCCCCCGCCGAGGGACAACACCACCCTGTCGGGGCTGCCATCGTGGGACATGGGCCACTCGGCCAGGGTCGCCGCCGTGGGACCTGTGCCATCCGTCCGGGGCTGCCGCCGCGGTTCGCAGGCACCCGGACGGAGCCCTCGTCGCGGGACGTGCGCCACCCTGCCCAAGCTCTCGTCGCGGGACGTGCGCCACCCTGCCCAAGCCATCGCCGCGGGCGCGGGCCATCCGGCGGGTCTGCCGCAGCCAGGACGTGGCCTGGTCGTTCACTCGCCCGTGGTCCCGTCGAGGAGCTCGCGGACGGCGTCGGCGTGACCGGCGTGGCGGGCCGTCTCGTTGATCAGATGGATCAGGACGAACCGCAGGTCTGTCTCGTCGCCGTAGCCGCACGGCGTGCTCAGATCGCCCATCGCGCGCACCGCCGCATCCGTCTCCTCGGCGCGCCGCCGGTATGCCTCCAGCGCCACGCCGATCGGGAGGTCGGGCGGAAAGTACTCCTCCTCCTCGCTCTTACCGGTCGGCTTACCGAGCATCTCGCCGTCGATCCAGCGCCACTCGACGTTGGTGAGGTGGTTTATGATGCCGGCGAGCGGGAGCAGCCTGCCCTCCGGACGCCAGCGGGCCTGCTCGTCGGTGATCCCGGATGCCTTGCGCATGACGGCCCCGCGCAGGAAGGCGAGCCAGCGCAGCAGCAGCTCCAGCTCGTTGGCAGTGCCCGAGGGGAACGGCGGGTAGGTCGTCACAGGCCCAGCCCGCCGACGACGGTCAGCTCCTGGCTGGTGAATTCACCCGTCAGCAGCGGCATGGCCTTGGCGATCGCGGCACGTGTCTCGGGGAGTTGCAGGGACGCGTCGTGCTGTTCCTTGCTCTCCCATGCCTCCGTGACGTGGATCAGCTCCAAGTCGCTTTCGGAGACGCTCACGACGTACATGTGACAGCCTGCCGATCTCAGGCCTTCTGCGCCGCTGAGCAGCAGTTTCACTACTTCGTCGCGGTTGCCTGGGGTGGTGCGCATCGTTCCCACATAGCCGTACATCAGAGGTCTCCCGTTTCTGCGGACTGCTCCAGCCCCGGCGACGTTACGCCGAACGGACCCGGCCCGCCGCCACTGAGCAAGCCCCTGTGGACAACCACGAAACGTCCATCGAAACAGTCAGCGCCCGCGGCGTCGCCTGGCTGTCAGGCCACCGCCTGCGAGCAGGGCGAACAGGGCGAGCGTCCCGGCCATCATGCCGCTGACCGAAATGGCGAAGCCGCGTTCCTCACCGCCCGGCGCGAGGATGACCCCGGCGGCGAAGGCGGCGACGGCGCAGATCACCATGACGCGCCGCGCGGCCTGCAGCGAACCGGTGCGGTCAACGGCTGACGACGACAGGCGGATGAGAATGGTGAGCGTCAGGGCGAGCGCCCCGGCGAAGCCTCCCGAGCCGGCGATGAGCGAGGACGCGGCCAGCGAGGGCACGCCTTCGCCCAGGGCGGCGGCCCCGGACCAGGCCAGCAGCCCGAAGGCGATGACCGCGATGCCGTGTGCCAGCGCGCTGCGACCGAGCTTTCGTCGCTGGCTCGCGCTGCGGTGTGCGTACCCGTCTGACATCCTTGCCCTCCGCTGAGCTGGCACTTCCGTGTGGGATGGTCCCACGCTTCGCGGTGCGGTAGTAAAGAGCGATGTCAGCCGAGGCCGTTCTGCTCCTGGATGTGGACGGAGTCGTGAACGCTTTTCGCGCGGGCTGGTACGCAGCGCCCCGCATTGTGCAGGTCTATTCCACGGCTGACGCCTACGACTACCGGATCCGGTACGAGCCCGCGCTGATCGACTGGCTCCGGCGTCTCCACGAAAGTGAGCGCGCCGAGGTGACGTGGTGCTCGACCTGGTGCAGCGACGCCGCCGTGCTGGGCGACGCGCTCGGCCTGCCCGGGTTGCCGCGGGCGTTCACCGGGCCCGTCACCGGCGAGGAGGCGTCCGTGGCCAAATTCACTGCCGCCCAAGACGTGATCACCAGCGGTCGCCGCCTGGTGTGGGTCGATGACGTCGAGGTCCACACGTACGCCGGGAAGTGCGCGCCGTGGACAGCAACCGGGCGAGCGTTGCTGATCGGGCCGAACCCGTCACGCGGCCTGCGGAGCCGTGATCTGCGCCGCATCGAGAGTTTTCTGAGTTATCCACAGGGGTTGCCGTGATCTTGGTCTGATTCTGTACCGTCGGCCCCGATGAGATCCCAGACCGTTCTCTCCGTCCTTGCCGAGCTGGCCCCGGCCGGTGGCGACCGCGTGCACGACGTCACCCGCGGTGGCCAGCCGCTGGTGTGGCTCGACGATGCCGAGCGGGCGCCGCGCAACGCCGACAGCGACCGGCTCGCCGCTGTCGACGCGCTGCACCGCGAGGAGCGGGTCCTGCGCCGGGCCTGGGGCTTCATCGCGGGGCAGACCGAGATCGACGGGGTCCGCCGCAAGGTCCGGGTGCCGCTGCTCACCCAGCCGGTGCGCATCGAGCGCGGCCTGACCGGTTATCGCGTGGTGCCGGCCGGCGACGCCGAGATCACGCCGCTGGTCGAGGATCGCGAGCTGGCCGCCGCCATGGAGTCCGCACCGGGTCTGGGCAGCGCCGGCTGGCTCGACGCGATCGGCACCCGCGCCTGGCTGTGGTCGGTCGCCGAGGCCACCGGCCTGCCGATCGACGCGACGACCACGACCACCGCGCGCCTGCCGGGCGACCGCCTGGTCATGGTCTGCAGAGCGGCGCTCTTCGTGGCGCGCGACGTCTTCGGCGGCGGCCTGGTGGACGGCCTGCGCAGCTGGTCGGGCCGCGACCTGACCGGCACGGCCTTCGCCGCGATCTACGACCCGCCTGACTCTGTCTCCTCTGATGAGGCGCCCGCTGGCCGTGGCGACGCCTCGGCAGGCGGCGCTGTCGGGCGTGGCGGTGCTGCCTGGCATGGTGATGGCTCTGCGCGCGGCGGTCCGGTCTCGGGGCGCCGGTCGGGTTCCGGTTCGCGGGCATCAGCGGAGGAAGCGGATGTGCTGTCGCCGCTTCCGCTGACCCGGGCGCAAGCCGAGGTGGTCGCGCGGGCCCGCACCGCGGCGGTCACCGTCGTCTCGGGGCCGCCCGGCAGCGGCAAGAGTCACACCGTCATAGCGGCGGCGCTCGAGGTGGTGCATCGCGGCGGTTCGGTGCTTGTCGCCACGCAGTCGCCGCACGCCGCGGATGTGCTGGCCGAGCTGCTCACCCGCTACCCCGGGCCGGTGCCGGTGCTCTTCGGCAACGCCGAGCGACGGGCGGCGCTGGCTGCAGGTCTCGCCGCAGGCGCAGAAGCCGGCGTGGGCGAGCGAGACCTGCGTGCGGACCGCCAGGCCGTCTCCGACAACCACTCTTCGGTGCGCCAGAGAGCCCGCGAAATCGAAGCCGCCCTCACCCTGCACAGCCAGGCCGCGGAGCTGGTCACCTGGCAGCCGCTCCTGCCGGGCCTCGCCGCCGACGTGCCGGGCGCGTTCGACGACGCGGTCGACCTCGACGAGGTGGTCGCGCTGCTGGAGACCGATCACGGCCCGTCGCGCTGGGGGAGATGGCGGGCCGGGCGCGCGCGAAAACGAGGACTCCGGTTGCTGCGGCCCACTCCGGGTGCCTTGGGAACGGCCGGTGCCTTGGGGACGACCGGCGCCTTGGGCAGGTCGGGCGCTTTGGGAACGGAACGCGTTTCGCGAGCGGGGGGTGTTTCGGGAACGGCAGATGCCTCGGGAGCGCGGGGCACTGAGCGAGCGCGGGGCTCTGAGCGAGCGCGGGGCACTGAGCGAGCGCGGGGTGCTGCGGGAGTGCGGGGCATGGCGGGGATGCGGGGTGCTCCGGGCGTACCGGATGATCGGGTGGGGGATGCGATCCGGGCGGCGACCGCGCAGCGTGCTGAGGCACGGCTTGCCGCGACCGGCGGCACGGACCTGGACTCGCAGTGGGCCGCGCTGCACGCCGCCGAGGACACGCTGGCGGAGGTGGTCGGGGAAGCCATGCGCCGGGCGGCCCGCAGCCGCAAACGCTGGGACGGCGACGCCCGCCGCGGGACCGCCGCGCTGGCTTCCGCCTTGCGCGCGGGTCGTAACCGGCGCCGCGAGTTGCTGGCACGCCTGGACGCCGTGGCCCTCGTCCGCGCCCTGCCCCTGTGGATCGGCACGGTCTCCGATGTGGACGATCTGCTGCCCGCGACGCCCGGCATGTTCGACCTGGTGGTGCTGGACGAGGCGTCCCACGTTGACCAGATCCGCGCGGCGCCGGTGCTCGCGCGCGCGAGACGGGCGTTGGTGGTCGGCGATCCCCGGCAGCTGCGGTTCGTCTCGTTCGTCAGCGACGTGGACGTGGCCGAGGTGCTGACGCGGCACGGCGCGGATGACCGGCTCGACGTGCGGCGGGTCAGCGCGTACGACCTGGCTGCCGGGGCCGCGCCGACCACCTGGCTGGACGAGCACCATCGCAGCTCACCGGCGCTGATCGGGTTCTCGGCGAAACGCTTCTACGACGACCGGATCACCGTGGCTACCCGCCATCCGCGCACCGAGACGCAGGCCCCGATCGACGTGGTACGCGTCCACGCGGCGACTGTCACCAAGGGTGTCAACGCCGCGGAGGTGGACGCCGTGGTCGGGGTGGTGCGGTCGTTGGCGGAGTCCGGGCGTACGGGTATCGGTGTGGTGTCGCCCTTCCGCGCCCAGGCCGAAGCCCTCGAGAAGAGCCTGCTCAAAGCGTTCCCCGCCGAGCGGATCGAGCAACTCGGCCTGCGCGTCGGCACGGTGCACGCGTTCCAGGGCAGCGAGGCGGCAACGGTGGTCGCGTCCCTCGGCCTGGTCCCCTCCGACGCCGCCGGCCGCCGCCGCTTCGTCACCGACCCCCACCTGTTCAACGTGATGATCACCCGAGCCCGCCGGCACCTGGTCATGGTCACCTCCCTACCCGATCCGGACGGCCTGCTGGGCGACTTCTTCGCGTACGCCGAGAAGCCCCCGCACCCGGACCCCGGCCCCGACCCCACCGGCTGGCCCGGCGCCCTCGCCGCCGAACTGCGCAAACTCGACCTCCCGGTCCGCCCCCGCTACGAGGTCGGCACCTGGCACGTCGACCTCTGCACCGGCCGGCCCGAAACCGCCATCGGCATCTTCTGCGAAGTCCACCCCGACGGCCCACCCGCCCACATCGCCCGCCACCGAGCCCTCCATCGAACAGGCTGGCACCTCATCGACGCCCTACCCTCCCGCTACCACAACGACCCCCGCCGAGCAGCCCTCGAAATCGCCGCAGCCCTCACCCCCGCCGCCCTCACCCCCGCCGCACAGCCTGCGGCTTCGTCGGGGCCTTGACCCGCCGTGGCCAGCCCGGCCGCAGATCGCCGCGACCCGAGCCGCGACAGCAGCGCTGTGAACGCGATCCCAGCGACAAGGCGCTGGCTTCCGGGCGTACGGTGCGGGCGACTTTGCCTGGTGCGGTCTCAGCCAGCCCGGCCGCAGTTAGCCAGCCCGGCCGCAGTTAGCCAGCCCGGCCGCAGTTAGCCAGCCCGGCCGCAGATCGCCAGCCCGGCCGCAGATCGGCCGGCCGGGCCGAGGATCCGCTCGATGTCACCGGCAGCCAGTGATCCCCGGCCGACCAGCTGACGTGCGAGCGCATGAGCGAGGTCCAGCCCCTGATCACGCCGGACAGCCTGCTATGAAGGCACTGGCCGGTCAGCCGGCCAGTGTCCTAGGTAGACGACAGGCGTGCCTTCGACAACCTCCTCGACGGGGCCGGGCTCAAGGATCCCCTGCATAACCGGCACGGGAAGGAGAGGATTGGCCGCCGCGCACTCCGTGGTCTCCTCTTCCTCGAAGAGCTCAAGAAGTCTCGTCACCGACAACCGCGGGTCCGCGGCGGCCATTGCCCGGACCACGGGCACCGGGTCACGGCTCAACCGGTCGATCAGTTCGGGTGAGGCGTCGGGGTCCCGGGGCACGAGGGCGCGTACTCCGGGGTGCGGGTTTTCGACGTGCGCGGCAAAGGGGAAGTCCTTCAGGCTGGGGTGCCGTAGCAGGCTGGACGCCCTCATGTTCTGTGCCTCCAGAAAAACGTTGATCACCGCCTCGGCGGGTACGCCGGGGTTCTGCTCGCACAGCAGCAGCCGTACGGCGAAGTCCTCGTCGACGGCGAGTCGCTGGATGATGTCCGGCCCGATGGCAGGGTTGTAGGTAAGGGAGCGTCGTAGCCCGATGTGGGCCGACGATGCGCACCGGCGGTGGACGTCGGGGTCGGTGGCATCCCAGACCCAGCCGATCGGCCGGAGACGTTCCCAGGGTTCGACGCGGTAGTCGATGGCCATGCGCTGCTCTTCGGTCAGTTCCTCGCGCATGGAGACAACTCCGCGGACCATGCGGGAAGGATCGAAGGCGAGCAGTGCGACGAGGTCGGCGGGAAGGGACGGGGACCTCGCGGCGCCGGCGCGGACGTGTTCGTCGGGGGAGTGGGCGAGGTCCGGGTCGACGGGTGGGGCGGGTGCCGGTTCCGGCCAGGTGAGGCCTAATTCCTTGGGCGCCCAGGGGTTGCCGGTGAGAATGGATGTCGCGGTGGGAAGACGTTCGATCAGCCGGCGGTAGGCCTCGACCGGCATCGCGGGTTCGAGCGGATATTCCCAGGCCATGAGCAGGTAGTAATCGGGGCCCTCAGCGAGCGCGCTCAGCACCCTTCGTTCCGGATCATCGACCAGGCGTGCCCGCTGGGCGGGGCTGATGTGGAGTGCCTGGGCGAGCACCTCGCGTACCGAGGGATCGGGGTGGGAAGCGACGGCCTGGAACTGCTCCCCGGTCCAGTGCCTACGCCCGACCAGGGCTCCGCGACTGTCCTCGAAGGAAGTGACAAGTTCGTTCAGCAGTTCGGCGGGGATGGCGGGGTTGCGGGCGAGGCCGCGAAGCCGGGCTCGAGCCGGGTTGTGGCGGGTGCCGTTGACGAGCAGGGAGACCTCCCGAAGCTGGGTTCGAGAAGCGAGCCTAGGGAGAGTCTGCGCAGCTCACCACGGCCGTACGACCGAGTGACCGCAGCCGTCGGCCCGTTGTAGACTGGAGACGGCAACCACGTCAGCCGGGAACGGGTGCGGCGACCGGGCTGCGGTGGCCGTCTCGGTCGACAGCTCGTACGCCGAAGAAGACGTTGTCCTTGGACAGGTCGATCGTCGTCGTGGTGACGTTGCCGACGACGAGGACGCGCTCCCACTGCGCGGCAGTGGTTTCGCGCCAGAGCACCTCGTAACCCTCGATGTCCGGTGCTGACGACGGCTGCCAGCGCAGGGTTGTCGCGTTGGTCAACTGGGTCGTGTCGATGACGACGCCCTTGGGGGTGCCGGGGGCCTGGGCAAGGGACCACAGCGCGGCCGCGTTGACCCTGGCCACCCGCGCGATGTAGCGGAAGTCGCAGAATTCGACGAGGTCGCCGTACTGCACGCCGTTCTCGACGCGGACGTTCTGATGCTCGTGGGCGAAATTCTCGCGGGGTTCGGTGAACCGCGCCGCCGGATAGCCCCGCAGCAGGAACGAGATGTGGTCGCTGCCCCGCAGATAGCGATCGCGCCGCCAGACCACCCGCACGTCCATGCCGGTCTGCGGATTGGCGGCGACATCCTGGACGAACCGCCCGAGCTGCCGCGACGCACCGTCGTTCTCCCCGCCGACCGACTGCCGGGTCGAGGTCTGTGCGGGCGTCTCGGCGGTCGGCACCCCTTCGACGAACAGCCTGACCGTACGCGGATCAGCAGCCGTCCCGTCGTGAGCGTTCCCCGTCCCCACGATGTCGTTGCTGAACATCGCCTGCACGTCCGCACCCGCACCCTTGAGCTGCTGAGCCAGATGATCGGACCCGTAGAGCCCCTGCTCCTCACCCGCCACCGCCGCGAAGATGACGGTGGCCTGCACCTCCCGGGTAGCCATCACCCGTGCCACTTCGAGAACGGCAGCGACCCCCGAGGCATCATCGTCGGCACCGGGCGCATCACTGGTGGCGTCCATGACATCACTGGCCCGCGAGTCGTAGTGCCCGGTAACCACATAGATGCGCCCGGGCTCCCCGCTCCCGCGCAGCGTGGCGACAACATTGGTGATCCGCGTCGGCTCCGGGATGCGAGACGCGGGCGGCTGAACGTACGACTGCAGCTCCACGCTCATCCGCCCGCCGGAAGTCGCGGCGTACGCCTGGAACTGCTCATAGATCCAGTCCCGCGCAGCCCCGACGCCCCGCACGGGGTCATCCTGACTGGACAGCGTGTGCCGCGTCCCGAAGCCCGCCAGCCGCCTGACGATCGTCTCGATACGATGCGGGTCGATCTCCTGAAGCAGCGCCTTGAGCTCCCGATCCGGCGCCTGCTTCGGCAACCCGCCGGGACGGCCGCCACCGGCAGCCCCGGCAGCCCCGGCAGCCCCAGCAGACGATGCCACGGCAAGCACGGGCGTGGCAGCCACCACTGCGGAAGCCGAGAGAAAAGTACGCCGGTCCGTCATACCTGATCACTCTATGTCCACCTCGGACAGGATGTCCACGGCGATCGATGTCAGACCTTTGACCGCCCACCCCCACCGAAACTCTCGGCGCATCCCGCTACCGTCCGCCGATGACGAAACCGCTGGTCATCCGTCTGCTCCTCGCTGAAGAAAGCGGTTCCCGGCCCGATCGGCTCCGCGGCATCCGGCGACACTTTCACCGCCATGCAAACAGCCGGCGACTACCATCCGGGGTGGACCCGGATAGCCCTGCGTGACGATAGAACGAAACGGCCCGGACCGAGGTCCGGGCCGTCAGCGGTATAGGCGGTTTCAGCCGCCGTTGACAGGCTGGAAGGTGGACGGGGCCTTGCGCAGGGCCGCGGCTGCCGAGGCGGGCAGGTTGTCGAGCATGGTGCGGCCGATGACCGCGTGGGCCTCGACGGCGGGGTGGGTGGCGCCGTAGTTGTCGAGGTCGCCCAGACCCTCGGCGAACATGGCGTACGTGAGCTTGGGCGCGCCGTCCGGGCCGAACATGATGCCGGCCTCGTGGCGGGAGGCGCCGAGGGTGTTGTAGTCGGCGCCGTACTTCGTGGCGATGCGGCTGCGCTCCTCGGAGGACATGGTCCGGCGGACGCCGTCCATGTAGCCGTTGATCCAGCGCGTGATGCCCAGCAGGAAGTTGCACGACGCGGGCGTGAGCAGCGTCTTGGTGGCGAGGCGCCAGAGCAGGTCGTGCATCTCGCGGGGGGTGGTGGTGCCCAGGTAGAAGCGGTTGGGGTTGGCGACCGGTTCGACTCGGGTGTTGACGAAGCCCTTGGCGGCGAGGATCTGGTTGATCTCGGCAGCGGGGACGACGCGGCCGCACATGCGGACGGCGGTGTTGTCCGAGACCAGGAGCATCGCGGTGAGGAAGTTGGCGACGGTGATGTCGTCGCCCCAGACGGTGTGGAGGAAGTAGATGCCGCTGCCGCCGAGGATGATGTCGGCCTGCAGGTCGAGTTTGGTGCCGAGGGTCAGCTCGCCGCGGTCGATCTTGTCCATGACCGCGGTGGCGACGGCGAGCTTCTGCACGCTGTAGCCCTGTGTGACGTGGTCGGCGTCGTCCTCGACGATCGGCGTGATCGCGCCGGCGGCGTCGACGGTGGCGATGTGCGAGTGCCAGGTGCCTCCGGCCTTGACCTTCTGCTTGGCGTAGACAGCCTGGATAGCGGCGTTACCGGTCTTCGGTTTGGCAACAGCGGCGGCGGCGTTGCCCGGCGAGCTCACAGCGGAAGCTCCGACACCGGCGGCCACGGCGGCACCGAGGCCGAGCGCGGAGCGGCGGGACAGGTTAGACATATCGTTCCCCCTCGATAATCTGACGAACCGGGGGATACCGTACGGCACGCAGGCAACCTAAGTGGATCAACTTCGTACCGCGTCGTCGACGGAGGTCTCGCGGGGGCCGAGGAACACCGGGTCGCGTCCTGAGACGACGTCGAGGAGCGCCTTGACCGCGGCGGGTCGTTCGCGGGCGGCGGTGTTGTACCAGTAGTTCCAGTGCGGGGCGCGGACCGAGTCGTCGCCGACGCCGTTGGCGTCGAGGCCGAGCGCGCGGCAGACGGCGACGGCGCGGTCGATGTGGTAGCTCTGGGTCACGACGGTCAGCGAGGTCACGCCGAACACCTCCTTGGCGCGGGCGCAGGAGTCGTACGTGTCGAAGCCCGCGTGGTCGAGGGCGATGCTGCGGCTGGGGACGCCGTGGGCGACGAGCCACGCGAACATGGCGCCGGGTTCGTTGTACTCCCAGACGCGGTGGTCGCCGGAGACGAGGATCGCCTTGACCTTGCCGTCGGTGAACAGTTGCCGGGCGAGTTCGAGGCGGGCCTCGAGGAACGGGGACGGGGTGCCGTCGTCGTAGACCTCGGTTCCCAGGACCAGGGCGACGGGGGCGGCGGGGACCGTGCTCACCGCGTACACATGGCCCTGCGATTGTGTTGTCACCCAGATGCCACCGGCCGCCATGGCCAGCACCGACGCAGCGACGACCAGACTGCCGGCGACGATGAGCCGGCGGGCGAACGGGCGCCGGATCCAGGTGAGGAGTGCCACACGGGTAGCTTGCCAGACATGATCAAGCTTGATCGGATCGAGCCCGACGACGATCCGTTGCTCGTGTGGGCGGCTCAGGACATGCAGCCTGGGGTACGCGCCTGGGCGCACAAAAGCGCCGCCGCCGTGGCCACCCCCGACGTGGCCAACCGCAACCGGGTCGCAGTCCGGGGCAGCGCCGCCGACATCGACGAGCTCCTTCTACAGATACGCCCAGAAGTAGCGGGATTTTTCCCGATCGGTGAAGAGGCGCTGATCGCCGAACTGACATCGGTGCAGATTGTCGCCGGATTCGGCTGGATGGATACGACAAGTCAGACAAATCGTAAACCTGAAAAGATGGAGGAGCTGCAGGACGACGAGGTCGACGCCTTCCTCGACGAGAATCACCCGCACTCCTTCGCCCGCCCCGGCTGGCCGGGAGTGAACCGCTGGGCCGGGCTGAGGGACGACGACGAACGCCTGGTCGCGGTCGCCACGGACGCGTGGACCACCACCCACACAGGATTCATCTCCGGCGTGGCCACCCGCAGGGACGCCCGCGGCCAGGGCCTGGCGACACGGTTGTGCGCGGCCCTGACCGACGAGCTCCTGGAGGGACGCGACCGGGTGGCGCTCCTGGTCGACCATGACAACGTGGCTGCGCTGCGGACCTACGAGCGGCTCGGTTACACGTTGAGGCGCGTGGCGGCGGCGACGTTCGGCGGCTGACCGGTCGCCTCCATCACCGACAGCCACAGGTCACCGTCCGGGTCGACCTGGTTGCGGGACGACACCGCGGACGCCATCGGGACGTGGACGAAGCGCCCGCGCCACTGCCCGACCACCATCGCTGTGCGTCCCGCCATCGCGCCGTGCACGGCGGCCTGGGCGAGCCGCAGGCAGTAGACGCTGTCGGACGGGTTGGCGGGCACGCTGCGGATCGCGTAGCTCGGGTCGATGTACTTCAGGTTGACCTCCTGGCCGGCGGCCGCGAAGTCGTCGAGGATCCGGTCGCGCAGGTAGAGCCCGAAGTCGCCGAGCTTGCGGTTGCCGGACGCGTCGAGGCGTACGGGCGCGTCCTCGAGGTATTCCTGCCCTGCGCCCTCGGCGACCACGACGAGGGCGTGCCCGCGGGTCGCGACCCGGTGCCGCAGGTCCGGCAGGAAGCCGTCCATGGCGAACGGGACCTCGGGGATCAGCACGTAGTCGGCGTCGTTGTTGGCCAGGGCGGCGTAGGAGGCGATGAAGCCGCTGTGCCGGCCCATCAGCTGCACCAGCCCGATGCCGCCGGGCTGGGCGGCGGCCTCGACGTGCGCGGCGCGCAGCGACTCGGCGGCCTTGGCGAAGGCGGTCTGGAAACCGAAACTCTGCCCGATGTACGGGATGTCGTTGTCGATCGTCTTCGGCACGCCCACGACCGCGATCCGCCGTTCCCGCTGCGCGATGGCGTCGGAGATCCGGATGGCGCCGCGCATGGACCCGTCACCGCCGATCACGAACAGGATGTTCACGCCGAGCTGTTCGAGGCAGTCGACGATCTCGTCCGGGTCCTGGTTGCCACGCGACGTGCCCAGGATCGTGCCGCCATGCTCGTTGATGTATTCCACGGACTCGCGGGTCAGCTCGACGATGCTGCGCCCGTGCCGCGCCACCATGCCCTGATATCCGTTGCGGAACCCGATGATCCGCGAGACGCCGTACTGGTTGTTGAGCGTCAGCACGAGCCCGCGGATGACATCGTTGAGCCCGGGGCAGAGCCCGCCGCAGGTGACGATCCCGACCTTGATCTTGGACGGGTCGAAGAAGATCCGCCGCCGCGCCCCACCGGGCTCGAACGACGGCAGGTCGGCGACGGGCCGCCCGCCGATCATCGCCAGCGTGTCGTCGAGCAGCACCCGGTCGGACTCGTCGACGTAATGCTCGGTGGTGCCTTGCCGCGGAAGTAGCTCCGCGAGCGGCGACTCGATGCGCCCCTCGCCGAGGGTCCGCACCAGTAATTGGTCAGGTTCCATTGGTTACCGCCAGCACATTGGCTTGCACCAGCTTCCAGGTCTCGACGTCGTCGGCGCTGCCGGTGTGCGGCCGGAGGAAGCGGTGCAGGTCCACGCACAAATCGTTGAGCTGCCAGCGCAGCCGGTACAACTCCAGCATCGCAGGAACGACCTCGATGCCGGTAGCCTCGGTCCAGGCCTTGAGATCACCACCGACCAGCCACAGGTCCCGCTCCGGCGGCGCGAGCAGCGCGGTTTCCCAGTCGATGAGCTTCCACCCGCCGGCGGCCAGCATCGTGTTCCCCGGATGCGGCTCCCCGTGCGTCAGCACCGCCCGCGACCGGTCGGCCCCGGCCACCAGCGCGTCGTAGCGCCGCAGCAACTCCCGGACCGACTCCGCGTTCTGCGCGATCAGGCGGACAGCGCGCTCGGTGTAAGGGCCGGCCGGCTCCCGATGATCGGCGAACAGGTCGTCGCGGTGGGGAAGCGCGAAGTCGTCGACTGCCGCAGACCGTTGCGGGGCGGTGTGCACCTCGACAAGCATGTCCAGCACGGCGGCCCGGTGCGCTTCGGAAGGCCAAGGACCAAATCCAAAACTCTGACCGGTTATGTACGCGTAGAGCGCCGCCGCATACCGATCACCGACCCGCCGCAGGGGCCGCACCGGCGCCACCACGAACGGCTTCGCCAGCGCCGCGGCAACATCCAGCGCCCGCCGTAACCGCTCGTAGCCCAGGCCGTCCGCAACCTCGTCAACCGTGACGAAGTACGCCTTGTCGGCCGTCGACCAGTGGTGACTGCCCCACCCCACCGGCTCGTACGTCAGCGGCCCCACCTCGAAGGCCGCGACGACGAGCCGCTCGTCGAGATCGTCGGGCGGCGTCAGCACGCAAGCACCCTAAGAGATGGTGAACCGCGCGCGCAGCAGGTTTTTGGTCCGGGAATCAGGGCCGACCAGCAGGTCGAAATCGCCCGCTTCGACCACGCGCCGACCGTCGGCGGTGACCAGGGTGCAGGCGGCGGCGTCCAGCTCGATCGGCACGGTCACGCTCTGCCCGGGCTCGACGTGGACCTGCACGTACGCCTTCAGCTCCTTGGCCGCCCACGTGACGCTGGTGACCAGGTCGCTGATGTAGGCCTGCACGGTCTCCAGCGCGGGACGCGTACCCGTGTTGGTGAGCTTGACCGTCGCCTGGATCTTCCCGTCGGGAGCGACGAGCGGCTCGAGGACGGTGAGGTCGGCGTACTCGACGGTGGTGTAGCTGAGGCCCTCGCCGAACGCGAACAGCGGGTCCTGGCTGAGGTCGGCGTAACGGTTGCCGTGCTGGCCGCGGATCTGGTTGTAGTAGATCGGCTGCTGGCCCACGTGCCGGGCGGCGGACAGCGGCATCCGCCCGGTCGGCTCGATCAGGCCCAGGAGCAGCTCGGCCAGCGCGCGACCGCCGCGCATGCCGGGGTTGAACGCCTGCACGATCGCGGACGCGTTCAGCACCGACGGCGGCAGCACGGCCGGCTTGGAGTTGAGCAGGACGACAACTGTGGGCGTACCCGTGCCGGAAAGGGCTTCCAGGAGCGCGAGCTGACCGCCCTGCAGGTCCAGGGTCGCGGTGGATTTGCTCTCGCCGGTGAGCGCGACCGTGTCACCCACGACGACCACCGCGTAGTCGGCGTCGCGAGCCGCGTCGACGGCCTCGGCGATCAGGGCGGGGTCGGCGTCGGCGGGCCGGGAGATCGGCGGCCGGGGCTGGCCGTCGGGGTAGAACTCGCCGGCCGGGTCGGGCACCAGCTTCTCGATGTCGGCGCCGCGTGCGGTGGTGATCGTCCAGTCCTGCGGGGCGACCGCTCGGAACCCGTCGAGGACGGTCTCGATCAGCTCGCGGGGCTGGCCCTCGGGCATCCAGTCGATCTGCCCGGAGGCGCCGGCCCAGTCGCCGAGCTGGGACTGCGGGGCGTCGGCGTTAGGCCCGATGATCGCGACCTTCTTCCCACTCTCGGCGGGCAGGGGCAGCGTCCCGTCGTTACGGAGCAGCACCAGCGAGCGGCGGGCCACCTCGAGGTTGAGCTCGGCGTGCTCCGGGGCGCCGATGACGGCCGCCTGGCGTGCGGCGTCGGGGGCGCGCGGGTTCTCGAAGAGGCCGAATTCGAACTTGAGGCGCAGGATCCTGCGTACGGCGCCGTCGATCTCCTCCTCGGTCAGCAGCCCGCGCTCGACGGCGGTCTGCGCACCCTCGAAGAAGCCCGGGGTGGTCATGACCAGGTCGTTACCGGCGCGGACGGCGACCGCTGCGGCCTCGACCTCGTCGGCACAGACCTTCTGCTCCCAGACCATGCGCCCGACGTTGTCCCAGTCGGTGACGAGCGTGCCGGTGAAGCCCCATTCGCCCTTGAGGACATCGTTGAGCAGCCATTTGTTCTGCGTGATCGGCACGCCGTCGATCGACTGGTAGCCGAGCATGAAGATGCTGCAGCCCTCCTGCACCGCGCGCTCGAACGGCGGCAGGAACCACGCGCGCAGCTTGCGGGGGCTGAGGTCGGCCTCGCTCGCGTCCCGGCCGCCCTGGGTCTCGGAGTAGCCGGCGAAGTGCTTCGCGGTGGCGAGCACGGCGGTCGGATCGCCGAGCCCGCCGCCCTGGTATCCGCGGATCATCGCGGCCCCGAGCTCCCCGATGAGGAACGGGTCCTCACCGAAAGTTTCATCGACCCGGCCCCACCGCAGATCCCGGGTGATGCACAGCACGGGGGAGAAGGTCCAATGGATGCCGGTGGCGGAGACCTCGACGGCGGTGACGCGGGCGACCCGCTCGATCAGCGCCGCATCCCACGTGGCCGCCATGGCGAGCTGGGTCGGGAAGACCGTGGCCCCGGACCAGAAGCCGTGGCCGTGGATGCAGTCCTCGGCGGTGATCAGCGGGATGCCGAGCCGGGTGTTCGCGGCCAGGTCAAACGCCTCGAGCATGCGCTGCGGCGAGGCGTGCAGGATCGACCCGGCCAGGCGGGTGCTCACCGCTTCCTTGATGTCGCGGCGGGCGTCGAGCTGGAGCATCTGGCCGACCTTCTCGGCCAGAGTCATCCGGCCGAGAAGGTCGTCGACCCGCTGCTCGATACTCAGCGACGGATCACGGTACGGGTCGTCTGCGGCCACGGGGCACTCCTCCGGTCCGACCGCGCGACACACGGTCTCCGAACGGCAACACATCGGTAAACGTTCGGAAGTGTCGCACAGCCCGGAACCGGTACCGGCCTCCGCGGGGGTCGGATTTTCGGTCAAAAAGTACCGGAACCCGCTTTACGCGTCGGGGTCACTGCTGTCGATGCTCGGGACCTCGATGCCGGCCGCCTCGATCGCGTCGAGCCGGGCATCCAGGGCCTCCTTCTCCCGCTCGGCGAGCACGGCGTATTCCGCGAGCACCGACGGGTCCTCGAGGTCCTCGACGCGGTCGAAGTAGCGCTGGGTGGTGCGGACGGCCTCGGCGTACGCCAGGGCGGTCTCGCGGATGGTGATGAGGTCCTTGTCAGCCATGGCTGCAGTCTTACCCCGCGGAGCCCCCGCCCACCAGCCGCTCCTGACGCCACGTTGCCAGCGGCTCGAACAGCTCCAGCCCTGCGTAGTACGCCGGCCAGTCGTTCGCGGTGTATCCGACGGCGAGGTCGACGTGATGAAGCTCAACCTCGCTGAGCCGCCGGACGGGTGCCTGGTCGGCCGTGAACGCGTCCCCCGCGGTCCATCGTCCGGCCGATTCCTCGTCGAACGCCGCGGCCATGGCGTCGCGCAGGACGGCGTTGGCTGCGGTCAGATCGGCCAGCAGCTCCGCGGCGCCGCGCCCGGCGCCGGCCTCGATGTCGGCGTTGCGGACCTCCTGACTGACGTACGGCGGCAGCCCATGGATCAGGTTCGTCAGCGCCCCGCAGCCGCGCGCGAGATGCGTGATCAGGTGACCGCGCGTCCATCCCGGCAGCAGGGTGGGTTGCCGCATGTCCTCGTCGGTGAGCCGCTCCAGGGAGTCGAACAGCCGGGCGGTCGCTTCGTCGATTTCTCTCAGCACCGCCCGACCCTAATTCACCAGGGGACCGTTCCGGCGCGGTCGACGAACGCGCCGGTCGGCCCGTCTGCGGTGAGTTGCGCCATCGCGACGATCGCCTCGGCGCCCTCCTCGACGGTCTGCGTACCGCGGTGGTTGTTGAAGTCGGTGGCGGTGAAGCCCGGGTCGACGCAGTTGATCCGCATTCCCGGGTACGCCTTCGCGTACTGCACGGTCAGCATGTTGAGCGCAGCCTTGGCCGACGCGTACACCAGCGGGATGAACGTCGACGCGATCGACTCCGGATCCGTGGCCAGCGTGTTCGACCCGAGCCCGCTGCTCACGTTCACCACCACGGCGGCGCCGGACTTCTCGAGCAGCGGCAGCGCGGCGTGCAGCACCCGTACCGGCCCGAAGACGTTGATCTCGTAGACCTCCCGCATGTCGTCGGGAGCGATCTCCCCGGCGGCCGACAGCGGCCCGGGGATACCGGCGTTGTTGATCAGTACGTCGAGCGCGGGCAGCGACGCGAACGCGGCGGCCACGGAGGCGTCGTCGGTCACGTCGATGACCACCGGCGTGGCGCCGATCCTCGCGGCGGCCTCCGCACCCCGGCCGGCGTCCCGGCTGCCCAGATAGACGGTGTGCCCGGCGGCGACGAGCTGCTTGGCGGTCTCGAAGCCGAGGCCCTTGTTGGCTCCGGTGATCAGTGTCGTTGTCATGCCACCACCGTCGCTTTTTCCCTGCCCGGCAGGCAGTGGTCGCTTCTTCCTGGGACTCCCGGTACCAGGCGGTCCGGCGCGGAAAGGGTCACACTTGACCCATGACGGCCACCGAGTTCGGGCAAGCCCTGCGGCGCTGGCGCGACGGGGTCCGCCCCGAGGCCGCGGGGCTGACGTCCATGGGTCAGCGCCGCGCATCCGGCCTGCGCCGCGAGGAGCTCGCCCTGCTGGCCGGCATCTCCGTCGACTACGTGACCCGCCTGGAACAGGGCCGCGCGACCGGCCCGTCCGCCCAGGTCGTCGAGGCCCTCGCCCGCGCCCTGCGTCTCGGCAGGGATGAACGCGAGCACCTGTTCCTGCTCGCCGGCCTGGCCGCCCCGGGCCACGGCGTCGTCCCCACCCACATCACCCCGGGCGTCCGGCGCCTGCTCGACCGCCTGACCGGCGCCGCGGTCTCCGTGTACGACGCGGCCTGGAACCCCATCACCGCCAACGCCCTGTGGTCGGCCCTCGACGGCGGCCCGCCCGGCCCCGCCCGCAACATCGTGTGGCGGCACTTCCTGCAACCCACCGACCGGGTCGTCCACACCGACGACCAGGAGCAGGCCTTCCGCACCTCGGTCGTCAGCGACCTGCGCGCAGCCCTGGCCCGCTACCCGGCCGACCGCGACCTGCGCGCGCTGATCGACGACCTGCTGACCCGCAGCCCCGAGTTCGCGGCGGTATGGGAAGCGGGCGTGATGCGCGTCCACAGCTCGGCCCGCAAGACCGTCCACCACCCCCAGGTCGGCACGATGGTCCTGGACTGCGACGTCCTCACGGTCCCCGACGGCGATCTCCGCATAGTCGCCTATACGGCAGAGCCGGGCACTCCGGACTGTGATCGCCTTACTCTGCTGGGCGTGGTAGGACAACAAACCTTCGCCGAGTGAGCACGGTGGGCGCTCTCGCCCTGTTCGCCCTGAGCTTCTACTTCGAGCCCAAACGCGTACGCCGCCGCCGCGGCACCGTCACCCCGGCGATGCGCTGGCAGTCCCGCCTGTCGACGGCCGAGGGCTCCCCGAGGGCCATGATCGCGCTGGCCCTCGCAGCGGCCGGCATCGAGGTCATGTCGAGCTCGTCCGGGACGCGGTGGTGAAGCTGGAGCTGATCGGGTGATTCGAGCTTGCCGCGGGCAGGCCCGGCGTTATACGGTCTGATGCATAGTCATGCGGAGGTAGGTATGGGAATCCGGGTCGCCGTTGCCGGTGCGAGCGGGTATGCGGGTGGTGAGCTGCTCAGGCTCATCGCCGGGCATCCCGAGCTCGACCTTGTGGCAGCCACGGCGCACACGCAGGCGGGAACACCCGTTTCTGTCGTACATCCTCAACTCACCGGCCTCGACCTGACGCTGGGGGCGACCGACGCCGCCACCCTGGGCGACGCCGACCTCGTGTTCCTGGCCCTGCCGCACGGACAGTCGGCGGCCCTGGCCGCACAGCTGCCCGGCGGGGTGAAGATCGTCGACCTGGGTGCCGACTTCCGGCTGCGCGACGCCGCGCTCTGGGAGCGGTACTACGGCGGAGCGCACGCCGGCACCTGGACCTACGGCCTGCCCGAGCTGCCCGGCCAGCGCGCCGCGATCGCCGCGAGCGACCGCGTCGCCAACACCGGCTGTTATGCGGCCACGATCACCCTCGCGCTCGCACCGCTGATCGCCGCCGGGGTCGCCGATCCCGCCGACATCGTGGTGGTCGCGTCCTCCGGCACCTCGGGGGCCGGGCGGTCCGCCAAGGTGAACCTGCTGGGCAGCGAGGTGATGGGGGATCTCAGCACCTACAAGACCGGTGCGCACCAGCATGTGCCCGAGATCAAGCAGGCCACCGGTGCCGACTCGCTGTCGATGACGCCGGTGCTCGCGCCGATGCCGCGGGGCATCCTGGCCACCGTCACCGCGAGACCGATCGGCCGCACGCACCCGCGCGAGGTGCTCCAGGCGGCGTACGCGGATGAGCCCTTCGTCCACGTCCTGCCCGAGGGCCAGTGGCCGCACACCGCCGCGACCGTGGGCTCGAACTCCTGCCACCTGCAGGCCACCGTCGACGTCGACTCCGGTCGCATCATCGTGGTCAGCGCCCTGGACAACCTGGGCAAGGGTGCGGCCGCGCAGGCCGTGCAGTGCGCCAACATCATGCTCGGGATCCCCGAGACCGCCGGTCTTTCCGTGTTCGGGGTGGCACCGTGACAATCACTTCTCCCAAGGGCTTCCGGGCCTCCGGTGTCGCCGCCGGTCTCAAGAGCAGCGGCGGTCCCGACGTGGCGCTGGTCGTCAACGACGGGCCCGACGCCACCGTCGCCGGGGTCTTCACCGGCAACCGGGTCAAGGCCGCGCCGGTGCTCTGGAGCCAGCAGGTGCTCAAGGGTGGCATCGTGCGCGCGGTGGTGCTCAACTCCGGCGGTGCGAACGCCTGCACCGGCACGCAGGGGTTCCGCGACACCCACGCGACCGCCGAGCACGTCGCCGCGGCCCTGCGCAACCAGCCGAAGCCGATCCTGATCGGCGCCGGTGACGTCGCGGTCTGCTCGACCGGGCTTATCGGTGAGCTGCTGCCGATGGGCAAGCTGCTGCCCGGCGTCACCGCCGCCGTCAAGGAGCTGGACAAGGCCGGCGGCCCGAAGGCGGCCGAGGCGATCATGACCACCGACACGGTGGCCAAGAACGTGCACGTGCAAGGCGAGGGCTGGTCGGTCGGCGGCATCGCCAAGGGCGCCGGCATGCTGGCACCCGCGCTGGCCACGATGCTGGTCGTGCTCACCACGGACGCGGTCGCCGGCTCCGAGGCCCTCGACACCGCGCTGCGCGAGGCCACCCGGCTGACGTTCGACCGCATCGACGCCGACGGGTGCATGTCCACCAACGACACCGTGCTGCTGCTGGCCAGCGGCGCGTCCGACGTGCAGCCCAGCCAGGAGGAGCTGACCGCCGCGGTCGTCGAGGCCTGTCACGACCTGGCGCAGCAGCTCATCGCCGACGCGGAGGGCGCCACCAAGCACATCGCGATCCAGGTGCTCGGCGCGGCGAGCGAGGCCGACGCCGTGGAGGTCGGCCGGGTGATCGCCCGCAACAACCTGGTCAAGACCGCGCTGTTCGGCAACGACCCCAACTGGGGCCGCATCCTCGCCGCGGTCGGCACGACCCAGGCCGCGTTCGCGCCGGACCGCATCGACGTCGGCGTCAACGGCGTATGGGTGTGCCGGGGCGGCTCCGCGGCCGAGGACCGCTCCAAGGTGGACCTCAAGGGCCGCGACGTCACGATCCAGGTCCACCTGCACGAGGGTGAGATGGACGCGACGATCTGGACCACGGACCTCAGTCACGCGTACGTCCACGAGAACTCGGCGTACTCCACATGAGCTTGACCCCGCATGAGAAAGCGGCCGTCCTGATCGAGTCGCTGCCCTGGCTGGAGCGTTTCCACGGCTCGACCATCGTGATCAAGTACGGCGGCAACGCCATGATCAACCCTGAGCTGCAACGCGCGTTCGCCGCCGACATGGTCTTCCTGCGCTACGCCGGCATCCGTCCCGTGGTCGTGCACGGCGGCGGGCCGCAGATCTCCCGGATGCTCACGAAGATGGGCATCGAGAGCGAGTTCCGCGGCGGCCTGCGCGTCACTACCGCCGAGGCCATGGACGTCGTCCGGATGGTGCTGGTCGGGCAGGTGGGCCGGGAGCTGGTCGGGCTGATCAACGAGCACGGCCCGTTCGCGGTCGGGCTCTCCGGCGAGGACGCGCGGCTGTTCACCGCCGTGAAGCGGCACGCGATCGTCGACGGTGAGCAGGTCGACATCGGCCAGGTCGGCGACGTCGCCCACGTCAACACCGGCGCGGTCGACGACCTCATCGCCGCCGGGCGCATCCCGGTCGTCGCCACGGTCGCGCCCGACGCCGACGGCGTGGTGCACAACGTCAACGCCGACACCGCCGCGTCCGCGCTCGCCGTGGCGCTCGGCGCCCGCAAGCTGGTCGTGCTCACCGACGTCCCCGGCCTCTACACCAACTGGCCCGACACGTCCTCGCTGACCAAGCGGATCGGCGCGGACGAGCTGGAGAAGCTGCTGCCGGGCCTCGAGGCCGGCATGGTGCCCAAGATGGAGGCGTGCCTGCGCGCCGTGCAGGGCGGGGTCCCCGCCGCGCACGTCGTCGACGGCCGCGAACCCCACTCGACGTTGCTCGAAGTTTTCACCTCGGAAGGAATCGGAACGATGGTGGTCCCCTCATGAGCTCGCTCGTGGAGCGGTGGCAGCACAGCATGATGAACAACTACGGCGGGCCGTCGATCGGTCTCGTCGAGGGCTCCGGCGCGGTGCTGACCGACGAGAACGGCAAGCAATACGTCGACATGCTCGGTGGCATCGCCGTCAACGCGCTCGGCCACGCCCACCCCGCCGTCGTGCAGGCCGTCACCCAGCAGATCTCAACGCTCGGCCACGTCTCGAACTACTACGTCGCCGAGCCGACCGTCGCCCTCGCCGAGCTGCTGCTCGCCCTCGCCGGCCGGCCGGGCAAGGTCATCTTCACGAACTCCGGCGCGGAGGCCAATGAGGCCGCGTTCAAGCTGTCCCGGCTCACCGGCCGCACCCACATCGTCTCCACCGAGGGCGGCTTCCACGGCCGCACGATGGGCGCGCTCGCCCTCACCGGCCAGCCGAAGAAACAGGATCCGTTCCGGCCGCTGCCGGGAGACGTCTCCTTCGTGGCGTACGGCGACAGCGCGGCGCTGAAAGCGGCAGTGACCCCGGAAACGGCGATGGTCATCCTCGAACCGATCCAGGGCGAGAACGGCATCATCGTCCCGCCGCCCGGCTACCTGGCCGCCGCCCGCGAGATCTGCACCGCCACCGGCGCGCTGCTGGTGCTCGACGAGATCCAGACGGGCATCGGGCGCACCGGCAACTGGTTCCACCACCAGAGCGAAGGCGTCGAGCCGGACGTCGTGACGCTGGCCAAGGGGCTCGGCGGTGGCCTGCCCCTGGGCGCGGCCCTCGCGTTCGGCAAGGCCGCCGACCTGTTCACCCCCGGCTCGCACGGCAGCACGTTCGCCGGCAACCCGATCAGCTGCGCGGCCGGGCTCGCGGTCATCCGCACGATCGCGGGGGAGGGACTGCTCGACCACGTCAAGCGGATCGGCGAGCTGATCCGCCGCGGCATCGAGGGCCTCGATCACCCGCTCGTCGCCGGTGTCCGCGGTGCCGGGCTGCTGCTCGGCGTCCAGCTCACCGAGGCGGTCTCCGCCGACCTGTCGGCCAAGCTGCGCGACGCGGGCTTCCTCGTCAACCCGATCCAGCCGGACGTCATCCGGCTCGCCCCGCCGCTCATCCTCAGCACCGAGCAGGCCGAGGCGTTCCTCGTAGCCTTCCAGGAGGCGCTTGCCATGACCGACTGCACCGAACCTCGCCTGCCGGCGGCCATCGACGGCCGCAACGGTGAGGGCCATGAGGACTTGGCTAAGGAGACTCAGTGACCCGGCACTTCCTGCGTGACGACGACCTGAGCCCGGCCGAGCAGGCCGCCGTGCTGGAGCTGGCCGCCGAGATGAAGGCCGACCGGTTCAAGTACCGGCCCCTCGAAGGCCCGAGGTCGGTCGCCGTGTTCTTCGACAAGGTCAGCCTGCGGACCCGGCTCTCGTTCGAGACCGGCATCCCCGAGCTGGGCGGCAACGCCATCGTCGTGGACACCCAGGCCACCCACTTCGGCCGCGGTGAGTCCCTCGCCGACGCCGGCCGGGTCGTGGGCCGTTACGTGTCGGCGATCGTGTTCCGCACCTCCGGCGACGAGCGGCTCGCCGAGCTCGCGTCCGACGTGCACGTGCCGGTGGTCAACGCGCTCACCGACGGCTTCCACCCCTGCCAGCTCCTCGCCGACCTGCAGACCGTCCGCGAACGCTTCGGGCACACAGCAGGTCTCACCCTCGCGTACGTGGGGGACGCCGCCAACAACATGGCCCACTCCTACCTGCTGGCCGGGGCTACTGCGGGCATGCACGTACGCGTAGCAGGTCCCGAAGGTTTCGACCCCGACCCCGCCGTCGTGGCCCGCGCCGCGGAGATCGCCGCCACCACGGGCGGCTCGGTCAGCGTGGTCCGCGACCCCCACGAGGCGGCGAAGGACGCGAACGTGCTCGCCACCGACGCGTGGACGTCGATGGGCCAGGAGGACGACGGTATCGACCGGCGTACGCCGTTCTGGGCGTACCAGATCAACCAGGAGCTCCTGGCAGCCGCCGCCACCGACGCGATCGTCCTGCACTGCCTGCCCGCGCACCGCGGCGAGGAGATCACCGACCAGGTGATGGACGGCCCCCAGAGCGCCGTCTTCGACCAGGCCGAGAACCGTTTGCACGCCCAGAAAGCCCTGCTGGCCTGGCTTGTGGCCGCGGACCAACGGTGACCGGGCCGGGCACGAGGGCGGCACGGCACGCGCGGATCGTGGACCTGGTCCGGGACAAGGCGGTCCGCTCGCAGACGGAGCTCGGCGACCTGCTCGGCCTCGACGGCGTCCAGGTGACCCAGGCGACGCTGTCGCGCGACCTCGAGGAGCTGCGGGCCGTGAAGGCCGGTGGCGTCTACGTCATCCCCGAGGACGGCCGGCCCCCGCTGCGCGCTGCCGAGCAGGCCCCGGCCCGGCTCGTCCGGCTGCTGCGCGAGCTGCTGAACTCCGTCGACGTCAGCGGCAACCTGGTGGTGCTGCGGGTGCCGCCGGGCGCCGCGCAGTTCCTGGCCAGCGCCCTCGACCGCTCCGGGCTGCCGGACGTGGTCGGCACGATCGCCGGTGACGACACGATCCTGGTCGTGGCCCGCGAACCCGGCGACGACACCGGGTCCGGCGCCCGCCTCGCCGAGAAACTGACGGCGTGGAGCCGTACCGACAATGAAGGGACCCTGCCGTGATCGCGCAGCAGCCCGCCGTCGAAGCGTTCTTCCCGGGCTTCACGGACAACATGCAGAAACTCCAGGCCCACGGCCTGGAGTTCTACCTCGCGTCCAACGACACGCTGCGGCCGCACCTCAACGAGGCACCGTACGGTCACAAGCTGAACTGGCTCGACTTCACCGAGACCACCGGCAGCAAGGGCTGGGACACCAACGAGTTCCTGAACCTGTTCAACGTGATCAACGGCATCGCGTTCGGTGACCGGGGCATCCCGATGCCGCAGTGGGTGATGATCGACCTGATCCTGATGCCGTCGGCGGCCGTCATCGCGGCGCTGCCCCAGTCGTTGTTCACGCAGACGCTGGAGACCAGCGCGTTCGACGACGAGATGAAGAAGCACCTGCGCGCCGTGTTCGAGAAGGCTCAAGCGAGCGGCTACAACGGACCCATCCCGATCGGCGGCTACTGCGCGGCTCCCAGCGCGGCCCCCGGGACGTGGGTCGGCTGGTCGCTGTGGTCGGTGATGACCAACGTCGGGCTCGGCCGCGCGCTCAAGGCCCTCGCGTTGTCGGTGTATCAGGCGAAGAAGCTCGACGGCGTCACCCAGTACGACAACACGGCGCTGCGCGTACACACCCGCTTCGGCCGTTTGCAGATCATGGTCGCGACCGTGCCGTTCCACACCTCGCCCGGCTCGTTCGTCTACGAGAACGACTTCACGCTGCCCGTCTCCACCGGCGAGCCCGATCCGTCGTTCCTGCTGGACCCGTTCGACTACGACCGGCAACGCGCCATGCAGAAAGCCATCGAGGCCCGCGAGAGCCGCTTCTACGTGCTCGCCCCCGGCCACCTCGTACAGGACGGCAGGACGTCCGTGCCGATCCTCGAACTCCCGTACTCGCCCGAAGGAATCTGATGTCCAAGCGCAAGATCGTCCTCGCGTTCTCCGGCGGCCTCGACACGTCCTACGCCCTGGTCTCCCTCAAGGAGCAGGGCTGGGAGGTCCTGACCGCCAACATCGACACCGGCGGCCTGCACAGCGGCGAGGCCGACGTCGTCCGCAAGCGCGCGGAGGAACTGGGCTCGGCCGGGCACTTCGTCATCGACGCCCGCGAGGAGCTCTACTCCCGCGTCATCACGTACGCCGTCAAGGCCAACTACCTGCGCAACGGCGGCTACCCGTCATGTGTCGGCGCGGAACGCCTGGTCCAGGCGGAAAAGGTCGTCCAGGCCGCCCTCGACCACAACGCCGACGCGGTGGCCCACGGCTCGACGGGCGCCGGCGCCGACCACGTCCGCTACGACTCGGTGATCCGCGCCCTGGCCCCGCAGATGGAGATCGTCACCCCGATCCGCGACGAGCGCCTCACCCGCGAGTTCGAGCGCGACTTCCTGCTCCAGCACGGCTTCCACACCCCCGACAAGGTCACGACCTATTCGATCAACGAAGGCCTGATCGGTACGTCCATCGGCGGCAAGGAAACGTACGGCTCCTGGGACTACCTCCCCGAAGACGCCTGGACCTACACGAAGTCCATCGCCGACGCCCCCGCCGACGGCATCGAACTCATCCTGGAATTCGTCAAGGGCGAGATCATCTCGGCAACGACGCCGGACGGCACCCCGATCCCCGGCACCGGCGGCGACGCGAAGAACTACGCGATCCTGCGCTCTCTGAACACCCTCGCCGCCGAACACGGCGTAGGCCGCGGCATCCACATGGGCTCCACAATGGTAGGAAACCTCGCCCGGGTCGGCTTCGAAGCCCCCGGCATGCTCACCCTGATCGCCGCCCACCGCGAACTGGAGCGCCTGACCCTCAGCAACCGCCAGCAGGCCACCAAGGCCACCCTCGGCAACACCTACGGCGACCTGCTCCACGAAGCCGTCTACTACGACCCCATCCTCGACGACTTCCGAGCCTTCCTCGACAGCAGCCAGTCCCGCGTAACCGGCGCCGTCCGCATCAAACTCATCAAGGGCAACATCATCCCCCTAGGCAGCCGAAGCCCCTACAGCCTCCTCGACGCCGCCACCCGCCAAGGCGTCGTCTACGGCTACGGCTCCTCCCTCTGGTCCGGCGACCAAGCCCGAGCCTTCGCCCACATGTACGCCATCCCCGGCGCAATCGCCAAAAACGCCGGCCCCCAAGAAATCTAAGACCTCCCCCACCAACCCCCCAAATGCCCACCACCCCCCACGGCGCGAGCCCGCCCACTACGCGCGGCGCCTTCCCCGCCACCCCCCACGGCGCGAGCATGCTCACTACGCGCGGCGCCTTCCCCGCCACCCCCCACGGCGCGAGCATGCTC
>NZ_BOMN01000046.1 GCF_016862215.1 Winogradskya humida
CCTTCCCCGCCACCCCCCACGGCGCGAGCATGCTCACTACGCGCGGCGCCTTCCCCGCCACCCCCCACGGCGCGAGCATGCTCACTACGCGCGGCGCCTTCCCCGCCAGCGTCCACGGCGCGAACATGTGCACTGCGCCCGTCGTTACTGGAGGCGCCGTTTTCCGGACGGGCGCTCTTCCCCGGCCGGAAAACGGTGACTCCAGTAACGACTCCAAGGGGCGCAGTGCCCGCCGAGCGAAGCGAGGCCAGAAACACAGCCAGAAACACAGCCAGAAACCCAACTCACCTAAGCCACGAACTCAACACCCGCTCACACTCGCGAATCTCCGCAACCGGCACGAACTCCTCATCGGTATGCGCGAGCAACGGATCCCCAGGCGCATAGTTCACAGCCGGAATCCCCAGCTCCGCGAACCGAGCCACATCAGTCCACCCGAACTTCGCGACCGGCTCCCGCCCCACCACAGCCAGAAACTCCGCAGCAGCAGCCTGATCCAGCCCGGGCCGCGCACCCGGCGCCTTGTCCCGAATCTCAAGCTCATACCCCGCAAAAACTTCTTGCAGGTACGCGTACGCCTCGTCAACACTCCGATCCGGCGCGAACCGATGATTGATGTCGATGATGCACGAATCAGGCACGACGTTCCCGGCCACACCGCCCTGGATGTTCACGGCGTTGAGCCCCTCGTGATATTCCAGCCCGTCGACAACGGGTCGCCGCGGCTCATACCGGTTGAGGATGGCGAGCACATCAGCAGCCGCGTGGATCGCGTTGACCCCACGCCAGGCCCGGGCGGTGTGCGCGGCCTTACCCGCAAGGGTGATCCGCACCCGCATGGTGCCCTGGCACCCACCCTCGATACCGGAGTTCGACGGTTCCCCGAGAATGGCAAAGTCCCCGCTCAGCCATTCGGGATGGTTGCGCACGAGCCGGCCGAGCCCGTTCTTCACCGACGCGACCTCCTCGTTGTCGTAGAAGACGAAGGTGAGATCGTGCCGGGGCTCGGGCAGCGTTGCGGCGATCTTGAGCTGGGTGGCGAGCCCGGCCTTCATGTCGCAGGTGCCGCGGCCGTGCAGCAGCTGGGCGTCGCCCTCGCCGCTGAACCAGGTGGGCAGATTGTCCTTGATCGGTACGGTGTCGAGGTGCCCGGCGAGCACGATCCGCTTGTCCCGGCCCAGGCTGGTGCGCGCGACCACGGCATCGCCGTCGCGCAGCACCTCGAGGTGTCCCAGCTTGCGCAGCGAGGCCTCGACGGCGTCGGCGATCGTGGCCTCGTCACCGGAAACCGAGGGGATGTCGCAGAGCGCGCGGGTCAATGAGACAACATCATCATGCAGGTCGAGCGTCATAGGGGTGACCCTATCCTTGCGAGAATTGAACCGATCTAAGGAGTGAGCAGTGCCGGAGACCGAAGGTCCGACCAGGCTGTGGGGTGGCCGTTTCGCCGGCGGACCGGCCGATGCTCTGGCGCGGCTCAGCGTCAGTGTGCACTTCGACTGGCGTCTGGCCCCGTACGACATCGCCGCGTCCCGGGCCCACGCCCGCGTCCTCGCCGGCGCCGGCCTGCTGGACGCCGATGAGCTGGGCAGGATGCTGGCGGCCCTCGACGACCTCGAGTCGGCGTGCGCGGCGGGCGACTTCCGCCCCACGATCGAGGACGAGGACGTCCACACCGCCCTCGAGCGCGGCCTGTTGGAACGCCTCGGCTCGCTGGGCGGCAAGCTGCGCGCCGGCCGTTCCCGCAACGACCAGGTCGCCACCGATCTGCGCCTCTACCTGCGCGAGCACGCCCGCTTCGTGGCCTCCGCCGTGGTCGAGCTGGCGGACGCTTTGATGGAACAGGCCGGCCGCCACATCGACACCCCCGCCCCCGGCCTCACCCACGTCCAGCACGCCCAGCCGGTCAGCTTCGGCCACTGGCTGCTCGCCCACGTCCAGCCCCTGCTGCGCGACCTGGAACGCCTCCGCGACTGGGACGAACGCGCGGCCATCTCCCCGCTGGGCTCGGGCGCCCTCGCCGGCTCGTCGCTGCCCCTGGACCCGGCCGCGGTCGCCAAGGAGCTGGGCTTCAAGGCCCCGGTCCAGAACTCCATGGACGGCGTCTCGGACCGCGACTTCGTGGCCGAGTTCCTGTTCATCACCAGCCTGCTCGGCGTACACCTCTCCCGTCTGGGTGAAGAGGTCGTCCTCTGGACCTCCACCGAATTCGGCTGGGTCATCCTCGACGACGCCTTCGCCACGGGATCGTCGATCATGCCGCAGAAGAAGAACGCGGACATCGCCGAGCTGGCCCGCGGCAAGGCAGGACGCCTCATCGGTGGCCTGGTAGCGGTCCTCACCATGCTCAAGGGCCTGCCGCTCACCTACGACCGCGACATGCAGGAGGACAAAGAACCGGTCTTCGACGCGGTGGACACGCTCCAGCTCCTGCTGCCGGCTCTGGCGGGCATGATCTCCACCATGACCGTACGGGTGGACAAGCTCGCCGCCGCCGCCCCCGTCGGCTTCTCCCTGGCCACCGAGGTCGCCGACTGGCTGGTCCGCAAGGGCATCCCCTTCCGCGACGCCCACGAGATCACCGGCAGCCTGGTAGCCCTCTGCGCCGCCCGCGAATGCGAACTCGAAGACGTCTCCGACGAAGACCTCAAAACCGTCAGCGAACACCTCGACCCCTCGGTCCGCCAGGTCCTCTCGGTCCGCAGCGCCCTCGCCGGCCGCACCACCCCCGGCTCCACCGGCCCCGGCCCGGTCGCCGACCAACTCCAGATCGCCTCCGACAAACTCGACTCCTGGCGCGAATGGGCCATCGAACGGGTCGTCCCCCGCTGACCGTTCCACCGTTCAGCTCCTGACGAAGGACGCCGTCGCGCTGACGGCGTCCTTCGTCATTCTCGGTGCTCAGGCGCGTCAGGCCAGGTATTTGCCCAGCGCATCGAGCAGGCCCCGCGTGCCTGTTTCTCGGTTCGCCCCGTCGGCCCAGAACTGGTCGAAGAAGACGCCGTGCTCGACGTGCGTGAACCGGGTGCCCTCGACGAGCGGCTCGAACTCGAGCGACGCCACCGAGGTGGACATGTGGATCCCGTCGAGCCACATGTCGTACGTCGTGACGATGCGGTTGTGCTCGACGATGTCGGTGTACGTGGCCTCGTACCGTGAGATCGGACCGTCGTGGAACTGCCCCTCGGCGACGTCGCGTCCACCGACCCGGAAGTCGAAAGCCCATTCACTGGGCGTGACGGCGTCGCCGCCGCCCCACCAGGCGAGCTTCTGCTTCTCCTCGGCGAACGAGTCCCAGACCCGTTCGACCGCGACGGGGTAGTCGCGGCTCAGCGTGAAATCGGCGCGGGCGAGCCGTCGTTCGATCGTCATCGATGCGTCCTATCGCGTGAAGGTGACGTGGATCGTGCCGCTCTCGGCCACTTCCGTCGTCACCTTGTGGGTGAGGTCGAGGCCACGCAGGTCGTCCCATACCCGGATGCCGCGGTCGAGCACGATCGGGGCGATCACGAGGTGCAGGTGGTCGACCAGGCCGGCGCGCAGGAAGTCGCGTGCGGTGCCGATCCCGCCGCCGACGCGTACGTCCAGGCCGCCGGCGGCCGCGGTCGCCTCGGTGAGCACGTCCTCGATCGCGGTGCTGCGGAAGTGGAAGGTCGTTCCGCCGGCCATCGGGATCGACGGACGCGGCGCGGTGTGTGTCAGGACGTAGACCGGCGTGCCGAACGGCGGCTGATCGCCCCACCACCCCGTCCAATCCGGGTCGCCGGGAAACGTGTGCAACCCGAACATGCCCGCACCCATGATCTCCGCGCCGACCCCCTCGAAGTGCGCGGCAGCGTACGACTCGTCGACACCGGACGTTCCGGCGCCGCTGGTATCGCCGAGAATGCGCTCGTGAAACGTGCGGGTTGCGGCGTAGGCGGTCGTGAGGCGCCCCCAGTCCTCACCCATCGGATTGTCCGGGCCCTCCCCGGCCGAGGTGTATCCGTCGAGCGAGGCGAACAGGTCGATGCGAACACGGGTCATGTCAGGTTCCCTCAGGGCTGGTACGGGTCAGGTGTATGCCGAGCCGGTCGGCTTGGCGTTCCGCGGGGGTCCGCTGCTCGCCGAGCCACAGGTGCAGAACGTCGAGAGCACCCGGTCGCAGGCTCACGGTGCGGACCCGCCCATGCTTCTGCGACGTGACCAGCCCCGCGTTCTCAAGGACACGCAAGTGCTGCATGAGCGACGGCAACGCCATCGAGAACGGCGCCGCAAGCTCGGACACAACGGCCGGGGACTTCGCCAGCCGCTCCACGACGGCCAGCCGCGTCGGATCCGCAAGAGCGCGGAACACGGCTACCAGCTCATCATGATACTTAGGCACGCGCCTTACTATTGTCGACGGCCGGTCATCGGTCAACCACCCCACACCAGGAACCCGACCGCGCTCACCCCCGGCCCGCTTGCAGCATGTGCAAGCGGGTCGTAAGCGCCTGCGCGAAGACTCTCCGGCGGATCAGCTGTCACGCAAAGGAGATCGGTGTGACCAGAGGACGCACCGCCGCTGCCCGGGTCGCTGCGGTGGTGGCCATGTTCGCCCTGACTGCGAGTCCGGCGCGGGCGAATGCCGCCGGCACCGCGCGGCGAAGCGATAACCCGCCCGGACGCCGCCCAAGCCCACGCCAGACTCTCCATCACTACGCAAGGAGCTATCTGACCAGCTCAGACTGTGATTCGAGGAAAGTATCATCGAAGATACTGTCTTCAGTGTTACTAACATTGATGTTACTAAACATCCGTTGTTTCCAGGACCATTTCCTTGCCGCGTCCGTAGAACGGGCGGTCACGGGAGTTGATCGTTTTCATCACTGCAGCGTCAGACCCGATGAGGATGAGCAGTACGGGTTTGCGGCTCAGGGAGCGATCCCACACAGCCTGGAGGATTTCCTCGAAGGCGTCTCCCTGACCGAGCAACCGCTGCACCTCGTCGATGACGACGATGCTGGGTTCGTCAGCCGGCAGAATGTCGGCGATCAAACGTAGTGCCGCGCGCCAGATGCCGGGCGTGGGTTCAGCGAAGACTGCACGGTCAGGCAGGGAAGTCATCACCAGGGAATCGATGCCGACGCTGGCATCGTCGGTGGGCGAGGCGGTGAAGAACGACGCGGATGCCCCGTTCTGCTCGGCGAACCCCTCCACAAGAGCGGTTGTCCCGCTCAGCGACAGGCACCGGCCAGGTCGGGTACCCCCGCACCCGGCCCTCACTTCGGCGAACAGAGCGTCGAGCAGCCGCAGTTCCACCAATTCGCTCATCGTGTCCTAAGTGTCGGCCAGATCGGTTCCGGCGAGGTGTGGTGGGGCGATCAGCGCGTCCACGATGATCTGCGCGAGCCAGCCGATGACGGGAAGGCGCAGGAACCAGCCCGCATAAGCCCACCCCAGATGCACCCGCTCCAACCCGGCAGCCACCGCGGCCACCCCCGACAACGATTCCTCATACCGCGCCCGGGTGATCCCGGAAGCCGGCAATAGCACAAGCGAAACAGGCGCTCGCCGCCCCAAAAATCCCGCCACCGCCGAGCACGGCCCACAATCGTCGTCCAGCCAGAGCCGCGCCTCCGTCGTCCCCGGCACATATGGCCGCACCCGAGGCCGCCAATCCCGTACGTGCAGCCGGTATTGCACCCAATCACCCGCATGCCGCGTGCGCATGTCGTTGGTCTCGTGCGGCCCGGCCACGAACACCGAGAAGAGCGCCGCAAGCCCCGCCCCCACCGCGAGGGTCACACTCCCTGTGACCGCGGAGATCAAGAGCAGCAGCATGGTCGCGCTGGCCTGCATCGGATTGGCCATATATGCGTACGGTCCCGACGTCACCAACCGCACCGGCGGATCCCACGGAAACGGCGTCCCACCACCGACCGTGACAAACTCCCGAACCGCCGCCAAAGCCGGAAGCGCGATCACCAACGCCACCTGAGCCACGCCAAACAGCCCCGCCGCAGGCATCCCGGTGAGCCGCCCCCAACTCCCGTCCCCGAGCGTGAACGCCACCGTCGGCACAAGCCACAACGTCAGCCCGGCGAACACCGCGACCTGCAGCAACGCCCGCCCGGCAAGCCGCCGCCGATCAGCCGTCCACCGCCCCAGCAACTGAGCCGGCAGCGCCACCACGACCAGCCCGAGCACCTCACCCCACACCCACGACGGCCCGAGCCGCACGAGTGGGTCAAGCGCCGGCATCGCGATCAGGTCCACCCACAGCAACAACCCGAGCATCACAGGCAGTGGCAGCACCCGCCGCAGCATCACGGGCAGTGGCCCCCACAGCACCGCCCACCCGATCCACAGGTCGACCGGCATCCCCCGGAAGGTCCCGTCGACGGCCGCGAAGCTGTAAAGGTCGGCGGTGTCCAGGGCGGCGATGCCGATCGCGGCAGCCACGAATGCCAGGAACGGCCCGGCGACGGAACGGTCCAGGAAGCGGGCACCCATTAGCGCAAGGACGGGTACGCCCAGACACAGGTACCGGGCCACGATCATCGCAGATCCAGCATGTCGAGCAGGTGGGCGCCGCCGGCGTGCATCAGCCGGTCCTGGATCGGCCCGAAGTACCAGGACGGATCGAGACGCCGCTGGTACGCCAGCCGCACCGTCACCGCCGTGCGCCCGTTCCCCGCGTCGTGCCAGCTGATCGACGCGTCACGCCAGCGCAGCCACCGCGACGTGATGGAGGTGTCGGAGTCCACGGCGAAGTCGATCGACGTGGCGCTCGCCGCGCGCACCGAAGTGGTGATCGCCCCGCCCGCGCCGTGGTTGGTGTCGTGGTAGCCGAATTCCCATCGGTCGCCCGGGTTGAGTCCGGTGCCGGTCACGTGCTGCGGTGTCGGCGCGCCCAGCAGCGCGAGCGACAGCTGGTCCAGCCCGACCGGCTGGGGCCCGGCGGCGAGCCTGTCGTGCACCTGCGCCGGCGTGAGGTCCACGACCCGCGTCACCGAGGCGGTCTGGTCCGGCCGGATCCGCAGGTCCTGGTCGACCCCTTCAACCCCACCGATCAACAGCAACGGCAGGGGGAGTACGGCCAGAGCGCGCCCGCCGCCCTTCGCCGCCAGATTGATCAGCGCAGTGACCCCGTGCACGACCCCGTACACCAGGGGAGCGGCGAGCAGCACACAGATAGCGCCCTCGTGCAGCGCGACGGCGGCCAGCAACAGCGCGATCGTCGTCGCCGCGAAGACCCGCCGGTGCGGGGTACGTCCCGGCGCAAGCGCGAGCGCCACGGCCAGCACGACCGGCAGCACCACGAAGAGCAGCGCGCTGTCCGCACGCCCAGCGTCGACGGTGGCGAAGAAGGCCACCACGCCGAACACCACGATGAGCCCGGCCAGAAACCAGTTGGCGCGCCCGATGCGCCTCGGTGCGGGTGCTTCAGTCATCGGTTCTCCCCGGTTCAAGGGCCCGCGCCGGCTCGCGTCGGCCCAGCCCACAGCACGTCTTGAGCGACCGCTCAAGTCGAGGCAAGGCTAACCCGATTTAAGCGACCGCTCAAGAGTGCGTTTGAGCACACGCTCAACGACGGGCGACGGGCAGGCGGATGAGGGGCGACGGGCAAGCGGTCGGGCGAGGGAGTAACCGATCGAGCGGGAGTGCGGGCGGAAGGGTGAGCGGGAGTGCGGAAGGGCGGGCGGGAGGGTGATCGGGCGGGAGGGCGGAGGGGTGGGCCGGCGTGGGGGTCCTGTGCAGTTGCCGAGGAGGGCCGCGAGTGGAGCGCGAGGAGTGCGACACATGGAGCGAAACGGGTTGCTAGGCAGGTGGCCGCGAGGGCGTGAACATTGTGAACGTTCACAGGAATGTGTTTGCGCGCAGGTTACGTATTGACTACGGGAATGTTAGCGATAACACTGCGGAAGACGCATCGATCGACGGAGATCATCGGGAGGGTGTCATGGCGGTCAGGGCCGTTCCCGATGGCGTTCATCGAGGTCGGATAGAACTACGCCAGCTCCGCTATTTCGTCACCCTCGCCGAGGAGTTGCACTTCGGCAGGGCCGCAGCCCGCGAGCACATCGTCCCCTCCGCGCTGACCGCCCAGGTCCAGCGGCTCGAGCGGGCCGTCGGCGTCCAGCTCGTCGATCGTACGTCCCGGCACGTCGCCCTGACCGGTGCCGGCGCCCGTTTTCTCATCGAAGCCCGTCAAATTCTCGATCACGTCGAGCGGGCGGCGGTCCTCGCGCAGGGTCTCGCGGTCGCCGCACCCACGCTGCGACTCGGCGTCCTCGACGAGGGATACGACGCGATCCGCCCGGTCCTGCGGGCCGTGCAGGCGCGCCACCCCGAGGTGGAGGTCCACCAGGTGCAGGCGGGCGTGCCTGAGCAGTGCCGGTTGCTCGCCGACGGCCGCCTCGACGTGGGGGTCGGCAGGCTCCAGGGCGGTGCCACGGGGATCGCTGCCGAGGTCTTCCGGATGGATCCGCTGGGCGTGCTGGTGCCGAGCGACCACCCGTACGCCTACCTCCCGCACGTCCCCATCAGCAGCCTGCGCGGCGAAACCCTGCTGCTCTCCGACGAGGAGCAGGCCCCGGAGTTCAACGCCTTCGTCGCCGAGGTCTGCCGCTCGGCCGGTTTCTTCCCGACCCTGTTCCCGGGCAGCGTCCAGACCCTCCGCGCAGCCGTCGACCTCGTCGCCCAGGGCCGCTGCGTCCTCTGCACCCCGGCCTCGACGGACGGCTGGCCGTCCGATGTGGTCTGGCGCCCCCTGGACAGCCAGGTCCCCCGCTACCCCTGGTCGATCCTCTGGCGCACCGCCGACCCCTCCCGCCAGACCCTCGACGTGGTGGCAACGGCCCGCCGGCTCGCCGTCGACCAGGGCTGGCGCGGCACCGAAATAGCCAGCTGAAAGCAACCAGCAACCAGCCAGCAACCAGCACCCCGTGGCCCTCGGTCGATGAAAGATCCCGGCCGAGCGCGCGTGCCGAGGATGTAGCTTTCAGCCGGACCGCCTCGGTCACGCCACGTGGTGGCTCTCGCCGGGACCGACCGTGGCCGGTTAACCAGGCGGAAAAGTTCGCCGGACATTGCGCCGAGCCCCCGGATACCGCAACTTTTGGTGGCGCCGGCTGTCAAGCATGAGGCAATTATTTCTTAGCCCATGACATATACCTTCTGGCCGAGGTGACGGACCGTGACGATGCCACGGCCCGTCCACCACGACGAGCCAGCAAACTCAGCTGCCGTTCCCGGTAAGGCGAAGCATGTTCCAGGAGAGCGGCGGCAGAACGGCCTGCAACCGCCCGCCATCGAGTTTCGCGTCGTCCAACGACCGGGGCGCCACCCGATCAGGCGCCGCGGCCGTGTTGATCGCGTCGGGGTCGGAGTCGAACAACGCCGTGTGCGACGCGGTGGTCAGGCCCGGCAGCGAGCGCAGGTCCACGTCGAGGCTCAGCGGGGTGTCCTGCGACCGGTTGACGGCGAAGATCACCACGCCGGAGGACGTCTGCACCGCCACCGAGTCCAGGATCGGCACCGCGCCGAAGGCCTTGGTCTCGACGACGGGGGAGTCGGCGACGACCTGCAGGACGGTGCCCTGCCCATGGGCGGCGGTCAGCGCGAACGGGTGGAACGACGCCTGGCGCCACACCTGGCCATTCGGCTCGGTCATGATCGGGGCGATCACGTTGACGAGCTGGGCGAGGCAGCCGATCTTCACCCGGTCGGCGTGCCGGAGCAGGCTGATCAGCAGGTTGCCGACGACGACGGCGTCGGTGACCGAGTAGACGTCCTCGATCAGCCGGGGTGTCTCCTCGATCTCCAGGTTCGTCTCGCCGACGAAGCGGCTCTGGTACCAGACGTTCCACTCGTCGAACGAGATGTTGATCCGCTTTTTGTGCCGGCCGACGGCGCGGGCGTGGTCCGCGGTGGCGATCACGTCGTCGATGAAGCCGTCCATGTCGGTGGCGACGGCGAGGAAGCTGTCCCGGTCGTCGCCGTGCTGCTGGTAGTACGCGTGCATGGACACGTAGTCGACGGCGTCGTATGCCTCGCCGAGCACCGTGGCCTCCCACGAGCCGAACGTCGGCATCGCGCGGTTCGAGCTGCCGCACGCGACGAGTTCGATGGACGGGTCGACCTGACGCATCGCCTTCGCGGTCTCGAGTGCGAGGCGGGCGTACTCATAGGCGGTCTTGTGCCCGGTCTGCCAGGGTCCGTCCATCTCGTTGCCGAGGCACCAGGTCTTGATGGCGTACGGGTCCCCGCCCCGCAGATCCGACCAGTACGTGCCGCCGGGCAGGTTGCAGTACTCGACGAGGGACCGCGCCGCGTCGATGCCCCGGGTGCCGAGGTTGACCGCCATCATCGGCGCGACGCCGGCCGACTTGGCCCACGTCATGAACTCGTTGACGCCGACCCGGTTGGTCTCCAGCGACCGCCACGCCAGGTCGAGGCGCCGGGGACGCTCGGCGACCGGGCCGATGCCGTCCTCCCAGCGGTATCCGGAGACGAAGTTGCCGCCGGGATAGCGCACCAGCGGCACGCCCAGCTCGCGGACGAGCGCGGTGACGTCCTGCCGGAAACCGTTCGCGTCGGCCGACGGGTGCTCCGGCTCGTAGATGCCGGTGTAGACGCATCGTCCCATGTGCTCGACGAACGAGCCGTAGAGGCGCGGGTCCACCTCCCCGACACGGAACGCGGGGTCGACGGTGAGGGAAGCCTGGTGCATTTTTACCCTTTCAGGCCGCTGCCGGCGATGCCTTCGACGATGTTGCGCTGGAACAGAAGGAAGACGGCGACCAGGGGTACGGCGCCGAGCAGAGCAGACGCCATCGTGTCCGCGTACCGGATGCCGAACGTGCCCTGCACCGTGGCGAGGCCGACCGGCATCGTCATGTTGTCGGGGTTGCTGAGCACCAGCAGCGGCCACAACAGGTCGTTCCATGAGGAGACGAACGTGAAGATGGCGACGGCGGCGACGGCCGGCCGGGCGAGCGGCATGATGATCCGCGCGTAGATGCGCAGGAAGCTCGCCCCGTCGAGCCGCGCGACCTCTTCGAGCTCCTTGGGCAGGCCGTCGAAGAACTGCTTGAAGATGAAGACGGCGATCGCGGTGGGGATCTGCGGGAGGCTGACCGCCCAGAACGTGTTGAGCAGGCCGATCGAGTCCATCTCGCGGAACTGCGGGACGATCAGCACCTGGCTGGGGACCATGATCCCGGCGAGCACGACCCAGAAAACCACGTTGCGATACCGGAACCGCATCCTGGACAGCGCGAACGCGGCGAGGCTGCCGGTGAGCACGGCCCCGAACGCGGTCAGCGTCGCGATGAACAGGCTGGAGCCGAACCAGCGGATGATGTCGGTCTCGTTGATGATGCGGCTGAACGCGGAGAACGTCGGGTTGTCGGTCCACCACGTGGTCTTGGTGGTCTCCTCGTTCGGTTTGATCGCGGTGTCGAATGCCCACGCCAGCGGGACCAGCCACAGCAGCGCGAACGCGATCAGGACCCCGGCGCAGATGCGGTTGAACAGCTTCATCCGGGTGTCGATCGACATGCTCGTCATCGTCGTCATGGTCAGACCTCCTTTTCCTGGCGGCGGACGATCGCGAACCACACGGCTGAGACCGCGAGCACGACCAGGAAGAACAGCATCGACACCGCGGAGGCGTACCCGATGCGGAAGTTGGTGAAGCCGCTGTCGTAGACGTACTGCAGCACCGAGCGGGTGGCGAAGTTCGGGCCGCCGGAGGTCATGATGTACATCTGGTCGAAGACCTTCAGCGACGCGATGACCTGCAGGACGGCGACGAGCGTGAGGGTCCGGCCGAGCATCGGCAGGGTGATCGAGCGGATCTGCTGCCACGGGCCGGCGCCGTCCATCGACGAGGCCTCGTAGAGCTCCCGGGGCACCTCCTGCAGACCGGCCAGGAAGAGCACGAAGTTGAAGCCGAGCGTCCACCAGAGCGTGGTGACGGCGAGCGAGGGCATCGCCCAGCCGGGGTCGCCGAGCCAGTTCGGTGACGTGAGGCCGATCTTCGTCAGCGCGGTCTCGATCAGGCCGAGCCCCGGGGTGTAGAGCCACATCCAGATCAGCGCGACGACGGCCGACGGCAGGACGTACGGCACGAAGAACGCCAGCCGGAAGAACCAGCGGCCGTGCTTCACCCGGTCGGCGAGCAGTGCGAGGACCAGCGCCAGCACGATGAGCGGCGGGGTGGTGAGGATCGTGAACCAGATCGTGTGCCACAGCGGCGACCAGAAGTCGGCGCTCTGCAGCGCCTCGGCGTAGTTGCCGAAACCGGCGAAGCCCGACAGGCCGGGCTTGACCATGCTGGTGTCGAAGAAGCTCATGACCAGCCCGTAGAGCGCGGGCCCGGCGATGAAGAGTACGTAGAGCAGCAGGAACGGGGTGAGGAAGCCGGCGGCGGGCAGTCCCTGTCCGCGGGGACGCGGTGGTGGTGGGTCGTCGTCGATTGCCTGCCGGGTCGGCAAGGCGGTCTGTGAAGCGGTCATCGGGGCACCACCTTCTATACCGGCGAAGCGGTCTTGGCCAGGCTGGTGAGGTCGGAGCGCATCTGGGCGACCGCGGCGGCGGGCGCCGCCCGGCCGGCGAGGACGCTGCCGATCGCCGCGCTGGTGACGATCTCGAAGTTGGATCCGGAGCCGGAGTACCAGCCGTCCGGGTCGTAGACGGCCCCGTCGGCAGCGGCCGCGTAGTTCGACTGCGGGGTCATCGCCTTGTACTCGGGGCTGTCGAGGAACGGTTTCCACGCCGGGACGTGCCCGCCCTCGGCCCACGTCTTGCTCTGGTCGAGCAGGAACCGGATGAACGCCAGCGACCGGTCGAGGTTCGCCTGGTCCTGGTCCGGCTGCTTCGGGATGACCAGGGTGTGCGAGTCGGCCTGGACCGCGTACTTGCCGCCGCCGAAGATGTTGGGGAACGACGTCATCGAGAACGGCAGCTTCGCGGTCTGGAACGTCGAGATCTCCCACTCGCCCTGGAAGTAGAAGCCGGACTGGCCGTTGGCGAACGTCGCGATCGCGCCCTGATAGTCGATGCTGCCCGGCATGAGCCCGTCACGGGTCAGCCCCTGCAGGAACGACAGCGCCTGGGTCGCCCTCGCCTCGTCGATGACCACCTTGGTGCCCTCGTCGGCCAGGGTCTCGCCGCCCAGTTGCGAGTACAGCGACTGGTAGATGCGCCAGGGGGACGCGACGTCGTTGTCGATCGCGACGACCCCGCCGTACGCCTTCGTGACGTCCTTGGCCTTCTTCATGGCCTCGGTGAACTTCTCGGGGGTGTCCAGCGGGAGCAGGGCCCCGGCGGTGTCGAGCAGTCCGGCCTTCTGGCAGATGTCCGTGTTGTAGAACATGACGAACGGGTGGGTGTCGATCGGGATCGCGTACGCCTTCCCGTCGACCAGCCCCGCCTCCCACGGCCGGGCGGTGAAGTTCGCCGCGTCCAGGCCGTGCCGGGCCAGGTCCTCGGGCTTGAGCTCCTCGAGCAGTCCGGCGCTGATCAGCGTCTTCGCCCGGGTCAGGTGGGAGACGGCGACGTCCGGTGGCTTGTCGCCGAGCGTCGCCAGCGACAGCTTCGTGTAGTAGGGGTTACCCCAGGCGAGGGTGACCGCCTCGAGGTTCACGCCGCGGTTCGCCGCGCGGTAGGCGTCGAGCATCTGCGTCAGCCGCAGACCGTCGCCGCCGCCGAAGAGATTCCAGAAACTGAGCGTGCCACCCGGGTCTCGGCCGGGTGTCAGACCGCTGCACCCGGCCAGCCCGAGTGCCGCCGCTGCGGCAGTACCGCCCAGCAGGGCGCGTCGGGTGAGGGCCATGTGATGACCCTGCCGTCGCGGCGTACGCGGGGTCCAGGTTTCGGTGTTCGTCAGACCAGAAGTGGCGGTCGCAATCCACGAACGATCACGCGGGTACTGGACCGGGGCGCAGCAGTTTGCCCAGCTCGGCGCCGCTCATCGGGCGGGCGAAGTGGAAGCCCTGGGCGTACTGGTACCCGGCCTGGTGCAGCCGATGGGCCTGGTCCGCGGTCTCGACGCCCTCGGCGACGGCCTGGATGCGCAGCCCCGCAGTGATGGTGATGAGGCTTTCCACGATGACGGACTGCGGGCTGGCGGTGGTGACACCGTCGACGAACGACTTGTCGACCTTGAGGACGTCGACGGGACAGTCGACGAGCAGGCTCAGCGACGACTGCCCGGTGCCGAAGTCGTCGAGCGCGACCCGCAGCCCGAGCGCGTTCAGGCCGCGGACGGCGTCCAGGGCGGCGCCGGTGCCGAGCACGGCGGTCTCGGTCACCTCGGCGGTGATCAGCGACGGTTCCACCCCGGCGGCGGCCACGACGGCGGCGACCTCGGCGACGAAGCCGGGTTCGCGCAGCTGGCGGGCGGAGACGTTGACGCTGACGCGGGCGGGGGCCAGGTCGCCGTACTCGTGCTGCCATGCCGCGGCCTGCTTGACGACCTGCTCGAACACCCACCGGCCGACCTCGATGATCGAGCCGTTGCGTTCGGCGAGCGGGATGAACACGGCGGGGGAGATCTCGCCGTGCTCGGGGTGCCGCCAGCGCAGCAGCGCCTCGACCCCGGCGATGCCGCCGTCGGGCAGCTCCACGATGGGCTGGTAGACGACCCGCAGTTCGCCGCGGGCGACCGCCTGGCGCAGGTCGGCACCGAGCTTGGCGTCCTGGTCGGCGATGCGATCCATGGCCGGGTCGAACCATGCCCAGCGGCCGCCGCCGGCGTTCTTCGCCACATACATGGCCACGTCGGCGCGGCGCAGCAGCTCCTCCGGGGTGTCGCCGGGCACGCTCGCGGTCACGCCGATGCTGATCCGCGGGGTCATCTCGTGCCCGTCGATGACGACGTTCTCCTGCACGCCCTGGATCAGCCGGCGCAGCACGACGGACGCCTCGTCGCCGGTCAGGTCGGGCAGCAGCAGGGTGAACTCGTCGCCGCCGAGCCGGGCGACCACGTCCTCGCCGCGCAGCCGGTCGTGCAGGCGCCGGCTGACCGCTTTGAGCAGCGCGTCCCCGGTGCCGTGCCCCAGCCGGTCGTTGACCACCTTGAAGTCGTCCAGGTCGAGCAGCGCCACCAGGAAGCTCTCGCCGCCGGCCAGCCGAGCGGTGACCTGCTCCTCGAAGTTGGCCCGGTTGGCGATCTCGGTGAGCGTGTCGTGGCGTACCTGGTGGGCGAGCTGGACCTGGTAGTCGCGCAGCTGCTGCAGGTTGGCGTCGACGGTGCTCAGCAGCGTGTTGTTCTCGCGCAGGGTGGTGATCTGCCGGGCCACGACCAGCGCGGTGATCGCGACGGTCCCGGCGGCGATCAGCCGGCCCTCGGCGGAGCGGGTCAGGTCGGTGCCGAGCAGCATGAGGTCCATCCCGCCGACGGCGAGGTAGGGCACCACGCTGAAGCGCCGCGGCACGGGCCGCTCGGCCGGCTCCTCGATGGCCGCCTTGGCCTGGCGACGCGCCGCGAGCTGGGCGCAGAACGTGGCGAAGGGCACGGCCAGGAACGCGGTGTTGAGCTGTGGCCGGTCGGCGAGGAACGGCATCAGCGCCCCGAACGCGCACGCCAGGGCGGTGCCGAAGGACAGCATGTGCATGGCCCGCCGGTCGAGGCGCCCGGCCCCGGCGAACGCGACCTTCGTGAACGCGATCACCGACACCGACGCGATCATGGCGATGGCGAGTACGGGGATCGCGGAGCCGGTCTGGGCCGTCCACGCGTCCGCGCGGCGCAGCGAGAAGTGCCAGACCAGGATGCCGGTGGTGATCAGGATGATGCCGGTGTCGAGCCAGAACCGGATCCACTCGGCCCGGCTGCGCTCCCAGACCGGCAACCGCAGCAGCGCCCAGATCGCGAAGACGAGGATGCCCAGGTAGAGCGTGGCGGTCACCGGACCGATGTGCTGAAAATCCTCGGGTACGCGCAGAGCGTCATACGCATTCCCCACGCACGCCGCCGCCAGCAGCACGCAGCACAGGGAGAGTTGCCGCCAGAACCGCGTCGTCCCCGCGTCGAGCCCGAACCGGTTGCTGGTCCACCAGCACCCGTGCGCGGCGAGCAGCGACATGACGGGCAGCGGTATCCACCCCAGCACCGGCCACGAAAAGCCGACAAAAGCCCCAATACCAAACCGCACGAAACAGTACGCGAGCAGTACGGCACCCACGATCAGGGGCAAGCGCTGGCGTACCGGCATGGTCCGTTCATCGGTGCCCCCGCCACGGACCTGATGAAAACGCCATGATCGGGTGCTGTGCCTGGTCACCTACCCTGAGGGCATGAGCCTGTCCGGCAAGACCTGCCCCGACTGTCACCGTAGGGTCAAGGCACCGTTCCAGCAGACCGTCACCGGCCGCGAGGTCTGCCCCGATTGCGCGAACGCCCTGTTCATGGGCACCGCGGCCGGCGTCGTCACCGGCGACGTGGGCTCCGGCTTCGGCGTCTGGGCCATGCTCATGCGAAAGGTCCGCCGCTCCCGGTGAGCCCGAGCGCCGCCCGCATGGTCGCCACGCAGCGGTCACGGGCCCGGTCGACGCGCTGCCGGTCGTAGTGCTCCTCGAGGTTCATCTCCGCGTCGGAGGTGCGCACCGGTTTCTGCCATGCCTTCTTCATCTGCTCGCCGACCTCGGCCTTCGCCTCGTTCGCGAGCAGCCGGTAGGCGGCCGCGACCGTCGGCGCCTCGATGTCGAGCAGCGCCTGGTGGTACGCGAGCCGCGAGTAGATCCGGCTCACCTCCTCGGTGAGCTGCTGGCGCCCGTCCAGCGTGCCGGGCCGGCGCCGGATCCGATAGGGCATCTCGGCGTAGTCCTCGACGACGCTGAGCGCCTCACCGAACGCCCTCGCACGCCGCTCGCGGCGAGCGGCGCGCCTGTTCAGCCCGTAGGTCAGCAGCGCCACGAGCGCCGCACCGAGGATCGCGATGACCGGCGCGAGCACCGCCGTGGTCTGCGCGGCCGTCCAAGTCATAGTGCGGCCCAAGTCATGCTGCGGCTACCGCCCCGGGAACGTCAGAGGGTGTGAAGGACGTCGATGATTCTTCCAGCCGCGGCGGGCTCCCACTGATCCGGGCCCGGCCCGAAGAGCCGGTTGATGCCGTTCTGGCACGGCAACTCGGCGAAGACCACCGGATCCTCGTGGTAGCACCGGCTCAGCCAGTCGAACGCGCCGCGATACGCCGTGGACGTGCGGTACACAGCGTCGGGAACGTTGAACAGCAGGCACTCGATCAAGTAGGACGGTGTGTCGTCCCCGGCCAGCTTGCGGGCGCGTTTGGCCGCCCGGACGACCTGTTTGAACCGCCCGCCGGTGCGCAGGTCCTTCTCGTCGCCGTTGCGCCGGTGCTGCTTGGGATAGTTGACGATCGGCCGGCCTTCGACGTCCCGGAAGAACACGCCCTGCTCGTAGAACTCGGCGCCGGGCACCGGAGAGAACCGGTGTTCCGTCGCGACGAGGATGTCGACCATCTCGCCGAACAGCGAGCCCTGGTCGTCGACGTTGAGACAGCGGCGGCCCATCCGCACGGTGTAGGTCTCACCCAGCGCACCGAGCACGTCGTCCCGGAAGCCTTCCCAGTCGTGGGATGAGGCCGGCGCCGTCAGCATCAGGACGAGGTCGATGTCGCTGCTCTGCTCCAGGTAGGTGCCGTTCACCCGGGAGCCCTGGGCGAAGATCTCGTACGGCCGCGCCGCGAGCAGGGGCGACCGGCGCAGCGCGTCGTCCAGCACGCCCTGCGCCCAGGACAACAGGAACGCGTTGGGCTCCTGGACGGGACCGCAGCCCTGCCCCGCCCGTACGCGAGAAGTCCTGCTCATGCCCCCAATTATGCCTCGCCCCTGAGATACATGCCGATCGACTCCGGGGCGCTCTCCACGAAGCCGTGCCGGGCGTAGAGGCGCCGCCCCGGGGCATCGGCGAGCAGGTTCACGTACGCCCCCGGCGGTGCCTTGACGCGGATGCGGTCCAGCAGCACGCCGAGGACCGCGTCGCCGAGGCCTTTGCGCTGGTGGGCGGGGAGGACGGCCATGTCGACGATGTGGAAGTACCAGCCGCCGTCGCCGATGATCCGGCCCATGCCGGCGGCCAGCCCGGTGGGTTCGTGCAGGACGTGGCAGGCGTACCAGCTGCCGGACAGGGCCGGGACGGCCTGGGCGCGGTTGCGGGGCGACAGGCCCGATTCGCGGCGTAGTGCGAGGTATTCGTCGACGGGTGGCGGCCCCTCGAGCAGGCGGTACCCCTCCGGCAGATCGGCCACGTCAGCTCCCGGTGTTTCCAGACCGTTGGTCCCGCGAGTATGCCGTACGGGTGTTTACGGGCAGGTGTCCTTAAGACCTCATGTGTCGATCCTTAAGCGCGTCTGAGGTGAACCCCTCGCGAGGCGCCCGGCGTTCATAGTCATCAGGCACCGTGACCAGCGGTTGCCGTGCCCACCGTCCCGGGCGCGATCTGCTCCCGCCCGAGGTGACCGGTTCCGTGCCCAAGTCCGCTGCCCAACAGTTCCGGTACACGATGGCGGCGGGTGCCACTGCCGTGGTGATCGGCGTCGGGTTCACGGTCGTGGGTCTGAACCGCCACGCCGACGCGAACGCCGCCGAGGATCGCGCGTCGGTCGACACCCCGCTGGTCACCCAGTCACCGATCGATCTCGGCGGTGCCGACGCCGATCTGCTGACGGGCGGCGACCCGAGCGCGTCTGCGGCCCCGTCGGCCACGGCCACCAGCCCGGCTCCCAAGAAGACCACGGCGGCGCCGAAGAAGACGACGAGCCCGAAGGCCACGGCGAAGGCGACACCGGCGAAGACGAAGACGAAGGCCAAGACCGAGTCGGTGACCAGCGGTTCGATCCTCGACCAGGTGCTCGGTCACATCAACGCCGCGCGCAAGGACGAGGGCCTGGACGCGCTGACGCTCGATAACGACCTGTCGAAGGCGTCGGCGCTGCACAACGACCTGATGATCGACGGCTGCGGGCTGAGCCACCAGTGCTCCGGCGAGGGCGACATCGGCAAGCGCTTCACCGCCCAGGACGTGAAGTGGAGCACGGCCGGCGAGAACATCGGCTACGGCTCGGCCGGGTCCAGCGACGCCGAGAAGATCAAGGCCGCGAACGGGCTCACCGACAGCATGCTCGCCGAGGTCGCCCCGAACGACGGGCACCGCAAGAACCTGCTCAGCAAGGACTTCAAGCGGATCGGGCTGAGCGTCGTGCGCGACAGCAAGGGAATCGTCTGGATGACGCAGGACTTCGTCGGATGAGGCCGGGAGACTTCCGCCGGCGCCGGACGCGGCCGCTGGAGTTCGGCCCGACCCGCCCCTTCGGCCCCTCCCGCCCCGGCGGCACCTGCGGCCCCGTGAAGAGGCGCCGCCCGCGGGGACCACGGCGCCCGGCAAACTAGCCCATGTGAGTTATGACTGGGCGAAACTTCCCGCGGACCGGGTCGACGAGGCGGCGCGGTCGCTGCTCGGCTGGCGGCTGAACGCCGGCGGCGTGACCGTACGGCTGACCGAGGTCGAGGCGTACAGCGGGCTCGGCAAGGATCCGGCCAGCCATGCGCACCGCGGCATGACGAACCGCAACGAAGTCATGTTCGGCCCGGCCGGTTTCCTGTACGTCTACCAGATCTACGGCATGTACCTCTGCGCCAACATCGTCTGCGGCGAACCGGGTGTCGCGGCGGCCGTCCTGCTGCGAGCCGGTGAAGTCGTGGACGGGCTCGACGTCGCGCGCGGACGGCGTACGGTGCGCAAAGATCTGGATCTTGCCTCGGGCCCGGCCAAAATCATGCAGGTCCTGGCCCTCACCAAGGCCGCCAACGGCACCTCGGTCATCGACGGCACCGGCCCGCTGACGCTCACCCGGCCGCTGGAACCGCCGCAGGAGATCTCCGCGGGCCCCCGCGTCGGCGTGACCTCCGCCCATGACGTGCCCTGGCGTTTCTGGATCACCGGCGACCCGACGGTCAGCGCCTACCGCCGCCACGTTCCCGGCAAAACCCGGAAAACCCCCGCCCCGGGCCGCTAACGTCGCGACGGTGATGTCACGACGGCTCCTTCTGCTGCTGGACGTGCTGTGCCTGACCGGCGTGCTGTGGTGCGCCGTGCTGATCGGCGCCCTGTTCAGCGGGAACGCCCTGGTGCCGAGCACGGTCGCGGTCACCGTCGCCGCCGCGCTCGTGCTCCCCGGTTTCACCGCCGGGATCCTGACCAACCAGCGCACGCTACGGGGCCGTCGCCCGCAGAGCTGGTACATCTCGCGCGTGTGGTCACCGCCGGGAGAGCTGCCACGCTGGGAGATGATCGCCGCCGGCGTCGTCTTTCTCGCCTTCTGGCTGGCCGGGATCAGCGCTTTCACCGGCCTCAGCGAAACGGTCCGCCCCGGCGACCACATAGCCCAGGACCGTCAGGTACGCCACGAGCAGCGCTTCGCCCTCGGAGTACTCGGCGGCGTCGGCACGGGCGGAACAGCACTGGCAGCCTCCAGCCTGATCCGCCAGCGCCGGATCAACTGACCCACTGCCATAACGGCACACGTCGATTGCCCGCTATGTTCGTATCCCCGGGGTGGGGGTCGGGTCCCGCGCCCCCCACCCCGGGCCCGAACCCGGGACTCACCCATGAAAGTGGTCGAGCGCTTCATCGCCGGCCGGGACTAAAGGTGTGCGGCGCGGCCAGATCAGTTTCGACGACCGCGCGTACCTACGGCTGCGAGTTCCGCCTCGATGAGGTCCGAGGCAGTCCGGTAGGGCCGGGCGTCGACGGTTGTTTCCATGTCTTCGCTGTCGGCTCCGTCTTCGAGGATGTCCGCCCACGATCCGAGGTCAGTGACAACTCCGGCCCATTGCGCGCCGCTCAGAGTGATCGCGGGGCCGTTTGCGGTACGGATCAACGCGGCGACCCTCAGCCGCTCCTCCGTAGCGTGTTGCCAGTCGTCGCGTTGCCAGTCTTCTTGTGCGATGGCGTCGTCCAGATCGTTCAGTTTCTCGATGGCCGCGGCGGAGATGTGACGCTGCCCGGCGTTCAAGCGGATCGTGTAGGAGCGTTCAGGCCGCAGGCCGAGCGTGGCCAGGCTTTCGTAGTCACCCGCGTCGAGCGAGCTGTAGTCCGGGGCGCCGGGATCGACAGTGAACTCGCACCAGCCCGACCAGCCCGGCCGGCCTTCCTCCACGTCGCCGACGCCACTGACCCGCCAGCGGTAGGTCTCGCCGGGCCTGAGCGTTTGCGCCTCGAAGTCCAGAGTCGCCGTCTGCCCTGGTCCGGCCGTCATGCCGCTCGAGATCACGTCCGCGCCCTCCTCCGCGGTGAGCCCGAGCGCGACGTACTCGAAGCTCACGTCAACGGGGGTGATGCTCGTGGTCGCGAAGCGCGCCGACAGGACAGGCATCGTCGTGGTGACGACCACGTGCCCGGTGCACCCCTCGCCGTCGGTGTCCAGGCTGATCGGCACCGGAATCGCCGTCTCGTCAGGCGGAGTTTCGACCGGGTCTACGACGGTCTCGACGAGAACGATGGCGCAGGACTCCTCCGAGAAGCAGGCCGGAAGCGCGAAGGCCCGTCGTACCCCAGCCCCCATGTCAGGCTGCGGTGGCTGGATGAGGAACGCCCCCGCCATGGCGACAGCCACCAACGCCACCCGCGGACCTCTGCTCACCCGCGCAACGATCGGCAGGAAGCGCCCTGAATCAAGCGGATGCGCTCACGCTCGTCGAGCGCCACGCAGCGTCGGATTCAGCCAGTTCCCGAGCGGTGTGCTCGGCGATCTGCACGGCATCGGTCCCCAGCAACAGCCGCAGCGGCGCGTCCCCGCGCTCAACCAGCTTCCGGACAACCCTGACCACGTCATCAACCTGGGTCGGCTGCCCGCCGTCGGACCCGCGGAGCATGTCGACAAAAGCGCCCACCGTGGGCCGGTAAGCCTCGCTGACCTCGGGAATGGTCATGGACGACCCGGCCCAGTCGGTGGCCATGCCGCCCGGCTCGAGGACGGTGACCTTGATGCCGAGCGGCGCGACCTCCTGCGCGAGCACGGTGGAGAAACCCCCGACAGCCCACTTCGCACTCTGGTACGCGCTGAGCCCCACCGATCCCACCCGCCCCCCGATCGACGACACCTGGAAGATGTGGCCCGACTTCTGGGAGCGCAGCACGGGCAGCACCGCCCGGGTCACGTTGACCACGCCGTAGAAGTTGGTGTCGACCTGGCGCCGGAACATGTCGGCGCTCATGTCCTCGAACGCGGCGAGGTCGCCGTACCCGGCGTTGTTGACCACGACGTCGATCCGCCCGAACGCCTCGACGCCGGCCTGCACGGCAGCGATAGCGGCGTCGGGATCCGTGACGTCGAGCGCGACCGGCAGGATCCGGTCCCCGTACGCGGCGACGAGGTCATCAAGTTGCGATGGGTTGCGGGCGGTGGCGACGACGCTTTCCCCGGCGGTAAGGGCGTTGCTGACGAAGCTGCGGCCGAGTCCGCGCGAGCTCCCCGTGACGAACCAGATCTTTGACATGTGACCCTCCAAGAGACCGACGGTCTATTACGTGCCCAACATTAAGAGACCGATGGTCTGATGTCAACGAACCGGTGGTCCGTAAGCTGTGGGCATGGACACCACGTTCCAGCGCGCCCGCAGCGACGAGCAGCGCGAGACCCGACGCCAGGCGATCCTCGCCACGGTCGCGGCGATGCTCACCGAGATGCCGGTCACCGCGATCAGCCTCAACGAGCTGAGCCGCCGCGCGGGCCTGGCCAAGTCCAACGTGTTGCGCTACTTCGAGTCACGCGAGGCGATCCTGCTCGAACTGCTCGACAGTGAGTGGAAACAGTGGCTCGCCGCCCTGCCGGCGCAGCTGGAAGGAGTCACTGACGGCCCGTCGCTCGCCGGCGCCCTGACCGATTCCCTGCGATCGCGCCAGGTGCTGTGCGACCTGCTCAGTGCCCAGGCCGGCGTGCTGGAACGCAACGTCTCGGCCGACGTGGCCGCTCGATACAAACGGGCCGCCATCGCCGACGTCACCGCGCTGGTCGCCCTGGTCCGCGAGGCGCTGCCCCAGCTCGCCGCGCCCGCGGCCGAGCAGCTGTGCGCCGCCGCGGTCATGGTCATCGGCGCGGTCTGGACCCACAGCCAGCCGTCCACCGGCATGCTCGCCGCCTACCGCGAGGACCCGTCGCTCGCGAGCTTCAAAATGGAATTCACACCCAGCCTGCGCGGCGTCCTCGAACTGCTGATCGCCGGAGCTCTCACGGCTCCCTAGGCGACCCAGGCCAGGAAGCGTTCGTAGAGATCGGCGGGCGTGGGCGCACCGGTAGCGGTGAGGTCCTCCACCGCGTCGTACATCGTCGAGGCCATGTATACCGCCAGGTTGGCCGGGAAGCGGGCGTACTGCGTCGCGAGTTCCTCGCGGGCGTTCGCGCACGGCCACGTGCCGTCGCAGACCAGGCAGTCCCACTCGGGGCGGGCCGGCAGGTGCTCGGTGCGGGGCAGCAGCATCACCGGCCGCCGGGATGCGGCACGGAGTCACCGTCGGGTAGCGGCAGGTTCTGCTGGTTGCGGTCGGGGCAGGGCCATCTCAGACCGCAGGTGCATCGGGTACGCCGGAACGCGCGCCGCACCGGTGAATGTCCCGGTGTCGTCGTCATGGTTCTTCCCTCTCGCCGACCCCGCTTGATCACTATCAGCAATGTTGGGGCTACACACAGGAGCGTGCTTGACCTAGTCTCAGGCATCAATGGGACACGGCGAGATTCCCGAGATCGAATTCTCGCTGTCTCGTCCGAGGCGATCCGAACGTCTCGTTTGTTGCAACTGGAAAGTTTCCGACACCTGGAGGACGGGTTGAGCACGGAGACAGGCTCCACGGTCCCGAGGCGACAGGCCGGCAGGCTCATGAAGCAGCTGCGCGAGCGCGCCGGGATCTCGCTGATGGCGGCCGCTGAGGAGCTCGAGTTCTCCCGGGCCCGGATGTACCGGATCGAGAACGGCGAGGTGTCGCTGCGCAAGCACGACGTCCTCGCGATGTGCGCCTTCTACGGCGCCAACGACCAGATCACCGAGGTGCTGGTCGGGCTCGCCCGCGAGTCGAAATCCAAGGGCTGGTGGCACGCGTACGGCGACGCCGTCCCCGCCTGGTTCGAGCTCTACGTCGGCATGGAAACCGCCGCTGACCGGCTGCGACACTACGCACCGAGCGTGATCCCCGGGCTGCTGCAGAACCGTGAGTACGCCGAGTGGGTCTTCCGCAAACGCGCCGACCTCGACGAGTCCGGCGTGCAGAACGCGGTCGCCCTGCGCCTGGAGCGCCAGGAACTGCTGCGCCGGCACAACCCGCCCCCGCCGAAGCTCGAGGTGATCCTCGACGAGGGTGTGCTGCGCCGGACGATCGCCGACACGCTCGGCATGCAGAAACAACTCGCGCACCTGGTCAACATCTCGCAGCGGGCCGGGGTCAGCGTTCGGGTGATCCCGTTCGCGGCCGGGCCGCATACCGGGTCAAGTGCCGGTATGTTCACCATCCTGGACTTTCCCACCGTCGGCGCGGCCGCACCCGAGCCGACGACGATCTACTGCGAAAATCTGACGGGAGCCCTCTACCTGGACAAGCCCCGCGAAGTGGAGACTTACAGCGGCGTGTGGCGCGAGTTGGACGAAACGGCTCTCGACCAGCGCGCCTCCGAGGATCTGATCGGCACGATCATCAAGGAGAGCGATGGCTGACCTGACCGGTGCCCGGTGGCACAAGAGCACCCGCAGCGGCAGCAACGGCGGCGACTGTGTGGAGGTCGCGGAGAATCTCTCGGGGGTGGTCGCCATGCGGGACAGCAAGGACCCGGACGGACCGGCCCTCGTGTTCGAGGACGCGGCGTGGCGCATGTTCATCCAGTCCCTGAAGGACGAGTAGCCGGCGACGGTGAGCATCACCGTTGACCTGCCGGAGCCCGCCGAGCTGTGGCGCCGGTGGGCCACCCTCGCCGCCGCGCTCAGCGCACTCGGGTACGCCGACGTCTGGTCCGTGGCCAAGTCGGGCGTGCACCATGATGACGGCGGAGGCAACTGGGCCCACCTGGCACAGCTCGACGGCGGCCGCGCCGTGCTGTACGGCTACGACCACGAGTACAGCGCGACCGTGGACGCCGACCCGCCGGTGGATCTGCTCGCCGGCGCACCGTCCTGGCTGCCGTGGGACGAGCTGGTCGCGTACGCGTCCGACGACCAGCTCGGCTACGTCCTGTGGCACGACGACGGGCAGTGGCACCGCGTCGCGTACCCGGAATCCCTCGACGACGGCCTGAGCTCGACGGCCGGTCCGGTCCTCGCCGAGCGTGCCGCCCGCGACGAGCTGGCGGAGTTCGTCTTCGAGTGGGGTGAGCACGAGCCCGACACCCCGGTGGAGCGCGCTGACGTCGACGCCGCTGCGACCCGGCTGCTGCAGTCGTTCGGCGTGGAGCCCCTGCGTGAGCTGCTCGGGCGGCTCACCGGTCAGGAGGTCGACCTGCGCGTCGGTCTCGCCGTGGCCACCCGGGCGGGCCTGACCGGCGACTCCGCGCGCCCGATCCAGGCCGAGGGCGCCCGGCCGGCCCTCCGCAAGATCCGCAAGCTCAGCGACACCGAGCACGACCGGCTGGTCTGGGCGGCGATGCGCCAAGAACCGGAACGTACGCGTCCGGCGCCGGTCGGCACGGGTGAGCTCGGGGCCATCCTCACCTGGCTGCGCGCCCGGTCCCCGCACGCCGACGGCCGCTGCTCGCTGCTGGTCTACGCCGACGAGAGCAGTCTGGCCGCCCACCGCGGCGACCATCCACCCCTGGAGAAGGACGACGAGGGCCGCTTCGGGACCTTCCGCGAGCTTTCCGATCTGGTACGCCGTCTGCGCGCCGCGGAAGCAGACGACGCGTACGGCCGCTGGCTCTTCCTGCACCTCGAGACCACGGCCACCGGCTACACCCTGGAACGCCGCTACGACTCGTGGCCGGACTGGTGGACCGACAACGGCATCTCCGGGCCGTGGCGCGGCAACCTGCGCGCCGAGGTGGAATCCCGCGCCGAGCGATGGCGCCCCGGCTGGACCCATCTGCTCGACCCCGAGGTCGCCTACCGCCCCGCCGACGAGGGCGTTTAGCAGGTTTGGCGCCATTCGCTCAGCGACTGCTTCTTACGGATCGCGGCGAAGCCAAGTTTGCGTGACGCCGGGCAGAACGTCGACGTCGTCACCTCGTACTCGATCTCGAAGACGGGTTTGCCCTGCGCCACGAACGGCGTGAGCAGCTCGCACTCGTGGTAGTACGCGCACTGCTCGTTGACCGCGAAGTCGAACGCCGGGGCGAGCTGTTTCACCTGGTCGAGGTCGTTCTTCAGGCCGACGGCGAGGCCCAGGCCGTGCGCGAGGGCGGCGATGCGGCGGTTGTAGGTGAGCTGGTCGGCGGCCGTGAGCCCCACACCGTTGCTGTTCGCGTACCCGTCAAGGTTGTCGGGGTCGACCGCGTCGAAACCCTTCCTGGCGCAACCCTGGAACCGGGCTTTCATGATCGGCCCGAGGACGTCCCAGCGCCGCACGTCGAGCCACTTCTCCCCGGGCCAGCCGTCCAGGTCGGCGCCGAGCACCGCCGCCGGGAACCGCTTCGCGTCGGCCCGCCAGTCCTCGTAGGAGCCGGCGCTGACGTAACAGATGGCCTTCGCGCCGCGTTTGTGCAGCGTGGCGACCTGCGCGGCGGTGGTGCCGTCCCCGTCGACGTCGAACACCGTGGCGTTGACGCTCAGGTCGAGGCGCCCGGTGAACTGGATCTGCCACCGGATCGCGGCCGACGCCCGGGGCTTCCACCAGCTCTTCGGGGCGGCCTGCACCGGGATCGCGTACGCGAGAAGCAGCAGAACCGTCCCGGCGAGCACCCCACTCCGTCGGATCATCACGGACCCGTCCATCGGCAGTACAGTGCGCGTCGTGAGAAATATCCTCAACACCGTCACCCAGGCCGTGAAGCGTGCGGTGAGCCGCTCCGCGCCGACCCCGCTGGGCACCTCGAACCCCGCACCCCCGGCCCGCAAGGGCGCCGGCCACGTCCCGACCCAGAGCCGCGGCCGGCATGTGGAGTACGCCCCCAACCTCGACGGCGACGCCGACCCGGGCGAGGTCGTGTGGACCTGGGTGAAGTACGAGGACGACCCGCACCAGGGCAAGGACCGGCCCGTGCTGGTCGTCGGCCGCGAGGGGCGCAACCTGCTCGGCCTGATGCTCTCCAGCCAGAGCGAGCGCGAGGGCCAGCGCAACTGGCTGGGCCTCGGCCCCGGCGCGTGGGACCGCGAGGAGCGCCCGAGCTGGGTCCGCCTCGACCGCGTCCTCGAGGTCGACCAGGACGGCATCCGCCGCGAGGGCGCCATCCTCGACCGCAACCGCTTCAACGAGGTCGCCGGCGTCCTGCAGCGCGACTACGGCTGGAACTGACGGATTTTCACCGCGCGGGCCCCGAGGCATAACCGGGGGCCCGCCGCGGTTGACCATTACCGTGGCACCTATGGATACGGACAGAATGGTCGGTTTCGGCGGTAAGCAGGCGTGGCTCGCGATCCGCGACACCGATCCGGCCCGGGTGCTCGCCGCCCTCGGCCTGCGTGAGCTCGGCGAAGTCTCCTGGCGCAACGGCATCGACCTCGCGCACCTCACCGACGACCGGGTCGCCGTCACCCCGGCACTGCCCGGCGCCCGCGGCGAGAAGTGGGTGCTCGCCGTCGGCCGCTACCTGCTGCGCCCCGACGTCACCGTCGACGTGACCGACCTCTCCGAGCGGCTGCAGACCGAGGTCCAGTTCTTCGCCACCCACCGGACCACCGAAAGTCACCGCTGGCAGCGCGCCGCGCAGGGTTCACTGCTGCGCGCGTTCGGGTATGTAGGGCAGACCGGCGACGTGACGTCCTGGTTCGGCGACCCCGACCCGGCCGAGCGCGCGGCAGGCCTTCCTGCCACGATCACCCCCGGCGCCGACCGCAAGCCGGCCGCCGACCCCTTCGAGGCGGAGCTCGCCGAGCTGCTGCTCGCGGAGGGGGACGAGGACGTGACGGTGCTGGTGTCGGAGCAGGACGTACTCCGGGTCGCCGACGGGTGGAGCCTCGACCCGACGTCGCTCGACGGTCGTCCGGCACCCGGCCCGGTGCTGGTCGGCGCGTCCTCATAACGAGACCGGAGGGGCTCATCGTGCGCAAATACGTGGTCATGGGCGTGCAGGGCAGTGGCAAGGGCACCCAGAGCGAGCTGCTCGCCGAGGATCTCGGCCTCGTGCACATCAGCGTCGGCGACATCTTCCGCTGGCACGTGCAGAACCACACCAAACTGGGCGCCCAGGTCCGCCGCACGATGAAGGCCGGCGACCTCGTCAGCGACGAGCTGGTCGAATCCGTCGTGCGCCAGCGCCTCGACCAGCACGACTGGAACTTCGGCTTCATCATCGACGGCTTCCCACGCAACGGCCGCCAGGCGGAGTTCTTCATGGAGAGCTACGACATCGACGGCGTCATCCACCTGGAGCTCCCCGACGACGAGGTACGCCGCCGCGTCCTCAGCCGCCGGCTCTGCCCCGGCTGCGGCATGGACTACAACCTCATCGCCGACCGCCCCAAACAGGACGGCCGCTGCGACATCTGCGGCACCACCCTGGTCGTACGCGAGGACGACACCCCCGAAGCCCTCGCCGCCCGCCTGCGCGACTACCACGAGAAGACCCGCCCGGTCCTCGAACTCTTCCGCCGCAAAGAGGTCGTCCACGACGTCGACGCCCGCCCCGCCGCCGCCGAGGTCCAGCAGCAGATCCGCAAGGTCCTCGACCTGCCGCCCTACCAGCCCGCCGGCTAGTTCTTCTCCAGCCGCTTCTCGATCGCGTCGCAGACCGTCTCGACCACGGCGAGGCGTGCGTAGTGCTTGCTGTCGCCGGGGACGACATGCCACGGCGCGCGCTTGTGATCCGTACGTTTCAGCATCTCTTCGATCGCCTGCTCGTAGGCGGGGCGCTTCTCCCGGTTACGCCAGTCCTCGTCGGTGAGCTTCCACGTGCGCAACGGGTCACCGGCCCGGTCCTCGAAACGGCGCAGCTGCTCCTCCGGGGAGACGTGCATCCAGAACTTGACCATGATCGTGCCCTCGTCGGTGAGGGTGCGCTCGAAGTTGACGATCTCGTCGTACGCGCGGGCCCACTGCTCGTCGGTGGCGAAGCCCTCGACGCGTTCGACCAGCACCCGGCCGTACCAGGACCGGTCGAAGACTGCCATCCCACCCCACCCGGGCAGCTTCGGCCAGAAACGCCACAGGAAGTGGTGGCGCTTCTCGTCATAGGTGGGGGCCGCGAACTGGGACACGCGCACGTGCCGGGGGTCGAGCGGCGACGCGAGCCGCTTGATCGCCCCACCCTTGCCGGAGGCGTCCCAGCCCTCGAAGACGACACACAGCGGTGGCCCGATCTTCTTCTCCCCGATCTGGCCGCCCAGAATGAGCCGCAACCGGAGCAGCCTTTGCTGGGCCTCCTCCAGTTTCGCGACGGCCTTCTTCTTGGACAGCTCAACAGGGGGAGCGGCGGAACCGAGACGACTCATCCCAGCAGTATCCCGCTTGGCCGCGCACGCGGGTGTGCAGGACAATCAGCGTGTGACTCTCGTTGACGACATGCTGTGGCGCGGACTGATCCAGGACTCGACCGACCCCGACGAGCTGCGCAAGCACCTCGACGGCGGCGCGATCACGTTCTACGTGGGCTTCGACCCGACCGCGGCGTCCCTGCACGTCGGCAACCTCATGCAGGTCGTGACCGCTCGCCGGCTCCAGCTCGCCGGGCACAAGCCGCTGCTGCTCGTCGGCGGCGCCACCGGCCAGATCGGCGACCCGGGCGGCCGCTCCACCGAGCGCCAGCTCAACCCCCAGGACGTCACCGCCGGCTGGGTTCTGCGCATCCGCGACCAGCTCACCCCGTTCATGACCTTCGACGGTGACAACGCCGCCACCATGGTCAACAACCTCGACTGGACCGGCGAGCTCTCCGTCATCGACTTCCTGCGCGACGTCGGCAAGCACTTCCCGGTCAACAAGATGATCGCCCGCGACGTCGTCAAGAACCGCCTCGAGACCGGCATCAGCTTCACCGAGTTCAGCTACCAGCTCCTGCAGGCCAACGACTTCTACGAGCTGCACTCCCGCCACGACTGCTCGCTGCAGTTCGGCGGCTCCGACCAGTGGGGCAACATCACCGCCGGCGTCGACTACGTGCGCCGCCGCGGCGCGGGCCCGGTCTTCGCCTTCACCACCCCGCTCGTCCTCAAGGCCGACGGCACCAAGTTCGGCAAGAGCGCGGGCGGCGCCACCTGGCTCGACCCCACCATGACCTCGCCGTATTCGTTCTACCAGTTCTGGGTCAACGCCGACGACCGCGACATCCCGCACTACCTGCGCTACTTCAGCTTCAAGACCCGCGAGGAGATCGAGGAGCTGGAGAAGGCCACCGCCGAGCGCCCCCAGGCCCGCCTCGCCCAGAAGGAGCTGGCCTTCGAGATCACGGCCCTGGTCCACGGTGAAGAAGAGGCAAACCAGGCGGTCATGGCCAGCCAGGCGTTGTTCGGCCGAGGCTCCCTGGGCGACCTCTCCGCGGACACGCTGCGGGCCGCACTGTCCGAGGCCGGCATGACGGAGGTACGCGGTGAGCTGCCCACGGTCGTCGCCCTGCTCCAGGAGGCCGGCCTCGTGAAGAGCGGGGGAGACGCCCGCCGGACGATCGCCGAGGGCGGGGCCTACCTCAACAACGAACGCATCACCGACCCCGAGGCTGTCATCCCGGAGTCCGCGCTGCTCCAGGGCCGGTTCCTGGTCCTGCGCAAGGGCAAGCGCACGTTCGCCGGCGTAGAGCGGGTCTGACCTCTGTCTTTGCCCACCGTGCGGCAGCGCGCGGTGGGCTCGGTCACCCCAGAGGGTCTGGATTTGGCGCTTGCGGGACCACC
>NZ_BOMN01000047.1 GCF_016862215.1 Winogradskya humida
GGCCTGTTCACAACTGAGGCCGGGCTGCGGCGGGCCCAGATCCCGCCTGACCACGTCCCGCGAAAGCCCAGATACAACACCGGTATCAGGGCTTCCACGGGCCGCGCCCAGCCGAAATCTGGACTCCGCCTCGCTCCGACCCCAGTTATGAACAGGCCCTAGAACGGTTCCGCGGTGATGGAGCGCAGTGACTTCAGGGTTTCGTCGACAAAACCGGTGAGGGGCTGATCGTCGGGGGCCGCGAGCCAGCGTTCGATGGCGACGTTGAAGGCTGTGACTGCGATGCGGGCGGCGACGGTGGCGGTCAGGTTGTCGAAGCCCCGGGTCTGGAAGCCATCGGTGATGGCCTCCCACATGGCGGAGAGTTTGCGGAGTTCGCGTTCGCGGAGGCCTTCGTCGGACTGGACGACTGCCTGGCGGGCTTTGAGGCGGGCGCGCTGGCCCTCGAAGGCGGTGGCGGCCATGGTGTGCAGGCCGTGGGCGATCAGGGCCATCGCGGTGAGGCCCGGCGGGGCTTCGGCCACCATGCGGGCGACCTTCGCCGGGTATTCGTCCTCGCCCGCGAAGAGGACCTCACGCTTGTCGGCGAAGTGGCGGAAGTACGTCCTCGTGGTGAGGCCGGCCCGGGCGGTGATCTGCGGCACGGTCGTCTCGGCGAAGCCCTGCTCGGTGAAGAGCTCGAGGGCGGCCTTCTCCAGGCGTTCGCGCGCGTCAGGTTGCCATCGAGCCATCCACCCAGTCTAGGAAGTGACGTCCTTGCGGGTGAAGCGGTAGAAGGCGACGGACCAGAACAGGGTGGCGTAGCAGATCGCCGAGATGGCGCCCTTGACGACGTCGTCGGTCTGCATCGGGGTGGAGAGCAGGCCCAGCCAGGCGTCGCTGTAGTGGGTGGGCAGGAAGTTGCGGATCGAGCCGAGGGCGGTGATCTGGTCGAGGATGCTCGACAGGATCCAGAGCAGGACCGCGCCGCCGACCGCGCCGAGGGCGGCGTCGGTGACGACGGACAGCAGGAAGGCGAGGCCGGCGACGCCGAGCAGGACCACGGCGAGGTAACCGAGGATGCCGAGGAGCCGGAGCACGCCTTCGCCCGCGGGGATCTCCGCTGACACCGTGCTGCCCAGGGGATGCCAGCCGTAGCGCAGGGTGCCCACGAGCAGGGCCGTGGTGGCCAGAGTGAGCAGCGCCGTCAGGGAGTAGCCGAGCGCGACGATGAGCTTCACGCCGAGGAGCCGGGCCCGCGGCACGGGGATGGCCAGCAGGTAGCGCAAGCTGCCCCAGCTGGCTTCCGAGGCCACGGTGTCGCCGCAGAACAGCGCGACGACGACCACCAGCAGGAAGCTGGCCGAGACGAAGATGCTGAACAGCGCGAAGTTCAGCCCGCCCGACGTGGCGAGGTCGTTGAGCGATGAGAACGCCCCGCCGCCGTTGTTGTCATCGTCGCCCCCGCCGAACTCGAAGGCAATGAGGATGATCAACGGCAGCAGGACCATGAAACCAAGGGCCAGTTGGGTACGCCTCCGGCCCGCCTGCCGCCTGATCTCCGCCCGGATCGGCAGAGTGGCAGCGGGGCGGTAGCCCGCGGCTGGGGCCTCTGAAACGGTCATCGGTCGCCACTTCCTCGCGAGTTGTCGCCCACCAGGGCCAGGAATGCGTCTTCGAGGCGTCGGCGGGGCATGATCCGGTCCACGCCGATACCGGCCCTGACCAGGGATGCCACCACCTCCTCGCGGGGTGTGCCGTTCATGTCGACGATCAGGTGCGAGTCGCCGTCGGGGGTGACGCCGCGGACGTTGAGCCCCTCCAGGACCTTCGAGGCGGCGGCCACGTCGGAGACGCCGAGCTGGACCGAGGGGGATTCGCCGACGATGTCGTCGACCGGGCCGGCGGCCACGATCCGGCCCTTGTTGACCACGACGGCGTGGGTGCAGGTCTGTTCGACCTCGGCGAGCAGGTGGCTGGACACGAGGACCGCGCGCCCGTCGGTGGCGTAGCGCCGCAGCACCCGGCGCATCTCGGCGATCTGCGGCGGGTCGAGGCCGTCCGTCGGTTCGTCGAGGACCAGCAGGTCGGGAAGGCCGAGCATGGCCTGCGCGATGGCGAGCCGCTGCCGCATGCCGTGGCTGTAGTTCTTGGTGCGGCGGTGCACCGACTCACCCAGCCCGGCGATCTCGAGCGCCTCGTCGAAGCGGGCGTCGGCGACCGGGCGGCCGGTTGCCTGCCAGTAAGCCTTCAAGTTCTCGTAGCCGCTGAGGTGTGGCAGGAACCCGGGGCCCTCGACGAGCGCGCCGACCCGGGACAGGATCGGCGCCCCGGGCACGAGCGGCTGGCCGAACACCAGTGCGTCCCCGGAGGTCGGCATGGTCAGGCCCATGAGTACGCGCAGCGTGGTGGTCTTGCCCGCGCCGTTGGGGCCGAGCAGACCGACGACCTGCCCGCGTTCGACCCGGAAGGCGACCTTCTCGACCGCCACGAACCCGTCGTCGTACGCCTTGCGCAGGTCACGCACGATCAGCGGCGTGTCGGCGTACTCGTCGACCTTGGCGGGAGTGCGTCGGCGGGTGAGCAGCACGGTCAGGACCACGCCGGCGACGATGACCAGGAGCACGCCGAGCAGGACCCACCGCCAGATGACCTGCGGGTTGGCGATCGGCGTGCCGACCACGGTGGGCACCGTGAGGGTGGGTTCCACGGCGACGGTGTAGACCGTGGGCGTGGCCGGGGTGAAGAACGCCTGGTCGGACGTGGCGACCACCACGCGTACGGTATGCCCCTGATCGATGCGCCGGACGATCGCCGGCAGCGTCACGGTGACCGGTTGCGCAGCGCTGATCTCGGCCGGCAGGCCGGTGAGCCTGACCGGCGCGATCAAGCCGCCGCTCAGCGTCTCGGCCCCGGTCGGGTCGACGTCGTAGAGCTTGACGAACACGGTCGCGGAGCCGGTCGGCGACGCGACGCGCAGCTTGACGCTCGGCGCGCCCGCCACCTCGATCGCGCTGGTCAACGGTGTCGAATCGAACGTGGCGTGCTGGCCGGCGAGGTCACCGGCGGCGCCACCGAGCAGCGAGCTGAGCTGACCGCCGACACCCGGCAGCGACGAGAGCCCGGCCGGGTTGCCGTTGGGCGGCGCGGCGATGCGCTGCGCGGCGCCGGTCACGGACAGCGAAGTGCTCCCGGTCCCGGACAGCCCGGGGTAACTGGGATCGGAGTAACCGTTGGTAACCAGGCCCCGGTCGAGCGCGCTGAACCCGGCGACCCGCGAGTAGGTGAAGCTGTTCGAGGGTGCCGCGCCCTCGCCCTTCACGTAGTGGTCGAGCCACTGGGCGGTCAGCGCGTGGGTCCGGTCCTGGTCGGTCTGCGGCCCGTCGCCGCCGTCGTGGCCACCGGTGAACCAGGCGACCCGGACCGTGGTGCCGGTCGCGGCGATGCCCTTGGCGTTGGCGTCCGCCTCGGAGAGCGGGAAGAGCGTGTCGACCTCGCCCTGGATCAGCAGGGTCGGTGCCTTGATCTTGTCGAGCACCGAGGCCGGGCTCGACTTCGCCAGTAACGCCGTCGTGGCGGCGTCCGGCGTGCCGGATGTCGCCATCTTCAGATACGCGGCGCAGACATCCGCCGCGAAACGCCCGCAGGCAGGGTCGGAGCCTCCGGAGGAAGAACCGAAGAACAATCCCGCCCAGCTCTTCTTGAAGACTCCCGAGGGGAAGAACGACGTGGTCAGGTCGTTCCAGGTGATCAGCGGGACGATCGCGTCGACCCGCTGGTCCACGCCGGCGAGCATCAGCGCCAGCGCGCCACCGTAGGAGCCGCCGACCACCCCGACCCGGGGGTCACCGGCCGCGTCGGTCCGCACCGACGGCTGCGCGGCGAGCCAGTCGAGCAGCCGCTGCGCGTCCTTGACCTCGTAGTCCGGGCTGTCCAGGTGGATCTCGCCGCCGCTGCGCCCGAAACCGCGGGCGGTCCAGGTCAGCACGGCGTAGCCCCGGTCGGCGATCGACTCGGCGTCGTCGCTGACGGACTCCTTCGTACCCCCGAATCCGTGCGCGAGCAGCACCGCCGGAACCTTGTCCGAGTGGTCCTTCGGCAAATAGAAACGGGTGTCGAGGGTGATCGGCTCGGTGCCCGAGGGCCCGGAGTTCACCGTGATCATCCGGTCGGTGGCGGTCCAGGAGTGCCGTTCGGGCAGCGCGGCCCAGGTCACCAGCGCGGCCACGAGCACGAGGACCACGCCACCGGCCACGGCCCGCCGCCGCGAGAGGCGGGGCAGGGCACGGCGCAGCCGGGTCGTCAGGGCAGACATGCGGGCAACGCTATCGGCGTGCCGCTGAGCATGAGCTGTGAACCGTCAGCAGCCCTGCTGATCGGTGAAGTAGAACTGGACCGTCTGGGCCTCGCCGACCATGATCGCGGCGACCTTGCCGTTGTCGATCCGGAACAACAGGGCGTTCTTGCCGTCGACGGTGTACCAGGCGCTCGCCCCGATCCAGTCGTCGAGCTGCTTACCCTTCGGATACAGGGCCTTGACCTGGTCGTACGTCGTGCCGACCTTCGCGCCGGCCTGCGTGCTGACCGCCGTGCTCGTCACGGTGACCCGCTTGAGCTTGCCGTCGCTGAACGCCAGCGCGGGCGTGTCGTACTTGCTCAGCCCCGCACTCGTCGCGCAGTCGCCCTTCTTCGTGACCTTGCCGACAAGCTTCGCCGAGGAAAGATCCTTCTGCCCGACCCCGATGAGGTACGGCCCAAGCCCACCCGCCGCAAGCACCTCCGACGACCCCTTGCCCACCGGAGCCTGCCCCTTCTTCGCCCCCGGAGCAGCGGATTCGGGCACCTCGGAGCTCGGCGCCGCCGACGACGCGGCCGGATCGGGGTTGACGAAGGCCCCCGCGTCCTTGTCGTCGTCCTTGGAACACGCGGCGACCCCGAGCAGGGTGATCGCAGCAACGGTGACTGCGGCGTAACGGTGCCTCATAGCGGTGAGCCTCCCCGGCTGGGCTGACGGCGATAGCGTGTCAACCTAGCCCCAAGCATGTCCCAGGCCGAATGGAAGGCTCGCCGGTGCCCGACGACCTCACGCTGACCGTGCACGAACGACCCGGGCAGCTTCCCCGCCGCGGCATCGTCCGGCTGCATCCGGAGGTGATGGCCGCGCTCGCCATCAATCCCGGCGATCCACTTCGGCTCACCGGGCGCCGGACCACGGCGGGTGTGGCGGCGCGGGCCGACGCGGGGGCGAGCCGCGCGGCGCTCTACGCCGACGATCTGACCATCGGCAACCTGCAGCTGCGCGATGGCGACGAGGTGACCGTGACGCCGCTGCCCGTGGTCGCGGCCCGCTGGGTCACGCTCGCCGGTCCGCCGGAGATCACCGCGGTGGTGACCGGGGAGATGCTGCGTCTGGCCCTGCTGGGCAAGGTCGTGACGGCCGGCGACGACGTCTCGCTGCTGCCGCAGGACGTGCTGCCGCAGGCCGGGCATCGCGCGCTGATCGACGGCGTCCGCCGGAGCCTGGCCAACCGGGTGGGCTATCTCTGGACCAGCCAGCTCCTGCAGGTGGTCGAGGTCGAGGACGCCGAGGGCGCGCTGGTCACGATGGACACGGTGGTTGCCTGGCAGGGCACCAGACTCTCATCGGTACGCCCGGAGCAGCCGGTCGCCGTAGTTCAGCAGCAGCAGCCGGCCTCCACCGATCCTGAAATGCCCCCGCCGAGCATCGACGACCTGCCGGGGCTGCGGGCTCAGGCGCAGGAGCTGACCGAGCTGCTCGACCTCGGCTTCCACCATCGCGAGGTGCTCAACCGGCTGGGCACCACGGTCTCGCTCGGCGTGCTGGTCACCGGTCCGGCCGGTTCCGGCAAGTCGGCCCTGGTCCGCGCGGTCGCCGCCGGGGTGGGTGCGGAGGTCCGCTCGGTGTGGGCGCCGGAGCTGGCCGCGCTGACCAACGACTCAGCGGCCACCCGCCTGCGTGACCTGGCCCGCGACCTCAAAGCCACCGAGCGCGGCGTGCTGCTGATCAGCGATGTCGAGGCGCTCGCCCCGCGCGAGGATCCCGGCCCGCTCGCCACCGTCTTCCGCCAGGTGCTCACCGATCTGGTCGGCTCCGGCGCGGCGGTGGTCTGCACGACGAGCCGCCCCGAGTCCGTCGACACCTCACTGCGCGCGCCCGACCTGCTGGCCGTGCAGCTCGCGGTGCCCCTGCCGGACACGTCCATGCGCAACGACCAGCTGCGGGTGCTGACCAGGGGGATGCCGCTGGCCGAGGACGTGCGGCTGGACGATGTGGCCGGCCGTACGCCCGGCTTCGTCGCCGCCGATCTGGGTGCGCTCGCCCGCGAGGCCGGGGTGCACGCGGCCCTGCGGCAGAAGGAGACCGAGTCGCCGACCGTGGCGATGGCCGACTTCGAGGCCGCGCTCGACGTGGTCCGCCCGACCTCGATGGCCGACTCCACGCTGGAGGTCGCCCACGTGACCCTCGACGACGTCGGTGACATGACCGAGGTCAAGGAGGTGCTCACCGAGTCGGTGCTCTGGCCGCTGACCTATCCGGACACGTTCGCCCGGCTCGGGGTGCAGCCCCCGCGCGGGGTGCTGCTCTACGGCCCGCCCGGGTGCGGCAAGACGTACCTGGTCAAGGCCATCGCGGGTACGGGTAAGGCGAACGTGCTCTCGGTGAAGGGCGCCGAGCTGCTCAGCAAGTGGGTCGGCGACAGCGAGCGCGCCGTCCGCGAGTTGTTCCGCCGGGCCCGGGAGGCGGCGCCGACGCTGATCTTCCTGGACGAGGTGGACGCGCTCGCCCCGACCCGCGGCCAGGCCACCGACGGCGGGACCACCGACCGGGTGGTGGCAGCACTGCTCACCGAGCTGGACGGCGTGGAGGCGTTGCGCAACGTGGTGGTGATCGGCGCGACGAACCGTCCCGACCTGATCGACCCGGCGTTGCTGCGCCCGGGCCGGTTGGAGCGTCTGGTCTTCGTGCCGCCGCCGGACGGTGAGGCCCGCGCGGCGATCCTGCGCGCGTCCTCCAAGTCCGTGCCGCTGGACGAGGCCGTGGACCTGGACGCGCTCGGCGCCGATCTCGAGGGCTTCTCGGCGGCGGACTGCGCGGCGCTGATCCGCGAGGCGGCGCTGGCGGCGATGCGTCAGTCGCTCGACGCCACGACCGTGACCGCTGATGATGTGGCGAGCGCGCGCAAGCGGGTGCGGCCGTCGCTCGATCCGGTGCAGGTCGCGTGGCTGGAGGCGTACGCGTCAACGCATTCAGGGGGTTGATCTTCGGCTAGCGCCGGCGGGTGCGGGCCCGGGTTGATCGCAGGCGCCGGAGCCGGCCGATCAGCACCGGGTCGTGCTCCAGCGCCGCCGGGTTGTCGAGCAGCCCGTTGAGCAGCTGGTAGTAGCGGGTCGACGACAGTGCGAAAGCGTCCCGGATGGCCTGCTCCTTGGAGCCGGCGTGCTTCCACCACTTCTGCTCGAACGCGAGGATCTGCAGCTCACGGTCGGTAAGGGCGGGCGCGGGCTCCTCGCCCTCGCGGGGGGCAGGAACGTGCTGCGACTCGGTGGAGGCGTCGTGCTGTGGCTCGGTGGAGGCTTCGGGTTGCAGCTCGGTGGAGGCGTCGGGTTGCATGAGGATTCCTCGCAGGTGGTCGGCGAGCGCACACGAAAGGGGGACCGCCGTAATCCTCGCAGCCGACGATCCCCCGCGCGCGCCTTCCAGGGCAAATTACTTCACGTGATGTCGCGGCTACGGATAGTCCATAGTGCGATTCCGACCACGACCACCAGCAACGCCGCCAGTCCGCCACCCGCCGCGGGCCAGTTCACAATGAGCTCGTCCGGGGTGCAGCCGCCGTTCCCCGAGAAGTTGCAGGAGTTCCAGTCCGTGACCGTCGCGGTCTTGTTCATCCAGGCCGTGCCCCAGGTCGTCGCCAGCACGACCTCGGCGAAGCCGACGTTCGCCATGGACAGCACGATGTAGAGACCGAACTGGAGCAGGACCACCACGCCGACGGCGACACCCATCGCCACCGCGGTGTGCCGCCCGATGGACGCGAGCCCGAACCCGATCGCCCCGGCGGCCAGCACGACGGCCAGACCGCGCAGCTCCATCAGCAGGATGGACTGCCAGGCACCCGAGGTCATCGAGTCGAGCGAGCCGCGCAGGCCGGCGATCAGGGCGAACGCGCCGGTCCAGGCGGCCGAGAGCAGCACGGTGAGCCCGGTCAGGGCGACGAGCAGGGCGCCGAGTTTGGTGCCCAGCACCTGCAGCCGCCGCGGCCGCCAGAGCAGCAGGTTCATCATGCCGCCGCTGGCCCATTCGGCGCCCACGAAGGACGCTCCGATCACGAACGCCGCCACCGCGACGATCGCAGCCATCGCGGTGATCATGTTCGGGAACTGCTCGCGGAAGTCGAACGTGGCCGGCATGTACCACGCGGCCTGGAAGTCCGACGTCTGCGGCTGGTAGACGTCGTCGCAGCTGGGCGGCCAGTTGGACGCGTCCGGCGTACCCTGGGCCGCCACGCAGGTCTGCTTGTCCTGCGCCGACTGCCGGACCGCCGCCTGGTATTCGCTGTCGGCCTTCGCCTGCGCCGCGGCGACCGTCGCCGGGGTGTTCTTCTCGTTGGCGAAGAACATGCCCACCGCGATCGCGATGAGGACGAGGACCACGCCGCCCAGCAGGAACTTCGTGAACCGGCGCTTGCCCAGCCGCCGCGTCTCCGCCGTGTAGAGGCTCATCGTCCCCACCCTCCGGCCTGCGCCATCACCGTCTGATCCACCTGGCGGTTCGAGCCCTCGACCGGCGCGGTACCGGTCAGCTCGAGGAACACGCTCTCGAGGTCGGCGGTGACCGGGCTGAGCTCGCTCACGTAGACGCCGCGCTCGGCCAGCGTGCGGGTGACCGCGCTCGGCTGGGCCAGCCCCGAGACCATCAGGTGATCCGGCTCGACGACGACCTGGGCGCCGGCGTCCCGCAACGCTGCCGCCGACGAAGTGAGGTCGGAGACGGCTTCCAGGCGTACGCGTAGCGAAGTGGAAGCATGCGTGGCAAGCACCTCCGCGACCGAACCCGCAGCGACCCGCCGCCCGGCCGCGATGATCGTGACGGAGTCGCAGATCAGCTGGATCTCGCCCAGGATGTGGCTGGAGAGCAGCACGGTCATCCCGCTCTCGGCGAGACCGGCCATCAGCCCGCGCATCTCCCGGATGCCACCCGGGTCGAGCCCGTTCGCCGGCTCGTCCAGGATCAGCAGCTTCGGGTTCTTGAGCAGCGCGGACGCGACCGCCAGCCGCTGCTTCATGCCCAGCGAGTAGGTCTTGACCCGGTCCTTCGACCGGTCCCGCAGACCGACCAGTTCAAGGACCTCAAACACCCTGGTCCTGGGTACGCCGCCCGCGTCGGCAAGAAGCGACAGCGTGTCCTGAGCGGAGAAGTTCCCGAAGAACTGCGGGCTCTCGACGATCGCGCCGACCGAGCCGGCGACCTCGGGCAGTGCCTGGGGCACCTCCCGGCCGAGAATCGCCATGCGGCCGCCGTTGGGCCGGATCAGCCCGAGCAGCGTACGCAGCGTGGTGGTCTTGCCGGAGCCGTTGGGGCCGAGGAAGCCGTGCACCTGTCCCGCCTCGACGACCATGTCGAAGCCGTCCAGCGCCTTCCGCACCCCCTTCCGGCTGCGGTAGGTCTTCTGCAGACCCGCTATCTCCAGGACGGCACTCAAGCCGGTTCTCCTTGCTCGGTCGTGCTCGGTCGTTGTTCGTTCGACGATGACCTGGGTCACCCTATGCATCCCGCGCCACTGTGCCGAAGTCCCGCGCCGACTCTTGCAAAGACTTCTTTGCAAAGATATCTTTGCATCTGTGGATGACGTTGTTCTCAACCCCGGGGCACTGCGCGGCCTGGCCCACCCGCTGCGGGTCCGGCTGCTCGGCCTGCTGCGCGAGCGCGGCCCCTCAACCGCCAGCAAACTCGCCGAACTGCTCGGCCAGTCCAGCGGCGCGACCAGCTACCACCTGCGCCAACTCGAAGCCCACGGCTTCGTCGAGGACGTCCCGGATCGCGGCTCCGGCCGGGAGCGCTGGTGGCGAGCCGCCCACCGCAGCACCACACTCGACGCGGTCACCGGCCGGGCGGATGTCGGCGCGGCCGAGGGCTACCTGCGAGCCACGGTCTCGGCCAGTTTTCAGCTGGCCGAGGCGGTCATCTCCGAGCTCGCCACGATGCCCCGGCAGTGGCAGGACGTCGCCAGCTTCAACGACACGACCCGGCGCCTGACCCCGGCACAGGCCGCCGAGCTGCGCACTCGGATCAGAGCGGTCCTGGACGACTACCCGCCCCACAACCCCGAGGACGACGACCCGGCCGACGGCAGCGAGCGGGTCTCCCTGCAATGGAACCTGCTGCCCCTGCTCCGCGACCCCGGCCGGCCATGACCCGCCGTCCCCTGATCGGCCTGCTCACCGCCGAGTCGGTGTCGATGGCGGGCAGCCGGGTCTCGACCGTCGCCGTGCCCTGGCTGGTCCTGACCACCACCGGCTCGGCAACCCGGGTCGGCGTCGTCGCCTTCGCCCAGCTCCTGCCGCTAGTCCTGGCCGGCCTGATCGGCGGCCCGCTGGTGGACCGCGCAGGCCCCCGCCGCATAGCCATCGCCGCCGACTCGGTGAGCGTCCTGGCAGTCGGCTCGGTCCCGCTGCTGCACGCCCTCGGCCACCTCTCCTTCGGCGTCCTGGTGCTCGCGATGATCGTCGCCGGGTCCGCAGCCGGGCTGGGCGACACCGCGAAGCACGCCCTCGCGCCCCAGGTGATCGCGGACTCCGGCGTCTCCACAACCCGCGGCGCCACACTCTTCGACGGCATCGGCCGCACGGCGATGCTCGTCGGGCTGCCACTGGGCGGTGTGCTCATCGCCGTCTTCGGTCCCGCCGGGGTGCTGGCCGTCGACGCGGCTTCCTTCGCCTTCTGCGCCGTCGTCGTCGCGACCACGGTCCGACCCCTTCGCCGCCGGGACGCCGCACCCGAGAGCTATCTGGCCGCACTGCGCACCGGCTTCGGCTATTTCCGGCGCGATAGCCTGATCAGCGCCATCGTCGGGCTGCTGTTCTTCACGAACCTCGTCGACCAGGCCTACATCGCCGTCCTCGTGCCCGTGTGGGTACGCGACACCGGCGCCGCGACCTCCACCCTAGGACTTATCGGCGGCGCGTTCGGCCTCGGCGCGGTGCTGGGCAACCTGACCTACCTCACCCTCGCCGACCGCCTGCCCCGGCGTGCGACGTTCGCCATCTGCTTCCTGCTCGGCGGGCCCGTGCGACTCTTCGCCCTGGCGGTCACCGATGACCTGACGGCCGTACTGATGGTGGTGCTGGTTTCCGGCTTCCTCGCCGCAGCCATCAACCCGATCCTGTCCGCCGTCGGGTATGAACGGATCCCTCCTGACCTGCGCGGGCGGGTCCTCGGCGCCATCACGGCGTGCTCCTGGGCGGGCGTACCGGTCGGAGCCCTGCTCGGAGGCCTGACCGTGGAGAGCCTGGGCCTGCACCCCGCCCTGCTGATCGGCGGCGGCATCTACGTGCTGGTCACGCTCACCCCATTCATCCTCCCAACCTGGCGCCAACTGAACCCGGCCGCCGCGTAGAAGCGGCCGGGCTTCACCCGCATCCCCACCGGTGGCAGCGTCCCGACCGGCGGCACGTCCCGA
>NZ_BOMN01000048.1 GCF_016862215.1 Winogradskya humida
CGGCCGGTGGAAGCGTCCCGGCCGGTGGTTTACGCCAACTCGGGCAAGTTCTCCCGAAGCGATTAAGTTGTGTGCAATTAAATTGTGCACAACTTAATTGCACACAACTTAATTGTGCACAACCAAACGGCTAGCCGGAGATCACGTGAGTGGTGAGGGGTATCGGCCGGGGTGGGTATTCGTAGCCCCAGGCACCGGTGCGACCCGGTAACTCCCCGTGTCCTCCGTCATGTGAACCAAGTCGGCGGTGGTCCGCCAGGGCGGTGGAACCTCGATGGATATTGCGTTAAAGCCTTGGACGCTGCAATTTTTGGTGGAAATGGTGTCAAGCCCGGGGCAATTATTGTTCAGCGCATGACATATATGCCTGGCTGAGGTGACAGGTCGTGACGATCGCGGTTGCCGGGCGCAGGCACGGGACTCCATCGGTCGGGACGCGTGGAGAACTCCCATGGTCAGTGGACCCGTGCCTGCTCACTGCTCCCGCCCGGGGTTCCGATAGCCGCAGCCGCAGCCGCAGCCGCAGCCGCAGCCGCAGCCGCAGCCGCAGTCGGTGTCAGGCGCGGCCGGAGCCGGCTGTGACCGTGGCGATCAGGGTGCCGGAGAGGGTGCCTCCGGTGTAGAGGCCGCCGCCGACGGCCGTGCCGCTGACCGAGCCGCCGGTGTAGATCCTGTACTGGGTGCCGCGGGTGATGGTGGGCAGGTCGAAGATCACGCCTTTGAGGACGCGGGTCGAGGTGAAGGACGCGAGCTGGGTGCCGGATGTGGTGGCCAGGTGGAAGACCGTGCCGGCGGGCTGGTTGGCGGAGAAGGAGTACGCCACCCAGGCCTGGCCGCTTGTCGGGAGGGTGCTGGTTGAGGCGGTCAGTCCGGTGGCCACGATCGTGCCGCCGGTCATCGTGAGGGCGCCGTTGGAGTCGAGGCCGCCTTCGCCGCCGCCGCGGGTCGGGGAGCCGTTGGCGATCACGACGCCGCCGGAGATGGTGAGGACGCCGTTGCTGTCCAGGCCGTCCGTGCCGCCGTTCACCGTGACGACGCCGCCGGTCACCCTGATGAAGGCGTTGGGGGCGTTCTGCATTTCGGGTACGCCCTCCTCCGCCGCGTTGACGGCGTCGTCGGTTGCGGTGACCGTGATCGTTCCGCCGGCGAGGGTGGTCTGCATGGCTTCCAGGCCCTCGTACGACTTGGTGACGGTGACCGTGCCCGCCGAGACGGTCAGCGCGGTGTCGGCGTGTACCGCGTCGTCGCCGCTTGCCGCGGTCACCGTGCCGCCGTCGATGGTGATGTTCGCGTTGGAGTGGATGCCGTCGTCCGAGGAGTTCACGTTGACGGAGCCGTCGCTGACCACGACGAGGACGCCGCCCTTGACGCCCTTGGTCGAGGCGGTGCCCGGGGTGGTGCCGCTACCCCCGCCCGTGGTGGCGGTGAGCGCGCCGCCGGCCACGATCACGTCGGTGGTGGCGTCAACGCCGTCCCCGGTGGCGGTGAGGGTGCGGGTGCCGGCGCCGAGGTAGACGTACCCCTTGGTGGTGTCGGTGGCATCGTTCGACTTGATGGCGTCGCCCCCGGCGGTGATGCGCTGGGTGCCGCCGGTCAGTACGACGTAGTCCTGGCCTCGGATGCCGTCGTCGGTGGCGGTGACGGTGAGCGCCCCGGCATCGATGACCAGGCCGTCCTCGGTGGCGATGCCGTCGGCGGCGTTTCCGCGTACGGTCAAGGCGCCGTTGCCTGTGAGGGTGAGGTCCGCCTCGCTGAACAGAGCCGCGGTCTGGCTCTGCCCGGCCGCGTCGGTGAGGCTGTTGGTCGTGCCGTCGGGCAGCACCACCATGACCTCGTCGGCTGCCGTGACCGCCAGGGGTGCCGCGGTGGAGCTGGTGATGCTCGCGTTGTTGAGGATCAGCCGCACGATGCCGGTGCCCGTGCTGTTCACGACGATGCGCCCGTTGGTGAGGGAGCCCGCGAAGCGGTAGGTGCCGGCGGCGGTGACCGTCACGGTGCTGCCGCTGATCGTGACGCCGGGGCCCGCGGACGTGGCGCCCGTGCCGGTGAGCGTGACCGCCACTTCGTCCGCGGTGTTCCAGGTGTGGTCCGCCGGGTCGTCGTGATCCGGGGCGTTCGCCGCGAGCGCCTGGGCGGCGGCCGGTCCGACGGCGGCCTGGGCGGCCGTCGTGGGGACTGCCACGAGGGTGGCCAGGAGGACGGCCATGGGGACGAGGGTCTTGCGCATCATTACTCCTACTCGGTGGGGGTGAAGTGACGCCGGAGGAGGCGGCGCCACGGTCCTGAGGGGAGGTGCGGGCGCAGCGCGGCGAGGCCGGTCGCGTACTTCGAGATCGCGATGGGCCGGTGGCCGTGCGCCCAGAGCAGCCGGTCGGCCTCGGCCGCCGCCGCGAGGGTCTTGGTCTCGACCACGACGAGATCGGGCAGGCTGAGCTCCGCGGTGCCGCCCAGGTCGGCCCAGTTGAGGCCGACGTCGATCGTCAGGCGGCTCTGTGACCTGGGCATGAACAGCGTTGCCCGGTGGTAGTCGGTGGCCAGCACCGGGCCGAGGGCACCCGGTTCTGCGCCGAGCAGTCCGTCCACGAACCAGCGGCCCGGGGTCACGTCGTGATGATCGTCCGGGGGATGCGGGAGCCGGGATTTCGCCGTGCCGCCCCGGCCCGCCTCGGTCTTGACCTCCAGCCAGCACGCGCCGGAGTCGACGTACGTCCGGGTGCGCACCTTGAACCGGCGGCGCCGGCGCAGCGCGGTGAGCCGGTAGCTGGTCAGCTCCGGGGTGTCGAAGTAGACCGAGGCGTAGCGGAAGAGCCGCAGCCCCCCGATGTCCAGCGCCCGGGCGCCCCGGGTCAGCTCGGGCAGCAGCGCGTGCAGGTCGGCGCGGCGGAGCACGTACTTGCGGTCGCGCCGGGTCATCAGCGCGGCCCGGTCGGTGAGCTCGGCGAGCCCGATCGGGGACAGCCGGTCGAGGGTCTCGGCGATCACTTCACCACCGCCTTCTCCCGGACCGGAAGGGCCGACCGGGCCGGGAGGGAGTAGCGGACCTCGACGACGGTGGTCTCGGTGACCAGGTCGACCCGCTCGACCGTGGCGGCGTGGACCCGCCCGCCGAGGAGTTGTTCGAGCCGCGCCACCAGGGCGGTCTCGTCCGTGATGGCTTCGTCGAGCACCACCGTCTGCCGCCGGTAGCTCCGGAAGACGCGGGGGTGGTCGCCGACGTACATGACCACGATGACGAGCGCCATCAGCGATGGGGCGAGCCATAACGAGTCGCCGCCGAGTGGTCCCAGGATGCCCAGCGCCAGCGCGGAGAAGTAGTACGCGACCTCGTGCTGGTCCAGCTCCGTCGAGCGGAGCCGGATGATCGACAGCACCCCGAACAGGCCCAGCCCGAGCCCGGCCCCGACGGTGCTGGAGGTCAGCGACCCGGCCACCGCGAGCACGCCGACGTTGACGCCGAGGAACGCGGTGATCAGGTCGCGGCGCCGGTGCCGTGGGAAGTAGAGGCCGAAGACCAGGACGCTCACAGCGACCAGGTCGATCAGGAACAGCGTGAGCCGGGCCATCGGCGCCTCCAGTGCGGTGGCCGCCCGGTGAACGAGCGGCAAACAATCCATGACTTTCAATGGAGGCTAGAGGTCTGGGAGCGTTTCCAACCTAAGAATCAGCTGTGAATCCATAGACAGATATCGATTAGCTGTCCTTACGGAAGGAGAGGACTCGCTCACACCTCGGGACGGCAGGGTTGGCTTCCCGGCGCCTGCACGTAAGGTGGAGGAAACAACTGAATACCTCATCCAGAGGGGCTGAGGGATACGGCCCGATGACGCCCCGGCAACCACCGTGTCCGCACTCTGCTCGTCACTGACGACGAGCAATCACAGAGTGTGGCGCGCGGCAGGTGCTAATTCCGTCCCGTTTCGCGGAGATTCCGCGTCCGGGGAAGATGAGAAGGAGCCTCGTCATGACGGCCGTTGCCGCCCCCACCACGTCCACAAGCCCCGCCCGTGCCTTGGTCTGCCGCGGTTGCGGGACCGAATTTCCCCTCGCCGCGCAGCACGCGTGTTACGAGTGTTTCGGCCCGCTGGAAGTCGCGTACGACCAGGCCGCCCTCGCCGCGGTGACCCGTGAGCAGATCGAGGCCGGCCCGAACAACATCTGGCGTTACGCCGCCCTGTTGCCCGCCGGTCAGGACCCCGCCACCCGGGTCACCCTCGACCCCGGCATGACCCCGCTGGTCAGCGCCCCGGCCCTCGCCGCCGAGATCGGGCTGCGCGCCCCGCTGTGGGTCAAGGACGACTCCGCCAACCCGACCCACTCGTTCAAAGACCGGGTCGTCTCGGTGGCTCTCACGGCCGCCCGCGAGCTCGGCTTCACCCGGTTCGCGTGCGCCTCCACCGGCAACCTGGCCAACTCGGTCGCCGCTCACGCAGCGCGGGCCGGCGTACCGTCCATCACCTTCATCCCGAGCGACCTCGAGCCAGGCAAGATCATCACCACCGCTGTGTACGGCGGGGAGCTGGTCGCCATCGAAGGCTCGTACGACGACGTGAACCGGCTCTGCGGCGAGCTCGTGGAGACCGACGAGTTCGAGGACACCGCGTTCGTCAACGTCAACGTGCGCCCGTTCTACGCCGAGGGCTCCAAGACGCTGGGCTACGAGGTCGCGGAGCAGCTCGGCTGGCGCATCCCGGCGCAGGTCGTCATCCCGATGGCCTCCGGCGAGCTGCTGACCAAGGTGGACAAGGCGTTCAGTGAGCTGATCGAGATCGGCCTCGTCGAGGCGCCCGAGGGCGGCTGGACGGTCTACGGCGCGCAGTCCGCGGGCTGCAACCCGATCGCGACCGCGCTGCACAACGACACCGACACGATCATCCCCGTCAAGCCGACCGGCATCGCTAAGTCGCTGAACATCGGCGACCCGGCCGCGGGGGCGTACGCCATCGAGGCGGTCAAGCGCACCGGCGGCTGGATGGACTACGCCGACGACGACGAGATCCGCGAGGGCATCCGGCTGCTGGCCCGTACCACCGGCGTCTTCGCCGAGACCGCGGGCGGTACGACGGTCGCCGTGCTCAAGAAGCTGGTCGAGAGCGGCAAGCTCGACCCCGAGAAGGAGACCGTCGTCTACAACACCGGCGAGGGCCTGAAGACGATCGACGCGGTCGCCGGCCTGGTCGGACCGACCCACACGATCAAGCCGTCGCTGCGCGGCGCCCGCGAGGCCGGCCTGTTGGGCTAACCGTCCGTAGTGGTCGTCCTGCCCACCGTGGAGAAATAACCCCGGCGAGGTCTTGCGCGGGGGTTCCAGGGTCGGCAGGATGCTCTACGCGGGAGGGCGCGACGCCGTACGAGGCCCCACCTTATGAGCTTGGTGACAATCTCCTAGGGGCCCAACGACCCGGTGCCGGAGGCATCGTGCGCGCGCCCTCTCGACCAAAAACCCTTGCGGCCTCACGGCCAAAAACCAGTCGTGCTCCAGACGCGGACCGAGGACCATCCGCCGGATGGACATCTCCGCTCTGAGCACCGCCGACGAGGAAGCTGTCTACCTCGTCGCCAAGGCCTCCGCCGAGGCCGACACCCCGGACGTCCCGCCCTGGTCGAGGGCGGCGTTCCTGGCCCGGATCCATGACCCGTGGCCCGGCCACAACTTCGAGTTCCACGTGGCTCACGACGACGACGGCCAGGTGGCCGGCTATGTCGAGCTCGGCCTGCCCCAGCTCGACAATCTGAGCAACGTCAACCTGCAGGTGACGGTCCACCCCGACCGGCGCCGCAAGGGCATCGGCCGGGCGCTCTACACCCTCGCCGTGGAGCGGGCCCGTGCCCACGGCCGCAGCCACCTCATCGGCCCGACCGTCGACCGGCGCCCGGACGGCCCGGCGTTCGCCACCGCGATGGGCGCCAGGGCCGGGCTGGCCGAGCTGCGCAGCCGCCTCGACGTCGCGGATTTTGACATCCTGAATCTCGACGTGCCGATCGCGGACGGTTACCGGCTCGTGCAGTGGACCGATCACGCACCCGACGACCTGATCGACGATGTCGCCCTGCTGGACAGCAGTCTCATGACGGAGGCGCCCAGCGGCGACCTCAACTGGGAGGCCGAGAAGATCGACGCCGCCCGGGTCCGCGAGTCCGAGGCCGCGATCGTCGCGCGCAACCGCACCGGCTACAGCAGCGCCGCCGTACACATCGGGACCGGCCGCCTGATCGCCTGGACCCAGATCACCTGCCCGAACGACGATCGCTGGCAGGCCTGGCAGCAGATCACCATCGTCGACCCCACCCACCGCGGCCACGGCCTCGGCCTGACGATCAAGGTCGCCAATCTCAGGTACGCCCGGAGCACCCGCCCCGAACTCCGAGCCATCGACACGTTCAACGCCGCGGACAACGCCGCGATGCTCCGCGTCAACGAGGCGATGGGCTTCCAGCGTCGCGAGACCTGGAGCCAGTGGCAGGTGACCGTGTGAACCGCGGTCGCAGCGGCCGCTCCGCGTAACCACCCCGGGCCAGTCCCGCACGCCGCTCGAAGACGTTACGGGTGCCGTAGCAGCCGGTCAGCGCCCACGAATACCCGCACGCAACCCAGTAGGCGGGCCAGAAGAGCGGACCGAGCAGGGCGTACTGACGGGCGTGCGCGCGCTCGTGGTCGAACAGCCCCGCGCGGTCCTCATGCAGGAGCCAATCCGCGCTGCGCCGGGTGATGATCACCGACCCGACCGTGAAACACGTGGCCGGCGGGACCCGGCGCCGATACCCCTCGGCGACGAGGATGCCGTCCCGCCCGCGCCGCAGCTTCGCCCCACCGAGGACCGCCACGGCGAGCCCCACCGCGGTGGTCCCGTTGACGGCGTTGCGCTTCATGAGCAGCCCGGCTTTCGCGTCACGCGCCCGGCCGTGCTCACGCGCGGCGGCGCATCTGGAGCTCCTGCAGGCCGTGCACGGCGGGGTGCGGGACGCGCACGCCCGTGTCCTCGAAGCCCAGCCGCTCGTAAGCCCGGACCGCCCGGTCGTTGCCGACCACGACCTCGAGCATCAGCTCGTGCCGCCCGGCCTCCACCGACCACTGCGCGACCGCGTCGACGAGCGCCCCGAGCACACCCGTGCCGCGCCGTGCGGGGGTGATGTAGACCGCGAAGATGACCGTGGCCCGCGGGTGCTCCGGCAGCACCGTGCCGCCGGCGTGCCCGATGAGCCGCCCGCCCGCCGGATCCGCGACGAACTGGGCGAGGTGCATGCCCTGGGACGCCTGCACGATCCGGCGCCGGTAGTCGGCGTGCGAGCGCGCGGCGGCCTGCGCCAGGGTTTCCAGGAACGCCAGGGGGCTGTCGGCGAGCATCTCCAGCCGCAGGGCGCGCATCCGTGCCGCATCCTCGGGCGTGACCCGGTGCACGGTCATCGGCGGTGCCAGAACGCTGGTCATGCTGCCTTGCCTACCCCCTGAAACAGAACGCGGCAACCCGGATGGCCGGATTGCCGCGTGCCGGAAAGGCTCAGGAGCCCAGCTCGAGCATCCGATCGACCACGCGCTTGGTCGCCGAGCCGTCGTCCAGGTCACAGAACCGGGCCTGGAACGCGGCGCGTTCGTCGGAATACGCACCCGGGTCCACCGCGATCTCGGCCAGCGTCTTGACGACGTCCTCCGAGGTCATCAGCAGCGGGCCGGGGGCCTCACGCTCGAAGTCGAAGTAGAAGCCACGCAACTTGTCGCGGTAGTGCTCGAGGTCGTACGTGAACAGCAGGATCGGCCGGCCGGTGTTGGCGAAGTCGAACATCACCGAGGAGTAGTCGGTGATCAGCACGTCGGTCACCGAGAGCAGGTCGGCCATGTCCGGGTACGTCGAGACGTCGATCACGAAGCCGGAGCCGTCGTCGGGGATGGGGTCGACGACGTTGGGGTGCCGGCGGACCAGCAGCACGTGGTCGTCGCCGAGCATCCGGCGGGCGGCGGCGAGGTCGAGCTGCATCGACATCTTGTAGCGGCCCTGACCGTAGAACTCGTCGTCGCGCCAGGTCGGGGCGTACAGGATGACGCGCTTGCCCGCGGGGAGGCCGATGCGCTTGCCGATGGCCGCCGTGGCGACCGGGTCGTTGTGGAACAGCACGTCGTTACGCGGGTAGCCGGACTCCAGCATCTCCCCGCCGTAGCGGAACGCCCGCTGCAGGATCGGGGTGCTGAAGCGGTTGGGCGAGACGAGGAACGTCCAGTTGGGCGTCTCCTTCTCGACCCGCTGCAGGTAGTTGCGGTCCGCGTGGCGGATGTCGGTGACGTCGAACCCGATCCGCTTCAGCGGGGTGCCGTGCCAGGTCTGCACCACGATCTGGCCGGGACGGCGCTCGAACCAGTCCGGCAGGTGCGAGTTGGTGACGATGTAACGGCTGGTGGCGAGCGCGTCGTACCACTCGGTGCCGCCGAGGCGGGCGGTCGACAGCGTCTCCGGGGTGGCGGCCTGGCCGTCGCGGACCGTCAGATACTGAGCCTCCAGCGGGAGCCCCCGGCGGACGAGCTCCTCGTGCATCGCCTTGGGGCTGTCGGAATACTGCCGGCCACCGAAGCTCTCGAAGAGCACCGCGTCGCGCAGCGGACTGCGGCGCAGGGTCGCGATGCGCTTCTGCCGCAGCTGGGTACGGGCGTACGCCCCGCGCTCCTCGACCTGCAGCACCGAACCGGCCCGCAGCGCCACGAAGTCGCCCTCGGACAGCTCCAGCCTGAACTCGCGGTGCTCGTCGGGGGAGTAGGCCGGGCAGATCGCGCGGACGGCGTTGGCCACGACGAGGTTGGTGACCTCGTAGGAGCCGCCGGCCCGATGGCTGACCAGCAGGTCCCAGAGGCCCGGGCGCAGCTCGACGGCGTCGCCCCAGGACGGCACCCGGCTCGGGTTGATCTTCGCGGTCCACCGGTTGCCGTCGACAGCGACGTCGAGCGCGCGCTCCTCGGCCGCACCGCGCATCCGCAGCTTGATCTCGGGGGCCCCGTCGACCGGCCGGAAGTCGCCGGTCAGCGTCAGCGTGCCGTCGGCGGACCACGCGGCGGTGTCGGCCACCGGACCCTGTGCGCGGGCGCAGAGCCAGAGGAAGCCCGCGGCCGTACGCCGGACGAAGATGTGCCGGTCGTAGACCTCCGAGCGGGCGGTGTCGAGCTCGTCGCTGAGCAGGTGCACGGACTGCTTGCCACCGCTGGAGAACGTCATCTGGATGCGCCAGCGGTCCATCGGGCCGCCCGGCGGGGGCATGACCGGGGGACCGGCGTGCTCGAACAGCTCGCCGAGGCGCACGACGGCACGGAACGAGGTGGCGCCGTTCTTCGTCGCGCCGAACTCGACCGCCGCGGTCGTCTCCGCCACGTCGGTGACCCGGCACAGGCGTAGCTTGCCGGCGCTCGGTGTGGCACCGATCACGAGGCCGTCGATGACCATCTTGTCGTCGTCGAACGAGATGGCCGTGGCCTTGGCGGTGACCTTGTCGACGCGCAGCAGGATGTAGGAGCCGTCGGCCACCGGCGTGAGCTGGGTGGTGGCGTCGATGTACTGCGGGACGAGGTTCAGCCGGGTCGGGTGCGCACCCAGCTTCAGCCGGCCCTTGCGCAGCTTGGTGCCGGCGATGATGCCGACGGCGATCTGCCAGCGGCCCTCTTCCCAGCCGCCGCCGGACTGCAGCTGCGCGGGGTCGACCGTGACCTCGAAGCCGGACCAGTCGTAGGACTTGTCGGGGTGGGTGGAGGTCGCAGTCGCCTCGGGGTCGCGGCGCGGGCTGGCCGCCAGCGTGAGCGTGCGCCCGGACTTGCGCTCGCGCAGCCGGACGATGCGCGCCGACGTCCAGCGCGAGTTGGCGGCGGTGCCGTCGATGTAGGCATACGCCTGGATGACGAGCTTGCCGTCACGCCAGAACACGTTGGTGACCCGGCTGCGGACGGCGGGCTTGCCCATGTCGTAGAGATCGCGCGGGACGCCGGCCGACGGGTCGTCCAGGAACGGCAGGTCGGCGAAGCGGCGGCTGCCCTCGTTCTTGGTCTCGATCGGCATGCCGGGCCGGCTCGCGAGCAGGACCTCGATGACTTCCTGGAGCTTGCCCGCGCGGATGAGCGACCAGCAGACCGCGAACTTCGGCGGCAGGCTCTCGATCGTGCCGGGACGGACCCGGGCGAGGAAGAGATTGACCTCGCGCATGAACTTCGCCTGGAACTCCGGGTCGGCGTCGGGCAGCGCGCCCAGCACGATCGCGAAGTCGTCGACCAGGACGTTGGCGTCGTACGCCTGCTTGACCTCGCCCTGGTGGTGCTCGCCGAGGAAACGGCTGACCCGGTCGACCGCGCGCAGCCGGTCGGCGGTGGTCTCCCAGTCGGTGCGGCGCTGCGTGATCGACTTCTCGCCGCTCTCGCGCTTGCGCCAGTAGTAGACCGGCACGTTGACCACGTCGACGGCGGTGGCCATGGCGTGCGCGGTCAGCGCGACCGGCACGTCCTCGAAGACGACGCCCTCGGGGAAGGTCAGGCCGTGCTCGTCCCAGAACTTGCGGCGGTAGACCTTGTTCCAGACCGTGCGGTCCTTGAGCAGGGTGAGCCGCTGGCTGACATGGGTACGCAGCACGGTCCTGCCGAAGATCGGGGTGTGCATGTGCGAGGCGTTCGCACCCCGGGACGTCAGCGACCGGACCGCGCCACAGGCGAAGTCGGAGCCGCTGTGCTCCAGGGTGGTCATCATCATCTCGTACGCATACGGCGGAACCACGTCGTCGCCGTCGGCGAAGGTGAGGAACGTCCCCCGGGCGATGGCGATGCCCACGTTGCGCGCCTTGCCGGGACCGGCCTCGCTCTGGTGCACGGCCTTGAACCGGGAGTCCTTCGCGGCCCACTCGTCGGCGATCGCGCCGGTGCCGTCGACCGAGCCGTCGTCGACCACCACGACCTCGAGGTTGTGGTAGGTCTGCGCGGCGATCGAGGAGAGGCACTCATCGAGATAGGCGTCGATGTCGTGAGCCGGCACCACGACGCTGAGCAGGGGCTTGGCGCCGGGGCTCGGGGACTGTGGCGACTCGGTGACCGAGTCGGTGACGCTGGGTGATCGCTGTGCCGGAATCCGCTTGCTGTCCGGCTCCCGTAGGTGGGCGCTCTTGCCGGCGCCGACGATACGGTTGTCCACTCCGCTCACTCCTCAATCCGGGCATAACCGGATCGTCCGTAGTCCCGCGGCATGCCAGCCGCACCCGCACCGTACAGGCAACGTCAACTTGCCGCCCACTCCGCGTCAACCTGCGGCAACGCGGAATTTAGCATTGATCTGCCCGGATTGAAACGGGCAAAAAACGTATTCCGGAACACCCTGCGAGGTATGGACCGGTTGCATTACGGCTCACCGGCCGATCGGTCCATCGCTGAATGGAGTGACCGCCGTCACGGCTGGCGGCGTCGTTGGTCCCTGGGCCGGGGATTGTTCACGCATCGTGATCAAGAGGGTGGGCCTTCGGTCCGGCCAGGGGGGCGGTGGGGCGGTCGGATGGGGCCCCTGGGCATGGCCGTTGTGCTTGCACTCGCCCTGGCAGAGTGCTAAACAGGTCATTGGCACTCGCGACGCGTGAGTGCCAATCAGGTCGGGACGGTGGGGTCCCTGGCCGCGGTGCCGCCATCGGCGCCGGGGTGCGGGACCGGTCGTCGCGGGCTTATCCGGCTCGACCTGAGGACGTCGCATCGCCAGGTGGCGACGTCCAAAGCGTTCCGCAACCAGCGGAGAGCGGGCCGAGGAGGCCCGGCACCGCGAATGTCCAGGAGGACACAGCCGTATGGCCAAGATCATCGCATTTGACGAGGAAGCTCGTCGCGGCCTCGAGAGTGGTATGAACCAGCTCGCCGACGCCGTCAAGGTGACGCTCGGTCCCAAGGGCCGCAACGTCGTCCTCGAAAAGAAGTGGGGCGCTCCCACCATCACCAACGATGGTGTGTCGATCGCCAAGGAGATCGAGCTCGAGGGCACCTTCGAGAAGATCGGCGCCGAGCTGGTCAAGGAGGTCGCCAAGAAGACCGACGACGTGGCCGGCGACGGCACGACGACGGCGACCGTCCTGGCCCAGGCGCTGGTCCGCGAGGGCCTGCGCAACGTCGCCGCGGGTGCGAACCCGATGGCCCTCAAGCGGGGCATCGAGGCTGCTGTCTCTGCCGTGTCCGAGGCCCTGTCGGCGCTTGCCAAGGATGTGGAGACCAAGGAGCAGATCGCCTCCACCGCCTCCATCTCCGCCGGTGACTCCACGGTCGGCGAGATCATCGCCGAGGCGATGGACAAGGTCGGCAAGGAAGGCGTCATCACCGTCGAGGAGAGCAACACCTTCGGGCTCGAGCTTGAGCTCACCGAGGGCATGCGCTTCGACAAGGGCTACGTCTCGGCCTACTTCATGACCGACGCTGAGCGCATGGAGGCCGTCTTCGACGACCCCTACATCCTCATCGCCAACAGCAAGATCTCCGCGGTCAAGGACCTGCTCCCCGTCCTGGAGAAGGTCATGCAGGGCGGCAAGCCCCTCGTGATCATCGCCGAGGACGTCGAGGGCGAGGCCCTGGCCACCCTGGTCGTCAACAAGGTCCGTGGCACCTTCAAGTCCGTCGCCGTCAAGGCCCCGGGCTTCGGTGACCGCCGCAAGGCCATGCTGGACGACATCGCCATCCTCACCGGTGGCACGGTCATCAGCGAGGAAGTCGGCCTCAAGCTCGACACCGCCGACCTGAGCCTGCTCGGCTCGGCCCGCAAGATCGTCATCACCAAGGACGAGACCACCATCGTCGACGGTGCCGGCAACGCCGAGCAGATCCAGGGCCGGGTCAACCAGATCCGCGCCGAGATCGAGAAGTCGGACTCCGACTACGACCGCGAGAAGCTGCAGGAGCGCCTGGCCAAGCTGGCCGGCGGCGTTGCGGTCATCAAGGTCGGCGCGGCCACCGAGGTCGAGCTCAAGGAGCGCAAGCACCGCATCGAGGACGCCGTTCGCAACGCGAAGGCGGCCGTCGAAGAGGGCATCGTCCCCGGCGGTGGCGTGGCGCTGGTCCAGGCCGGCAAGACCGCGTTCGACAAGCTCGACCTGGTGGGCGACGAGGCCACCGGTGCGAACATCGTCAAGGTCGCCCTCGACGCCCCGCTGCGTCAGATCGCCGTCAACGCCGGCCTTGAGGGTGGCGTCGTCGTCGAGAAGGTGCGCAACCTCGAGCCGGGCTACGGCCTGAACGCCGCCAACGGCGAGTACGTCGACCTCCTGGCCGCGGGCATCATCGACCCGGCCAAGGTCACGCGCTCCGCCCTGCAGAACGCCGCCTCCATCGCGGCGCTCTTCCTCACCACCGAGGCCGTCGTGGCCGACAAGCCGGAGAAGAACCCGGCCCCGGCCGGCGCCCCCGGCGGCGGGGACATGGACTTCTGAGTCCAGCCCCACCCTGCACCACCAGTTCCACGACGCGGGCCGTCCCTCCGGGGGCGGCCCGCGCTGCGTCATGCCACGCCGGGTCCGAAGATCTCCTCGACCGTCCACCGGCGGGAGGACAGACCCTGCTCGTGGTGGTAGCGGAGAAAGGTGTCCAGCGCCTTCCGGTTGGCGGCTGTTCCGTACGGCCACCAGTCGTACGGCAGCTGCCGGCTGTTCTCCTCGAAGAGGGCGTTGGTCCAGGGCAGCATGTGATGCACCTGGTAGAGCCGCTGGCTGTCGCGGTAGCGCTGAGCGGCGGCGTCCTTGGCCGCCAGGAACGCGCGGTAGACGGCGCCGGCGAGATCGGGTTCGGCGGCGAGCAGGCCACGGGGCGCGGCGATCGCGTGCATCATCGGGAAGATCCCGGTGCGGCGGAAATAGTCGCGTTCAACCGCTTCGTAATCGGGGAACAGCCGTCGGATCGCCGGTGACCCGTCGAGGACCGGCTGCGGGACGTTGGCGGTGAACAACGCGTCGATCTCCCCGGCCACCAGCATGTCGCTGAGCGTGGAGCCTTCCGGTGCGGTGGTCACGTCGACGTCGGCCGGGTGGGGATGGGTGGTGAAGCCGAACGGCGTCATGGGACGGTCGAGCCCGCCGATCACCCAGCGGTTCTTCTCCGGCCGGAAGCCGTACTCGTCCATCAGGATGCCCTTGGCCCACACACCGGAGTCCTGACCGTAGACGCCGAACTCGCCGATCGTCCGGTCAATCAGATCATCGGGTCCCGTGATGCCGCTGCCGGCGTGCACGTAGACGCACGAGTGCCGGAACACCCGGTTCGGGAACGCGGGGATCGCCAAAAACGGCGCCCCGGCCTCCAGCGACCGCAGATAGAACGTCAGCCCGAACTCGGCAACGTCCACGTCGCCGCGGATCAGCTTCTGGAAGATCTCCGGCAGGGTCGGTGCGGTCGACATCGTGACCGACCGCACCCCGTCCACCGTGACCGAGCCGTCGAACAGGGCCTCCGTGGTGTCGTACCTGCCGGCGGCGATGCGCACGTCGAGGTTCTGCATCTCGCCAGCGTCGCCCGGCCCGGCCGGGGGCGTCCAAGACCTTTTCCACCCGCTCCATACCCTGTAGGTATCGTGTGCTGGTGGACCTGCGATTACTCCGGTACTTCGTGGTCGTGGTCGAGGAGCGGCACATCGGCCGGGCGGCGGCCCGGCTGCACATCACCCAGCCACCGTTGAGTCGCGCGATCCAGCAGTTGGAGTCCGACCTCGGGGCCACCCTGCTCGACCGCACGCCACGCGGGGTCACGCCGACGGCTGCCGGTGCGGCGCTCGCCGAGGAGGCCCGCGCGCTGTTCGAGCAGGTCGATCGGATCCGGACCCGGGTACGCGCCGAGGCGGGCAACCCCACCCTGACCATCGGCACGCTCGCCGACACCGCGGAGCTGGTCAGCAACCGGGTGGTCGACGCGTTTCGCCGGGAGCACCCGCACGTCGACATCGCCGTGCACGAGGCGGACCTGAGCGATCCGACCGCCGGGTTGCGCGCTGACCTGGTCGACGTGGCCCTCACCCGGACACCGTTCGACGAGACCGGACTGCGCACTCTCGACCTGAGTTCAGAACCCGTCGGTCTCGTGGTCCGCGCCGACGATCCGCTCGCCGGGCAGCAGGCTGTGTCGGTCGCGGTGCTGACCGGGCGCCGCTGGATCCGGCTGCCCGAGGGCACCGATCCGCGGTGGGCGGCGTACTGGACCGGGCAGCCGAGCCAGGACGCGCCCGTCCTGCGGACCATTCAGGAGTGTCTGCAGTCCGTGCTCTGGAACGGTGCCTCCGCCCTGGCGCCGCTCGGTCAGCCGTTGCCGTCCGGTCTGGCCATCGTCCCGGTGGACGACCGGGCGCCGAGCCGGCTGGTCGTCACCTGGCGCGACGACCGGCCGGCGGCCCTGGTCCAGTCGTTCGTCCGCATCGCCGCCCGCGCGTAGCAGACGGCTTGCGGCTGGTGGAAGATCGATGCCATGGCAGACGTGGATTTTGGCCAGGTGCTGGATCGGCTCGACCGGCAGGTGACGTCCGGGCGGCTCTCGCCGGATGTGGTGACGCTGGCCGAGTTGATGGACGGCTACCGTGTGCCGGGGGTCAGCATCGCTGTCGGGGACGTGAGCGGGACGGTGTGGGCGGCGGGGTACGGCAGTACGGGTGCTGAGGCCGCTGTGACCGCGGACACCGCGTTCCAGGCCTGTTCCATCAGCAAGCACGTGACGGCGTTCGGCGCGTTGCGGCTGGTCGACAGCGGTGTGCTGGATCTGGATGCTGATGTCGCCGAGTACCTGACCTCGTGGCACCTGCGCGGCGTGACGGTGCGACAGCTTCTGGCGCACACCGCGGGGCTGTCCGACACCTGGTACCGAGGTTATGCCCCGGACGGCGACGCGCCGTCGCTGCTGCAGGTCCTGGAGGGCAGCGGTCCGGCGAGCACCCCGCCGGTGCGCCCGGCGCTGCTGCCGGGGAGCCGGTTCCGCTACTCGGGCAGTCACTACTCCGTCCTGCAGCAGGTGATGGTGGACGCGACAGGGTCCTCGTTCGACGAGCTCATGCGCACCCTCGTGCTGGAGCCGGTGGCCATGACCGGGGGCAGCTTCGACCAGGGATTCCCGCATCGGCATCCGGTGGCCCGGGGGCATCACGGCGGCGGGGCCATGATCACCGGCGGGTGGCGGACGCTGCCGGAGATGGCCGCGGCCGGATTGTGGAGTACGCCCACCGACCTGCTGCTGCTCGAGCTCGAGATCGCCCGGGCGGTCGCGGGGGACTCGAAACTGCTCAGCCATGGCCTGGCCACCCAGATGGTGACGCCGCAGGTGCCCGGTGGCTTCGGGCTCGGCACGGAGGTCGACGACAGCGCCGGGCGCCGGCGGTTCGGGCACACCGGGTTGAACGTGGGTTACACCTGCTTCTCGTTCGTGTGGCCCGACCGCGGCACCGGCGTCGCTGCCATGACGAATTCCGAGGACGGGTGGGAGGTGCTGGCCAGCATCCGCGCCGCCGCTGACCGCCTGTACGCCACCGCCGTCCCGGCCGCGCCGCTGGGTGACGTGGCCGGCCGCTATCTCCTGCGTGACGACTACCCGATCGACATCACGGTGGCCGATGGACAGCTGGCCCTTTCCGCCGCAGGTCAGCCCCCGGTGGCGCTGGTGGCACACCCGGACGGTCACCACGTGCATCCGGGGCTCGACCTGGAGATCCGGTTCGTGTCGGCCGGCGTGGAGCTGCGACAGGAAGGCCGTTCGCAGACCGCGACCCGGTCAGGGGGTTAGGTGAACGACAGCGCCGGTCAGGGGGCTAGGTGCATGACAGCGCCGGTCACGGGGCCAGGCGGACGACCGTGCCGGTCAGGCGGGCCTCCTCGGCGGCCCAGACGACGCGGTGGGTGGCGAGGCTCTGGGTGGCGTCCGAGGAGAGCAGGGCCGGGTCGTTGGAGGCCACCGCCGCCAGGAACGCCTCGACCAGGGCCTCGTCGCCCCCGCCGTGGCCGTCGCCGGCGTCCGGGCCGCTCACACCCTGGGCGGTGAGGGTCTCCTCCGCGCCGGTGCGGAAGTTGACGTAGCGGACCGAGTGGCCGTCGCCGTCGAGGTAGCCGTGGGTGCCCATCAGCCGGGTGCGGCGGTGTTCCATCGGGGTGAAGGCGCTCATCGTGAAGGAGCAGGTCGCTCCGTCCTCGAACTCCATGTTCACGACCTGGTGGTCGACCACGTCGTTGTCGCTGGCGTAGACGCAGCGGCCGTAGGGGCCCGTTCGCAGCGCGGCGCGGACGGCGGACTCGGTGAACTCCGCGGTGATCGCGCCCAGGGGCCAGAAGTGCTGCTCCTCGTCGGCGAGGGCGTCGAGGTAGAACTTCTCCGCGTCGTAGGGGCAGGTCTGTTTCAGGGGGCAGTCCAGGCAGCGGTCCGCGGCCTCCGGCGGGCGTTCCGAGGCGCGGAAGTGGGTGAGGCTGCCGAAGGAGCTGACCCGCTGCGGGGTGCGGCCGAAGAGGTGGACGAGCCAGTCGATGTCGTGGCAGCTCTTGGTGAGCAGCATCGGGCCCGAGGTGACGGAGCTGTTCCAGTTGCCTCGTACGAACGAGTGGGCGTGGTGCCACCAGCCGACCGGTTCGAGGTGCTGGACGCTCACCAGGCGCCCGATGCGGCCCTCGTCGAGCAGGCCCTTGAGCATCTGCGTGTACGGCGTGTATCGCAGGACGTGGCAGACCGCGAAGATCACCTTGTTGCGCAGGGCCGCGTCGGCGATCTCGGTGGCCTCGGCGTCGGTCGGTGCCATCGGTTTCTCGAGAAGGATGTGATAGCCGAGGTCGGCGTACGCCACCGCCGGGCCGACGTGCATGCGGTCCTGGGTGGCGACGATCGCGGCGTCGGCGAGGCGGGGTCCGGCGGCGAGGTCGCGCCAGTCCTCGTGCACGTGCTCGGGGGCTATGCCGAACTCGGCCGCGATGCTCTCCCGGCGGTGCCGGTCGGGTTCGGCGACCGCGACGACCCGGGCGTGACCCGAGGCGACGGCGTGCCGGGCGTATGCCTGACCCCGGAGACCGGCCCCGGCGAGAGCTAGAGTCACTGCGGACATGGAGCCTCCGGGCTTCATTATGATGGAGACCATCATTAAAGGCGACTGACGGCTGAAGTCAAGGGGGGCGGCGTTGACCGCGGAGACCACGGGTGGCGATCTCTCCCGGCTACGTCACCTCAACGCGCTCACCGCGATCCGGGTGCTGCGTGCCGACGAGGCCGGGTTCACACTGACCGAGCTGGCCCGGCGCACAGGGCTGTCCCGGGCTTCGACCGAGGACGTGGTGCGGGATCTGACGGAGCGCGGCTGGGTCGCGGAGGCGGAGAAGACCGCGGGCGGGGTGGGCCGGCCGGCACGGCGTTACCGCTTCCGGGCGGACGCCGGGCACCTGCTCGGCGTCGACATCGGCCGGCACCGGGTGCTCGCCCTGCTCACCGATCTGGACGGCAAGGTGCTGCACAGCCATCGGGTCGAGGCCGCCCCCGGGCTGGGCCGCGTCGAGCGGCTGGCCGCGACCGACGACGCCGTGCGCGGGGTGCTGCGCGCGGGCGCTCTGAGCGGCGACCGGCTGTGGGCCAGCGGGGTGGCGACCACCGGCCTGGTCGACGGCACCGGCAAGGTGATGCTCTCCGAGGCGCTGCACGAGTGGACCGGCGTGGACCTCGCCGCGCACCTGGGCCGGCTGGTCGCGGGTCGCGTCCTGGTCGAGAACGACAGCAAGCTGGCGGCGCTCGCCGAGAACTGGCAGGGCGTCGCCCGGCACTCCCGGGACGTGGTGTTCATCCTCTCGGGCGTGGCCACGGGTGCCGGCCTGATCATCGACGGCAAGCTGCACCGCGGCTTCGGCAACGCGGCCGGCGAGATCGGCGCGCTGCCCGCGGTGGGCTGGACGAGAGCGCCCGAGCACCTGCGCGACTGGCCGGGCGAGGGTGACATCTTCGCGGCGGCCCGGGACGGTGACCGGCGCGCGGCGGCGGCGATCAGGCGTTACGTGAAGGACCTGGCGGTCGGCGTCTCGGCGCTGGTCCTGACCCTGGACCCGGAGCTGGTGGTCGTCGGCGGCGGGTTCGCCGGCTCGGCCGACCTGCTGATCGGCCCGCTCCGCGCCGAGCTGGACCGCTGGTGCATCCGGACGCCGGAGATCCGCGTCTCGACCCTGGCCGACCAGGGCGTGGCGCTCGGCGCCGTCAAACTGGCCGCGGATCACGTCGGCACGGTCCTGGCGTCCGGCTCCGGGCTGACCTCGATCGACCAATTCGCCCGGGCCTGAGTGGGTCGCCGGCCAAAGGTTGACAAAGTCGTAACCAAGTGCGGTCTTGATTTAATTTTCAGGGTTCCCATGATAATTCCCCATAGCGCTGGGCCGCCGGGCCGCGGCGGAGTCTGAGGGGACCATGCGGATGCGCGGGACAACGAGAATCGGAACGGCACTGCTGGGGATAGCTGCCCTGGCACTGACCGCGGCCTGTTCGGGCGGCGGGGACGACGAGTCGGGCAACGAGAAGGTCACGCTGTCCTACGCGGTGTGGGACCAGAACCAGAAGCCCGCGATGGAGTCGCTCGCCGCGGAGTTCACCAAGACCCACCCGAACATCGCCGTCGACGTCCAGCTGACCCCGTGGGAGGGCTACTGGACCAAGCTCAAGGCGGCGGCCACCGGTGGTGCGGCCCCGGACGTCTTCTGGATGAACGGGCCCAACTTCCAGCTGTACGCGTCCAACGGCGTGATCAGCCCCAACCCCGAGCAGGTGGACACGAGCGTCTACCCGAAGGCGCTCGCGGACCTGTACACGTTCGAGGGCAAGAGCTACGGGCTGCCGAAGGACATGGACACCGTCGGCGTCTGGTACAACAAGACGCTCTTCGACGCTGCCAAGGTGGCGTACCCGAAGGATGACTGGACCTGGGCCGACTTCCAGGCCGCAGCCGCCAAGCTGACCGACCCCGCCAAGGGCATCTTCGGCACGGCGGCGCCGCTGAGCAGCTTCCAGGAGTACCAGTACGACACGATCGCGCAGGCCGGCGGTTACGTGATCTCACCGGACGGCAAGACCTCCGGGTACGCCGACCCGAAGACGATCGCCGGGCTGAAGTTCTGGACCGACCTCATCGCCGGTAAGCAGTCGCCGGATCTGAAGACGATGACCGACACCACGCCGATCCAGCTCTTCGAGGCCGGGAAGGTCGCGATGTACTGGGGCGGCTCGTGGAACGTCTCCGAGTTCACCGGCAACGACTACACCAAGGGCAAGGTGGACGTCGCGCCGCTGCCGAAGGGTGAGAAGCAGGCGACGATCATCCACGGTGTCTCCAACCAGGTCGGCGGCAAGTCCGAGCACTCGAAGCAGGCGTGGGAGTTCGTGAAGTTCCTCGGGTCGCAGCCGGCCGCGGAGATCCTCGGGAAGACGGGGCCCATCCCCGCGTACAACGGCACCCAGACGGCCTGGGTCGCCGCGCACCCGGAGCTGAAGCTGCAGACCTTCCTCGACGAGGTCGCCTACGCAGTGCCCTACCCGGTCTCGAAGAACACCGCGGCGTGGAACGAGGCCGAGCTCACCCACCTGACCAAGGCGTGGAGCGGCGAGCAGCCGGTCGACGCGGCGGCCACCGAGCTCGCAGCTGCGATGAACGACCTGCTCGCAAAAGAATGAGCGAGAGAGCGAAGATGCAGAGGCATCGCGTGACCGAGGCGCTGTGGGGGTACGCGTTCATCGCCCCCACGGCCCTCGGGCTGGCCGTCTTCTACCTCTGGCCGGTGCTGCAGACGGCGTACTACTCGTTCACCGAGTGGGGCGCGTTCGGCGGGCACACCTGGACGGGCACCGACAACTACGTGCGCCTGATCCACGACCCCGAGGTCGGTCGCGCGCTGGTCAACACGTTCGCGTACACGTTCCTGGGCCTGCTCTCGATCCCGCTGGCGATCGTCTTCGCCGCCCTGCTGAACCGCAAGATGCGCGGTGTCGGCATCTACCGGACCTTCTTCTTCCTGCCCGTGGTGACCATGCCGGTCGCCGTGGCGATGGTCTGGCGCTGGCTCTACAACGGTGACTACGGCCTGATCAACTACGTGTTGTCGCTGGTCGGCATCGACGGTCCGAACTGGATCGCCGACCCGGACACCGCGCTCTACGCGCTGGTGGTCATCGGGGTGTGGACCAGCGTCGGCTACAACCTGATCATCTTCCTGGCGGGCATGCAGGCGATCCCGGCCGACTACTACGAGGCCGCCGAGCTGGACGGCGCCGGGCCGCTGCGGCAATTCCTGCGGATCACGCTGCCGCTGCTCTCACCCACCGCGTTCTTCGTCTCGGTGGTGTCGGTGATCGGGTCGCTGCAGCTCTTCGACCTGGTCTTCATCATCGCCGGGTCCGGCAACGCGGCGCGGGCGAACCCGGCGTACCCGCGGCTGGAGACGGTGGTCCAGCTCTTCTACGACCGGGCATTCGTCACCAACGACCGTGGGTACGGCGCGGCGATCGTCATCATGCTGCTGCTGATCATCACGGTGCTGACCGCTCTGCAGTTCCGGCTCCAGCGGAAGTGGGTGCACTATGCGTAGAGCAGGTCTGCACGCCGTACTCATCGTCGCTTCGATCCTGATGGTCCTGCCGTTCCTCTGGCAGATCGTCACGTCGCTGAAGACGCTGAGCAGTGCCACCGCCGTGCCCCCGACGCTGCTGCCGGAGGGGCACTGGGCCAACTTCGGCAAGGTCTTCGAGCTGCTGCCGTTCGGCACGCAGTTCCTCAACACCGCCATCACCGCGGTGGCTCGCACGGCCGGCCAGGTGCTGTTCTGCTCGATGGCGGCCTACGCGTTCGCCCGGCTGCGCTTTCCCGGCCGCAACGCGCTCTTCGCCATCTTCCTGTCCGTGCTGATGGTCCCGCCGCAGCTGTTCATCATTCCGCAGTACCAGATCATGGCCGACCTGGGCTGGCTGAACAGCCTGCCGGCGCTGATCGTGCCGGGGCTGTTCAGCGCGTTCGGCGTCTTCCTGCTGCGGCAGTTCTTCCTGGGACTGCCGATCGAGTTGGAGGAGGCCGCCCGCATCGACGGGGCCGGGCCGTGGCGGATCTACTGGTCCATCGTGCTTCCGCTGGCCCGGCCCGGGATGGTGGCCCTGGCCGTGCTGGTGCTGCTCTGGTCCTGGAACGACCTGTTCTGGCCACTGGTCGTCAACACCGACCCCGAGAAGATGACGCTCTCCGCGGGGCTGGCCTCGCTGCAGGGGCAGTACCAGACCGACTATCCGATCCTGATGGCCGGTTCGCTGCTGGCGTCCGTACCCGTGATCGCGGTCTTCGTGTTCCTGCAGCGCCAGTTCATCCAGGGCATCGCCCAGACGGGCATCAAAGGCTGACCCCTACATCCGCAGCGCGTGCTTCCCGGGCCGGTGCCGGCCCGGGCCGCGGTCACGGCCACCGGCGAGGACCAACCAGCTGGGGGTACGCCCGCCGAAGAAGAACAACGCGGCGCCCACGATCAGCGTCAGCACGCCCACGCCGCCCACCGACATGATGTCCGCACCGGTCTTCGGCAGCTTGATCACCGTGCCGGTGGTGGCGTCGGCGACCTGCTTCACCGTGACCGTGACGGTGGCCTTGGCGTAACCGCCGTGGCCGTCGCTGACCGTGTAGGTGAAGCTGTCTTTGCCACCCTGGTACGAGTCGTCCGGGGCGTACGTGATGGTGCCGCCCGCGTTGATGACGGCGTGGCCGTGCTTGGGCTTGGCCACGCTGATCACCTTGAGGGTGTCCTCGTTGGCGTCGCTGTCGTTGGCGCGCACCTTGATCACGACGGACTTGCCGGCGTCGACCGTGGCCGTGTCGTCCTTGGCCGTGGGCGCGCTGTTCGGGCCGTCGACCTTGACCTTGATCGTGCCGTACGCCATGTTGCCGTCCTCGTCGACTGCGGAGTACGAGAAGCTGTCCGCTCCCGCGAAGCCCGCCTCCGGGGTGTAGGTGACGGTGCCGTCGGCGTTGAGTTTGGCCGTGCCGTGGGCGGGCTTGCCGACCTTGACCACGGTGACCGCGTTGTTGTTCTTGTCCACCTTGGGCAGGGTCACGGTGACCGGCGTGGCCGGCTTGGCGGTCACGCTCTTGTCGGGCACCGCCGGGGGCGCGCCGACCTTGATGGTCACCGTCGAGGTGGACCGGTCGGTGCCGTCGCTGATCGTGTACGTGAACGAGACGGTGCCGGAGAAGCCCGCCGGCGGCTCGTAGCGGACCTCGGTCCCGGTGAACGTCACCGTGCCGTTGGCCGGCTGGGTCACCCCGACGATCAGGAGCGTGGCGTCGTACGGGTTCAGGTCGTTGTCGAGCACCTTCACCGAGATCGCGTGCTGGTACGGCGTCGTCTTGCTGTCGGGCAGCGCGACCGCCGACCCGCCGGTGACGGTCACCGAGACCGTGCCGGTGGCCGTGCCGCCGTTGCCGTCGCTGACCACGTAGTCGAAACGGTCGGTGCCGATGAAGCCCGTCTCCGGCACGTAACGGATCTTGCCGTCGGCGGTCACCGTGGCCGTGCCGTGCGCCGGTTTTCCGACGGAGGTCACGGTCAGCTTCTGGTCGGCGTTGACGTCGGTGTCGTTTGCCAGCACGTCGATGTCGACCGTGCCGTTCTTCAGCACCGCGGCCTGGTCGGTCACGGCCACCGGGGCGGCGTTGGCGACGGTCACCGAGATCTGGCCGGTGGACTGGCCGCCCGCGGCGTCGCGCACCACGTAGGTGAAGGAGTCCGTGCCGGCGTACCCGGCGTCGGGGGTGTAGCGGACCTTGCCGTCGACGATCTTCACCGTGCCGTGCTTCGGCTGGCTCACCGAGACCAGGGTCAGCGCCTCGTTCTCGGCGTCCGTGTCGTTGGCGAGCACGTCGATGTCCACGGGTGTGCCCGCGCCCGCCGCGGCGGTGTCGGGGGTCGCGACCGGCGCCGAGTCGATGCTGATCACCACGGTTGCCGAGTCGGTGCCGCCGGCGTCGTCGGTCACCGTGTAGTCGAAGGTGTCCATGCCGGAGCTGCCCGCGGCGGCCGTGTACGTGATCGTGCCGTTCGCGTTCAGCACCGCGGTGCCGTGGGCCGGCTGGGTCACCGAGATCACCCGCAGCGCCTGGCCGAGGTTCGGGTCGGTGTCGTTGTCGAGCACCTTCAGGATCAGCGGGACGCCGGGCTGGCCCAGGGCGGTGTCCGGGACCGCGATCGGGTTCGCGTTGAGCACGGTCACGGTGACCACCGCAGTGGCGGTCTGGTGCTCGGGGTCCTCGATCGTGTAGGTGAACGTGTCGGTGCCCGCAAACCCGGTGTTCGGGGCGTACACCAGGTTGCCGCCGGTCAGGGTGACCGTGCCGTGCGCGCCGTTGGTGAAGCCCTTGACCGCGATCGCGTCGCCGTTGGGGTCGGTGTCGTTGCCGAGCACCGTCACCGTGACCGGGGTGTCGGTCGCGGTGCTGGTCGCGTCCGACTGCGCGACCGGGGCCGAGTTGACGACGGTGACCGTGACGGTCGCGCCCGCCGAGTCCGTGTCGTCGCTGACCGTGTAGTGGAATGTGTCGGTGCCGCGGAAGCCGGGGCTCGTCGGCGTGTAGGTGACGGTCCCGTCCGGGTTGACGACGGCCGTGCCGTGCCCCGGCGCGACGTCGACCGTCACGGTCAGCGGGTCGTTGTTGGGGTCCGAGTCGTTCGCCTTCACCGGGATGACCAGCGGGATGTTCGCCTGCGCGGTGACCGGGTCGTCGACCGCCACGGGCTTGCCGTTGGCGACGGTGACGGTGACCGTGGCGGTCGCGGTGCCGCCATGGCCGTCGGAGATCGTGTAGCTGAAGGAATCCGGTCCGGACCAGCCGGCGGCGGGCGTGTACTCCGGGTTTCCGTCGGCGTCGACGCCGACCAGGCCGTGCGCACCGTTCACGGTGCCGATGACGGTGATCGTGTCGTCGTTCGGGTCGTTGGCGGTCGTGCCCAGGTCGATGCTGAGCGGCGTGCCGTAGGGCGTGGTCACGGTCGAGTCGGTGACGGTCGGCGGGGCGTTCGAGACGGTCACGGTGACCGTGCCGGTCGCGGTGCCGCCGTTGCCGTCGGAGATGGTGTACGTGAACGTGTCCGTGCCGGAGAACTTCACCGCCGGCCGGTAGGTGATCTTGCCGCCGATGAGGTCCGCAGTGCCATGGGACGGCGTACCGACCGCGGTGATGCTCAGCGGGTCGTTGTTGGCGTCCGTGTCGTTGGCGAGCACGTCGATGACCTTGTCCGTGTGGTACGGAGTGGTCACGATGTCGTCCTGCGCGACCGGGGCGGCGTTGGCGACGGTTACCTCGACGTTGCCGCTGGCCGTGCCGCCCCGGCCGTCGGACGCGGTGTACTTGAACGTCGCCACGCCGCGGAAGCTCGCGTTCGGCGTGAACTTCACGGTGGTGCCGTCGGTGGTGACCGAGCCGCCGCTCGCGGGCTGGGTGACCGCGGAGACCGAGAGCGGGTCGCCGTTCGGGTCCGTGACGTTGGTCAGCACGGCGACCGCCTTCGGCGTGTTCGCCGCGGTGGCGACCTGGTAGTCGGCGGGGACCGGCGGGGCGTTGTCGACGTTCACGGTGACGGTGGCCGTGGCGCTGCCGCCGTGGCCGTCGCCCACGGCGTACGTGAAGGTGTCGGTGCCGGCCCATCCGGTCGGCGGGGTGTAGGTGATGGTGTTGTCGCCGTTGACCACCGCGCCGCCACCGTGCGACGGCGATGCGGCGATCGAGACGGTGAGGGTGTCGCCGGCGTCCGGGTCGTTGTCGTTGCCGAGCACGTTGATCGTCTTGGCGACGTCGGTGGCGGTGCTGACCGTGTCGTCGGCCGCCGTCGGCTTGGTGTTGACACGCAGCGCGGCCGTCGCGGTGTTGTTGCCCGGGGTGTTGTCGGTGCCGGAGCCCGAGGCAGTCGCGGTGGCGGGTGAGCTCAGGGTCGCGGAGGCGCCGACGGTCGCGTTGATGGTGACCGTGGCGGCCGTGCCGCTGGCGAGGGCGCCCAGGGCGCAGGTGATGTCCTGACCCGACTGGGTGCAGCCGGCGGGCAGCGTGGCCACGGTGACACCGGTCGGCAGGGTCAGCTTCGCGACGGGGAGCGGCTCGCGGTCGGTGCCGTTGTTGGTGACCGTCAGCTGGTAGGCGATCGCGGCCGGGAGGGCGTCGCGCTGCACGGTGTTCGTGGACGCGGTCACCGTCGCGGCGAGGTCGGCGACGGGCTTGTCGACGGTGGTGTTGACGACGTTGCTCGTGCCGGTGATGTTGCGGCCGGTCGTGCCGCTGTAGGCGAGCGCGGCGACGTTGGTGATCGTGGTGCCGGAGGCGGTGCTGTCCTTGACCTTGACCCGGTAGGTCACCGCCGCGGTCGCGTTGGTGGCGAGCGTGCCGCCGGTGGTGGAGGTGGCGCCCGTACCGATCCGGAAGATGGTCTTGCCCTGCGCGGAGTCCGTGACGAACTCGGCGGTGTCATCCGCGGCGGTGTCGGTCATCGCGGTGCTGCCGATCTTGAGCGAGCCCGGGACGTAGGTGGTGCCGGCAGGGACCGCGTCGGTGAGCACGGTGCCGCCACTGTTGTCGGTGCCCTTGTTGACGACGCTGATCGAATACTCGATCTCGTCACCGGGCATCAGCCGGGAGGCACTACCGGTCTTGTCGGTGCCTGTCAGCGTCGTGGTGAGGTCGGGGGCGTACAGGTCGGTGGCGAACGTGACCACACCCGGGTAGAAGGTCTCGCTGGTGGTGGTCAGCGTGAGCGAGGCGCTGGTCGCGGCGTGGGCGAGCTTGTCGGTCGCGTCGAACTGGTCGACGTCGAGGCCAAGAGTGTTGGAGTTGCCCGGCGTGCGATCGGTGACCAGGGCGCCGCCCTCGCTGATGGTGCTGTTGAAGAAGTTGTCGACCGGGTTCACGGCGTCGCTCATCGAGGAGGTGTCGAGCTGCAGCACGTCGCCGGTCTTGCCGAGGTCACCCTCGTAGACCACGGTGCCGATCTGCGTGTGGATCGTGCCCGAGTGCGGCGTCTCGAATCCGGTGATCGGGATGTTGACGCTGGTCGAGGCGCTGCTGACCACGCCGAAGCCGTCGTAGACGCGCAGGCTGCGCATCGGCAGGGTCGCATTCTGATAAGCGATGACGAGCGCCCACCCGGCATACCGGTCCTTGCCGGTGCCCGCCTGAATGTTGCCCACCGAGTACTGCCCGTTGCCGGCGCCGGCGACCAGCGAGGTCACGTTCGCGAAGCCCTGATATGCCGTCAGTGACGAGGGGTTGAACATCGTGGTAGCTGCGACGGTGCTCCACCCGGCGGTACCCGGGACGGTGATCTTGACCTTGTTGATGTCCGCCGGGGTCGTGGCGGCCACGCCGCTCGTGCCGGCCTTGGTGTCCGCGCTCCAGTAGAGACCCGCCCAGAGCACGGTGCTGTTGGCCGGCATCGTCACCGTGGAACTGCTGGAGTTGAAGATCCCCTGGCCGCCGTCCGCGCCGATGTTCTCCATGACGTAGCCGTTGTTGTTCAGGGTCTCGCCGCCGGAGCCCACCCCGTTGAGCCCGTCCGTGCAACCGGCGGTGGCCACGGGACAGCTGAGGTTGGCGTTGCCCCGCAGGAGGATGGCGCCGTTGGCATCCGTCGAGAATTCAGAGCTGAACGGGTTGGTGATCACCGCCTCGGCCCGGGTCATGTAGAAGGTCATGGCAACGCCGACGGCGATGACCACGAGCACGGCGAGCGCGCGGTGCGGAGCGGAACGCAGAGCTTGCATGCCAGCCTCAGTGGTGTCGGCGCCGCGGGGCGCGCTGAGATCCCGGACCTGATGGTCCGGGCACCACTGACGCTAGGAACCGAAGAGTGCTGTTCAGGTGCAGCGCAGGCGCAGCCCTATAGCCGCGCGGCGGCAGGCGCCGGGGTCAGATCGCTCAGATCCCGGACGCCGCGGGCGGGCGAGGCCAGCCAGACCAGCGGTGCGCACGCGGCCACCGCGCCGATCGCCAGCAGGGCGCCGCGAGCACCGATCGCCCCGGCCAGAGCGCCCGCGGCCAGGCCGCCGACCGGAATGGCACCCCAGGAGACGAACCGGACCGTCGCCATGACCCGGCTGAGCAGCTCCGGCGGGCTGGCGATCTGCCGGTACGTGCGGGTGGTCACGCTCAGCACCACCACTCCCGCCGAGAACAACAAATTCCCGACCACGAAGATGGCGTACGCCCAGAGCCCCGCACCCCACGGAACCAGAACAGCACCCGCGGCAGCCACGAACCCGGCAGCGATCAGCCCCCGGGCGGTCCCCACCGCGTCGGTGAACCGGGTCGTCAGCGCGGCGCCGATCAGGGTGCCGACCCCGTCCGCGGCCAGCAGCACACCGACCACGCCGGCCGGGGCGTGCAGCTCGCGGACCAGGTAGAGCGGGTAGAGGGCGTACTGGGCGCCGCACACGAAGTTGACCGCCGTGGCCGCCCACATGCCCGGGCCCATCGCCGGGTGCCGCACCACGAACGTGAAGCCCTCGCGGATCAGCTCGCCCATCGGCGGCCACCGATCGGGCCGGGGCACGCGCCGCGCGGGTAGCGTACGCAGAAAAGCCGCCGAGACCAGATAGCTCGCCGCGTCGACCAGCAGGGTCGGCACGGACCCCGCGGCCTGCACGACGATCCCGCCGAGCGACGGCCCGGCGAGCGAGGTCGTGGCGTGCGTGCCAGAGCTGAGACTGTTGCGCGACTGGAGCTGGTCCCGGTCGACGATCTCGGGCAGGAACGTCGAGTTCGCCACGTCGAAGATCACGTTGGCGAAGCTCACCACCAGCGCCGTCACCACCAGATGGGTGACCGTGAGCTCGCCGAGCCACCACGCGAGCGGGATCGACCCGACTGCCGCGGCCCGGGCCAGGTCGGCGCCGAGCTGGGCGCCCCGCAGCGGCAGGCGCTGCACGATCACCCCGGACGGCAGCCCGATGACGATCCACGCCGCGTACTGCGCCGCGGCGATCAGACCCATCTGGAACGGGGTCGCGTCGAGGACCGCGAGCGCCGTCAGGGGCAGCGCCACGCCGCCGACCGCCGAGCCCAGACCGCTGACGGTCCCGGCCGTCCACCACCGCCAGAAGACGTCCACGGTCCCCGACCCCCGTTCTCTTCCCAGTGAGTTCCAATCTGGAACGGACTATAGTGGGGATCGTGCGACGAGTCGACCTGGTAAATGCCGATTGCGGCATCGAGCAGGCCCTCAGCGTGCTCACCGACTGGTGGACGTTCCTGATCGTGCGCGACGTCGCCGGGGGAGTGACCCGCTTCGACGCCCTCCAGCGCGAGCTCGGCATGAGCCGGCGCGCGCTCACCGAACGGCTCGCCGCCCTCGTCGAGCAGGGCGTGCTGCGCCGCGTCGCCTACCAGGACAATCCGCCCCGCCACGACTACCTGCTCACCGGGAAGGGCGAGGGCCTGCTCCCCGTGCTGATCTCCCTGCAGGACTGGGGGACGCGGCACGTGATGGGGGACGGCACGCTCACCGCCACCGCCGCGCCGACATCCGCCGAGGCGCACCGCGTGCACGACCTCGTCGGCCGGCGGATCCCTGGGCTCACCCTCGAATCGCCCACGGTGCTGTTCTTCTTTCCGGGGGCGTACGCGCCCGGAAGACAGGGTTATCCGCCAGGCTGGGGGGAGATCCCGGGGGCTGCGGGGTGCACGCTCGAGGCGACGACATATGCGGCCCGGAGTGCGGATTTCGGCGCTCACGGCGTACTCGTCAAGGGGGTGAGCACTCAGCGCCCCGACCAGCTGGAGGCCTTCGCCCAGCATGCGGGTCTGCCCTTCCCGCTCCTCTCCGACCAGGACGGCAAACTCGCCGCCGGCCTGCGGCTACCCACGTTCCGGGCCGGCGGCACGGACCGCTTCAAACGCCTCACCCTGCTGGCCGACGCGGGCTCCACCATCAGATCCGTGCAGTTCCCGGTGTCGGATCCAGCCGGTTCCGTCACCGAGATGCTGGAGTACGTCGCGGCACACCGATTCGGGTAGGGGCAGGACGGCGCTACGGTGGAGGCGTGCGTTCTCCTTCGGATTCCCGGTATTCCGCCGGTCGGCTCTCGCCGGTGCGTCGTGTCGCCGATCTCCGGCGGCTGCGTGACGAGCAGTTCGACGTGCTCGTCATCGGTGGTGGGGTCACCGGCGCCGGTGCCGCCCTGGACGCCGCCTCACGCGGGCTGAAAGTCGCCCTCGTCGAGGCCCGCGATCTGGCGGCCGGCACCTCCAGCCGGTCCAGCAAACTCATCCACGGCGGCCTGCGTTACCTGGAGCAGCTCGAGCTGCACCTGGTGCACGAGGCGCTCACCGAGCGGGGGCTGCTCACCAGCCGGCTCGCGCCGCACCTCGTCCGCCCGGTGCCGATCCTGGTGCCGCTGGAGCCGGCCTCGCCGCCCGCGCGCGTCTGGAACAGGTTCTACTACGGGCTGGGCGTCGCGGCGTACGACGTGTTCGCCGGGGTCTTCGGCACCGGCCGGGGCATGCCGCTGCACAAGCACCTGACCCGCGACGGCGCCCGCCACCTCTTCCCGAGCCTGCGCGCCGACAAGATCACCGGGGCGATCCGCTACTACGACGGGCAGGTCGACGACGCCCGGCTCGTGGTCACCATCGCCCGCACGGCGGCCAGCCTCGGCGCGGCCGTCGTCACCAGCGCCCGGGTCACCGGCTTCCTGCGCGAGGCCCGCCAGGTGGTCGGCGTGAAGATCCGCGACCTGGAATCCCCCGGCTCCCCCGAGTTCGAGGTGCGCGCCCGCACGGTCGTCGCCGCCACCGGGGTGTGGAGCGATGACATGTCACGGATGCTCGACGACGTCGGCGTGCGGCCGGGGCTGCGGGTGCGGGCTTCGAAGGGCGTACACCTCGTGGTGCCCCGCTCGGCCATCACCGGCGACGCCGGGCTGATCCTGCGGACCCCGACCTCGGTGCTCTTCGTCATCCCCTGGGGCGGGCACTGGATCATCGGCACCACCGACACCGACTGGGAGCTCGACCGCTCCCACCCCTCCGCCTCGGCGCGCGACATCAGCTACCTGCTCGACCAGGTCAACACCATCCTCGAGCGCCCGCTCACCACTGACGACATCGAAGGGGTGTACGCAGGCCTGCGTCCCCTGCTCTCCGGCGAGGCCGACTCGACGTCCAAGCTCTCCCGCGAGCACGCCGTGGTCGAGCCGATGCTCGGCCTGCTCCTGGTCGCCGGTGGCAAGTACACGACCTACCGGGTGATGGCCGCCGACGTGATCGACCAGGCTGTCCGCCGCCTCGGCGTGGACCGCCCCTCGGTCACCGACCAGCTGCCACTGCTCGGCGCCGACGGTTACTCCTCGGCCTGGCGGGACCGGCAGGACGCCGCCCGCCGTCACGGTGTCACCACCGGTGTCATCGAGCACCTGCTCGAGCGGTACGGCACGCTCACGGTGCACCTGCTCGCGATGATCGAGGCCGACCCGGCGCTGGCCGAACCGCTCGCCGGCGCCCCTGAATATCTCGCGGCCGAGATCGCCTACGCGGCCACCGCGGAAGGCGCCCTGCACCTCGACGACGTCCTGACCCGCCGCACCCGCATCTCCTTCGAGACCACCCACCGTGGCAGCGAGACCGCCGTGCACGCGGCGGCCATCATGGGCGACGCACTGGGCTGGGACAAAGCCGTCCGCGACCGCGAGGTCGAGCACTACCTGGCCCGGGTCGAGGCCGAACGGCAGTCGCAGAAGATGCCCGACGACCTCACCGCGGACGCTGCCCGCCTGGGCGTGGCCGACGTCCGTGGCTACGCGGCCGACCGGGGCTCGGATCTGCTCGCCTCGTGATCCTGCTCGCCTCGTGATCCTTGTTGACGAACCGCGCTGGCCGGGCCGGGGCCGCCTCTGGTCCCACCTGGTCAGCGACGTCTCATACGAGGAGCTGCACGACTTCGCGGACCGGCTCGGCGCCCCGCGCAGGGGTTTCGACCGGGACCACTACGACATCCCGGAGTCGCTCGTTCCCACGGCGCTGTCGCTCGGTGCGACGCTGGTGTCGTCGCGGGACATCTCCGCGCGGCTCCGGGCCGCCGGGCTGCGCCGCCCGAAACATCTAGCCCTTCGCCAGGACCTTTAGCTCGGCCTCGAGGTTCTCGCGGGCCGTCTTCTCCCAGCGCTCCCGGATCGGGGCGTTCCGGTAGATCGCCGGCAACTCCAGCAGCGAGACCAGCACCTGCGCGCGGGCCGCCCGGAACGTGCCGTCCGAGATGTGGGCGTACTCCCGGCGGATGGCAGCTGTATATGCGGCGTAACGCTCCGGGTCGGCCGCGAGGATCGCCAGATCTGCGTCGCAGAGCAGCTCGCCGTCCGGATCGTCGTCCCCGGTCGCGTGCCCGGCGGTCAGCCCCACCAGCCGAGCGACCTCCACGGCGACCGCAGCGGGCATCCCCAGCGTCGTCAGCAGCCCCTCCGCGAACTCGGCGCTGTCCCGCTCGTTCGCGTCGCCGAGCGCCTTCGGGTCGTACACGGCGTCGTGCATCCAGGCCGCGAGCCGCACCCGGTCCGCGTGCCGGGCCAGACCCGCGTACTCGTCGACGACGTCGAGCACGGCGGTCAGGTGGCTGACGTCGTGATACTGGCGCTGCGGCTCGGACCAGCGGCCCAGCAGGTACGCGCCGGAAGCCTCGAGATCCGGATCCTCGGCGGACGCACCGGCGCCACGGGCGGCAGCCACCCACCGATCGAGAAGAGAAGTCACGGCCGCAATCCTGGCACGCCCGTTGGTTAGGATTGTTCGTGACTTCGGATCAGCGGGGGCTTGCCGGCGTGCTCGCCGATCTGCAGGGGCGGTCCCGGTCCGGCGCCCGAGCCAGCTGGGGGCGGGTCCGAGGCGGATTCGGCCTCGCCATCCAGGCCGGTGTGGCCGCGGGCATCGCGTGGTACATAGCCCACGACCTGATCGGCCGCCCGAGCCCGTTCTTCGCGCCCATCGCCGCGGTGATCACCCTGGCGTCCTCGATCGGGCAGCGCGCGAAACGTACGGTCGAACTGGTCGTCGGCGTCGCGATCGGCATCGGCCTCGGCGACGGCATCATCCTGCTGATCGGCTCCGGCCCCTGGCAGATCGGCCTGGTCGTCGTCCTCGCGATCCTGGTCGCCGCGGCGGTCGGCGGCGGCACCCCGCTCGTCGTCCAGTCCGCCTCCTCGGCCGTCCTGGTCGCCACCCTGACCTCGAGCGCCAACCTGCCCTACACCCGCTTCTTCGACGCCCTCGTCGGCGGCGCGGTCGGTCTCGCTGTGATGACCCTGCTGCTACCCCTCAACCCCCTCACCGTCGTACGCCGAGCAGCCGACCCGGCCCTCGAAGAAATGGCCACCGGCCTGCGCGGAGTCGCCCGGGGCATGGCCGCCCAGGACACCGACGTCGTCCGGGAGGCGCTCACCCAACTCCGCACAGCCGAGGGACACTTCGCCGCTTTCGCCGCAGCCGCCGCCGCAGCCAGCGAAAACATCGCCTTCGCACCGGCCCGCTGGCGCTCCCGCGGAGCATTGGCCCAATACGTCGAAGGCGCACCCCACCTCACGTACGCCCTCCGCAACGTCCGCGTCCTCGCCCGCCGCGTCATCACCGCCCTCGACGACGACGAACCCATCCCCGCCTGCCTCCCCACCAGCGCCGAACTCCTCGGCGACGCCATCGACCTCCTCCGCCAGGAATGGTCCCGCGGCGCCGAACCGGAAGCCACGCGGGCGCGGGCGCTGCGGGCGGCGGCAGAATCCGGCCGGGCCTACAAAGAAGGAGTCGGCTTCTCCGGCGGCGTCGTCGTCGCCCAGGTCCGAACCACAGTCTCCGACCTCCTCCGAGCCACCGGCATCGACTACGCCGAAGCCCCCCGCCTCGTCCGCCGAGCCGTCGGCTGGCAAGGCCGAACCCGCTCCCCCCGCCACAAGTCCCGCACAGCCACTCCCGCCGACCCCGGCCTCACCCCGCCATCACCAGCCACGCTGTCCTCCTTGGCCGAGCCCTCGTCTGAGCCTCTATCTGGGCCGTCGTCCGGGCCGTCATCCGGGCCGTCGTCCGGGCCTTCGGCTGTGGCTGGGCCGTCGGCTGGGCCTTCGGCTGGGCCGTCGTCTGGGCCTTTGCCTGTGGCTGATCCGTCGTCTGTGGCTGAGCCACCTTCGGCGGGCCGGCCGTCCGCGGGAGCGGGGTCATGATCGGTTCCGTGGGCGGGGGACCGCCGGAGTGCGGCCGGGTGACTACGCTGGCGGCATGGCCGACGTAGCGCCGGGCACCACGCCCGACCCGGAACAGCACCCGCCCGCAGGGACGCCCGCCCGGCCCTGGGACGCAGCTCCGGCCCAGTCCTGGGACGCGCCGGCCGCCCAGTCCTGGGAGACAGCACCCCCGCCCTGGGAGCAGGCCCCGCCGCCCCAGACCGCGGCGCCAGCCGCTCAGCCTTGGGACGCCGCCCCGGCGGAGTCGCCTCAGAGCGCTGCCCCTGCATCTCAGCCTTGGGATGCGGTCCCGGCGGAGTCGCCTCAGAGCGCCGCCCCTGCGGCTCAGCCTTGGGGTCCGGTCCCGGCCGCTGCTGCAGCTCAGCCGTGGGGCGAGCCCTTGGCGGCGCCGTCTCAGGAAGCCGCGTCTGCAATCCGACCTTGGGAAGCGGCCTCGACTCCGGCCTCGACTCCTTCTCCGGCCTCTGCCCTTTCTCCGACCTCAGCCCCTTCTTCGGCCTTAGGTCCGAGCCCGGCCCAGTCCTGGGATGCGAGCGCAGGCCCGGGCCAAACCGGGGACTTTTCGCAGGTGCCGGGTGGTCAGGGTGAAGGTCTGCCGCCTATGACCGGGCGGCGGGCCGGGTGGCGGCGGTGGGTGCCGTTGACCCTGATCATCGGGTTCTTTGCGGCCTGCTCTATTGCGATGCTGGTCATTCTGGGGTTCAGTAACGGGCCGACCGGGTTGGTTGTGGGGTTGACCGCTGCGATTGTGCCGGTGCCTGTGCTGGCCAGTTGTTTTTTGTGGCTGGACCGGTATGAGCCCGAGCCTATTCGGTATCTTGCATTCTGTTTTGCCTGGGGTGCGGTGGTTGCCACGCTGGTGGCCATCGGGGTCAATACCGGGACCGCCTGGCTGTTTGCGCAGGCGGGGCTTCCCGATGCGCTGGTGGCTGTGATTATCGCGCCGTTCATCGAGGAGTCGATGAAGGCGCTCGGGCCGATTTTGCTGTTCTGGCGGCGGCGTCGGGAGTGGTCCGGGATTACCGACGGGATTGTGTACTGCGGGTTGTCGGCGCTCGGGTTCGCCATGGTGGAAAATGTGCTTTACCTGGGCGGGCACGGGTATGCGGCCGGGGCTGATCAGTATGGGCCGGCTACGGGCGTACAAAACCTGTTCCTGATTTTTATTGTTCGTATTCTTTTTACCGGGTTCGCGCATCCGTTGTTCACGTCGATGACGGGCATCGGGCTCGGGCTTGCCTCGCGCTCGGCCGATCGGCGGGTGCGGTGGCTGGCCCCGATCGCCGGGCTGCTGCTCGCGATGCTGCTGCACGGGACGTTCAACCTGCTGCCCACGCTTGCGGCGGCCACCGGGCAGAGCATCATCATGCTGTACGGGTACCTCGGCTTCATGGTCCCGTTCTTCTTCGCCGCGGTCGGCTTCGCGATCGCACTTCGCGGGTACGAGGGCCGGCTCAGCGAGCGCATTCTCCCGTTCTACGTACGCGCGGGCTGGTTGTCGCCCCCGGAAGTGGCCACGCTCGGCAGTCTCGGCCGTCGGCACTCGGCCCGGCAATGGGCGAAACGGGTTGCGGGCGAGGGCGGCGTGCGGGCGATGCGGGGCTTCCAGCTCGCGTCCACCCAGCTGGCGTTGCTGCGCGACGGGATGCAGCGGGGGCTTCGCAGCGACCCGCAGGACCTGCAGCGCGCCCAGGCGGAGGAGCAGAAGCTGCTCACGGACATCTCGGGATACAGGTCGATGTTCGTCGGGCGCGATCCGCAGACCCCGCAGGCATTCTGGGACGGTCACGCCTATCAGATCGCATTCCCGGACGGTGTCACGCGCACGGTCGGCGCACCGAACGAACCGGTCGTCCCGGTCCCGGTGAGACTCGCTCCCCGCATGCCCGTGTACGCCGGTTACGGAGCTCAGCCCGGCTACGGAGCTCAGCCGGGGTATGGCACTCAGCCCGGTTACGGAGCTCAGCCGGGGTATGGCACTCAGCCGGGGTATGGCACTCCGCCCGGGTATAGCGGTCAGCCGGGGTATGGCACTCAGCCCGGTTATGGCGCTCAACCGGGGTATGGCGCTCAAGCCGGTTACGGCGCTCAGCCCGATTATGGGACTCAGCCGGGCTACGGAAACTCGCCTGGTTACAGCGCTCAGCCTGGTTATGGGACGCAGCCGGGTTACGGGGACCAGCCTGCTCAAGGTCAGCAGCCTTATGGCCAGCAGTTCTACGGGCAGCCGTCGTCCTACCCCCAATCGCAGCAGGACCAGTCGCAGCAGGACCAGGGGCAGCATGACCAAGCGCGGCAGGGCCTGGAAGCGGGCCAGGAGCCGGGTTATATCCGGCCGAGCAGTCCCGGGCCTGGGACGGGCGGTCGGCAGTCCTGAGCGTGGCTCAGAGGTAGAGGCCGGTGCCGTCCGATTCGACGCGGTCGGCGGCGACGGCGTGGACGTCGCGTTCGCGGAGGAGGACGTACTCCTGGCCGTGGAGTTCTACCTCGGAGCGTTCCTCAGGGTCGAAGAGGACCCGGTCGCCGACGACGATGGAGCGGACGTTCGGGCCGACGCCGACGGCTTTGGCCCAGGAGAGGCGGCGGCCCATGGAGGCGGTGGCCGGGATGACGATGCCGGAGCTGGAGCGGCGTTCGCCTTCGCCGCCGTCGAGGCGGACGAGGACCCGGTCGTGCAGCATGCGGACCGGCAGCCCGGCCTCGGTCTGGGTGTCGGTGCTCACGGCTGTGACGGTACGCCCGCGCCTGCCGGGTACGTGTGCCGGTCTCGACTACGGTGGGTTGGGCCCGAGGCGGGGCTGGGGTGACTACGGCGAGGGGGTGGGCGGTTGAGCCGCTTGCAACGGGTCCGGTCCAACCTGCGTAAGGCGTACGAGTCGGGGCGGGAGTCGGTGCGGATGGCTCGCACCGATGAGCCGGCGACCGTGGACGAGGTCGAGTACGAGTTGCCCGCGCCGCCGGCGACCTTCGAGCATCATTCGACGGCCAGTCAGGATGATGCCGAGGTGCCGCATTCGTTGCGGATCGCGGCGGCGTGGTCGTGGCGGCTGATCGTGGTCGGGGTGGTCGGCTGGGTGTTGCTGCACTTCATCGGCATCATCAGCATCGTCGTCATTCCGCTCGCCATCGCGTTGCTGCTTTCCGCGTTGCTGGCTCCGGCCGTCGGGTGGTTGTCGAAGGCTCGTCTGCCACCTTCGCTGGCGACGTTCCTGGTGCTGATCTGCGGGCTCGCCGCGGTCGCCGGGACGTTGACGCTGGTGGTCACCCAGTTCGTCGACGGGTTGCCGCAGTTGACGAACAAGGCGAGTGCGGGTATCCGGCAGATCCAGGACTGGGCGCGTACGGGGCCGCTGCATCTGTCGGATGCGCAGGTCAACCAGGCTATCGACTCGGCGCAGGATTGGATCAACTCGAACACGTCGCAGCTGACGGCGACCGGTGTGGCGACCGCGGCGACTCTTTTCGAGTTGCTGACCGGGGCGCTGCTGGTGCTTTTCGCGACGTTCTTCTTCCTGCGGGACGGCCGCAAGATCTGGCGCTTCCTGGTACGCCTCTTCCCGGTCAACGCCCGCTGGAGCCTCTCCGACGCCGGTGACGCCTCGTGGGCGACGCTCGGTGCCTACGTCCGCGCGACCGTCCTGGTCGCCTTCATCGACGCGACCGGCATCGGGCTGGCCCTGGTGATTCTGAAGGTCCCGTTCCCGTTCCCGCTCGCGGCGCTCGTCTTCCTGGGCGCTTTCGTGCCGATCGTGGGCGCGAGCGTGTCGGGTGCGGTGGCCGTGCTGGTGGCGCTCGTCGATCAGGGCTGGATCGCGGCGGTGATCGTGCTCGGCGCGGTGATCCTGGTCCAGCAGGTCGAGGGGCACGTCCTGCAGCCGCTGATCATGGGCCGCGCGGTGGCGATCCATCCCCTGGTCGTGATCATCGGAATCGCCTCGGGCGTGGTGCTGGCCGGCATCATCGGCGCGCTGGTCGCCGTGCCACTGATCGCCGTCCTGAACACCGGCGTCCGCCGCCTGGCCCGCCGCCGCCCCGAAATCCCCCCGGACGCCGTGGTCGTCACCGCGGGCGAAAGAACCTGACCCGGCAGGAAAGCCGGGCCAGGCGGGTCAGGACTTGGCGAGGCGTTGGAGGGCGCCGAGGGCGACCTCCTGGCGGGTTGTGTACCAGAACGGTGGCAGCGAATTGCGCAGGAAAGCGCCGTAACCGCGGGCTGTCTCCAGCCGGGAGTCCAGGACCGCGACCACGCCCTTGTCGCCCGTGGAGCGGATGAGGCGCCCGACGCCCTGTGCGAGCCGGATCGCCGCGATCGGCACGCTGACCGCCGAGAAGCCTGAGCCGCCCGTGGCGTCCACCGCGGCGGCGCGGGCGGCGGCCAGGGGCTCGTCGGGGCGGGGGAACGGGAGCCGGTCGATCACCACGAGCTGGCAGGCGTCGCCGGGGACGTCGACGCCCTGCCAGAGGGACATGACGCCGAACAGGCAGCTTTCCTTCTGCTCCTTGAACTTGCGGACCAGGATCGGCAGGGTCTCCTCGCCCTGGACCAGGATCGGGAGGTCGGTGCGGGCGCGGAGCAGCTCGGCGGCCTGGGTGGCGGCCTTGCGGGAGGAGAAGAGCCCGAGGGTACGCCCGCCGAGCGCCTCGACGAGCTTCAGCAGCTCCTCGCCGGCCTGGTCGGGCAGGCCGGAGGCGGCGGGGCGGGGCAGGTGGGACGCGACATAGAGGATGCCCTGTTTCGGGTAGTCGAACGGCGAGCCGACGTCCATCGAGGTCCAGCCGTCGCCCGAGACCGGTGTCGCGTCGGGGGTGAGGCCGGCGCGCGGTGCCGGGGCGGGGGAACCCGCCGGGAGGCCGAGGGCGCGGGCAACGGTGTCGAAGCGGCCGCCCAGGGTCAGGGTCGCCGAGGTCGCGACCACGGTGCGCTCGTCGTAGAGCCGGGAGGCCAGGGTGCCCGCGACCGAGAGCGGGGCGACCACGATCGCGCGGCGGCCGTTGCCGAGGTCGCTCTTCTCCACCCAGGCGACGTCGAACTCGGACTCTTCCAGAAGACGCTGGGCGGTGGTCGAGAGCTCGTCGAGGGTGGCCTTGGCCTGCTGTTTGCGCACCGGGTCGGGATCGTCCGACTTGATGTCGCCGATGGTCTCGAGGCCCCGGCGGGTGGCCGTCTCGATGAGGAGCACGGCCTGGTGCAGGTGCGGGGGCAGCCCGGTGGTGAGCCGGCCGGCCGGGATGTCGGCGAGCCCCACGGTGAGCGAGTCGGCGGCTTCGGCCAGGGAATCCGCGACGTCCTGGGGGAGCAGCGTGCGGGACCGTTTGGCGGCCCGCTCGACCGCCTCGGGGGTCAGCTCGGCCTGGGCGGCGGAGGAGACCCGGTCGGCGAGCTCGTGCGCCTCGTCGACGATCAGGAGCTTGTGCGGCGGGACGATGTTGCGCTCCGCGAGCATGTCGACCGCGAGCAGGCTGTGGTTCGTCACCACGATGTCGGCCTCGCGGGCGCGTACGCGTGAGGCCTCCGCAAAACAATCCGCACCGTACGGGCAGCGCGCGACCCCGGGGCAGTCACGCGACGGCATCGAGACCTGACGCCAGGCGGTCTCGTCGACGCCCGGGTCCAGCTCGTCCCGGTCGCCGGTCTCGGTCTTCTCCGCCCAGGACTGGATCCGCAGGATCTGCTTGCCGAGCTTGCCCGCCTCACCGAGCCACTGGGTCGCGCGCGGCGGAGCGTCGTCGAACAGCGTGTCGGTCGGCGCTTCCTCATCGGCGTGTTCGAGCTTGGCCACGCAGAGGTAGTGGTGGCGGCCCTTGAGCACGGCGAAGGTGGGGCGGCGGCCCAGCACCGGCTCCACCGCGTCGGCGAGCCGGGGCAGGTCACGCTCGACCAGCTGGTGCTGCAGCGCGAGTGTGGCCGTCGACACCACGACGGGGCCGTCCACGAGCAGCGCCGGTGTCAGGTAGGCGAGCGACTTGCCGGTGCCCGTGCCGGCCTGGACGAGCAGGTGCTCCCGCTCCTTGACGGCGCGCTCGATCGCCTCCGCCATCTGCTCCTGGCCGGGTCGGGTGGAACCACCGGGCACGGCGCCGACCGCGGCGGTGAGCAGGTCTTTGGCGGAGGCGCGCTTGCGGCGGGACTTGGCGGGGGCAGTCACAGCGAAGACCGTACCCGGGACCACCGACAGAAGCGTCGCACCAGTAGGGTCTTGTCATGCGGAGTGAGATGGTCCGGGTCGTCTACACGAAGTACGACGGTTCGGCTCACCGGGATTACCCAGCTCGCCGCCTCAACGAGGATGACCTGGGGATCTGGGTCGGCGTGACGCGCGGGACGAAGTCGGTCTACCACGGCCACCCGTCCGTCGAGCAGATCCCGTTCGTGCTGCTCGTCCCGCATCACGCGTGGTGGACCGGCATGTTCAACCCGCCACCGCGCACCAGCGAGGTCTACTGCGACATCACCACCCCGGCGCGCTGGGAGGGTGACACGGTCCACATGATCGACCTCGATCTGGACGTCTCGCGCCGTCGCGACTCCGGGCTGGTCGAGCTGCGCGACGAGGACGAGTTCGAGGAGCACCGGGTTCTGTTCGGCTACACCGACGAGGTCGTCACCGAGGCCCGCGCCGCGGCCGGGCGGCTTTTCGGGGCGCTCGGCGACGGCACCGAGCCGTTCGCCACGGCGTACCGAAAATGGCTATCGGCCGTCGCCGACTGAGGCGAGTTTGGCCGGGTTGAGCTGGCTGTAGAGAGCGGTGATGCGACCGTCGCCGCTGATCGCCGCCGTGATCACCGCGAAGGCGTCGCCGCGGACCACGACGCCCGCCGCCCCGTTGACCAGCACCGGCTCGACGGTGAGGTTGCGGGCCTTGCGGGTGAGCAGACCCACCACGAAACGCGCGACCTTGTCCGCACCGTAGACCGGGTTGCGGCCCGCGCTGACCACGCCACCGCCGTCGCTGATCGCCACCACGTCGGGCGCGAGCACCGCCGCCAGCGCCCGCAGATCACCGGACGCGGCCGCCGCCAGGAACGCGTTCAGCACCCGTCGCTGCTCGGCCACGTCCGCGGTGTGCCGCGCCTGGCCCTCCGCGGTGGCTCTGCGGCCCCGGGAGGCGTGCTGCCGGGCCGCCGCGACGGTCGTCCCGAGCACCTCGGCGATCTCCTCGAACGGCACCGCGAACACGTCGTGCAGCACCACCGCGACCCGCTGCTCGGGGGTGAGCTTCTCCAGCACCACGAGCAGGGCGAGGCTGACCTCCTGTCGCTGCGCGACCTGCTCCGCGGGGTCCTCCTGCGGGGAGACGATCGGTTCGGGAAGCCATTGACCGGGGTACGCCTCCCGCCGCACCCGGGCCGACTTGAGCACGTCGAGGCAGATCCGCCCGGTGACAGTCGTGAGCCAGCCCCGCACGTCGCGAATCTCGTCACCACCCACACGGGCGCGGTCGTAGCGCAGCCACGCCTCCTGCACGACATCCTCGGCCTCGGCCCGGCTGCCCAGCATCCGGTAGGCGACCGCGAGCAGGTGCGGTCGCTCGGTCTCGAACTCGTTCACCAATGCGGCGGCCATGGCTGAATTCTGCGCGACGTTGCCCGTGCACGGATGTCACATGTGACACAGTGGTGGGCACTATATCTGCTTTGACCCGATTCGTGTACGGGAGAAAGGGGGGACCGACAGTGGCGCAGGACGTGGCAGCCCTGCTCGGCGGCGTGGCCGGCGTTGCCGGTGTGACCGGTGCGGCGACCCTCGGGATCGCGGCGGCCCGCCGTCCGCGCCCCTATCTGCCGGCGGGCCACGCGGTTGTCGACGCGCGCTACGGCGATCCGCTGCCCGAAGTGCTGCGGCGCGGGCTGGCCGGGCTGACCGTGCCCGTGCGGCCCGGGCCCAACGGCGAGTTGTTCCTGGGGGCGGGAGATCCGAAGCCTGGGCGTACGCTGCGCCGCCTGGTCCTGTCGCCCCTGTTCGCGCGTGCCCGGGCCCGCGGCGGTCGACTCTGCCGGGATCAGCGGGCGCCGTTCCGGCTGGTGGTCGAGGTTGCCGGGCCGACGCGGGACGCGGTTGCGCTGCTCCGGGCGTACAGGATGCTTGATCAGCAGTTGAAAGACCATGCGCCCCTGCTCAGCCGGTGCCTGGACGGCCAGATCGAGCCGGGGGCCGTGACGGTGTCCGTGACCGGGATCGTGGACGTGCGGCAGCTGCTGGCAGGCGAAACCGACAGGTACGCGTTCGCGGACGGCTCGTTCGACGACATCGGCAACCCGGCTGCCCCGCCCGAGCTGGTGCCGATGCTCAGCGAATCGTGGACGCGCCGCTTCGGCTGGGACGGCTGCGAGGTCATGCCGGCAGAGGAACGCCACCACCTGCACGGTCTTGTCGCCGCCGCGCACGAGGATGACCGTACGGTCCGGATCTGTGGGGTGCCGGGCGCGACCAGAACCGCCCGCCGGGCCATCTGGCAGGAACTGCTCGCTGCGGGGGTCGATGTGATCGCCGACGCGGACCTCAGTGGTCTGGCGCGGCAACTGCGCAGGCATCCCGTACGCCAGGACGCGCCACCGCCGTTAACCCGTAGCGCGCAACCTGCCTGAAAGATCCACATAAGCGACCGTTCAAGGTTAACTGGAGATGAACGAACTCTGAACGGGTGCTGAGCGGGGGTAGGCGGGCTCGGCAACCGGGGAGGCGTTTCCTAGCATTCCCTCGAATCCGCCCACCCTTCAGCGAGGTCCGCGCCGTGAAGTTCTCCTTCCGCCCCACCGAGGGCGCCTTCTACGAGCTGTTCACCCGGGCAGCCCAGAACCTCGTGCGCGGCACCGAGCTGCTCAATGAGCTGGCTCTGCCCGGGGTCGACGTGCAGTCGGTCAGCGATCGGCTGACCGACGTCGAGCACGACAGCGACGAGATCACCCACACGCTCTACAAGAAGATCAACTCGACCTTCATCACCCCGTTCGACCGCGCGGACATCTACTCCCTGGGCTCCCAGCTCGACGACGTGATGGACCACCTCGAAGCGGTCGGCAACCTGCTGTACCTCTACGGCCTCACCGAGCTGCCGTCCCTGCCCCGCGAGATGCACGAGCTGGTCAACGTCCTCGACCAGCAGGCGAAGATCACCGCGGACGCGATGCCGAAACTGCGCTCGATGAAGGGCCTCGAGGAGTACTGGATCGAGATCAACCGGCTCGAGAACGACGGCGACCGGGCGTACCGGATGCTGCTCGTCCGCCTCTTCTCCGGCGAGTACGACGCTCTCACCGTGCTCAAGATGAAAGAGGTCGCCGACGAGCTCGAGGCCGCCTGCGACGCGTTCGAGCACGTCGCGAACACGGTCGAGACCATCACGGTCAAGGAGTCCTAGACCTTGTCCCCCGAGCTCGTCGCCACCCTCGCGGTGATCATCGCCGCGATGGCCTTCGACTACACCAACGGCTTCCACGACGCGGCCAACGCCATCGCCACCAGCGTCAGCACCCGCGCGCTGACCCCCCGGGTCGCCCTCGCCATGGCCGCGGTCGGCAACTTCATCGGCACCCACTTCGGCGCCGGCGTCGCCAAAACCGTCGGCGACGGCCTGGTCAAGCTGCCCGAGGGCGTACCCAGCCTCGGCGTGGTCTTCGCCGGCGTCTGCGGCGCCATCGTCTGGAACCTGCTCACCTGGTACTTCGGCCTGCCGTCCAGCTCCTCGCACGCGCTCTTCGGCGGTCTCGTCGGCGCCACCTTCTTCGCCGCCGACGCGAAAATCGAGTGGGGCACCATCACCGACAAGGTGCTCATCCCGATGGTGATCTCGCCGGTCGCCGGCCTGATCCTCGGCTTCGGCGTCATGCTCGCCATCCTCTGGATCTTCCGCCGCGGCAACCCCAGCAAACTCAACCGGGGCTTCCGCATCGCCCAGACCGTCTCCGCCGCCTTCATGTCTGTCGGCCACGGCATGCAGGACGCCGCCAAGACCATGGGCATCATCGTCCTCGCCCTCTACACCGGCGGCTTCCAGGACAGCTCCACCGACATTCCCTGGTGGGTCTTCTGGACCTCAGCCGCCGTCCTCGCCGCCGGCACCTACGCCGGTGGCTGGCGCATCATCCGCACCCTGGGCCGCAAAATCATCGACCTGGGCCCCGCGGAAGGCTTCGCCGCCGAGGTGGTCGCCAGCTCGATCCTGTACTTCAACGCGCTGGTCCTGCACGCCCCGATCTCCACCACCCACACCATCACCTCGGCCATCATGGGCGTCGGCGCCACCAAACGCCTCAACGCCGTCCGCTGGAACGTCGCCGGCAACATCGTCATCGCCTGGATCACCACATTCCCAGCCGCCGCGGCAATCAGCTGCGTCGTCTACTTCTGCGTGCGGCCGCTGTTCCACGCCTGACCACACACGTCACATGATTGAGGCCGTCACCCGACTCGGGTGACGGCCTCACATCCGTTCAGGGCAGCGGAGCGATCACGAGCTTGGCACCGAGCGCTCTGACGATCTTCTCAAGCGTTGCCTGTGTGGGATTAGCTTTGCCTCGCTCGATTCGCGAGATCTCCGACTGCCGCACGCCGGACCGTTCGGCAACCTCCTCCTGTGTCAGGTTGAGTTCCTCGCGGCGTGCGGCGATGCGTTCCCCCATCCCGAAGGTGCGCTCGTCGGCAGCCTTGAAGTGAACCTCGGCTGCGGCCGTGAACGCCAGAACGTCTGGGTCGGTGCTGACGAAGTCCTGCATGACCTCATCGAAAGAACGGTTCATGGGTAACCCTCCCGCTGGGATTATGGGTTATAACACATGTGGTTGTCAAGAGACTAGCGCCGCATGTGGGTGCGGTTCACTGGTCTTGCCTGAACTCCTTGAGGATGGAGCGGGCTCGCCTGATCTCTCGTAGCTGGCGGAACCGCGACGGATCTCTGCCCTTGTTGTAGCCGCCGAGTAAAAGCACGATCCGATCTCCGTAGACGACAAAAAAGATGCGAAGTAGTACTCGTCCACCGCCAGGGATGCCGGAGGGGGGATCGATTCCCGCCTCACTGCAGATCGCTGCCAGGGTTCGACGCACGCGGAACTCGTAGAGGCCTTTCCCGAGGGGCTTGCCCCATTCCGTTTCGCATACGGCATGGCCTCGGGTGGCGAGGACTGTCCTGATCGCGGTAGCGGCAATTGCTCGCTGGTATGGATTGAGTGAGTTAAGAAACGTGGTGAAGGGTTCGCGTCCGGCCCGGGTTTTGCATACTTCGATCGTCCAGGTCGCGGGGGTGGGATCCGGCTGCTTGTTCATGCGCGTCACTCCGTTGTTGAGCTGCATCGAAGGGCATCGGTTGCTCCGCGACTAGGCTAGCGGGGTGACTAGATTTGATCTAGGGTGACGGTGGACACAAAGATGCCCCTGTCCCGGGCGGCGGGACAGGGGCGAGCGGTGCGGGAGGAGGTCAGTAGCTGACACCGATCTCGGCACGGATGGTGTCCATCAGGGTCATGATTTCGAGCGTGGTGGTGTGCGGGACCAGCGGGCTCTCGGGGAAGTTGTGGGCCAGGCAGCGCTGGACCTCGATCGCCTCGAACTGGTAGCCGCTCCCCTCGTAATCAAGGTCGAAGGTTTCGACTTCGCCGCCCCGGATCAGATCGAAGGTGCGGGCGTTGAAGAAGCCCGGCGGGATCTCGATGCGTCCCCGGGTGCCGGTGATGGTCGCGGCGTTGCGGGATTCGCCGGCGATGCTGCAGGTCAGGGTGGCGGCCGCGCCTGAGGCGTAGCCGAGCAGGATGCCGGTGGTCTCGTCCACGTTCTCCGGGGTGAGGGTGGCCCAGCTGTGGACTGTTTCCGGGGCGCCGAGCATGAGGTCGGCGAAGTGGATGGGGTAGACACCCAGGTCGAGCAGGGCGCCGCCGCCGAGGGCGGGGTCGCGCAGGCGGTGGGTGGGTTCGAACGGGCCCTGGAGGCCGAAGTCGGCGTGGAGGGTGACGATGTCGCCGATGGCGCCCTCGGTGATGAGGTCGCGGATTTTGCGGATGGCGGGGTTGCAGCGCATCCACATGGCTTCCATGAGGAAGAGTTCGCGGGTGCGGGCTTCCTGGACGAGCTGGGCGGAGCTGGCCAGGTCGAGGGTCATCGGCTTTTCGATGAGGACCGATTTTCCGCCTTCGAGGCAGACCATCGAGGCGGCGTGGTGGGACGAGTGCGGGGTGGCCACGTAGATCACGTCGACGTCGGGGTCGGCGGCGAGGGCGGCCCAGGAGCCGTGGGCGCGGGCGGCGCCGTGCTTGGTGGCGAAGGCATCGGCGGCTTCCTGGGTGCGGGAGCCGACTGCGGCGAGTTCGGCGCCGGGGACGAGCGGGAGGTCGGACGCGAACGTGGCGGCGATGCCTCCGGTGCCGAGGATGCCCCAGCGGGTGGTCTGAGCGGTCATGATCGCCACGGTATCTCCCGGTGGCGGTCGAGGGGCAGGCATCGCCCGGGCGGTGGGAGGATCGGGGGGTGAGTCTTTCGATGCCGTTGCCGGACGCCATGGTCAAGCGCGCACGTGAGTTTTCCGGTCCGCCGGCGGTGGCGCGGCCCGCGGCGACCGTGGTGCTGCTGGATCCGTCGAGCCGTGACGTCTACCTGCTGAAACGAGCCGGGACGATGGTCTTCGGCGGTGTTTACGCGTTTCCTGGTGGGCGCGTGGATGCGGCTGACCGGCCCGAGACGATTCGCGGGGACTGGGCGCAGCGGCTCGGTGTGCCCGGCGAGCAGGCGCGGGCCGTGGTCGGTGCGGCGATCCGCGAGCTGTTCGAGGAGGCGGGGGTTCTGCTGGCCGGGCCGGTGGGCGAGCCGGACCGTACGGTCGGGGATGTGAGCGGGCCCGAGTGGGAGGCCGATCGGGCGGCTGTCGCGGCGCGGGAGCTGACCCTGGACGCGCTGCTGGCGAAGCGGGAGCTGCGGCTGCGTGACGACCTGCTGTTGCCGTGGTCGCGGTGGATCACGCCGGAGTTCGAGCCGAAGCGGTTCGACACGTGGTTCTTTGTCGCGCTGCTGCCGCAGGCTCAGACGGCACGGGACGTTTCCGGTGAGACCGAGGGGACGACCTGGGTGAGTCTGGACGCTGCCGCGGGCCTGGCGATGCTCCCGCCGACCCGAGTGACTCTGAACCAGCTGGTGGCGTACCGAAAAATGGAAGATCTGGTGGCAGCGAGCGCGAGCAGAAACGCCGCCGTCCCGGTCATGCCCCTGGTGGAGCTGACCGATGACGGCGGCGCCGTGGTGACGATTCCGTGAGGCTCAGCCGAAGCGGCCGGTGATGTAGTCCTCGGTCTTCTTCTCCGTGGGGTTGGAGAAGATCTTCTGCGTGTCGGCGTATTCGATCAGGCGGCCGGGCTCGCCGGTCTTGTCGATCGAGAAGAAGCCGGTCTTGTCGCTGACCCGGGCGGCCTGCTGCATGTTGTGCGTCACGATGATGATCGTGAACTGGTCCTTCAGTTTGAACATCAGGTCCTCGATCGCCAGCGTGGAGATCGGGTCGAGCGCCGAGCAGGGCTCGTCCATGAGGACGACCTGCGGCTGGACCGCGATGGTGCGGGCGATGCAGAGACGCTGCTGCTGGCCGCCGGAGAGGCCGGCGCCGGGGCGGTTGAGCCGGTCCTTGACCTCGTCCCAGAGGTTCGCGGAACGCAGCGACTTCTCGGCCGCGTCGTCCAGCAGGGACTTCTTCTTGACGCCGTTGAGCTTGAGGCCCGCGACCGCGTTCTCGTAGATCGACATCGTCGGGAACGGGTTGGGGCGCTGGAAGACCATGCCGATCATCCGGCGGACCGCGGTGACGTCGACGTCCGGGTCGTAGATGTTCTGGTCGTCGATGGTCAGCCGGCCCTCGATGCGGGCGTTCGGCAGCACCTCGTGCATGCGGTTGATGGACCGCAGGAACGTCGACTTGCCGCAGCCGGACGGGCCGATGAGGGCCGTGATCGTCTTCGGCTCGACGGTCATCGAGATGCTGTCGATCGCCTTGAAGGAACCGTAATAGGACGAGACGTTGCTCGCCTCGATGCGCTTGGCCATGGGGGACACCTCTACTTCAGGACAGCCGGTTGCGGCGGGCGAGCAGCTTCGCTGCGATGGTCAGGATGAGGACCAGGGCGACCAGCGTCAATGCCGCCGTCCATGCGCGGTCGGGGGCATAGCGGGAGGCGTCGCCCGCCTGCTGGTAGACGAAGAGCGACAGCGACGACTGGTTGCCCGCGAACGGGTCCATGTTGATCGCCGCCGCGCCGCCTGCGACGAGCAGCACCGGCGCGGTCTCACCGGCGGCACGGGCGACGGCGAGCATGACGCCCGTGACGATGCCCGGCAACGCGGTGGGGAGGACAACCTTCAAGATCGTCTTCCATTGGGGTACGCCCAGAGCGTACGCACCTTCGCGAAGCGGCCCCGGCACGAGGCGCAGCATCTCCTCGGTCGACCGTACGATCGTCGGCAGCATCAGCACCGTCAGCGCGAGTGACGCCGCGAATCCGGAGAACCGCGGTGTGCCGTCGTTGAACCAGGGGCTGACGATGAGCACCCAGAACGCCAGCACGAACAGGCCGGCGACGATCGACGGGATGCCCGTCATGACGTCGACGAAGAAGCGGACCGTCAGGGCGAACTTGCCGCGGCCGTACTCGACGAGGTAGATCGCGCCGAGGACGCCCAGCGGGACGGCCAGCAGGGTGGCGATGCCGACCTGCTCCAGGGTGCCGATGATGGCGTGGTACGCGCCACCGTTGGCGTCCCGGGCACCGATGTTGTTCATCGACGAGCCGAAGAAGTCGCCGTCGAGGCGGGCGGCACCCTTGGAGACCAGCGTCCACACGACCGAGGCCAGCGGCAGGATCGCCAGCAGGCAGGCCGCGTAGATCATGGTGCGCCAGATCTTGTTCTTCGCGGACCGCTTGCCCTCGACCCGGCTCGCGGCGAAGAAGAGCCCGACCAGGTAGAAGACGATGCCGAGGAACACGACCAGCACCCAGTTGCCGATGCCGGTGCCCAGGACCAGCGCCGCCGAGACGACCAGGGCGACGACAGCGACACCGAGTTCGGCGACGAGCGGAAGCTTCTTGGTCCGGATGTTGTCCGGCGTCATGATGACGCCATCGGTCTCTTGCTCTAAGAGGCTCATACTGAA
>NZ_BOMN01000049.1 GCF_016862215.1 Winogradskya humida
CTCACCTTCGGCATGTCCTTCTGGCCCTTCCTGCATTCCTTACGTCCGGTGCAGTCGGTCATGCCGCACTGTCCCGGAACTCGCGGCGGCGGTAGATGATCGCCCGCGCTGCCATGTTGACCACCAGAGTGATGGCGAAGAGCACCAGGCCGGAGGCGATCAGGGCGCCGCGGCCGGTGGCGTTCGCCTCGCCGAAGGTGTTGGCGATGTTGGCGGCGATGGAGTTGCCGCCGCTCTGGATCAGGTTGGCCGAGATGGTGAACGTGATGCCGAGGGTCAGCGCCAGGGCGATGGTCTCACCGAGGGCGCGGCCCAGGCCGAGCATCACCGCGGCGAGGACGCCGGGCTTGCCGTAGGGCAGCACGGCCGTGCGGATCATTTCCCACTTCGTGGCGCCGAGGGCCAGCGCGGCTTCCTCGTTCATCCCCGGTGTCTGCTGGAAGACCTCGCGCGACAGCGAGGTGACGATCGGCAGGACCATGATGGCCAGCACCAGCGAGCCGAGCATGACCGAGCGGCCGAACGGGCCGTCGCCGCCGAAGAGCGGGATCCAGCTGAAGTATTTGTTGAGCCAGATGGAGAAGCTCTGCACCGGCTCCAGGAAGACGTCGCGGCCCCACAGACCGAAGACGACACTGGGCACCGCGGCGAGCAGGTCGATGACGAAGCCGAGCGGCGTGGCGAGCCGCTTCGGTGCGTAGTGCGACAGGAAGAGCGCGATCCCCAGCGCGATCGGTACCGCCACGATCAGCGCGATGACGGAGGTCAGAACCGTTCCGAAGGCGAGCGCCGCGATACCGAAGTGCGGCTGCGTGTCGTTCGGGAACCATTCCTTGGAGGTGAGGAAGTTCGCGTCGTTCTTGCTGAGGGCGGGCACGGCCTTCGAGATCAGGAAGATCGCGATGGCCACGATGATGACGAGCACCATCGCGCCGGCGGCCGTGCTGAGCCCTCTGAAGCCGGTCTCCATGGAGAACCGGGCCTTCTTGGGCAGCGCACCCCCACCACCCTGCGGCGGGCGGTTGCCGGAGAGGTCGTCGGGAGGGATCGGCGATACGCCGTCGCCGGCGGCCCGGGCGTGACGTGCTGTCACACCAGGACCGCCGGCGGCGTTGCTCGCCGAGCGGGACGGATAGTCACCCATTCGCTCGCTCGCTGTCGTCTAGAGGGGGTTAGCTACCGGCGGGGGTAATTCAGGAGATCTTCGCGACCGAGGCCTCGACCTTGCTGCGCACCGACTCGGGGAGCGGCGCGTAGCCGAGCTCGGCGAGGGCCGACTGGCCACCCGTGCTCGAGGTGTAGGTCAGGAAGCCCTTGATCGCGGCGGCCTTCGCGCTGCCCTTGCTGCAGGCGATCTCGTACGTCACCAGAACGATCGGGTAGGCACCCGCCGTGGTGGTGCTGTAGTCGATGTCGAGCGCGAGGTCATCGCCGGTGCCCTTGACCTTGGCACCCTCGATGGTCTTGCCGGCGCTCTCGCCGGTCAGCTCGGTGTACTCGCCCGCGCCATTCTTGATCTTGGCCTTGGACAGGTCGCTGTTCTCCGCGAAGGAGAGCTCCACGTAGGAGATGCTGCCCGCGGTGCTCTTGACGGCCTGCGCGATGCCGTCCGAGCCCTTGGCGCCGGTGCCGCCCGGGGCCTTCCACGCCTTGGCGTTGCTGAAGGTCCAGTCAGCCTCGGCGGTCTTGCTGAGGTACTTGGTGAAGTTGTCGGTGGTGCCCGACTCGTCCGAGCGGTGGACGGTCGCGATGGCCGTGCTCGGCAGCGTGGCGCCGGAGTTCTCGGCGGCGATGGCCGGGTCGTTCCAGGTCTTGATCGTGCCGGCGAAGATCTTGGCGATCGTCGCGGACGAGAGGTTCAGGTCCTTGACACCCTCGACGTTGTAGACGACCGCGATCGGGCCGGTCACCATCGGGAGGTTGAGCGCCTGGCCACCGGGGCACTTGGCGTCGGCCTGCGGCTGCTCCTCCGGCTTCAGGGCGGAGTCGGAACCGGCGAAGTCGGCGGTGCCGGCGATGAACGCCTGGATGCCCGCGCCGGAGCCGGTGCCCTCGTAGCCGATCTTGGCGTCGGCGCACTGGCCCTGGTAGGTCTTGATCCACTCGTCCATGGCGTTCTTCTGCGCGGACGAACCCTGCGCGGTCAGCTGACCGGCAGCGCAGTTCCCCGCTGCAGCCGAGGCGGCACCCGCGGTGGGTTCCTCGGCGTTGTCAGAGCCACACGCGGTGAGCGCGAATGCGGCGGTCATGGCAATACCAGCAACGTAGTACCGCTGGAGCTTCACGGTTTCCCCTTCAATGAAAATGCATATCCGGGCTCCGATGCTCCCGGCGGCCGAACTCTCATCGGCACATCGGAAAGCTAAAAGTTCCAGGTGACCGGGATGCCGGGCCTAAATGAACTAGGGGTGAACAGGTAGACCCCGCAAAGTTTCCTTTGGCTGAGGAGGGGTTGTCCGTTACGTGAACCGCGCGTCTGTTGACCTAAATGTCCGCCAATTTCCGGGCGAGTCACCACCTCTTTACCCGGGTTGAGACGGGTGTGGCGGGTGGGATGTGCTCCTGATCACGAACCCAGCGTTCACCTTCTGGACGCCTGTCGAGGCCTTTTTCGTTTACCTGCTGATCATCTTGTTCCGTCCGTCAGGGCAGTGGGAGGACCGGCTGCCATGGGAGGGGGGTTGACAAAACCATGGTGCTCGATGGCTGGCCGTATTTGCCGAGCCTGTCGATCACCGTCTCGAAGGCCTCCATCGAGGCGGTCGCGACCCTCAGCACGCTGCACGCGTCGCCGGTGACCCGGTAGATCTCCATGACTTCCGGCCAGCCCGGCACAGCCTCGTCGAGCAGCAGGCAGGTCGCGCCGTAACAGGACATCGTGACCAGGGCGATCACGTCGCGTCCGGTCCGGGCCAGATCGACGTGGGCGTGATAGCCGGTGACCACGCCGTTCTCCTCGAGCCGGCGGACCCGCTCGGCCACCGCGGGCGGCGACAGATGTACGCGCCGGGACAGCTCGCTGTAGGACAGCCGCGCATCGGCCTGGAGCTCCCGCAGCAGGGCCCAGTCCATCGCGTCCATCCAGGCCACCTTCCGATCTGAAACCGATCTTGCAAATCTAGTGTCCGATCACCTGTCCCGGGGGATCGGCACCGTTGATTCGGTATTCACCGCCGGGCCCCACGGCGAAAGGATGGTCACCGTGAATCTGGCATCGACGACCGCCTCGGAGCGGGACGAACGGGCGGCGCGCACCGGCGGCCGTCCCACCCTCGAGTTCGCACAGCGGGTGCCCTACGACACCTATACGCACGCGAGCACCCTGCACACGCTGCAGCAACCCCTCAGCACGGACCCGGGTGAGATGTCGTTCCTGGTCGTCAGCCAGATCATGGAGCTGTACTTCAACCTGGTCCGGCACGAGCTGCGCGAGGCCCGCACCCTGCTGCGCGCCGACGAGGTGTGGCCGGCGCTGGCCCCGCTGCGCCGCGCCGCACTGCACCTGGAGGGCCTCAACGCGGCCTGGCAGACGCTGCGCTGGATGACCCCGGACGACTTCAACCGGTTCCGGGACCTGCTGGGCGAGGGCTCCGGCTTCCAGTCGGCGATGTACCGGCACGTGGAGTTCCTGCTCGGCCTGCGTAACGCCGCCCTGATCCGGCCCTTCCGCGGCAGCGACGTCCACGACGAGCTGACGGCGGCGCTGCACGAGCCGAGCCTCTGGGACGAGGTGATCGCGCTGCTCGCCCGGCACGGCCACGACCTCGAACCGGAGCTGCTCGACCGCGACCTGACCGTGGACCACGAGGCGGACGCGTCGGTGGCCGCGGCCTGGGTGCTCATCTACCGCGACAACGGCCCGGACAACCACCTGCGGATGCTCGGCGAGGCCCTCACCGACGTCGCCGACCGGTTCGGCGACTGGCGTTACCAGCACCTCAAAGCGGTGCAGCGCACGATGGGGGCGAAGGTGGGCAGCGGCGGCTCGAACGGGCTCGGCTGGTTGCAGCGCAGCATGAGCCGGACGGTCTTCCCCGAGCTCTGGACCTCGCGAACTCAGATGTGACGGGCGTACTGAACGTCGGTGGAGAAGACCTCGAAGCCGAGACGACGGTAGAGCGCGACCGCCGCGGTGTTGGACTCGTCCACGTAGAGCAGGGCGTCGGCGAGTCCCTGGGCGGCGAGGTGACGCAGCCCGGCGACACTGAGCGCGGCGCCGAGGCCGCGGCGGTGACCACCCGGGTCGACGCCGAGCACGTAGATCTCACCGATCGCCGGAGTGTCGCCCTCGGCGGCGTGGACCTTTGTCCAGTGGAAACCGAGCAGCTTGTCGTCGGCGTCGACGGCCAGCAGGAAACCGGCCGGGTCGAACCAGGGCTCGGCGAACCGCAGCCGCAGGTCGTCATGCGTCCATCCGCCCTGCTCGGGGTGGTGGTCGAAGGCGCGGGAATTCACGCCCAGCCAGGCCTCGTCGTCCGCTCCCGGGACGAAGGCGCGCACCCGCACGCCGTCGGGGAGCGGGACGTCGGGCAGCTCGGGCGCGGTGAGGCTGCGGCGCATCTGCCAGAGGACGCGGTCACGGGTGAAGCCGTGCTTCTCCGCGAAAGCGCGGGCGGCCGGCTCGTCGCCGTGGGCCCAGAACTGCAGCTCGCCCGGGCCCGCGGCGGTCAGCAGCGCGGTGCCGTGGCCGTGCAGACGGTGCTTGGGGTGCACGATCAGCTCACCGGCTGTGCCGGACACAAACGCATATCCGGCGAGGTCGCCGCCGTCGGCGTAGGTGAGAAGGTGCCGATGGGTCGTGCCGCGCAGGCCGAGAACGCCGTCCTCGGAGAGCGGGTGGACGCCGTCGACCTCAGCCGCCGCGGTGACCAACGCGATGACGTCGGCCACCTCGGCGGCGGTGAGTTGCACTTCAGGCACTGGTCAGACCGGCAGCGAGACGGGCTCGTTGTCGGGGAGCTGGCGGCCGGTCGGCGGCACGACGAACTTGTAGCCGACCTGACGCACGGTGCCGATCATCGATTCGTACTCGGAGCCGAGCTTGGCGCGCAGGCGGCGGACGTGGACGTCGACCGTGCGGGTGCCGCCGAAGTAGTCGTAGCCCCAGACCTCACGCAGCAGCTGGTCGCGGGTGAAGACCCGGCCCGGGTGCTGCGCCAGGAACTTGAGCAGCTCGAACTCCTTGTAGGTGAGGTCGAGCGGCCGGCCCTTGAGCTTGGCGGCGTACGTGTCGGGGTCGATGTTGAGCTCGCCGGCCCGGATGGAGCCACCGGCCCCGGCCGTGGCATTGGTCAGCCGGCCGACACCCAGGCGCAGCCGGGCCTCGACCTCGGCCGGTCCGGCGCTGGCCAGGATGACGTCGTCGACACCCCAGTCGGCGTTGAGGGCGATCAGCCCGGCCTCGGTCACAACGGCCATCAGCGGCACGCCGATGCCCGTGGCGTGCAGCATGCGGCAGGTGGCCCGGGCCTCCGACAGCTCGGAGCGGGCGTCGACCAGCACGGCATCCGGGCTCGGGCCCGACACCAGAGTGCGCACATCGCGGGGAGCGGTGCGCACGGAGTGGGGCAGCAGGTCCAGGGCGGGGAGCACGGCGGAAGGCTCACCGGCGCGGGCCGTCACCAACAGGAGGATTTCCACACTCACCTCGATCCTCGCGGCACGAGGGCCGCTCGGGTGACCCGGTCTGCGCGGCACAGGGCTGCACATCCGGAGGGTCTCTTCCCGGCGTCACCGACGGGTGGGCTGCGAATACCTTAACCGATGCATTCGGTAGATCACCCATATCCGAACACCGAGTGATGTGATGAACGCCCCGGAGGTGGCCGAACGGCTAATTGGTAACCAGCCTTTTACCCGAGTGGCACATCGCACCAGCTGGGAGCGTACCCATGTTGCCGGGAGGTGACGAAACGCCGGTCTGATCATGCCGGATAGCGGGACGGCCCGCGATGGGGACGTTTTGCTCCGGGTCTGGCACCATCGCAGACGTGTTTCCCACCACCCCGCGAGACAGCGATGCCTGGGACGAGGATGTCTCCCGGGAGATCGCTCGTTCCGCGCCGCGCCGGGGCGACTCCGGCTTCTACGCCGGCGACCGTCCGGAGGAGCCGGCCGAGGACGACGAGGACGAGTTCGAAGAAGAAGTTCGATTCGTTCCCGTACGCCGCCAGTTGTCGGTCGCGATCGGCGGCTTCGCGGCGCTGCTGGGTGCCGGCCTGATCCTCGGCGCGCAGTCGTCGGGCCCCGATGCGCGGCTGCCGTACGCCATCGTGCTCCTCGGTGTGCAGGCGCTCTACGTCCTGGCCTTCACCATGGCGATCCGGCCGCCCGCGGCCGGGATCGTCGCCGGGGTGTGCATGGCCACGGGCCTGGCTGCCGACTACCTGGCGGTGACCAGCGACCCGGCCGGCGTGCTGGACCTCATTTACCTGCTCGTCGGCGGTTTCGTGGTGGCGCTGGTCGGCCAGACCATCCGCGCCAGGGACCGGCTCCAGCTGCGCGACGCCCTCGGCGGCACGTTCGTCATCGTGCTCGGCGTGGTTTCCTTCGCGACGCCGCTCGTGCTCGTCCGCAAGCCGATCGGCACCCAGGCGGTGCTGGTCTGCCTCGCCGCCGTGGCACTGTCCCTGCTGGTGGCGCATCTGACCGACGCGGTCTTCCCTAAACCGAGGATCGCCCCGGCGGTGCCCCGCGGCGCGACCGGCGTGATCCTCGGCGCGATGCTCGGCACCCTCGCGGCCGCGGCCCTGGGCAGCGTCCTCGTGCTGCCGTTCACGCCGGCCAAGGGCGCGATCCTCGGCTTCGCGGTCGCCGGCATCGCCGGGCTGGTCGACCTCGCGGTCAACTTCTCCGAGGCGGGCCGCAGCATGGCCGGCGACGCGCCGACGTTCTGGGTGGCCCGGCACATGCAGGGTCCGCTCGGCGCGTTCGCACTGTCCCTGCCGGTCACGTACATCCTGACCAGTTTCATGCTTTCCTGACCTGTTACGCGTGTCCCGAGTCGTGGCACTGGGCATATACCGTCACCGTCGCCATTCCCTGAAGGTCGTCGCGAGGAGCAACAAGTGGCTGAGGTGTACGGGTCCGCCAAACCCCGCAAGCGATGGGGCCGGCGCCTGCTGATCACCTTCCTGGTGCTCCTGATCCTGCTGGCCGTGGCGCTGGTCGTGGCCGACCGGGTCGCGGCGTCCTATGCGGAACGGGTCATCGGTGACCGGGTGTCGGACCAGCTGGCCAACCAGAAGGCGACCGCCGAGAAGCCCGACGTCACGGTCGAGGGCGTCCCGTTCCTGACGCAGGTCGCCAGCGGTGACTACCAGGAGATCAAGATCCTGCTGAACAACTTCACCGCCCCGACCGGCACCGCGGACCAGAAGATCAAGATGCCGACGCTGGACATCCGGGCCAAGGACGTCGACGCGCCGATCGACACCCTGCGCAACGGCAACGGGGACATCAAGGCCGGCACGGTGACCGGCACAGGCACCATTGCGTACGCCGACCTGGCCACCCTCATCGGGCAGAAGGGCCTGACCGTGGGGGAGAAGGACGGCAAACTCGTCGGGACAGCGCCGGTCGAGGCGCTGGGCCAGACGTTCAACGTCACCGGCACCGCAAATCTCGAGGTGACGGATGGCGTCGTGAAGGTCCGCTTCGCCGACGTGACCGCCGACGGGCTGCCGAACATCCCGCTGGTCCGCAATCTGATCGACAACTACGTGCAACAGCTCTCTTACGACCTGGCCGTGCCCGCGCTGCCGCTGAACCTCAAGGTCCAGAAGGTCGAACCCCGCGCGGACGGCCTGGTGGTGACCACGGGAGCCAACAATGTGTCGCTGAGTTCGGGCGGACTGTGACGGCCGCCTCCGTCCCGGATGGTGGTCGACGGTGTTCCGGGCTCTGGAACCGCTGGTAGGGTCAGTCCCATGAGCCTCCTGCTGCTCACCAAGAGGCGCGCGGTCGACCTGTGCCGCGTGGCCGCCTGCCTGTGTTGCCCCGTCATCTGACGGGGCCACTTCCGCATTTCCTTAGCCCGGCAGTGGCGCCGTACGCAAAGCGTGATCCGTTTTCCCGGTTCAGCGCGCGTGCGACCTCTCCAAAGTCCCCCCGCGCTGACTCACCCCTCTCTCACCTGACCAAGGGAGTACCGCGATGAGTCGCGACACCGCACTCGTCTCTGCCGATTGGGCCGAGAAGAACCTCGAGACCCCGGGCGTTGTCTTCGTCGAGGTCGACGAGGACACCACCGCGTACGACGGTGGCCACATCCCCGGCGCGATCAAGATCGACTGGAAGTCCGACCTGCAGGACCCGGTCCGCCGGGACTTCGTGAACCAGGAGCAGTTCTCCAAGCTCCTCTCCGACCGCGGCATCAGCAACGACGACACAGTCATCCTCTACGGCGGCAACAACAACTGGTTCGCGGCGTACGCGTTCTGGTACTTCAAGCTCTACGGCCACGGCGACGTGAAGCTGCTCGACGGCGGCCGCAAGAAGTGGGAGCTCGACGCCCGCCCGTACAGCAAGGACATCCCCACCCGGGCCACGACTTCGTATGAGGCTTCGGCGCCCGACCTTTCGATCCGCGCGTTCCGCGACGAGGTCGTCGCCGCGATCGGCGAGAAGAACCTCGTCGACGTCCGCAGCCCCGACGAGTTCGCCGGCCGCCTCCTCGCCCCGGCCCACCTCCCGCAGGAGCAGTCCCAGCGCGGCGGCCACATCCCCACCGCGATCAGCGTCCCGTGGAGCAAGGCCGCCAACGAGGACGGCACCTTCAAGTCCGACGCCGACCTCACCAAGATCTACGGCGACGCGGGCCTCGACGGCAGCAAGGACACCATCGCCTACTGCCGCATCGGCGAGCGCTCCTCGCACACCTGGTTCGTGCTCAAGGAGCTCCTCGGCCAGGAGAACGTGAAGAACTACGACGGTTCGTGGACCGAGTACGGCTCGCTCATCGGCGTCCCGATCGCCCTCGGCGACGAACCCGGAAAGGCGTGACCCGGATGACCAGCCCCTCCAACATCGCGGACGGTTGCGCCGCCCCCGACCAGTCGGCTCCCATCCCGGCCAGCGTCGACCTCCAGAAGGAAACCGTCATCACCGGCACGGTGACCAGCGCCGAAGGCGAAGCGGTGGCCGGCGCATACGTCCGCCTCCTCGACTCCACCGGCGAATTCACCGCCGAGGTTGTCACCTCCCCCCAGGGCGTCTTCCGCTTCTTCGCCGCCCCGGGCACCTGGACCCTGCGCGCCCTGTCCCGCTCGGGCAACGGCGAACTAGCCGTCGACGCCACCCGAGGCGTCAACGAGGTAGGCCTCAGCGTCGCCGCAGCCTGACCCACGCTCTGCCACGAAGGCCGGAATCCCGCGAGGGGTCCCGGCCTTCGCACTTTATCCACAGGATTTCCCGGGTTATCCACAGGCAGGGTTGCGCGGGGTGGAAACGATCATTAGTCATTAGTAATCTAGCGCTGTGACTATCTCAAAAATAGCAACCAAGCCCACCGAGCAGGTCTCCTTCCTGATGGAATCGGCGGTGCTCCGCGGGGTGCGGGAGACCGCTGCCTCCCGGGGTGTGCCGCTGGACGAATTTCTCCGCCAGGCGGTCTGGCACTGGGCGATCGCCGAGTCCGCCAAGCTCATGGCGGACTACGAACGGCAGCACCCCGACGACATGCGGGACTGGCGGGAGCATGTCATGGACCAGATGTTCGCCGAGGAGACCGAATGAGGCGTGGTGAGATCTGGGTGGTCTCCCGCCTCGGATCCAAACGCGCAGTGGTCATCGTCGGCCACGACACGCTGACTGCCGACCGGGACGCAGTCCTGACCGTGCCGCTGTCGGACGTCATGCCGGTGCGGATCGCCGAGCCTGCCCTCAGGGACTCAACCGGCATGTCGGTGGGAATCGCCCGGACACCCCTGCTCGGCCAGGTGATGAAGGACTATCTGATCGAGCGCCGGGGCGAGCTCGCCCCGGCCAGCGTGGAGAACCTGGATATCGCACTCCGGGCGGTGCTTGACCTGTGAATGGGGTCGGGTTGGGGCGCGTGCGAGCATGGCGGGCGTGAGTTTGCCTGGCTACCCTGCTGACGCGTCCCCGCCTGATCCTGACGAGGCCGGGTCCGCTGGTGCCGGCGCGCGGAATTCCAGCCCTGCCGACGCCGACAACGGCGGCCCCGAGCTGCCCACTTCCGGCCCGCCGGTCGGCGCGCTGGCCGGCTCGTCCGATGGCACGGCGGGTGTCGTCGGGGAGCGCGCTGATCGTCGGTCGGTTGACTCTGAGCTTGCTGATCCTCAGCCGGTTGACTCTGACCCTGCTGACCCTGAGCCGGTTGACTCTGAGCTTGCTGACCCTGAGCCGGTTCCTTCTGAGCTTGCTGACTTCCAACCGGTTACCCCCGAGGTCGCTGACTCTGACGTTGCCAGGCCTGAGTCCGTTACCTCGGCCGCCTCCGCGTCCGCGTCCGAAAATGTCGGGCATGAGGCTGCCATCTCTGAATCGGCGACATCGGAGGCTGCCATCTCTGAGCCTGGCGATTCGGATGCCGCCAAGCCTGTGGCTGCTATCCCCGCAGCTGCTGAGGCTGCGACGCCCGTGGCTGCTGAGGCTGCGACGCCCGTGGCTGCTGAGGCTGCGATCCCCGTGACTGCTACCCCTGCGGCTGCTGAAGCTGGGACCCTCATGGCTGCGGAGGGTCCAACCCTCGCGGCTGCGACCTCTGCGACCTCTA